>JASSUB010000001.1:0-119015 GCA_031963205.1 Mycoavidus cysteinexigens
ATCATACTCACCCTGACGCGCTTCGCTTGTCTTACAAATTTAGATAAAATGTTTTGCTTGTGAAACGCCGCTTCGCGGCACTCACTAATCATCAATCCAATTTCTCAACACAGCATGACAGTTTCAGCCTCATTTTAGGATTGGAAAATACTATCTGCTCTGTACAAATCTGGTCTTTTGGTTGAACCGCATTGGCGAGTCACGATCGCGCCTTCTGTACGGCCTCTTACTGTTGAAGAAAAATATCATGTTAAACCCTATTTCAAGCTCAGCTACCGCCTCCTATGGAGCAGTGCAAAAGTCTCCAGCGGTATCATTACTGTCGTTACCTGTCGAAGTTCGAGAAGAAGTAGAAAATCATCTGCCAATATGGGAGCGGCAGAATTTTTTTAAGGCACTGACAACGGTGACTCGAGATGGCGATCCGGTGGACTCGCCTGTACTGAAATTACACCTGTTGCAGGAAAGAATAGCGGCGCAATATCATCAGAGTTTGGCGAGTTCGGATGTGAGCTTGCGAACCCTTGTGTTGAATCAAGTGCAAAGACTATGGGAATCAGGGCAACTTGCTCAAGTGGTAGAGAAGTCAGTATTGTTTGAATTGGTGCGACTTGTTGATGATCCAGAGATATTTGGATATATAAGGAAAAAAATCCAACAAGAGCCTGCGTTAAAAGCAAAGTTACTGAACTGGGTCGAATGCTCAAAAACAGAAGAAGTGCAGTCCATGGCGGCGAATGCGCTGACGCTCTTGGTGAAAAGTGGTGTCCAGTTTAATGGAGCGGATTTAAGGGGAATCCGCGTGCCGGGAGCGGATCTGAGTTTCGGGGTATTCGATTCAGCGCAGTTGCAAGGGGCGGATTTAAGCCAAGCCAAACTTCGTACAAGTTGGCTGCGCCAGGCGAATTTAAGTGGTGCGCAGATGTCCGGGGTGCGGTTTGGCGAATGGCCTTATCTCCAAGAAGAGAGCAGAGTACATGTTTGCGCGTATTCCCCTGATGGTAAAAACTGTGCGGTAGGTCTCTTAAGAAACAAATTATAAGTCATTGATATATAATGGTTTTTTAGCATTTTTAGGATTTTTATTAGGCCGGTACAAGCCGGAAACCCAGTTTTTCGGCGCGCTCAGAAAGATGATGGACTACCCGTTGTCGATAGCGCTCCTCATAATAGTCTTGGCCTTGGTCCACATAATCCGTTTGCTTGGTCAGCATGGCATAGATGCAACGTGCGAGCTTATGCGCGGTGGCGGTAATGGCTTTGGGTTTATCCGAACGCGCGCACATCCGCCGATAATAGGCCCCGAGCGCAGACTGACTGCGCCGTAGGGCCATCGCGGCCATTCTTAGCGCTTGTGCGACACGATTGGGCGTACGTTTGGTCGCGCCTGAAAGCTTTTTACCTCCAGAAATTTTGGTGCCGGGACACAGGCCCAACCACGAGGCGAAATGCTTGGCACTTTTAAAGCGCGATAGATCGGGACCCACTTCCGCGAGCACCGTTAGCGCGGTAACGGTATTGATGCCATGAATGCAGGTGAGATCCACGCCACTCATCCGGAACAGAGCGGTGCGTACATCAAACTGAGGGGCATTTTGGGTGGGCTTGCCTGGCTTGCCCGCAGGCGGCTCATCGTTTTGCGAAGGGTAAGTGGCCAGCAGCGCTTCCAATTGTCGATCACACTCACGCAACTGCTCGTTATACGCATCGTACAAGGCCACCGCTTGCTTGAGCGCAAACAGGTGTTCAGCGCGCCAATTCCCCTGTAAAGAGCGCGCAATCTCGGCTTCGCTTGCGCGAATGCGGCCATGTTTGAGCTTCGCCAAAACGTGACCGTCACGCTCTCCCGCCAGAATCGCCCGAATGATCTTTTGTCCTGTTTCGCCCACGATATCGCTGATCACGTTGGCTAATTGCACATTCATTTGGGTGAGGGCTTTTTGCATGTGTTGGATATGTTGAGCCTGATACTTCAACAGCATTTCGCGCTGCCGGACCATCACCCGCAAGACACAAATCTCTTCTTTGGGTCGAAAGGCACCCGATAATAGGCCATAGCTCATGAGTTGTTGTAACCATTGGCAATCGAGTACGTCACTTTTGCGGCCGCAGACATTTTTAACATGCCGGGCATTCACTAAATAGACCGTGAAACCGCGCGACTCCAGCAGTTCGAACAGCGGAATCCAATACACACCGGTTGATTCCATCGCTACAGTATCAATCTGGCAACTCTTTAGCCAATCAGCCAACGTCTCCAAATCTTGGGTGAAACTTTTAAATTCCCGCACCGGCTGTTCATCTCGATCGCTCGGCACTGCCACATAGTGGCTGGCTGAGCCAATGTCGATGCCAGCGGCGTTCGGATAATGCAGGGATAATTCATGCTTGCGTGCAGTCATGTTTTACTCCATCATAGTCAGTGGAATCTTGCACAGGTTCGGGAACGTCGTCATGCTCAATCTCTTAAACGGGATCGCTGATCGCTCAGCGTCACCAATCTCGCCGACGTCACCCAGGATCATGCTTTCAAGCGGGCCAATACGCACCATTGATCGATCGATCTTCGCCTGTGCAAGCTTCCACTTTATACTATGCTTGAGCTAGCCGCTTGTTTCTTCCGAACGCCTGGCGTCCGCCTGGCCGCCTACTATGCTTTTAACGAACAATTGCGACAAGAGGGACTGCAAGAAGGTGAACGCCAGAAAACGCTTGCTATTGCTAAAAAAATGCTAGCCGATCGAGTAAAGCCTGAAACAGAAGCTTGAGGTCAAAAAAAGCGCCTCTGAATGTTCATTGAATTCTGTACGCAAGCGGCCGGCACGAACCGCCAGCGCATCAGAATTCAACTTATCCATCATCGGTCAACGCCCTTTATTCCACTGACAGTTGCAAATGTAATTGCGAAAATGCTTTTTCACTATCGGAACCGGCATCGCGCTCACTCAGTGCCGCCGGGGCAAGTCGCGCCAATTCGAGGCTATTCAAGTAATCCGGCGTAATATCATCGGTTATATAATGGCCATCAAAACAGGCTGCTTCAAAAGACATGAGCGCCGGGTTCAAGTCGCGCACAGCTTGTTTCATCGCCGTCACGTCCTGATAAATGAGTTGGTCTGCGCCAATGATGCGCGCCACTTCTTCATCGCTACGGCCATGGGCAACGAGTTCACCGCGGGTTGGCATATCAATGCCATAGACATTTGGAAATTTAACCGGGGGCGCCGCAGAGGCAAAGATAACCTTGTTGGCGCCCGCATCGCGCGCCATTTGTACGATTTCATGACTGGTCGTGCCGCGTACGATTGAGTCATCGACAATCAGCACGTTACGTCCTTTAAACTCAACCGCCATTGCATTTAGCTTTTGGCGCACCGACTTTTTGCGCACTGCCTGGCCTGGCATGATAAAAGTGCGGCCTACGTAACGGTTCTTAAAAAACCCTTCACGGTATTCAATACCAAGCCGATTTGCCACTTGCATCGCCGCCGGCCGGCTTGAATCAGGAATCGGCATCACTACATCAATATCCCCTGCCGATATCACCCGCTCAATTTTTTTCGCTAGATAATCGCCCATGCGCAACCGAGCATTATAGACGGGCACTCCATCCAGACAAGAATCCGGCCGCGCCAAATACACATACTCGAAAATACAAGGATTAAGGCTGGCCTCATGCGCGCACTGATGGCTATAAAAATCGCCGTCAAGACCAATAAAAATCGCTTCGCCCGGCGCCACATCGCGCACCAACTCAAAGCCAATACCTTCAAGCGCAACCGATTCAGATGCGCCCATCCATTCGGTGCCCTGCTCAGTTTCACGCTTACCGATACAGAGCGGACGAATGCCGTAAGGATCACGAAACACCAACAAGCCATAACCCGCGATAAGTGCAACAATCGCATATGAGCCACGTACGCGCCGGTGTACCCCGCTGACTGCTTTAAAGAGCATAGCGGGATCCAACGAGTAGCCCGCGCTCGCCATTTGCAATTCATGCGCGAGCACATTGAGCAAAACTTCTGTATCAGAATGGGTATTAATATGACGCCGGTCAATCCGAAACAGTTCGTCTTTTAATTGCCGGGAATTCGTCAAATTGCCGTTATGGGCCAAAATAATCCCGTATGGCGCATTGACATAAAAAGGCTGCGCCTCTTCTTGGCTGCTGGCCGAACCTGCCGTTGGATAGCGCACCTGACCAATACCGCATGTGCCAGGCAAGGCACGCATATTGCGCGTGCGAAAAGCGTCACGCACCATTCCATTGGCTTTATGCATATAGAAAGTATTGCCATTTGCCGTGGCAATACCAGCAGCATCCTGGCCACGATGCTGCAATAAGAGCAAACTGTCATACAGCAACTGGTTAACAGGAGATTTTGAAACTACACCTACAATGCCACACATGGCGGGTCCTTCAAATGACACAAATGAATACTGCACTCTTGTTTTAGAACACCTACCCTGGCTTGCTAATACCCACTTGTTGCTTTCTTAGCAACTTTTAGCAACCATATAGTATTTTACTTCATTCGGGATAGGCACGCACATAACGCGCTAGCGAATCAGGCAGCAGGTGCTTCATGAGCGACACGCCTGATTGCACATAAGGCCGTAGCAACGCCTCGCGCCAAAACCGCTGCTGTGGTAAATCGGTCATGCTGGCTATCGCCGCCAACACCACCACCAGTACAAAGCCGCGCAATAAACCAAATAGGACGCCCAATGATGCATTGAGCGAGCCTAGTCCAATCGCGCCGATTAACCGGTTTGATAAGGCATTGAGCACATTGGCGGCCAGCAGTACAGCCATCACCAGCAGAGCAAAGGCCAACAAAAACTGGGTCGTCTCACCACCCGGCAAGTGCGCCGGCAGATAAGGCGCAACCCCGTTTACACACTTAGCAGCAATGATAAAAGCAGCAATCCAGCCAATTAAGCCAAAGATTTCAGCAACTAGACCCCGCCATAAACCACGCAAGGCCGAAAGGCCAAGCACGAGCAACACGGTAAAGTCGAATACGGTTAGCATGAGCACCTCTATTTGAGTGTTGGTTTACCAGTTTTGACCTTCATCTGCGCCAGACCTAGCTCACGGATGCGCTTACTAGCTGCCTCAGCACTCACGCGATCATTAAATGGCCCAGCTCGCACGAGCAATTGTTGGCTGCCGTTAGCTAGCTTTTTCCGCTCCAGATAAGCGGGTATGTTAGCTGCTTTTAAGCGCGCAATCCATGCGCGGGCGCGCGGCTCATCATATAAAGTGCCTAACTGAACCGCGAAGCGCTGGCTAGGCACACTGCCGGTAACTCCATTGGTGGTCTGCGGGCTGGCTTTTATACGCGAGTTAACAGGTGCAGAAGGTGCCGCGGCGGCACGCCTTGCGTTCGTCGCATTGACAGGTTTTGAAGAATTAATCGCCGTAACCGGCGGCATATTTGTTACCGTAGGGGGCGAAGCTGGCTTACGAGTTGGCTGAGCGGGCTGGCTAGACACAACGGACGGTATATTTGGTGCAGCCTTGGCCGCTAGACTTGTTGCATTAGGAAAAGCTTTTTGGGCAGTGGGAAGCGACTCAGGCAAGCGCGAACGAACGCCAGATACAGCTGTATCTATGCCCAACGCTGTCGCCGGCGTGATTTTAGTCGGCGCAGCCACGTGAATTGCGATCTCATCAACCTGTGGCCTAGGGCCCGGCTCGAGTACTTTAGACAAAACCACAATGGCGACAACCACCAGGACTACCGCTCCCAGTAAACGACGACGCGCTCGCCGCTTTTCTAGCAGCAGCGGATCTAGTAAAATCTCTTGCCCAATGCGGCGAGCACTGCGGTTTTCACCCTGCGCAGCTTTCTCACGAGCCAATGCGGCCTTATCCGCGCGGCTCGCCCGCCCGCCAGATGCGTCGCGCGTATCATATTTGTCGCCTGCACTGCGGCGACTATTCTCTTTGTTACCGAACGAGAAAAGTCCCATAAATGGCTTAAACCACCTTACTTGTATCGTAAAATTTTGGAAGGTCGACCAGTTTATAGCTGGCGTTGTCGATATGCAATGACATCAGCCACCGTGTAGAAAGATCCAAAAACGATGATTCTATCATTCTCCGCGGCATTCGCTAATGCCTTTGCGTAAGCTTGCGCCGGTGTAGCAAAACATTCGATGTGGCGAGGCACATTGGTGGCCGCGGTACGATTCTGATCCACCGCCTGTATTTCATGCAATAGCGCCTCGATCATGGCTGCTGGCGCGGCGCGTGGCGTGGGCAGATCAGTGATATACCAGTAATCAATTTCGCCCTTAATCCGCTGCAGAACGGCAGCAATATCTTTATCCTCCATGGCACCAAATACTGCATAGGTATACGGAAAAAATCCCATATTACTTATATTTTCTGCGAGCGCCGCCACGGCATGCGGATTATGTGCAACATCCAGCACCACTGCCGGCTTGCCAGGCAGTACCTGGAAGCGGCCGGCTAATTCAACCCTGGCTAGGCCAAGCCGAATCTCTTGCGCGGCGACCGGCAGTCTGTCGCGCAGTGCTTCAAGCGCCGCCAACGCCGCTGAGCTATTGAGCAATTGATTCGCGCCTCGCAATGCCGGATAAGCAAGCGCCGCCCGCGATAGAGTACGGCCGGTATAACACCACTGCTGACGCTCATTACCTGCTTGCGCCTGATAACCAAAATCACGGCCAACCAGCCATAAATCTGCGCCGATGCGCTGAGCGTGGTCAATTAAACTGCGCGGCGGTAATGGATCGCCGCAAATTGCCGGTTTGCCAGGACGGAAGATACCTGCCTTTTCAAAACCAATTTTTTCACGCGTGTCACCAAGGTAATGAGTATGATCGATATCAATGCTCGTAATCACCGCGCAATCTGGATCGATACTATTGACTGCATCTAGCCGCCCGCCTAAACCTACTTCAAGAATCACGACATCAAGTTTACTGGCGGCAAACCAATGCGCAATCGCCAGCAGCGTAAATTCAAAGTAAGTCAGCGAGATCGGCTCGGCAAAACTATGGCGTGCCCGTTCGACCGCTGCAAAGTGAGGCAATAAAGCGGCATCAGAAGCTATCTCGCCATTGATACGCGCACGCTCGTTAAACGACAGTAAATGCGGTGAAGTATGACAACCAACCCGATAACTGGCATGTAACAAAATAGATTCGAGTAGCGCGCAGGTCGAGCCCTTACCGTTTGTCCCTCCAACAGTAATCACTGGACACTTGAAATCCAGCCCGAGCGCATCTTTCACTTTGCTCACCCGCTCAAGGCCCATGTCAATACCAATCGGATGGGCTGTTTCGAGATGAGCAAGCCAAGCGGTTAGGGTTGGAAAAGCGATCATTTAGCTAATATGTACTGCTGAATAGGCACTGAGACCAAAGGGTTCGTGATAAAAAATCCCGTCATAAAAACGCTCATATCAGTGAACCATAGTGGCCTATGTTCTCTAAGAAACAACCGCATCATGCGGTTGTAGCGTAAGTATGGCCAGCAAATGCGCAATTTTTGCGCGCAGTTGACGACGGTCAACGATCATATCAATCGCGCCTTTTTGCAGCAAAAACTCAGAGCGTTGAAAACCTTCCGGTAGTTTCTCACGCACGGTCTGTTCAATCACGCGTGGCCCAGCAAAACCGATTAATGCCTTAGGCTCAGCAATCACAACATCGCCTAGAAATGCGAAGCTTGCTGAAACCCCCCCCATGGTTGGATCAGTTAAGATGGAAATAAACGGTAGTTTAGCTTCGGAAAGTTTGGTCAATATCGCCGTCGTTTTGGCCATTTGCATCAGCGACAACAAACTTTCTTGCATGCGCGCGCCACCCGAAGCTGTCACGCAAATAAATGGCGTACGTTGCTCAAGCGCAGCTTTCACGCCGCGTGTAAAACGCTCGCCAACCACCGAGCCCATTGACCCGCCCATAAAAGAAAACTCAAAACAAGCCGCGACCACTGGCAAAGTATGGATGGCACCGCCCTGTACAACCATCGCATCGGTTTCCCCGGTATCTTCCATCGCTTCTTTAATGCGCTCGGTATATTTGCGGCTGTCTTTGAATTTAAGCGAATCGACCGGCACAATTTCTTGGCCAATTTCATAACGGCCCTCTGCATCAAGCAAGCTATCTAGCCGCGCGCGCGCGCCAATCCGCATATGGTAATCACACTTAGGACAAACGTGCAGATTACTCTCTAGATCATTGCGATAGAGTACGGCCTCACATGATGGACATTTAATCCATAGCCCTTCAGGCATGCTTTTGCGGCTTGCCGGATCAGTCGGTTTAATTTTAGGTGGCAGTAGTTTATCAAGCCAGCTCATCATCTATCCTTAGTTTCTTGGTTACGCTCTAACTTTACGGCTGTATCGAGCGCCTGTCGCATTTGCGCAATAAAATTAATTAGCAATTGTACCGCGTCTGCGGGCGGCACCTCGGCCAGAAGCGGCACAAGACGGCTACCGATTACCATCGCAGCTAGCTGTGGCTTGCCCATAGTTCTCCCCAAGGCTGACTAGTCAGGTCCGGCAGTGGTACCTTGAACGTGGGCGGATAGCCAATCTGAGCAAGATATAGGCCGTCCGCCATAAAAGTGGGCGCTGCCTGGCGTCGCTCACGCGCCTCAAGGACCGTTTGCAACCAACTCACCGACTGCCGGTGGCGGCCAATTTCAATCAGACAGCCCATGATATTTCGCACCATATGGTGCAAAAAAGCATTAGCCCGAAAACGAAAATAAATAAAATGGCCGCGCGCTTCGATATCCAGCGCATAGAGGTGCTTACAAGGCGATTTGGCCTGACATTCAGAGGAACGAAAGGCGGAGAAATCATGCTCGCCAAGCAGCACGCATGCAGCAGCGCGCATGGCTGTCAGGTCAAGTTCTGTCTGATACACCCAACCGGCACGGCCAGCCAATAAGGGTGAGCGAATAGGATGGGAGTACAGCATATAGTAATAAGTACGCTCATACGCGCTAAAACGCGCATGAAACTCTGCAGGTACATGCTGCGCCCACTGCACGGCAATGCTCGCCGGCAAAAAAGCATTGACCCCGCGCACCCATGCAAATATCGGGCGCTGCGCTTCGGTGTCAAAATGCACCACCTGGCCCAACGCGTGCACGCCTGTATCTGTACGACCCGCCGCCACGGTCTTCAGCGGACAGGTAGTAAATAACGCCAATGCGCGTTCAAGCGCATCTTGCACCGTGTTGCGGTGCTGCTGCGACTGCCAGCCGGAGAACGTCGCACCATCGTACTGCAAGCCTAAAGCAATGCGCATCGCAGTTTACGGTCTAAAGTCGGAGGGTGGGTTAAACTTCATGCCGCGGCCAGCAAAATTCGCAGCATCCGCCGCAAAGGTTCAGCCGCGCCCCAAAGTAACTGGTCGCCTACTGTAAAGGCGCAGAGATATTGAGCGCCCATCGCGGGCTTACGCAACCGGCCAACCGGTACGGATAACTTACCCGTTACAGCAGCCGGCGTAAGCTGGCTAAGCGATGCAGCGCGTTCATTCGGTACCACCTGCACCCAGTCATTTGCCGCGGCCAAGATATTTTCAATCTCGGCTAGCGGCACATCTTGCGTGAGCTTAATCGTCATTGCCTGTGCATGGCAACGCATCGCGCCAATGCGCACGCAAATGCCATCAACCGGTATTGAACCGACCATGCCCAATGAGGGCTTGCCAAGAATCTTATTGGTTTCAGCCGCCCCTTTCCATTCTTCGCGCGACACCCCCTGCCCTAGATCCTGGTCAATCCATGGCAGCAGTGAACCCGCCAGCGGCGCGCCAAACTGAGCCACCGGCATCTGCTCACTGTTCATTGCAGCCAGCACAGAGCGATCAATGTCCAAGATTGCGGCGGCCGGATCAGCCAGGCTTTGATTGGCGGCGCCATATAGCACGCCCATTTGTTGCAACAATTCGCGCATATTCTGCGCGCCAGCGCCAGAAGCGGCCTGATAGGTCATCGCACTGACCCATTCGATTAAGCCCGCATGAAAAAGGCCACCGAGCGCCATCAGCATGAGACTGACCGTACAATTGCCACCGATGTAATTTTTAATGCCACGGCCTAGTGCAGCTTGAATCACGTCCGCATTCACCGGGTCTAGGATAATCACCGCATCCTCGTTCATGCGCAGCGAAGAAGCAGCATCAATCCAATAGCCATCCCAGCCAGCCGCACGCAGCTTAGGGAATATCTCAGCCGTGTAGTCGCCACCTTGGCAAGTTATGATAATGTCGCACTGCTTGAGCGCCTGCAACTCATACGCATCTTTCAGCTTTATTTCATTTTTAGCGAAAGGTGGCGCCGCTGCGCCAACATTACTCGTACTAAAAAATAACGGCTCGATCAAGGCAAAATCGTTTTCTTCGCGCATGCGCTGCAATAAAACTGAGCCTACCATGCCGCGCCAGCCGACAAAACCAACTGTTTTCATCTTTTTACTCATTTAAAAATCCGCTCACGTCACGGCGAGAGCGCTCTATCTTAGCCATACCGCAATTTTGGTCATTGTTATGGCTAACGCTGCTCGATCGGTTTTGCTTCGCGCGGTGTCTGCCCAACGAAAAGCTGGCGTGGCCGGCCAATTTTTTGATCCGGCTCGGAAATCATTTCATTCCATTGCGCAATCCAGCCAACCGTGCGCGCCATCGCAAAAATACAGGTAAACATCGAAGTCGGAATACCCAACGCGCGCTGCACAATGCCTGAATAAAAATCAACATTAGGATAGAGTTTGCGCGAGACAAAATATTCATCTTCCAGCGCAATTTTTTCTAGCTCCATCGCCAATTTGAAGAGTGGTTCATTCTGCAAGCCCAACTCTTCAAGCACATCATGGCATGTCTCGCGCATGAGTTTAGCGCGTGGGTCATAATTCTTATAGACGCGATGGCCAAAGCCCATTAACTTTACACTTGAGTGCTTATCCTTGACCTGCTTGATAAATTCTGGAATCCGCTCTGGCGAGCCAATTTCTTCTAGCATATTGAGTGCCGCTTCATTCGCGCCACCATGCGCTGGTCCCCATAGACAGGCAATACCTGCCGCCACGCAAGCAAATGGATTAGCACCCGATGACCCGGCAAGCCGTACCGTTGACGTTGAAGCGTTCTGCTCATGGTCAGCATGTAAGATCAAAATGCGGTCAAGAGCACGCACCAATACTTCGTTAACCTTATATTCTTCGCATGGATTGGCAAACATCATGCGCATAAAGTTAGCGCTATATGACAATTCGTTGAGGGGGTACACAAACGGCATGCCAATATTATATTTATAGGCCATTGCAACCAACGTCGGCAACTTAGCAATTAAGCGGATGGCCGATACTTCGCGATGACGGGCATCGTTAATATTCAATGAGTCATGATAAAACGCGGAGAGGGCGCCGACACATCCCGTTAATACTGCCATTGGATGCGAGTCCCGCCGAAAACCCCGGAAAAAAAACTGCATCTGCTCGTGCACCATCGTATGCATAGTGACCAACTCGTTAAATTCCCGTTTCTGTTCGGCCTTGGGTAAATCGCCTTTTAAGAGTAAGTAGCAAACGTCCAAAAAATCGCCATGCACTGCAAGTTGCTCAATCGGATAGCCGCGATGCAACAGTTCGCCTTTGTCACCGTCAATATAGGTAATGGCCGAATTGCACGCTGCTGTGGACATAAAACCTGGGTCATAGGTAAATTTACCGGTTTGTCCATATAACTTGCGAATATCAATCGCATCGGGGCCTTGGGTGCCCTGGTAGATTGGCAACTCAACGCTGGGCGAGCCATCACTAAAAGAAAGCGTCGCTTTTACATCGGATGGAGTCATAAGCGTCCTCGTGTTAAAAAATGGCATAGCGGATGCTGCCCCAAAAAGCCAGCCGTGAATCTGCTTAGGTTCTACGGTAAAATTAGAAGGCGCGGGTAATTTAACTAGCGCGTAACAGCGCCAATACATGCAACCCATCCGCGCTAGCGAGTTCGCCTTGCGGCTGCGATCGAGCAAGAAGTAAGTCTAACAAATCGCTATCGCTAAGTTCCAATAGCTGAGTCAGCGCCCCTACATCGGCGTCACTTAGGATATGCTCATAACGACTAAAAAAACGTTCAATGATGAGATCGTTTTCCAGCAGCCCGCGCCGCGCCCGCCAACGCAATCGAGCCCGTTGCACAGGGTCTGCTTGATGAGAAACAGGTGCCATTTTAAGTACTCGCTTCAACGTCTATGCTTAAATTGCACGGCGTACCATGAGTTCTTTGATTTTACCAATTGCCTTAGTTGGATTCAGCCCCTTCGGGCAAACATCAACGCAATTCATAATCGTGTGGCAACGGAACAAGCGATAAGGGTCTTCCAGGTTATCCAGGCGCTCGCCGGTCGCACGATCCCGACTGTCAGCAATAAAACGATACGCTTGCAATAAACCAGCGGGGCCAACAAATTTGTCTGGGTTCCACCAAAAACTCGGGCAAGAAGTCGAGCAGCTAGCGCATAAAATACATTCATACAATCCATCCAGCTCATTACGTTCTTGTGGAGATTGTAAACGCTCTTTCTCTGGCAGTGGCTCATCATTAATCAAGTAGGGCTTGATTGAGTAATATTGATCAAAAAAATGCGTAAAATCGCAAATCAAATCACGTACTACGGGCAACCCTGGCAGCGGCCTGAGCGTAATTCGCTGCGGCAGCTCATTCATATTGGTGAGGCAAGCAAGCCCATTTTTACCATTAATATTCATCGCATCCGAGCCGCATACGCCTTCGCGACATGAGCGGCGAAAGGCGATCGATTCATCCATCGATTTCAGCTTGATCAATACATCGAGCAGCATTTTGTCATGCGCGTCGAGTTCAAGCTCGTAAGTTTGCATGCGTGGTGCTGCGTCCTGGTCTGGATCATAGCGATAAATTTCAAAAATACGTTTTGTCATCTCGAACTTCCGTTGGCCTAACCTAGCATGCAAACACACGGTATCAACTGATTGCGCTTGATGCTTTTGTCAGACATATCTAGCAAAAATAAGCCGTACTTAAAAGGTGCGCGCCTTTGGCGGTATGGTTTCAACTGTCAGCGGCTTCATTCGCACGGGCTTATAGTCCAAACGATTATCCGCGCTATACCAAAGAGTATGGTGCAGCCAATCTCCGTCGTCGCGCTCTGGGTAATCGCGGTGCGCATGGGCGCCACGGCTTTCTTTACGCGCTTCGGCTGAAGTTATCGTGGCACGTGCAACTTCAATCAAATTAGCCAATTCGAGTGCTTCGACCCGCGCCGTATTAAATACTTTTGATTTATCTCGCAAGTGCACATGTTTAACCCGCTCAGTCAACTCGCTCATTTTTGCAACGCCTGCTGCGAGTAATTCACTGGTCCGAAAAACGCCTGCATGAGCTTGCATGGTCTGACGAATATCGCCCGCAATACGCTGTGTATACTCACCAGTTGTGCTTGCCTCGAGTTCAGCTAACCGCGCCAACGTACGTTCGGCCGCATCAGCTGGCAGCGGTTTATGCTCCGCTTGAGCCTTCACTTGCTGAATAATATGGTTACCTGCAGCCCGGCCAAATACAACCAAATCCAGTAATGAATTAGTGCCGAGGCGATTAGCACCATGCACCGATACGCACGAACATTCGCCAACAGCGTAAAAACCACTAACAGGGGCTTGATTATCACCCTCTTTGCCAACCACCTGACCATGAATGTTGGTCGGGATGCCGCCCATTTGATAATGGATTGTAGGCACCACTGGAATCGCCTCTAAAATACAATCCACATTGGCAAATTTAAGTGCGATTTCACGGATTGACGGCAGTCGTTTAACAATGGTTTCAGCCCCAATATGCGATAAATCCAATAGCACATGGTCTCGCTGTGGCCCACAGCCGCGACCTTCTTTGATTTCTTGGTCCATTGCGCGGGAAACAAAATCGCGCGGCGCAAGATCTTTCAGAGTTGGCGCATAACGCTCCATAAAACGTTCGCCATGGGCATTGCGTAAAATTCCACCCTCGCCACGCACCCCTTCTGTAATCAAAACGCCAGCGCCTGCTACCCCAGTTGGATGAAACTGCCAAAACTCCATATCTTGGAGGGGAATACCGGCTCGTGCAGCCATGCCAAGACCATCGCCCGTATTGATAAATGCATTGGTTGAAGCCGCATAAATACGGCCAGCGCCACCCGTTGCAAAGAGTGTGCACTTGGCTTCCAAAATATAAACCTCACCCGTTTCCATTTCGAGCGCAGTCACGCCAAGCACGTTGCCCTCTTGATCGCGGATCAGATCAAGCGCCATCCATTCAACGAAGAAGTGAGTTTTTGCTTTGACATTTTGTTGATAAAGCGTATGCAGCAGTGCGTGACCGGTTCGATCCGCCGCGGCACAAGCACGCTGTACCGGTTTCTCGCCATAGTTTGCAGTATGCCCGCCAAACGGGCGTTGATAAATCGTACCATCAGGGTTACGATCAAACGGCATGCCAAAATGCTCAAGCTCGTACACTGCACGTGGCGCCTCACGACACATGAATTCAATCGCGTCTTGGTCGCCGAGCCAATCTGAGCCTTTAATCGTGTCATAAAAATGATAATGCCAGTTATCTTCACTCATATTGCCCAGCGAGGCACCAATCCCACCTTGAGCTGCAACGGTATGTGAGCGAGTTGGGAATACCTTAGATAATACGGCGACCGACAAACCCGCTTGCGCCAATTGCAAAGATGCCCGCATGCCCGAGCCTCCCGCACCGACAATCACTACATCAAAACGCCGGCGGGGTAGCGTACTCTTAATTGCGGCCATTCTTATACTCTCCACAGAATCTGTACGGCATAACCTGCACATACAAGCAGCCATACGATCGTCAACACTTGCAACGTAAGCCGCACACTAAGCGGCTTCACGTAATCCATCCAAATATCACGCAGGCCAACCCAAGCATGATAAAAAAGCGCCAGCAATGCAACAAAAGTAGCTGCTTTCATCCATTGCGCAGCAAAAATCGATGCCCAACCGTCATATGAAAAAGCTTTTGCGGCAAAAAACCAGACGAGCAAAATAAGAGTGTAAATCGCCATCACCGCGGCGCTCACCCGTTGCGCCAGCCAGTCGCGCAAACCGTAATGTGCGCCCACCACAAGGCGCTTTGGGCCTAGATTATTTTGGCTTGCCATTTAAAAAACCCCAAATAGTTTGAGCGCAATAGCAAACGTGACTATTGACGAAAGGACGAATACAACAGCAGCGGTCTTCTTACTGGCGGCTTTAGCCACCCCATAATGCATATCCATCAGCAAGTGACGAAGACCTGCAAAAAAATGAAATGCAAATGCCCAAATAACCAACAAAAGGCTTAACTTGACCAGCACACCGCTCGCGAAACCCTTTAGCATCTCGAAGCTGGTTGCGGAAGCCAGGCTTTGCTCGAACAAATACAAAGAAAACGGCAAGGAAAGAAAAAGCAGCGCCCCGCTAATACGATGCAAAATTGACACGATCCCTGCTAACGGAAGCCGGTAACTGAGTATCTGCCTAATTCCAATATTACGAAATTCCGGCCTTGGTTTTTTGCTAGCTTCAGCCATACGGTTAAACCTCATTGAATCACACAGCCCGAGATTTTAACGCGTTTTCTGCTTGTCTGACACTTGGAGACTTCACATAACTAAAACCTGCGCACACAAATCCCTTGCAAATAGATGAGTTAAGCAAGTTATAAGGCTAGTTTAAAAAAATTTAAATTTACGTTTTCCATCAAAAACTGCTTATCATAAGCCAGATATTATTAAACTAAATAGTAGATTAAATGCCGGAATTTTTCAACGGGTAATTGGGTGGCATTGCATCAACTGTGTTGTACGCAGCAGATAATTTATAGTCAGCCGAACGGCTATATTCTCTTAATCTGCAAGTTTAATGCGATTATTAATTTAAGCCATTCTAATAATAAAACGTATCCGCCACATACCAACCATACTGGGCTTCAAGCGGGCGATCACCAAGTATAAGGCACTAGATCAACGCTTAATAGCAGATGACCTAGTACCCGCCATCTCAAAAGAATTTCCGCATTATTTGGCAATTGTCTTACTGTCTCTCCTATTAGGGAAACAGTAAAATTTGACTTTAATTTTAATCAGAAAAACCTACCACAAGGTATGGTTTATTTAGAGGTTGGCGCCTCTTTATTGGTTTCAATATGAGCTAACGATCCAGCTAAATCCCGACACTGCTTGTCCACATAGGTCGACTGTAGCCTCTGCAGTCGAGCCTGTGCAGCTCTCTTCTCGACTGTCGCTGCATTCCCCAAATCCATAAAAAACAAAGGCACAAGTAAAAATACCCCCGTCACTCCTAATACAAGATTCTGTGCCGTTTGACGATGTCCATCTGACTCACTCGTGTTTAGCAGCATCTGCACTTGGTGGATTTCTTCCGAGATTGACTGACAATTCTTAGTTTCGTCTCCTATCTGTGCGATTGGCACCGGATTGGCGATGCTACGCATACAGCCTGTTAAAACAAGATTTAGAGCCAATCCTATGGCTAGTGCAGCTTGATACTTTTTCATTATTTTAGCCCTATTTAAACAATAATTGATTAAGAGTTGCTTTGAGTCGGTTGGGGATTGTACTTGTTTTATTTCCTGAAAACAAATGATTTTTTCATATTTCAAAAATATGAAAAACTTAATTTATAAAATATAAAATATTTATAATGAATAATCTTCCATTGAGGACAGCTGGTGACTGAAGACATGCGTCAAAAATCAATACCTTACAAACATGCCCATTAAATTAACTTAAATCATTCTGATAATAAAACGCGTCAGTCACATACCAACCGCGCCGAACTTCGACCGGCCGGTCGCCATAGGTATAAGACACCCGATCAACGCTTAATAGCGGATGGCCCGGTTCAACACCAAGTACTGTTGCAACCTCATCAGCAGCGGCTAGCGCACGAATTTTTTCCGAAGCACGAATCATCCGCGTACCAAATTCTGTTTCAAATAGTACATAAAGTGGCCCATGGTACGCAGCCAACCGTTCTAGCGTCAGGCCCCTAAATAAATTGCCTGGCAACCAAATTTCATCGAAAACGGCAACAACTCCACTAAACTTCAGAGTACGTTTGATAAGTACAACTGGCTCATTGGGTTGAAGCTCGAGCGGCCGAGCAATCTCAACCGGTGCACGCAGGCGCCGGCACTCAAGCAAATGACTTTCGTATACGTTTGGCACGCCCGCTTCCGGCAGTAAGCGCAAAAAACGAAATTGCGCACGCGCTTCACTATGCGTCGCAACAAAAGTGCCTTTGCCTTGTCGGCGGATAAGCAAATTTTCAGCAGCCAACACACTGATTGCTTTGCGTACAGTTCCTTGACTGACTTTATAGCGCGTGGCAAGCTCAACTTCACTCGGAATTGGTTCACCTGGCTTCCACTCACCAATCTCTAAACTCTGTGTAATGAGAGCTTTTATTTGTTGATAGAGAGGGCTAAAGGTAGGAGAAAGCGGCAACTCTACCTGTGCGCTGGGCTCAATTTCAGTAGTCGCCTTCGACAAGTTGGCAGAACGAGTTTTCATTGTAGTATTGGATCACAGCGCACTCACAGCGTCTACCCGCTGCTTTAATTTATATGTCTTATATAAGATACATGATAATGTTGACTTTCGCGACGGCGGCTTTTAGACTTGGGATCGACTAGGCGCTGCGCCGTCTACACGCGGATTGTTCAATGACTCATTCAGGAAATAATTATGTCTAAACCTGCACAGCGTATCGCCATCTCCGGTGCTGCCGGGCAAATTGCTTACTCGCTGCTCTTTCGTATTGCCAATGGCGATCTACTTGGTAAAGATCAGCCTGTGATTTTGCAACTGCTGGATCTGCCGCAAGCTCAAGCAGCCGTGAAAGGGGTGGTGATGGAGCTTGAGGATTGCGCCTTTGGACTACTGCAAGACATTATTATTACAGATGATCCTAAAATTGCTTTTAAGGACGCCGATTTTGTTTTGTTAGTTGGCGCACGACCGCGTTCAAAAGGGATGGAGCGCAAAGATCTACTCAGCGCCAATGCTGAAATCTTTACCGTGCAAGGCCGCGCTTTAAATGAGGTAGCCAGCCGCAAGGTCAAAATACTCGTGGTCGGCAACCCCGCTAACACAAATGCCTACATCGCGATGAAATCTGCGCCCGATTTACCGCAGAAAAATTTCACCTCAATGATGCGCCTTGATCACAACCGCGCTTTGTCGCAACTCGCCGCTCAATCGGGTCAGTCAATCACAGACATTGAGAAAATTATTGTGTGGGGCAATCATTCGCCTACGATGTATCCAGATTTCCGTTTCGCCACGGTTAACGGCGCTAGCTTAACGCAGATGATCAATGATGAGACCTGGAATCGCAAGGTTTTTATGCCAACTGTCGCTAAACGCGGAACCGCCGTGATCGAAGCGCGTGGCGTGTCATCGGCAGCCTCCGCAGCCAATGCAGCGATTGATCATATGCGCGACTGGGTACTGGGCAGCAACGGGCGCTGGGTTACCATGGGCGTTCCATCCACTGGAGCCTATGGCATTCCTAAAGAGTTGCTCTATGGTTTTCCAGTGACGACAGCAAATGGAGAGTACACTTTGGTGTCAGACCTTGAGATCGATGCGTTTTCACGCGAGCGGATGGATCTAGCGCGGCAAGAATTGCTCGAAGAACAGAACGGTGTAAAGCATCTGCTTGGGTAGTCGCTATTGTTTTTGCTTGAAGTTCCGATATATAAGGAGACTTGTATGAGAAACCGAGTTATCGCTGTCCTGACCTATCTATTCGCTATCGTACCGGGGGTGCTAGCGAGTCATGCTGTGGCGCACACGGCTCAAACCGCTACCCCCGCAAAACCCTCTATTAAGGTAGAGCGCTCGCGCACCAAACCTGCCGCACACAAAAAAACGGCTGCTAAGCCAGTGAAATGGTTGTGTAAAGGCAAAGAAACACTCTGGATCACCGGCGATATGCAGCGCGATCAAATCCTCACCATGCGTTGGGGCCGGAAGAACTACCAACTGCCGCGCGTCCAAACGACGACCGGCGCTGATCGTTTCTATGATCCGGCCAGCGGAATGAATTGGATTGTGATTCCGTCCAAAGCAATGCTATTCAATGATAAAGGCCAGCATAAAAGACGCCTTGCCGATGAATGTAGGTCACCCGAAATGATGGCTAAGGATACTGCCGCTCCAACCCAAGCAGAAGCAATCCGCAAAGCTCACTAACGAACGGTCGTGCGCAAATCATAGCGCGGATGCTTTCTCGTACTGACGCACAGTGCATAAATGCAATGCATCAGCATTAGTGGGAAAAAGCGACGCATAGGATTTGCGCTTTCTGCTCATAAGGAAAAAATGGTTCACACTCTTTACAACACACTCAAAGAATTCGATAGCGGCACTAGCACCGGTGCATTTTACTCGCTGCCACAGCTAGGGCAGGCGCTTAACCTTAAGCTTGAGCGCCTGCCCGTTTCAATCAGGCTCATACTTGAGTCGGTCTTGCGTAACTATGACGACCTCAAAATCACTCGCACGCATATCGCGCAACTCGCAAACTGGAAACCCAATGCAATTCGCACTGAAGAAATTCCGTTTGTTGTCGCGCGCGTCGTTTTACAAGATTTCACAGGTGTGCCGCTACTGGCCGATATTGCAGCCATGCGCGATGTGGCTAAACAAATGGGACAGGATCCGAAATCAATTGAGCCACTGGTACCTGTTGATTTAGTGGTGGATCACTCAGTTCAGATCGATTATTTTCGCCGCAAAGATGCGCTCGATTTAAATATGAAGCTGGAGTTTCAGCGCAACCAAGAACGCTACCAGTTCATGAAATGGGGCATGCAAGCGTTTGATACATTCCGCGTGGTGCCGCCTGGCATTGGCATTGTCCACCAAGTCAATCTTGAATATTTTGCGCGGGGCGTGCACCAGAAGAAGGATCTAACGGATCCTCGCCATAACGCCATTTACTACCCCGATACGCTAGTGGGTACGGATAGCCATACCACCATGATTAACGGTATTGGCGTGATTGGCTGGGGAGTCGGTGGTATTGAAGCGGAAGCAGCCATGCTCGGCCAGCCGGTATATTTGCTGACCCCTGATGTGATTGGCTTTGAGTTAAAAGGCCAACTACGTGAAGGTCTTACTGCCACTGACCTGGTATTGACTGTGACTGAACTCTTGCGCAAAGAAAAAGTCGTCGGCACATTTGTTGAATTCTTCGGCGAGGGGGCTGCTTCAATCGCCGTACCGGACCGGGCAACCATCAGCAATATGGCACCCGAATATGGGGCTACGATGGGGTTTTTCCCAGTAGATGATAAGACTATTGAATATTTTGAAAACACCGGCCGTACCCAAAAAGAAATTGACGCGTTCCGTAATTACTTTAAAGCGCAGCACCTCTATGGCATGCCCGCGGCCGGTCAAATCGACTATACCCGGATAATCACGTTGGATCTAGCGACCGTAACTCCGTCACTGGCTGGCCCTAAGCGGCCGCAAGACCGCATCGAGCTTGGTCAGATGAAACAAACTTTCGCTGAACTCTTCTCAAAGCCAGTCACTGAAAACGGTTTTTCTAAAGACAACAGCGTGCTCGATCAAGCCTATAAGACTCGTGATGGCCTGCCAATTAAAAATGGCGACATCTTGATTGCAGCGATTACGTCCTGTACCAACACCTCCAATCCAAGCGTGCTACTTGCTGCTGGTTTACTGGCCAAGAAAGCAGTTGAAATGGGCCTCAGTGTCGCCCCGCATATTAAGACTTCTCTGGCGCCTGGCTCACGGGTTGTTACCGAATATTTAAATGCAACCGGCCTCACACCTTATCTTGAGAAGCTCGGTTTTACACTCGCCGCTTACGGCTGTACAACGTGTATTGGCAATGCGGGCGACCTCACGCCAGCCCTTAACGAAGCAATCATCCAGCACGATCTCGTGGCCGCTGCCATGTTATCGGGTAATCGCAACTTCGAGGCACGGATTCATCCAAATCTGCGGGCAAATTTTCTGGCCTCGCCTCCGCTGGTCGTAGCCTATGCAATCGCCGGTACCGTCATGCGCGATTTAATGACTGAACCGCTTGGCCAGGGGAAAGGCAAGGATGGAAAAGTACGAGATATTTATCTCGGCGATATCTGGCCATCAAGCCATGAAATCCATCAATTACTCAAGGTCGCACTGAATGCAGAAGTATTCAAAAAAAACTACGCGCAGCTTACCCAAAAAGGCGATTTATGGAGCAAGATTGAAGGAATTGAAGGCCAAACCTATAACTGGCCAAAATCGACTTACATTGCACAGCCACCCTTTTTTACTGATTTTAGGATGCAGCCCGCGGCTCATCAGACTAGCGTCAAAAACGCGCGTGCACTCGGCATTTTTGGCGATTCAGTCACGACTGACCACATTAGTCCGGCCGGTGCGATCAAAGAAACCTCCCCTGCTGGCTTATGGCTGCAAAAAAATGGCGTGCTTAAAGCTGATTTCAACAGCTATGGTTCACGCCGTGGCAACCATGAAATTATGATGCGCGGAACCTTTGCCAATGTCCGCATCAAAAATTTGATGATGCCGTTGCAAGCAGACGGTACGCGCATTGAAGGCGGAATTACCCTTCATCAACCGAGTGGAGAAGTGTTATCCATTTATGATGCGGCCATGCGTTACATTGCTGAAGGCGTGCCAACGGTTGTCTTCGGTGGTGAGGAATACGGTACAGGCTCTTCCCGCGACTGGGCAGCCAAAGGAACTCAATTGCTAGGCGTAAAGGCTGTGATTGCCTGCAGCTTTGAGCGCATTCATCGCTCGAATTTAGTTGGCATGGGGGTTTTGCCGCTGCAATTTATGACTGGCGTGAGCGCACAAACGTTAAAGCTACAGGGCGATGAAAGCTTTGACCTTGAGGGCTTTGGGCACATCAAACCACAGCAGCAGGTTACGCTTACCATCCACCGCGCCAATGGCGCCCAGCAACGCGTGCCTTTATTGCTACGCATCGATACGCCGATTGAAGTGGATTACTACCAGCATGGCGGGATTTTGCCGTTTGTGCTGCGTTCGCTGCTCGCTCATTAATCTGCTCTCATCATTGTGCCACGCCTGCCAGACAACTCACTGGCAGGCTGTCCTCTCACCTTTCTGACTAGGCACCACATCCATTCTAATAAGGCTCAAGATTGAATCGACAAAACCAACAAAACCCGCAATCGTTGCCTTACATTCCCCTGTGTTTCAATTTTAGTAGAAGTATACTTTTTTTTCGTGTATGCTTCCTCCAGAAGCCGAATTCAACGTAATAGGCTCCCTCCCGTGGGGAGAAACTATACGTTGTTAAGCAATATAAAAATAATAAAAATGTTTGATGCTCATTATAAAAAACATGATGAAATGGATGGACCGGAATTAACAAGCATGATGGGTTAAATTCTGGTTTGGGACCTGGATACATTACTGAATCCAGCACGCATTAAAAAGCAAAAGGAGACTTTTAGAATGAACAATCCGTTTGATGATCCCAATGGTGTTTTTTTGGTATTGGTTAATGCCGAAAATCAGCACTCCCTATGGCCTAGCTTTGCCGAGGTACCTGCAGGCTGGCGAACCGTGCATGGCCCCGATGCGCGCCAAGCGTGTCTTGACTATATCGAAACAAACTGGGCCGATATGCGCCCCCAAAGCCTGATTGAAACTATAGGTGGCTAACAATCGGCACATTTCACTCTAGGGTGAAGGTGTTTGTTTGCGACGTCAAGTTGGTTTGTGTGATATGTAATCGTGCTGTTTTTGTTATACTTTAACAGAGGAATAATAATATGCGTATTCTCGGTATTAACTCCGCCTATCATGAATCATCAGCATCAATTATTGTAGACGGTAAAATTGTAGCGGCTGTCGAAGAGGAAAGGTTCACACGAAGAAAACATGCGAAGGAAGCGAGTGTCTCTAATCCAAATGAACTGCCTGAACACAGTATCCGTTTTTGCCTTTCTTATGCCGGCTTGACGGCCGCAGATCTAGACGGGGTTGCTTACTCGTTTGACCCATCTCTTAGGAAACGCAAATTTAAGCTTGACTCTCTAAGCCAACCGGGTGATTGGGGCAGTGCCGAGGGCGAAAAAATATTTCTCTCCAAGCTCAGTCAAGTTCCTGATGCAGTCGACACATTTTTGGGCCGAAAATTCGGTGATAAATTTTCATTTATTCCACATCACATAGCCCATGCAGCCTCCACTTTCTATCCCTCTGGCTTCGATGATGCTGCCATCCTAGTAGTGGACGGAATTGGCGAATCGGGGTGTACATTACTTGCCTACGGAAACGGACCCAATATAACCGCTCTGGACGAAATTCATTACCCTCATTCAATTGGATTTATCTGGGAAAAACTCAGTAAATATTTAGGGTTTTCAGAATATGACGCTTGTAAACTCATGGGCTTAGCAGCCTATGGCGATCCAGCTGTTTTTAGAAAGGATTTTCAAAGGCTTTTGCAACTTGGAGAAAGTCGATATGCAGTAGATCCGACTGTGGCACGTTTCCGTCTGCCGAATTTCAATCAAATTGAGGCTTTATTTGGTCCAGCTCGAGTGGATAATAGTCCGATCTTGGAGCATCATCACAATGTTGCTGCTGCGCTTCAAGAAGTCACCGATGAAGCTTTACTTGGCCTGGTTCGTGAACTCCGTACACTCACAAAATCAGATAATTTATGCTGCGCGGGTGGTGTAGCACTGAATTGTGTGAGCAATTCAGTGCTTAAAGAAAGTCGCATATTCTCAAAAATATATATCCCTACGGCTCCGCATGATGCTGGAACAGCAGTTGGGGCAGCGCTTCACCTTTATTATTCTCGTTCTGGCCAGCGATCGTTGTTTGCGGATAATAATCCCTATCTCGGCCCCGAATTTTCAGATACCGATATTATTACGGCATTCCAGGATGCCGGCCTGCAAGCGCAACGATCCACTGATCCTGCCTATGACGCAGCGGCCATGATCGCTAATGGCAAGATCGTTGCTTGGTTTCAAGGCCGGATGGAGTTTGGGCCGCGGGCACTGGGTAATCGCTCTTTGCTGGCGGATCCACGCAATGCGTCAGCGCGCGAACTGCTCAATGTGAAGGTTAAACACCGCGAGGAGTTTCGTCCTTTCGCACCGAGCGTGCTGGCCGAGCAAGCAGCTCACTGGTTCGATTTAGGGGAGGCCTCTTTGAGCCACCATTCTATGCTCTTTGCATGTCCGGCAAAGCCGGACCGCCTCACCTCAATCCCAGCAGTATTACATAAAGACCATTCTGCTCGAGTTCAAATGGTGAGCCGAGATAGCAACCCCGATTTCCATGCGCTGATCACACATTTTTCCGACATGACTGGCGTACCGTTGGTGCTTAATACATCATTTAACGACAGTGAGCCAATTGTTTGCTCCCCATCTGATGCGATTAAAACCTTCCAGGGTACGGCGATTGATGCTTTATTTATTGGCGATATGTTTGTCGTCAGATAAAGAAGTCCCCCTTTCATAAACAATAATGGCAATTTGCGGAACAGGAGCGTTGTATATGTACAATACAAAAAAAGAAAAAGTTCTTTTCTCTATAACAGAAAAAAACCATCAAGGGAGTCATTCTTATGAAGTGGACAATTTCTTACCTATAACCCAACAAGAACAATTACATCATTATCTGAGAGAGGCGGATAAAGACAGCATTCGTGTGCCGTCAACTCGTTCCATGAAGATTGTCACCGATCCTTTTAACTATACTCATGAAGACCAAGTTCTCCCGATCCAGCCAGAACAATTATTTTTTATGGACTACACATCCAAAAAAGACTTGGAAAACACGGATGTTCTAGATATCGGCCTTGGATCAGGCGTATTGAGTATTTTTTGTTTGTTAAATGGAGCCGCATCTTGCGTCGGGCTCGATATCAACTCAAGAGCAAAAATGTTGGCCGGATACAATGCTGTCATCAATAATATTGATAAAAATTTTCATATCAATGATGGCGATGCTGCTGATATTTTCCGATCAGTTGATGGCAAAAAATTTGGATTTATCTGCTCTAATCCACCGTTTGAGCCAACGCCGCCGGGGATTGATTACTATATAAATTCAGCCGCAGGGATCTATGGCTTGGATTTTGTGGATAATATCTTAGCTAATGTTGATCGACATTTGCTTGATGATGGCATCCTTCAATTGGTTACGATGGCGCCCGGAGATGCAAAAAAGCCATTCAAATTGTACGAGTCCATAGAAAAATATCTTCCGGGCTGTTCGGTCGAGATCGTGCTAGATCTACAGCCCATTCTTTACACGGATTTTGTCGATAGATTTAAGAATATTTTCGGGCATGACGATGCGCTAATAAACCATATGAAAAAAATCGCATCTGATGATGGCGTGACTCATTTGCATATGCTCATACTGAAATATAAGAAGGGCAGACTTGGGAGCATTACCGAAATAAACGCGCAAAAAGTATATGAAACGTGGTCCACCCCATTGGGGATATAGCGACCTGCATCAGCGCTGCCCACGCTCGTGGGCAGCGCCAACTCAGTTAAGTCAGAGCGATTACAAAATAACGCTAACTGATTAGAGAGGAGGGGCGGATGTTAATAGCTCAATACTTAAAGCAATATTTTCGGCCTTTGTTGGTGACGGCGACCCTTTCTTGTATCGGCGCCATGTTAACCATCGGCCTGCTTGCCTATATCAATCGACTGGCGACGGGAGGATTGCCGCAAGCACATTGGGATTGCCTTGCGGTAGGATTGGGATGGTTCGTTGCGCTGTGTCTAGTCAATGGCATCGCACAGATTATCCTAGCACAGCTTGGTAGTGAATTTGTGGCTCAGCTACGTAAAGATTTATCCAAAGAATTCATTAGAGTTGAATATCACAAACTGGCCAATCATAAATCATCAATCTTTGGTGTTTTGATTGAAGACATTAACCGTATCGGCCCACTAGTCTTACTCGCGCCACATCTTGCCTACAATATCGCCCTTGCTCTGGTCTGCGCGATTTATCTGCTCACGCTGTCAAGCCAGCTTTTCCTCGCTTTGATGGCGGGCTTAAGTCTTCCTCTCGGACTTTCAGTCTTTTTGGTTAATTCAAGCCGCGTGCAATTCGACGCGATGCGACGTAGCGAAGAAGCACTGTTTGAGCATTTCCGCACGATTGCTGAGGGCAAGAAGGAAATGCTCTTGAGTCAAGCACGCGCCGAACACTTCCATAAGGTGCTTTTGCAGCCAGCCATTGAACAAGCGCAAACTTTCATGCGGCAAGTCCATCTGCGCTGGAACGTGAATGAAACGTGGACATCCGCAGCGTCATACGCTATCGTGTTTATCGTTGTCTATCTAGGATATGCAGCATTTGTGCTGCCCTCTGAGGTTATTGTACGCTTTGTCATCGGCGCGCTGTTTATGGTGGGGCCTTTAATTTTTGTGATCCACGCGGGCCGACCGGTGGGGGTCGGCCTAAGCAGTTTGCGCCATATTAGGCGCGTTAGTCTAGACCTACGATCTGAACTTGCCAAGCCATTTGCAGAGCCACAAGTGAATATTGATTGGCAGTTTATTCACGCCAGAGATCTATCCTATCGCTATCCAGAAAGCAAAATGGGCCAAGGAGTCGGCCCCGTCAATCTAAGTATCCGCCGTGGTGAAATGGTATTCATCGTGGGCAGTAATGGCAGTGGTAAATCCACTCTGATGCATTTGTTGTGTGGTTTATTGCCCCCCAGTTCAGGGCGACTCTGTCTTAACGAAGATACGGTTCCATACGGATCGAGCACATACAGAGAGCGCTTCTCCAGTGTTTTTGGTGATTTTTTCCTTTTTTCTCATGTACTCGACTCGAAAGGCAATGTCTTACCTGATATGCGGACTCGCGCGCTATTGCATGACTTAAAATTAGAGCAGCAATTGCAGGTGGAGCATGGACAGCTTTCGCATACGAATCTTTCGACGGGACAGCGTAAACGTTTAGCGCTCCTGCAATGTTACGCCGAAGATCGAGAGATTTGTCTGTTCGACGAGTGGGCTGCGGATCAGGACCCCCACTTCCGTAAACATTTCTATCTTACTTTATTACCGCAGCTTAAACAGCAAGGAAAAACGCTGATCGTTATCAGCCACGATGACCGCTATTTCCATCTGGCGGATCGTTTGGTCAAACTGGAAGAGGGTCACATTGTTTTCAATGCAGTTGCTGATACGCAGATAGGCAGCAATGATGCTTCTAGGCCAAACATGTCTGCTGTGAATAATCTAACTGTTGGCTCACTCGCATGACGCGATCCGCGGATTCTGATAGCGAGCGCAATCGATAAAAGATAGCCCTATATTAAACATTACTTAGAAGACAGCGGGCCATAAAACTCGCTCATTGAGTACAAGGAGATGATATGAACAATCGAATGGCTGAGCTTGAAAACGTGGTCGAGGAGGATGCAATTGATCCATTTTTATCAGAAGAGGAAAATGGGCCGCTATTTGATGAAGCCTTAGCAACACAAGCCGGACTTCACCGGAGCAAGTACCTCCCTAAGCTCACGAAGAAGCAGTCTAAGGCCATCGCTGAGATTCACAAGAAGCTGGCATCGAGCGAATCGTTCTGGCAGGACCGCTTGGCACGCTTGCAGCCTTTGCAACTCCCCTTTGAGCAGCGCGAGAGCGGCGCCGAACCTGAATGGTTAGCCAGTGCATGGTGTGCGCCACTGCCGGCAAAAAATGAATCTAATCAGCCACTGGTAGCGCTATTGAGCGCGTTGGCGATCTATCTGGCCCGTCTGACAGAACAAGCTCAATTTCAGATTGGTTGGCGCGTCGACGACGCCCAAGATGAATTGCAGGTGCTCGCCTGCTTAGCGCCTATAGTGCCAATGGCAATCACCGTTGACTTACAGCACCCCTTTGCCGAAGTTTATTCCTTCACTGCAGCAGAGTACGCGCGACTTCAGTTGCATCATACCTTTGTACAAAGTTTAATTACTCAGTCTCCGGCTCTACGCAGTCTACCAGAGCTAAGCACGGCTCGTCCTTGGCGGGTGGCGGTAGCGGTGATATTCGATGAAACGCAGCCGCATCTTGTCTCTTGCGCCGAAGCAATCGGGGAATTGTTAACCCTTCAGGTTAATGCCAGAGGAGCCTTCCGCTGGATTTACGACACTAAACGCTTGGCTGCGGATCAGGTCGAGCGCATGAGTGAACATTTACGACAGTTGAGTTGCGCATCGTTGAATATAGATGAGTTCGAGATGCCGGCTGGCAAATTGAACTTGCTATCACCGGCCGAGCGGGAATTGCTGCTTAAGACCTGGAATGCGACAGCCGCCCCGTGTCCGGAAGACCAATGTATCCACCGGTTGTTCGAAGCGCAAGTCGAACTCACGCCGGAAGCTCCCGCCTTAATATACGAGAATCAAATATTAAGCTATGCCACGCTAAATCAGTATGCCAACCGTCTCGCGCATCAGCTTATTGCATTAGGAGTGCAACCAGATGTGCGTGTAGCTATCTGCGTAGAACGCTCACCCGCAATGATTATCGGGTTGCTGGCAATTCTCAAAGCCGGCGGCGCTTATGTACCACTTGACCCAGCCTATCCAAGCGAGCGCCTTGCGTACATTCTTGCTGATGCAGCGCCAATGCTCCTGCTCGCCGATGCGGCAGGATGCACTGCATTAGGCGAGGCTGCTCTCGCTTCATTAACTGTGCTCGATCCGAATAATCTACCGAACGCAGCCATTACTAATCCGCCTAACCTTGGACTTAACTCACATCATCTCGCCTATGTGATCTACACTTCCGGTTCCACCGGTATGCCCAAAGGCGTGATGGTCGAACATCGAGGTATTGTGAATCTCGCTTTGGCGCAAGTAGCGTGTTTTGAAGTTCGCCCTGCCAGCCGTGTCTTACAGTTTGCTTCTTTCAGTTTTGATGCCAGCGCTTCTGAAATTTTTATGGCTTTAGGGTGCGGCGCAAGCTTATATCTACCTTCCGATAACACCCACCGTGAACGCAATAGTTTGTGGGATTACTTGGCGAAATATGCCATCACTCACGTAACCTTGCCGCCTGCGCTACTGCAAGATGGCGAGAATTTTCCCCGCTTAAATACCCCTCTAACACTCATTCTGGCAGGTGAAGCACCGAGTGCTGCATTATTGCAAAACCTCACCAACCAAAGCGTCATCTTCAATGCCTACGGTCCGACAGAAATCACTGTTTGCGCCACTGCGTGGCGCTGCTCGAGGGACTTCAACGGTGACATCATCCCGATTGGTCGGCCGATCGCAAACACTCAAGTCTATCTGTTAGATACATATGGCCAGCCTGTCCCATTGGGTACAGTAGGTGAACTTTATATTGCTGGAAAGGGGGTTGCACGTGGGTATCTAAACCGTTTGGAACTAACCACAGAGCGTTTCCTTCCAGATCCGTTTAGCGGAAATAAAGCAGCAAAAATGTATAAAACGGGAGACCTAGCACGCTATTTACCTGATGGCAATCTGGAGTTTTTAGGTCGCAACGATTATCAGATCAAAATCCGGGGCTTCCGGATCGAGCCTGGTGAGATCGAAGCACGCTTGATTGAACATCCCCAAGTGTGCGAAGCCATCGTGCTTGCATTGGGTGAAAACGAAAACAAACGGCTAATTGCCTATGTCGTAGCTGAACCTGATGAACAGCTTGCTTACACGCTTCGCATCCATCTTGCCGTCAGCTTGCCTGAATATATGGTGCCGGCTGCTTTTGTGCGCTTAGATAGCCTACCGTTGACGCCTAATGGAAAGGTGGATCGCAGCGCGCTTCCCGCCCCAGACGAAAAGGCCTTTGCCCAGCAAGCCTATGAAGCCCCTCAAGGCGAGCTTGAAATTGCCCTCGCCGCGATCTGGGCTAAGCTGCTTGGTGTTAAGCGCATCAGCCGCCACGACAGCTTTTTTGTGCTCGGCGGTCACTCATTGCTCGCTATCCGGTTGGTGAGCCGCATCCGTAGCGTGTTTGGGGTGGAGCTCACCACCCGCAACCTGTTTGAAGCGCCTACGATTGCGGATTTGAGCAAACAGCTTACTGGCGCGCAAAGCGCCCGCTGCGCACTGCAGCCTATGCCACGCCCGGCCCAGATTCCTCTATCTTTTGCACAACACAGACTGTGGTTTCTCACACAATTGGAAGGGCCGAGCCCAACCTACCATCTGCCGTTAACGCTGCACCTGTCCGGCCCATTACATCAAGCTGCACTAGAAGCTGCGCTGGCTGATGTAGTCATGCGTCACGAAAGCTTGCGCACCCTTTTCCCACAAACCTTGGGCGTGCCAGAACAACGGCTGTTGATGGAGGTACGACCCAAGCTGAATGTGGTGTCCATCGCTGCTAAAGCTTTGCCTGAAGCTTTGGCGTATGCAATAGAAGAGTGCTTTGATCTCGCTAAGGAGTTACCACTGCGCGCAACGCTGTTTAAGCTAGGCGCCGACGAATACACATTGCTGCTGTTGCTACATCATATTGCCAGCGATGGCTGGTCAATGGAACTACTCATACGGGAACTGGCAACTGCTTATGCCGCCCATTATGAGGGAGACGCATTCAACTGGACGCCTTTGCCTGTGCAATATGCTGATTACACACTGTGGCAGCAGCAACTGTTAGGCGATGAGCGCGATCCACAAAGTCTGCTTGCCCAGCAACTGGCATTCTGGCGACAGGCTTTGCGAGGACTGCCTGAGCAACTCGAATTGCCCACTGACTACCCGCGTCCAGCGGTAGCCAGCTATCGTGGCGATTGGGTGCCCGTATCCCTGCCTGCAACTCTGCAAGAACAGCTTAATGCATTAGCGCGAAATGCTGATACCAGCTTATTCATGGTGCTACAAGCTGCTTTCGCTACGTTGCTCAGCCGCTTGGGAGCGGGACATGATATTCCTCTGGGCAGCCCGATTGCCGGTCGCACTGACGAAGCGCTCGAGGAACTGGTGGGGTTTTTCGTTAATACACTCGTGCTACGCACGGATACCTCAGGCAACCCCAGTTTCCGCCAATTGCTTGAACGTGTAAGGCAGTTCAATCTAGCGGCCTATACGCATCAGGATGTGCCGTTCGAGTGCCTGGTGGAAACAATCAATCCGACTCGCTCGCTAGCGCGTCACCCCTTGTTCCAGGTCATGCTGGCTTTCCAGCAAGCGGCAAACAAACCCATCGAATGGCCAGAAATGACGGTAGAGTTGGAGCCAATCGAAGCGCGCGTAGCTAAATTTGATTTAACGCTCAGTCTAGATGAGCAGATTACGCCAGAGGGTGCTCCCGCAGGAATCAAGGGCGCGCTTGAATACAGTACTGATCTGTTTGAGCGAAGTACAGTTAAACAGATGGTCGGACGGCTGGGGCACTTGCTTAACGCAGTCGTAGCGAATCCAGATCAAGCAATAAGCGAAATCGACATTCTCACGCCAACTGAGCGCCAGCAGATATTAGTGGACTGGAACGATACCACTGATGCTTATGCGCATGAGCAGATGCTGCATCAGTTATTCGAACTGCAGGCTGACAAAACGCCACAAGCTATAGCGATTGTTTTCAAGCAGCAGCAATGCACTTATGGGGAACTCAATGCCCGTGCAAACCAGTTAGCGCACCATCTTAGAGCGCTTGGCGTAGGCCCCGAAGTGGTCGTGGGTTTGTATGTCGAACGCTCGATCGAAATGCTGGTCGGTCTATTAGCTATATTAAAAGCAGGCGGAGCCTATTTGCCACTGGACCCGAACTATCCTACCGAACGCATCACCTATATGTTGGGCAATGCCAAAGTTCCGGTTCTGATCACGCAATCGCACCTTGAAACACAACTGCCAGAAACGCAGATACAGCGCATACACCTAGATACAGATTGGGCAGCCATCGCTAATCAGCCACCAAGTGCAGTTCAGAGCAGAGTTAATCCGCATAATTTAGCTTATGTCATTTACACTTCGGGCTCAACTGGCCGCCCCAAAGGGGTGATGGTTGATCATAAGGCAGTCTCGTGTCGTCTACATGCGGGGCAAAAAACCCTCTCCCTATGCTCAAGCGATCGCTGCCTGCAACATATTTCAATCAGTTTCGATGCATCGATAGAGGAAATATTTTTGCCTTTGATGGCCGGCGCTACCTTAGTCATGGCCGATCCGGCCATGCAGCTAGACGTTAGCTATCTGGTTGCTCTGATTGCACAACAACGTATCTGCGTGATTGATATTGCTCCAGCAATGCTTGAACAATTTCCCGCCATCGAAAGGGTAGTAGACTGTCACGATCTTAGGCTAATTCTATGTGGAGCTGAAGCACTATCAAGTATGGTATTGCAGGCATCGCAAGCCCTCTTCCCAGCCGCAGCCATTTATAACCTATATGGTCCAACCGAAGGTGTAATTAATGCATTGGCTTGGTCCGCCACTCGCTTAAACGCATCCGAGACGCCCCCGCTTGGCCGCCCCATCGCCAATACGCAAGCCTATGTATTGGATGCCGCGTTACAGCCCGTACCGATCGGTATTGCAGGTGAGTTGTATATCGGCGGACCGGGGCTAGCGCGCGCTTATTTGAGCCGGCCTGATTTAACCTCAGAACGTTTCATCGCTAACCCGTTTGGAAATGGCGCACGGCTTTATAGAACCGGTGACCTGGTGCGATGGCGTACGGACGGACAATTAGAGTATCTTGGGCGCGCCGATCAGCAGGTTAAGCTTAGGGGTTTTCGCATCGAACTAGGCGAGATCGAAGCGGCATTGGCCAGTTATCCGGGCATTGCACAAGCCACCGTCAGCTTGCGTGAAGATCGCCCAGGGCATAAGCAATTAGTAGCGTATTGGGTAGCGGCGGCAGGCCATACAATCAAGCCCGGCGAGCTGAAGTTCCATCTAAGCCAAACGCTTCCTAATTATATGGTGCCTGCCGCGTTTGTGGCGCTAGATGCGTTGCCGCTCACAGCGAACGGCAAAATCGATCGTCAGTCGTTGCCAGCGCCAGAGTTCAACTCAAGTAACGATTGCCTACCGCGCACAGCGGAAGAGCGCCTGCTGGTTAGTTTATTCGCTGAAGTGTTGGGCTTGGATAAAGTCGGCATCCACGACAATTTTTTTGATCTGGGCGGCCATTCGCTATTGGCGACACGTCTAATCAGCCGTATCCGCGCTGCCTTAGGTGTTGAAATCGCGATTCGGACTTTGTTCGAGGCGCCCACTGTCGCTGACCTGACACAACACTTAGCGCACAGTGCAGCCGCGCGACTACCACTATGCTCACAGCCGCGCCCTGACACACTACCGCTCTCTTTTGCGCAGCGCCGGTTATGGTTCACCCACCAGTTTGAGGGACCCAGCGCCACCTATAACATGCCCTTGCCATTACGTCTGTCTGGCACGCTGGATACAGAGGCATTGCAAGCGGCCATGCAAGATTTACTGGCTCGCCATGAGAGCTTGCGTACAGTTTTTATGGACGCCGATGGCGTCGCCACACAGCGCATCCTAACTCTTGAAGCTGCGTCATTCGCGCTGGAAACTGTTGAAGTCACGACGGATACACTGCCACAGACGCTAGCCCAAGCGGCAGTTCATTGCTTCGACCTGTCGCATGAGATCCCGCTGCGAGTTTGGTTGTTCCGGCTCAATGCGCAAGAACATGTATTACTGCTGCTATTACACCATATCGCCAGCGATGGTTGGTCGCTGGCACCGCTCGCGCGTGACTTGGGCCGCGCCTATACCGCTAGGCTCCAGGGCCGAGCTCCAGCCTGGGCGCCGTTACCCGTGCAGTATGCCGACTACACACTGTGGCAGCAGGTGCTGTTCGGCAGCGAGGAGGACCCGAACAGCCTCATCAGCCGTCAATTCGCTTACTGGGAACAAGCCCTGGCCGGGCTACCTGAGCGCTTGGAACTACCAACTGACCGAGCACGGCCGCCCATAGCCAGTTATCGCGGCGCTTGCCTAGCTTTGCAGATCGATGCCGCTCTGCACGGCAAATTGCTAACCCTGGCTCGCACACACCAAGCCAGCCTGTTCATGGTATTACAGGCGGCCTTAGCGGCCTTGCTCACACGCTTGGGAGCCGGTACCGACATCCCGTTAGGTAGCGCACTCGCTGGGCGCACCGATGAGGCCATGAACGATCTAGTCGGCTTTTTTGTTAATACCTTGGTGTTGCGCACCGATACTTCAAATAATCCTAGCTTTAACGAACTGCTGCAGCGGGTGCGGGAAACTTGCTTGGCCGCTTATGCGCATCAGGATGCGCCATTTGAACGGCTAGTCGAGCGGCTCAACCCAGCGCGCTCGACCGCGCATCACGCACTGTTCCAAGTTTCATTGGCGCTGCAAAACGCCACCGTGCAGCCATTCGATTTGCCTGGCCTGCACTTAGTGCCGGAACCTGCTGACACTCATACCGCCAAATTCGATCTTTTTTTCAATTTCGATGAAACACCCAGTCCAGACGGTAGCGAGCAAGGGCTTGAGGGATTGATCGAATATGCGACTGACTTGTTCGATTGTGATACGGTAGAGCGGCTAGCGCAGCGCTTTATTTGCTTGCTCGAGGCCGTCGTCAAAGAGGCAAGCCAACCGATCGGTCAAATCGAACTTTTGAACGTGTCGGAACGACATCAACTGCTGGTCGACTGGAACAACACGGCGTACCCCGTTCTCACAGCTACGCTACCCACACTTTTTGAGGCCCAAGTAGCCAAAGCTCCCGATGCCATTGCACTGGTCTTTGGGGATCAGCAAATCAGTTATGCCGAACTTAATGCGCAAGCCAATCGTCTTGCGCATTATCTGATCGCCGAAGGTATAGGGCCTGAGGATATCGTTGCGCTAGTGCTGCCCCGTTCGCCACAGATGGTCAGTGTGTTGCTGGCCATTCTAAAAGCCGGCGCAGCCTATCTACCGCTTGACCCAGACTATCCATCCGAGCGACTGGCTTTCATGTTGACTGACGCCCGGCCTAAGCGAATCATCACCGATGCATTGACCGCTGAGCGCTTACGCAATGAGAGTGCGACATTCCTCTACCTGGATAATCCGACCTTTTGCACTGAACTAACGCACCTATCGGACGCCGACCCTAGCGATGCCGACCGCCGAGGACCACTAAAGCCTCGCCATCCCGCCTATGTCATCTACACTTCTGGTTCCACCGGCCAGCCAAAAGGTGTCGTTGTTACCCATGCTGGCAGCCACAATTTAGCGACTAGTCAAAACGAAAGCTTCGCGTTGACTCCGCACAGCCGTGTCCTGCAATTCGCCTCACTGAGTTTCGATGCCGCTTTCTGGGAACTCTGCATGTCGCTACTCTCTGGCGCGACCTTGATCTTAGCCCCATCTGAACAGTTGTTGCCGGGAGAAGCACTGGCTAAACTCGCATCAGAACAAGCGATTACTCATGCCACCTTACCCCCTAGCGCACTGGCAGCGCTGCCGGCCGACAGCTTAGCTACCTGCTTACATTTGATTGTCGCAGGCGAAGCCTGCCCACCAAACCTGATCGAACAGTGGTCGCCAGGACGGCGCATGACCAATGCCTACGGCCCTACCGAGACCACGGTATGCGCTACGATGGGGCGTTTTCTGCCCGATCAAGTTTCTGCTGAAGTGACTTTATCCATTGGCCGGCCGATTCACAATACACAGATATACATTCTGGACGACCAATTGCAACCAGTGCCAGCCAACGTATCTGGTGAACTCTATATTGCGGGCAGCGGGCTAGCGCGCGGCTACCTTAACCGCCCAGCCTTGACGGCTGAACGCTTTGTTGCCGCTCCATTTGGCCCTGCGGGGACGCGCATGTACCGCACCGGTGATCTAGCCCGCTGGCGACCAGGAGGAACACTCGAGTTCCTCGGCCGCATCGATCAGCAGGTCAAGCTGCGCGGCTTCCGCATCGAGCCCGGTGAGATCGAGGCCGTGCTGAGCAGTCACCCAGCCGTTGCCCAGGCCGCTGTTATTGTTCGCGAAGATCGCCCTGGCCACAAGCAGTTGGTCGGCTATGTCACCCTCGACAAAGCTGCCGCTGAACATACCCCTGCCACCGAAGACCGCCAAGTCGACGAATGGCAAAATATCTACGACGCTCACTACGATAGTACCAAGCATGGCGCCTTTGGCGAAAACTTCGTTGGCTGGAACAGCTGTTACGACGGCCAACCCATCCCGTTGCCTGACATGCAAGCATGGCGGGCAGCCGCAATAGCGCGCATCCAGGCACTCAAACCTCGACGGTTGCTCGAAATCGGCGTTGGCAGTGGCTTGCTGCTTGCCCGTCTCGCGCCACACTGCGAAATTTATTGGGGTACAGACTTTTCTGCGTCTACCATCGAAGCACTAGGCGCTCAATTGGCGCAGCAGCATGAATTAGCCAAACGCGTCGAACTGCGCACACAGGCCGCGCATATTACGGACGGTTTGCCCCACGATTATTTCGACACTATCGTCATTAACTCGGTGGTACAGTACTTCCCCAATGTAAATTATCTACATAGGGTGCTACGTCAGGCGATGACCTTGCTGGCGCCCGGTGGCACGCTCTTCGTCGGTGACGTGCGCAATCTTAGCCTGCTGAACTGCTTTACCAGTGCGATACAGTTATATCAAGCTAACCCAAGCGTCGATGACCTATCCAGTCTGCGGCGGCGTATTGAACAGGCGTTGCTGGCGGAGAAGGAACTGCTGCTCGCGCCGGCATTCTTTAGCACGTTGCCAAGTACAATCGACACGATCGCCGCCGTCGATATTCAACTCAAGCGAGGCTACTATGATAACGAATTAAGTCGTTACCGCTACGAAGTTGTGCTGCATAAGAAGGGGGCAGAACCAATTAAAGCACTCTCGCTTGCTCAAGCACCACAGTTGCACTGGGGCCAGGAGCTCACGGATATCGACGCGTTGCAAGCATATTTGAGTACAGAACGTCCTGCACGCCTGCGTATTGTAGGCGTACCCAATGCACGTTTGGCGCTGGAGTTCAACGCTATGCAGGCGCTTAACGATGGCAGCAATATTATTGCCGTGCAGCAGCAACTCAAAATAGACAACACGCAAACCACTGGGCTTACGACTGAAGATTTTCACACATTGGGCGAACCCCTTGGCTATTGGGTAGGCACGACCTGGTCAAGTGACGCGCAGGGAGATATGGATATCCTGTTCGTTCTGGCCAGCGAAGCGATTGAGGCAATCCTCACCGATCTATATCTACCCTCGCCAGCGCTTACCAATCAGGTGCTTAGCGTCTATGCGAATAACCCCACCAATCTCGATCAGTTTGCGCATATTCGCCGCTACGCGGCAACGCAGTTGCCAGCGTATATGGTGCCAGCAGCCATGGTTCTGCTAGAAAATTTGCCATTGACTCCTAACGGCAAGCTTGACCGCAAAGCGCTACCCGCGCCAGATTTTGTCTCCGAGCGCTACCGCGCCCCACGTTCACCGCAGGAGCAGACGCTGACCGAACTATTCGCCGAAGTGCTCGGCCTGCCGCGCGTTGGTATCGATGACCGTTTCTTCGACCTAGGCGGGCATTCCTTGCTGGCGACCCGTTTGATCAGCCGCATTCGCACCACTTTGGGCTTTGAAATTCCCATTCGCATGTTGTTCGAAGCCACTACCGTGGCGGAACTGGCCCCCCGCATCGCGGCATTACAGCAAAACGATGGCAGTTCAATTCCAGCTTTGGCGGCCCAACTACGGCCTGCAGTATTACCGCTTTCTTTTGCACAAGAACGCCTTTGGTTTCTGGATCAGTTAGAGCAAGGTCAGGCTTATCAGATACCTCTGGCTGCTCGCTTAACGGGACCATTAGAGGTGGCGGCTTTGAACGCTGCGCTAAGCGAAATCGTGCGGCGGCATGAAGCTTTGCGCACCCGCTTTGAAGCGTGGAATGGCACTGGCGTGCAGATCATCGATCCGCCATCGCCGATCGAGCTTAAAGCGCGCGAACTCGCGGCACATGAGGTAGTGCCTTATCTACAGGCCGCTACCCAACAACCGTTCGATTTGGCCACCGGTCCGCTGGCGCGTTTTGAACTGCTGCGATTGTCGCCTAACGTCCATGTGCTGAGTATCGTGTTACACCACATCATCTCGGATGGCTGGTCAATGGGTGTGTTAACACGGGAGCTCAATGAACTCTATGCCGCGTTTAGCCAGGGTCAAAACTCACCCTTGCCGGAATTGCCTGTGCAGTATGCCGATTATGCACTTTGGCAGCGCGCGTGGCTCAAAGACGAAGTGCTAGAGCGGGAATTGCATTACTGGCGCGAGCAATTGGCAGGCGCGCCCGCTGCGCTTGAACTGCCAACCGACCGGCCGCGGCCCGCTGTGCCAAGCGGCCGCGGCAATGGCTTTGCGGTCCATGTACCGGCTACACTTGCGATGCAACTTAAAGAGCTAGCACAACGTGAAGGCGCAACGTTATATATGACGCTACTCGCGGCATTCCAGGTCGTACTCAGCTGTTGGAGCGGGCAAGATGATATCGTGGTGGGCTCACCGATTGCCGGCCGCACGCAGGCACAAACCGAAGGGCTACTTGGTTTTTTCCTAAACACACTGGCTTTACGCACCGATTTGTCGGGCAATCCCCACTTTAACGAATTACTGGCACAAGTGCGTGAGACGGCATTAGAGGCCTACGCATACCAGGCCGTGCCATTCGAAAAGCTAGTGGAAGTGTTACAACCCGTGCGCGACCTCTCTCGACCACCGATTGTCCAGGTGATGGTCAATGGCGTGAATCTGTCCACATCAAGCTTAGCTTTACCCAGACTCACCGCCGAACTGATCCATTTCGATTCGTTTAGCACGAAATTCGATCTAACCGTATACTTTAGCGAAACACCAGATGGCATCGAAGGATGGCTGCAATACGCCACAGACTTATTTGATACCACCACGATTGAACGACTAGCGGAACATTGGGTCAATGTATTACAGGCGATCGTAACCAATTCGGCGCAACGCCTGTCCGACCTGTCGCTATTAGGCGTGATGGAACAGCGCCAATTGTTGACAACATGGAACGACACCACAGCCGATTATCCCGATACACAGACAATCCATCAGTTATTCGAGACACAAGCGCAGCGCACACCAGACGCGGTAGCGGTCGTATTTAAAACGCAGCAACTCAGCTACGCTGAATTGAACAACCGCGCTAACCAGCTTGCGCATCACCTCCGGACGTTGGGTGTTGGGTCGGAGGTCATAGTTGGTTTATGCGTTGAGCGCTCGCTCGAGATGATCGTGGGGTTATTAGGCATTCTAAAGGCAGGCGGCGCTTATTCGCCACTGGACCCAAGCTATCCCCCCGAGCGCCTTGCTTATATGTTGGGAGAATCTAACGCCACGGTGTTGGTCACACAATCCCACCTTGAAGCGCAACTGCCCGTAACCCGCGCGCAACGAGTACGCCTGGATGCGGATTGGGCTGAGATTGCAACCCAACCGTGCAGCACGCCCCCAAGCAACGTGACGCCTGACCATCTTGCTTACCTCATTTATACATCCGGCTCGACTGGGCAACCTAAAGGGGTGATGATTCAACATCGCGGCGTGGTCAATTATCTGACCTTCCTGACACACCATTATCGCCTCACCATTGAGGATGCCGTCTTGAATGTGTCAAGTTTGGCCTTTGATCCTTCTGTACGTGACTTGCTCGGTCCGTTGACCTCAGGCGGGCGCGTCATTCTGGTGCCCACTGCACAAGCCAGAGAACCCCGTCAGTACCTGTCGGTAATCCGCGAGCAAGCTGTCACGAAAATACTCAGTATCACACCGAGTTTCCTGCGCAGTCTGTGCGAAGCAGCCCAGGGCCGCTACTTAGAGCAACTGGCGTTGCAAACCATCCTGACATGTGGCGAACCCCTGGAAGCGGATTTATGCGACCAAGTGCGTGCAGTGTTTGGCGCCCAGGTCGTGGTGGTGAATCAGTATGGCCCGACCGAATGCACGCTCAGTTCAACCTGGTTTGCGGCCACCCCTCAGGCAAATGGTATTGTGCCGATTGGCCGGTCGATCGCCAACGCGCGCGTTTATGTGCTGGGTCGGCATCTGGAACTCGTGCCGCGGGGCGTGGTGGGTGAGCTATACATAACCAGTGTGGGTTTAGCCCGTGGCTACTTTAAACGGCCCGCGCTGAGCGCTGAGCGCTTTATAGCAAATCCATTTGGGCAAGGCGAGCAGCTGTACAGAACCGGCGACTTAGCAAAATGGCGAGCAGATGGTCAGCTCGAGTATCTAGGCCGAATTGACCACCAGGTCAAAATCCGCGGCTTTCGGATCGAATTGGGCGAAATTGAAGCGCAACTGCTTGCCTATCCACAGATCAAGCAGGCTATTGTCATAGCTAGAGAAGATGAGCCAGGTCAAAAACGGTTAGTCGCATACCTTATCAGCGATGAGGCAATTGAAACCGCTGCGTTACGTGCCCACCTTAAAGGCAACTTGCCAGACTATATGACACCGTCGGCATTTGTGAGGTTAGACGCAATGCCGTTGACACCAAACGGCAAGCTTAACCGTAAAGCACTGCCTGCGCCAAACTTTGTTTCCGAGCGCTACCGCGCTGCGCGCTCGCCGCAGGAGCAAACGTTGACTGAATTGTTAGCTGAAGTGCTCAGCCTGCCACAGGTTGGCATTGACGACAACTTCTTTGCGCTGGGTGGACATTCATTGTTGGCTATGCGAACAGTCGCCAGAGTTAGAGACGTATTAGGTGTTGAGTTACCAGTACGCATCCTATTTGAGGCTCCTACTATTGCTGAGCTCGCACCCCATATTGACACATTGCGACAAAGCAGTGATCTCATCATCCCAGCGCTGACACAGCAAAGACGCTCGACTGTTTTGCCACTGTCATTTGCGCAAGAGCGCCTCTGGTTTCTTGATCAACTAGGACAAGGTGGAGCGTACCTGATACCGCTTGCGATGCGTTTAACAGGCCAACTCAATGTGACTGCTTTAGCTGCCGCATTAAGCGAAATTGTCCGCCGTCATGAAGCCTTACGCACCCGCTTTGAAATCCGTGACGAGGTCGGCGTGCAGGTGGTCGATCCACCAGTGGCGGTTAAACTGACCCTGCGTGAACTCGCCGAAGCTGACTTAGCATCTTGGCTACAGGCGACTGCTCAGCAGCCATTCGATCTGGCCATAGGTCCGCTGGTGCGCTTTGAACTGCTGCGGCTTGCGCCTGATATACATGTGCTGAGCCTGGTCTTGCACCACATCATTTCGGACGGCTGGTCGATGGGTGTGCTGCTACGGGAACTCAAAGAACTGTATACCGCCTTCAGCCAAGGACAGGGCTCGCCATTACCCGAGCTACCTGTGCAATACGCTGACTACGCGCTCTGGCAGCGCTCGTGGTTCAAAAACGATGCACTAGAGCGGGAATTAAATTATTGGCTCAAGCAATTGGCAGGAGCACCTGCTGCGCTTGAGCTACCAACTGACCGGCCACGGCCGGTTGTACAAAGTGGTCAGGGCGACGGCATCTCTATTCAAATACCGGCCACGCTCGCCGCGCAACTGAAAACACTGGCTCAGCGTGAAAACGCTACACCTTACATGGTGCTACTCACCGCCTTCAAGATCGTGCTGAGCCGCTGGAGCGGACAAGACGACATTGTGGTGGGGTCACCCATTGCAGGGCGGACGCAGGTACAAACTGAAGAACTCATCGGCTTTTTTATTAATACGCTAGCCTTGCGCACCAAGCTGTCAGGCAATCCACGCTTTAACGAATTACTAGCGCAAGTGCGCGAAACCACGTTGGGCGCGTATGCCCATCAGGCTGTACCCTTTGAAAAATTGGTGGAAGTATTGCAACCCATACGCGACCTCTCGCGCCAACCCATTATTCAGGTTATGGTCAATGGGCTCAGCTTGCCACAGCCAAATTTTGCATGGCCAGAGCTCATGATTGAGAAGATCGAGGTCGATCTTCCCAGCACTAAATTTGATCTGACGCTTCACTTTACCGAAACCCCGAATGGCATAGAAGGCTGGCTGCAATACGCCACCGACTTATTCGATGCTGAAACGATTCAGCGCTTGGCTGATCATTGGCTCAATGTGTTATCGAGCATTACGGCCGACCCAACGCAACGTTTGTCCGAACTGCCATTATTAAGCTTAGCAGAACAGCGCCAATTGCTGATGACATTGAACGACACAACCGTCGACTATGCAAATGCGCAGATCGTTCACCTGTTGTTTGAAGCACAAGTGCAACGCACGCCTCAGGCTGTGGCAGTCATGTTTGAAGCCCAACAGATGACTTACGCTGAATTGAACCGCCGGGCTAATCAATTGGCGCATCATCTGCGCGCACTAGGGATTGGACCCGAAAAGGTGGTGGGGCTATGCGCTGAGCGCTCTCTCGAAATGGTGATAGGATTATTGGGTATCTTGAAAGTGGGTGGTGCTTACTTGCCGCTGGACCCCAGTTATCCGCCTGAGCGCATCGCTTATATGTTGGACGATGCTCAAGTCGCGGTCTTAGTTATTCAGTCGCATCTTGTCGAAACATTACCGCAAACCCATGCTCAGTACGTGCTTCTCGATACAGACTGGGTGCAAATTGCAGCCCAACCCGAGACGCAACTCACCAGCGATGTGACGCCTGACAATCTTGCCTATATCACTTATACGTCAGGTTCAACGGGCAAGCCTAAAGGCGTTATGACCCGACATGGCGGCGCGGCCAATTATTTGAACTTTCTAATTCGCAATTATGACCTCACGGCGATCGATGTCGTTTTAAATGTTGCGAGCCTAGCCTTTGACGCTTCTGTGCGTGATTTACTCGGCCCGCTGGCAGCAGGCGGACGGGTAGTACTAGTGCCAACCACACAAGCCAAAGATCCGCACGCCTATGTGTCCATCATTAACGAGCGGTCGGTCACAAAATTACTCAGTATCACGCCAAGTTTTCTACGCAGCTTATGCCAGGCTGCCGAAAACCAGTGCATGGAGCGTAGTACCTTACACACCATCTTGACGAGCGGCGAGCCACTAGAGGCAGATTTATGCATTCAAGTGCATAAGACGCTTGGCGCTCAGGTAACGATAGTCAATCAATACGGTCCGACCGAATGCACAATGACTTCAACGTGGTTCACAGCAGTGCCTCAAGTAAACGGCATCGTGCCGATCGGCCAACCACTGTCAAATGCGCAAGTATATGTGCTGAATCGGCATTTAAAACCAACCCCACGAGGCGCGATAGGCGAGTTATATATTGCTGGGGCGGGTCTGGCGCGAGGCTATTTCAACCGACCCGTGCTAAGTGCTGAGCGTTTTATCGCGAACCCGTTCGAGCAAGGAGAGCGGCTATACCGAACGGGTGACCTGGCGAAATGGCGTCCAGATGGTCAACTCGAGTATTTAGGTCGAATCGACCATCAGGTCAAAATCCGCGGCTTTCGTGTTGAATTAGGCGAAATCGGCACAGTGTTAGCCAGTCATTCTAGTATTGCGCAAGCCACGGTCATTACCCGCGAAGATCGGCCTGGCGACAAACGCCTGGTAGCCTATTTAGTGGCAGCGGCTGGCCATGTCATTGCGCCTGCCGAACTCAGGCAATACCTTGGCCAGACCTTGCCTGATTATATGATTCCGGCTGCGTTCGTGGTACTCGATGCGCTACCGCTCACGCCAAATGGTAAGCTCGATCGTCAGGCACTTCCCGCACCAGAATTCACTGTTGCGGCTACCGCGCGCGCACCACGCACACCTCAAGAGCAAGTCCTGTGCGAACTCTTTGCCGATGTGCTGGGTCTGGTGCGCGTCGGGATCGACGATAACTTCTTTGAGCTAGGAGGCCATTCACTGTTAGCCGCGCGGCTAATTAGCCGTATCCGCGCAACGCTTGGGGTGGAGCTGTCTATTCGTAGCTTGTTTGAAACTCCATCCATAGCTGGGCTTGGCCAGCAGTTAGACAACCCACCCGACGCCACCTCATCCATTCGAGTCGTGCTGCCGCTCAGATCTCTAGGAAACCAGCCGCCGTTGTTCTGCATTCATCCGGCGGGAGGGCTAGGCTGGTGCTATACCGGACTGATGCGATATATTGATCGGCAGTACCCTATTTATAGCCTGCAAGCGCGCTGTATCGATAGCTCGGGGCCGCTGCCCCAAACCATTGAAGAAATGGCCTTAGATTACGTCGCACAAATCCGTCAGATTCAACCCACTGGCCCCTATCAACTGATGGGCTGGTCTCTGGGCGGCCTGATTGCCTTTGAGGCAGCTTGCCTGCTGCAGAAAGAAGGCGAGCAAGTCGCTTTCTTGGCGCTTCTAGATAGTTACGTCAGGACCAATAAGAAGCAAATTCGGACCGTTGATAGGCGTAAACTGATTGCCGGTCTACTTGCAGATATCGGCTATGATGCAGCCAATTCAGGAGAGCAGTCACTTAGCTTTGCTGAGCGTCGAGAAATTTTCCGTGAGGCAGGAAGTGTCTACGCCATACTGGAAGAATCTCAATTTGAGAGCATGATGGATTTCTTTGAAAATAGTCCCCGCCTGCTAGAAAAATATATTCCTCGCACCCCGTTTGTCGGCAATTTGTTGCATTTCAAAGCGACCTTGGAAGAGCCTGGATATAGACCGGCACCCGAAACCTGGCAGGCTTATGTGAAAGGGGGCATCGCAGTGCATCTCATCGATTGCGAACACGGCACAATGATGGAATCGGAATCCTTAGCCAAAATCGGTCCCATTATTGCGGATAAACTACCACGCTCCTAACGGGTAGTGTACGCGCGAAATACGATGAGGCACGAACCCAGAAAGGGAAGCAAGGCATATAGAGTTATTGAGACACCGGCCTATTTGAGAGAACGTCAATGATTATGGATGATCCGTTTGGACAAGATCGCTTGGGCATCCTAGGAGGGATGGGCAGCGAAGCAACAGCCCATTTTTTACGCACGCTCGCCCAACGCTCATCCGTGGCGGCCGACCAAGAGCACGTTCCATTTGCGCTCCTTTCCTGCCCGGAAATCCCAGACCGCTCAAGCGCGGTCGAGACAGGGGATGCGCGTGTCCCGGCGATGATTCACGCGCGTCTGAGACAGTTGGAACAAGCTGGCTGTGGTGCCGTGGCCATTCCGTGCAACACCGCCCATTATTGGCGTCACGACTTCACTGCATCGTTGCAGGTACCACTGATTGATATGGTCTCTGTGACGGCAGAACGCGCTGCGCGTCTGGGTGCTAGAAATGCAGTGGTTTTGGGTACGCGCTCCACAATCCGCTATCGATTGTACGACGCCGCGTTGAAGGGCTTTGGAATTCAGCCCATTGAGGTCAGCGACGAGGTTGTCCACTCAACACACTGTGCCATTGCCCTTGCCAAGTCCGGCAACCTAGATAGCTCATCGAAGCAATTGGCCTACTCGTTAGCGGCAAGTCGCGCGTTACATCCTGACATCATCATTCTGGGTTGCACCGAGTTGCCTATGGTGTTGCCTGCGGCAACAAAAGATGCGGATTTGATCGATTCGACGACGTGCCTTGCTGATGCGTGCATACACTGGTGGCGATCTAGGTTGGAGCTAGCCTCTGAACGTACTAATTTAACGTGTCTACAGCTCGATAGGTGATAAATTATCGATTTTTGCCTCTGCCCAGCTTACGCTCCAGTATGAGCCGCAATGAATTCTTTCAAAGACTGTACATCAGGCGGCACCACTTTGCAGCGCATCGGCAACTCTTCAATGTCGGCGAAGGCGGCAGGCCTTACAGGGTCTTGCCCCAATGCCTCGCGCATGGCCGCACTGAATTTAACCGGCTGCGCCGTTTCAAGTACCACCATCGGGACGCCAGGCTCTAGATAACGGCGAGCCACCGTCAGGCCATCGGCAGTATGTGTATCAATCATGGTTGCATAGCGCGCATAGATATCCTGGATGGCCGCCATACGCTCTTGATGCGAACTCCGGCCTGAAACAAAGCCAAACTGGTGAATGCGCGCAAAATCGCTGCTGCCCGATAAGTCAAAGCCTTGCTTTGCTTCAAGTTCATTAAACAGCTGCCGTACACGCGCTGGATCGCGCTCAAGCAGATCAAATACAAAACGCTCAAAATTCGATGCCTTTGAAATATCCATACTCGGGCTGCTCGTATGGTACGTACGCGCAGCATCGCGGATGCGGTAAATACCCGTGCGGAAAAATTCATCCAGTACGTCATTTTCATTGGTCGCTACAACGAGTTTATCAATCGGCAAACCCATCATGCGGGCAATATGTCCCGCGCAAACATTGCCGAAATTACCCGAGGGAACACAAAACGAGACTTTAGGTAGTGGCTGGCCATTACCTCCCGGCCCCACTACGGTTGTGGTAGACCCAGCCGGCAATGCCCCGGTGGCTCCTAGTGGGCAAGTAAGCATTGGCTCAGTTGCCGCCAACCAACCTTTCACGTAGTACACAATTTGCGCGACTAGCCGCGCCCAATTGATCGAATTCACAGTGCCAATCTTATGCCGCGCTTTAAACGCGTGATCGTTTGAGACCGCTTTGACTAAATCTTGGCAATCGTCAAACACCCCTGCAACCGCAAGATTGAAGATATTTGGATCTTGCAAGCTATACATCTGCGCGCTTTGGAATGCACTCATTTTTTGATGGGGCGAGAGCATAAAGACACGAATACCTCGCTTGCCACGCATCGCATATTCGGCTGCGCTACCTGTATCGCCTGAGGTCGCTCCAAGGATATTGAGTTGCTCGCCTGATTTTGCCAGCATATACTCAAATAGTTGGCCAAGCAGTTGCATCGCTAAGTCTTTAAACGCTAGCGTAGGACCATTGGATAGCTCAAGCAGGTAAAGAGGTGCGCCTTTTTCGGCACCTAAGGCTTTAAGCGGTGTGATCTGTGCCGCCCTCTCAAACTCACGCGCATGGCTATATATTTGGGCCGTATAAGTTCGGCGCGTAAGCGCCCGCAAATCATCAGCGGGAATATCGTCACAGAATTTTGCGAGAATTTCATAGGCAAGATCTGCGTATGACAGGCCTCGCCAGCGCTCAAGTTCGTCCCGTGTAATCGAAGGGTAGACTGCGGGTAGATACAAGCCACCATCTTCAGCTAAGCCAGCAAGCAAAATATCGGTAAAGGTCCGGCGCTTGTCCGCACGGGCGCCACGGGTAGAAATGTAGTTCATGCACTAACACTCTTCATTTAATGTTTCAATCCGCAGTTTAGTCATTTGCGACATCACCGTGGTCAATGCACTAATTTGCTCAAGCGCCGTGTTTATTTGTTTTTCAAGTGTCGGATGGGTAATTAAAATTAAATCATCCGTCTGATTGCCCACCGTGCATTCCAGCAGGTGGGATTTTTTTTGCAATAGGGCGTCAATTGAAATGTCGCTATCAGCAAGAATCTTTGTGATGTTAGCCAAGACCCCTGTCACGTCCGCCACGCGCAGCCGTAAATAATAACCACATCTCACTTCACTGATTGGCAAGATTGCCAATTTTGCTAGTCGATCCGGCTGAAATGCCAGAGGCGGCACACGATGGCTTTGATCTGCAGTCTGCAGGCGAGTCACATCAATCAGATCGGCCACTACAGCTGAGGCCGTAGGCTCCCCTCCCGCCCCCTTACCATAATAAAGTGTCGAACCCACTGCATCGCCGTACACAACGACTGCATTCATCGCCCCTTCAACATTAGCCAACAAATGTTTAGCCGGGATCAAAGTTGGATGCACGCGCAACTCAATGCCATCTGCAGCGCGCCGTATAATACCCAGTAGCTTGATGCGGTAACCCAATTCTTCTGCATATTGAATATCAAGAGCTGCAAGTCCTTGAATCCCCTCAATATATGCACTCTCAAACTGTACTGGCACACCAAAAGCAATCGCACTCATCAGCGCTGCTTTGTGAGCCGCATCTATGCCCTCAATATCCATGGTTGGATCGGCTTCTGCGTAACCCAGGCGTTGAGCGCGATTTAGCGCTGTCTCAAAATCAATGCCGTGCTCGCGCATTTCAGACAAAATAAAATTTGTTGTGCCATTGATAATGCCAATAATCCATTGAATTCGGTTAGCGCTTAATCCTTCACGAAGAATCTTGATAATCGGGATACCCCCAGCGACAGCGGCCTCGAATGCCACCATCACTCCGTGCCTGCGCGCCATGGCAAAAATCTCGGTGCCATGGACCGCAAGCAGGGCTTTATTGGCCGTCACTACATGCTTGCCCTGTGCGAGTGCGCGCAACACTAATTCTCGCGCAGTCGTGGTGCCGCCAATAGCCTCTACCACAATATCAAGGGTTGGATCGTCGACCAATGCATGAGCATCTGTATCCAATACAACTGCATCAGTTGCGCCCAGTATTGCCCGCGCTTTGCCGATATCACGTACGGCAATGCGTTTAATTTCAATGCCGCACCCGGCCCGGCGGCGAATTTCTCCATGATTGCGCAGGAGCACACTCCATACGCCCTGACCGACAGTGCCAAAACCCAACAGCCCGGTTTTAATTGTTTTCATCTAAAAACTTACCTGTACAGAAAAAATAGGGAACGCGCACTAAAGCACTGTAACCGAATCTTTGTTGACTAAATCGAATCTTCGTTGACTATTTAGCATCACAAGTTCCTGAACGCTACTCTTGTTAAGTAGACCAACTTCGCCAAAACTACATTCTAGTGAAGCGCCCTTCATTTTACATAGTAGGGGGGCGCTCCATAAGTAAAAAATACAGACTAGACAGGAGACCCTTAATGGGCACTTTTTCTTTAGGCACATTTGCTTTTACGCGCAGACTTTGGCGGCAGCTTGCAAACCGACCTAGAAGCAACGGTCCGTTACATTATTCGCCACCCCAGAACTCTTTTTGGTGGCATTGGATGGATAAGCGCATTGGCATTATTCCGCTGCCAGTATATTGTCTAGTTGTGATTTGCTTGGGTACTTTACTCACACTGGGTAAAATCTCAGGCGATATTTCAATTATGATTGCCGTTCTTGCAGTATGTGGCTTTACCTGCGCCGAGCTAGGGGCACGCATTCCAGGCCTACGTAGAATCGGAGGACCCGTTATTGTCACCACCTTTTTGCCCTCCTGCCTGGTGTATTATCAATTACTGCCTAATGAGTTAACCCAATCAGTCAAAGATTTTTGGCAAACGACCAACGTATTATATTTGTTTATTGCTTCCGTTGTCGTTGGCAGTATTCTTAGTATGGACCGCCGAGCTTTGGTCAAAGGCTTCGCTAAAATTTTTCTGCCACTCGCTGCTGGCTCAGTCATTGCCGCGATGGTAGGTACCCTCACTGGAATGGCCTTTGGCTTAGGCGCACATCATACTTTTTTCTATATTATTATCCCAATTATGGCCGGCGGCATTGGTGAGGGGGCGATTCCGCTTACCCTTGGCTACGCTGACATTTTGAACCTACCACAAGGGCAATTATTTGCTCAGATTGTACCCTCTGTCATGCTCGGCAATTTGACTGCGATTATCTGCGCTGCCGTACTCAACCAATTGGGCAAACGCTATAGCCGTTATAGCGGTGAAGGTCGTTTGCATGCAAGTGACACTGGCATTTTAGCAAAACACGCCGATGCCTCTACCGTTACAGTTGAACATATTGCAGCCGCCGGTATGGTCGCCATCTGTTTATATATGTTGGGCATGCTAGTGCATAAATTGATTGGCCTGCCGGCTCCTGTCGCCATGCTATTTTTGGCGGTGCTCGCCAAATTAACTTATGCGGTTTCACCCAAATTAGAAGACGGCGCACGCACTGTTTATCGTTTTTTCTCTAGTATTGTGACTTATCCACTGCTGTTTGCAATCGGCGTCACAATTGCGCCCTGGGATCATTTAATGGCTGCTTTCACAGTGGCTAACATCATCACAATTGTTGTCACTGTGGTGACCCTGACGACAGTCGGCTTCTTTGTTGGGCGTTGGGTAGGGTTGTATCCGATTGAAGGGGCCATTATCAATGCCTGCCACAGCGGCATGGGAGGGATTGGCGATGTCGCTATTCTAACCTCTGCTAATCGCTTACAGTTGATGCCATTTGCGCAAATGGCAACTCGTTTGGGTGGGGCTCTGACGATTACGGTTGCGATTATTTTGCTCGGCACTATAACTTGAAAGCGGTATCCTTTGCAGATCAAGGTTTTGTAAAGGATACAGTTGCTTGCATAAACTGCGCCGTCGTTCCACTCACATTTCCAGATGCGGCTGCGGTAACGGCTGCGAGCACTTGACGGTAGGTTCCACCTGGCCCCCATTGCTTATTCAGTGCTTGCGCCTGCGAGCATAATTCAGCGGCAATCTAATATAATGCCTGCCGCTGCTCTAGAGAGTAAAATATTTTAATTTTTTGTGTACGATTGATTAAATTTTATTTCAATAAAATTGTTTAATAAAAATATTATTCATATTAGTTTTCAATGATCTCATTACATTCAGCTTTTGGATTAAAAACCGCATACCAAATACGGATTATCAGAATTCACCCAATTTCATAAAATTCTTAACGCATCTCAAAAAAATAGAAAATAGAGTGGAATTTATATTTTAATCAAGCTGCAGGAGCACAAAACGCAGAAGCTGCCCTCCCTGACTTTTTAAATCGTTCGCGTAATAGACTTAAATTAGGATCCAATTCATCGAGCCTCTCCACATTTTCTTGTGCGAGATATATTAATCCATTCAACTTATCCAATGCCTCTGAATTATATTTATTAAGTCCTTGCATTTCTGACTTTACTTTATCTATCGCCTCGATTAATTGAATAATATCTTGATCCATCTCATTCAATTCTGTAGATGATGGCCTACTTCTCGTATCTGCAATTTCTTGCATAATTTCAAATTGCCGAGCGAACATCAGTATAATTTTCTCCGCTATACTTCCTATAGGTTCCATTAAACTCCTTCTTATGCTAGATGCATTTTCCCTAAGTTTTGGCGCGAACTGACTAATTTCACCCTCATCTGTATCAGCGGTAATTTCTGTTATTTCTTTTTGCCTCTTATGCATATCATCACTATTCTGGTTACTTCCGCCACAACCCACAAAGGAAAAAAATAGTATAAATATAGATAGAAAAATTCGTTTCATTGTCATTGATAGAAAAAATTAAAGGATTAAATAATTATCTAATTTTCACGATAATTTCATTTATTTTTACCATGAAGCCCAATTAAAAATCGGAAGATATTGAATAAATTTAAGAGATTACCAACACAACTACTTTTTTCATTTCACGTAAAGCCTGTTCATCGCATCCATCACCATCCCCCTGAACATCGATAGGAAATCAAAAAATCTCTGGTCCCTACCCCCCAATAGCTAACCGCTCATGCATACTGAACTTTTCTTTTATAAGTGTAGAGCAACGACCTTTATTTACTATAGTTCAATTATTTTCTTTCGCAAGGTACAGCAAAGAGAAAGAGTAAAAATTACTGTCAAAAGATAGACTGATAAAATTAAGTGCAATGAGTAAAGTATGCCGCAAAAGACTTTTTGCCAAATTGGAGAAATTGAATTTAATCTGTGCGCTTTTGATTAAGCAATGCACGTAATTCAGTAAGTACTGGCGCACTATCTGGGCGAATCGTGCGCCACACAAAAAACGCTTCAGCCGCTTGCTCAACCAGCATACCTAGTCCATCTGCTATACGTGCACCATAGCGCTGCGCATGGCGCATAAAAACAGTAGGTTGTGGCCCATACATCATGTCATAGGCGAGTGTGTTTGGACTGAGCGCACACTCATTGAATATCGGAAGCTCGGCCGTAAGACTGCTGGCAGTCGCGTTAATTACAACATCGAATACATGTTGAGCAGTTGCTTGCCCTCCGCCGATTAATCTACACCCGGCATCTGCTGCGGCTTGCGCAAAATGATCAGCAAGCTCAACCGCACGCTCAGCAGTACGGTTAACAATTATGATTTCAGCGATTTTGGCTTGCATCAATGGCAATATGACCCCGCGCGCAGCACCTCCCGCGCCAAGTAGCAAAACACGACGACCCGCCAGCGTCAGTCCAAGATTGGATTCAATATCTCGCACCAACCCAACGCCGTCGGTATTGTCGCCATAAAGGCCGCTCGCATCGACTCTTAAGGTATTTACCGCACCCGCAGCGGCTGCGCGTAGCGAGAGCGTATTGGCTAACGCGTATGCATCGAGTTTGAATGGCACGGTGATATTTAAGCCGCGTCCGCCGTGCATTATGAAATCTTGGACCGTTTCGGTGAAGCCATTAAGCGGCGCTAATACACGTGTGTAGCAGATTTTTTGTTTCGTCTGTGCGGCAAAACGGGCATGAATGAACGGCGATTGGCTCTGTTGCACCGGATTACCCAGCACCGCATAGCGATCAACCGTCTGCGCCGACATATCTAGGCGCAGCTAGCGGCTGCATCGCCGGTGAAATTCTGTGTCTCGCCGCCCTCCAATACTTGCGACGGACGGCATGAAACTTCAATATTGAGCTCGTCTATCGCTAGAATATCGAGCCAAATCTTGGTATCGCGCGCATGTACGCCAAGGCCAGGCACATGCAGCAAGAGCGGGATTTCGTCAAACCTAACCAAATCGCCTTTTATGACAGAGGCCAGCACCCGCTTACGCTTTTCTTGTTTGAGCCAACGCAAGCACCAGAAGCGCTCCATCCGGTTCTGATGATCCGCATAGGCTTGATAAGTATCTTCAAAATTTTGCACAATCGCGTACAAATCTACGTCTTTCGGCTTAAACGGCGCCACCAATTTAGCGGCCACACCATGTTGCACACATGCCAGTAGCTGCCATTGGTTCACTAAATCGATATAGCGGCGCAACGGTGAGGTGCTCCATGCATATTGCTCAACCCCCAGCCCTTCGTGCGGCGCCGGGCCAATTTGCAGGCGCGTGCGGTTCAGACCAAAGGCGCGTTGCGCACGGTAAATACCTGGCACGCCGTATTTAGCTAACAAAGCGCCCCAACTACTGTTCACTAAAATCGCCAACTCAGCAACCATCAGATCAAGCGGGGAGCCACGCCGACGCGGGGTGATTGAGACAAATTCACCTTCAATGGCGAAATTGAAGTCTGCGTGGCGCGGTGTTTCACGTTTAAGCCCATAATTGATGCGAGCCTGCTGCCGTTTTTCGTAGAGCGCTTGCGCGAATGGCCAAAGTACCGCGATCTCTTTTTTATAGGGGTAATCGCCCTCTCCCGCTGCAATCGCCTCTGCCGTGACTGTCTCCTCAAGCAAATTATGGCGCAGGTTGTGCGCGATAAACACACGCTCGACGCGCGTCTCAGTCGCGACAATATCTTGCGTAGCGCTATCGATAATCGTATAAAACGACAAGACAGGCCGTAGCCCACCTTCCTTTAAAGTGAAAGTATCGACCAGTGCGGCGGGCAGCATGGTGATTTTGTCGCCCGGAACATACACTGTCGATAGGCGCGTGCGCGCTTGCAGGTCAATGATGTCGTCGCGCGCTATGCCAAGAGCCGGTGCTGCAATATGTACGCCAATGCGCAAGCGGTCATTGGCTAGCCATTCGACCGAGAAAGCGTCATCGATTTCGGTCGTGCTGATATCATCGATCGAAAAGGCTTGGATTTCAGTGGCAGGTCGTTCGGCAAGCAGACTCTCGGCCGGCTGCTCAGAATACGCAGCGGCTGGCCCAAAGCCGATGCCATGCGGAAAATATTCAGTCAAAAAGCGACTTTCATGCAATGCACGCGCAGAAGGAATCGCGCCACAATCAAGGATTAATTGCGCGACTGAAGTACCGCAAGCGCTAGCTGCTGCCTCCAACGCTTTGTGTTCGATTGAATTTTTGTCAGGCTTAGTTAATAGCGTCAGCACTTTACCCTCAAAAGCCGCCGGCAGCCGATGCGCGGTTAATTCAGCTTCATAAGTGGCCTGCAATGCCGCTTGTTGACTACGCCGCTCAAGAGCGGCCAACGCCGCTTTGAGTTGCTCTTCCGGAGCGCGCTGATATTGCCCGCGCCCTTTACGACGAAAGTAGACCGGCGCGCTATGTAAGCGAAGTGCCAGCGCGGCTCGCTCAACTGAGGTGGCCTGCATGCCAAAATATTCTTCAGCAAGCGCCGCAAAGTTAAATTCATCGGTACCCGCGCACTCCCACAAAAAATCTAATTCGATGGTCTGAGCGCAGGTCTCAGCGGACTGCATCAATTCTGCTGCCGTCGGCGCCGAAAACTCAAGCAGGACATCTTTGCCTTTGACCTTAATCCGCCGCCCGCCGAGTAATTCAACTTGCAACGTTTCATTTTGGCGCGACAGTACAGTTCCTGCCTTAAAACTACCGGAATCTTCAAAAAAAACGTTCACACACCCTTCCCTGAATCAAAATCGCTTGCCGTGCATTCTTTTGCAGAAAGCATTGCAAGCAGTTTCGTATGAATACCACCAAAGCTGCCATTGCTCATCACCACGATGTGATCGCTTGGCCGCGCGGCCATGATGACAGCGTGCGCCAGCGCCTCAAGATGATTGAAAGCATAAGCGCGCTCACCAAGTGGCGCCAGTGTTTGAGCCAAATCCCAGCCGAGCGCGTCAGGCCCCGCTGGCGCACCATAGGCGAAGATCAGATCAGCTTGTGCCAAACTCGCTGGCAACAGAGCTTTCATCACGCCCAATTTCATGGTATTTGAGTGGGGCTCAAGCACCGCCAGAATGCGCGCCTGGGCCCCGATACGCGCGCGCAAGCCAGCAATGGTTGTGCTAATTGCGCTCGGATGATGAGCAAAATCATCATAGACCGTAATGCCCCCCACACAACCGGATGTTTCCATGCGACGCTTAATCCCGGCAAAACGCGCCAACGCTTCAGCACCAGCAGCCGGAGCTACGCCAACATGGCGCGCCGCGGCCAATGCCGCCAACGCATTGAGCCAATTATGTTCGCCCAAACTCTGCCAACGGACGGTGCCGACTCGTTGTGCCTGCCAGCAAACGGCAAAAGATTGATCAATTGGACCCTCATCAAGCGGCTGCGATTGCCAGCCGTCTGCCACGCCAAAAGGTTCAACCTCACTCCAGCAACCCCGTGTTAGCACACGCTCAAGCGCCTCATCACGACCATTCACAATAATCCGTCCGGCAGCCGGCACCGTACGCACTAAATGATGAAATTGCGTTTCAATCGCAGCCAGATCGGGGAAGATGTCTGCATGGTCGTATTCGAGATTATTAAGCACGACAGTCCGCGGACGATAGTGGATAAATTTAGAGCGCTTATCGAAAAACGCCGTATCATATTCATCTGCCTCAATCACAAAAAAATTAGATGCCGTCAGCCGTGCTGAGATATTAAAATTTAATGGCACGCCGCCGATTAAAAAGCCCGGATTCAGTCCAGCCTCCTCGAGCAGCCAAGCAAGGATGGATGCCGTCGTTGTTTTGCCATGCGTACCGGCTACTGCCAAGACCCATTTATTAGACAGCACATATTCGCCAAGCCATTGCGGACCCGATGTGTAAGGCAAGCCTTGGTCGAGAATCGCCTCCATGAGTAGGTTACCGCGCGTCACGACATTACCGACCACATAAAGATCGGCATTTAATGCAAGTTGGTCAGCGCTATAACCGTCGATGAGTTCAATACCTTGTGCTGCAAGCTGCGTACTCATCGGTGGGTACACATGGGCATCGCAACCCGTCACACGATGGCCTGCTTGACGCGCAAGCACAGCCAGCCCTCCCATGAAGGTGCCGCACATGCCGAGAATGTGAATATGCATAAAGGATCAGAATTGGGCGCAACTCAAACCAGCCGCAAAAGGCTGATAAAATCTAGGATTGTACCTGAGGTATGTGAACAGCCAAAACCCTCACGCATGGTCACATGTGGCGAAATTTTCTGTATCATATTTAAATGTTACGAAAATCTCTTATATTTTTGCTTATATCGGCCGCCGCTGTGACGGCAAGTGTCCCCTTCTACGCTAGAGCGCGCGATCCTATACCGCCGCTTGCGTTAACCAATTGGTGGCAGACTAAACTGCCTCAACCGCCTGGCTCTACGGCGCCAACGCCCGCCGCTATCAACCACCAACACTCTCTGGCGCAGTACCGCGGCAAGCCGCTTGTGGTTCATTTTTGGGCGCCCTGGTGCCCACATTGCATTAAAGAAATCGCAACGCTGTCAGCACTTTATAATGAATATGCGCACACGGGTATTCAGTTTATCGGCGTCGCTGTCGATTCAGCCAGTCATGTCGAGCAATTTACCCAAAAAGTTAAAGTGCCTTATCCATTATATATTGCCGGTTTCGGCGGTATCGAATTGGCGCGTGGCTTTGGCAATGTCCAAGGTGGACTGCCCTTCACCGTTATCCTAAATAAAGCGGGAGAAATTCACTATACCGCGCTAGGTCGCCGTAGCGCTGCCGAGTTCCGTCAACAACTTAATAATTTATAATAGCCATTTAAGCGGTTTTGCGTACACAATATATTTCTCCTAACTAAGCGATTTTCCCCTCTTATTTTTTATTAAACTGGACAAACTTCGCCATTCAGCTGTAAAGTTCGCCCAATTTCTCTAAATTAGATATTAAATGATTGCTCGGCTACTGGTGTTGCATGGCCCTAACCTCAATTTACTCGGCTCACGAGAGCCGGAGGTATATGGTCATCTGACGCTCAGCGAAATCGACCAGCGCTTACAACACCGCGCTGAATCCTTAGGCGCCGCAGTAGAGACCTTTCAAAGCAACCATGAAGGAGTATTAATTGACCGTGTGCACCACGCCAAGGCTGAAGGGATTGATTTCATTGTCATCAATCCGGCAGGCCTCACACATACGAGTGTAGCGCTACGTGATGCACTCGTTGGCGTGGACATTCCATTTATCGAAGTGCATTTATCGAATATTCATCGCCGCGAGGCATTTAGGCATCAATCATTTCTTTCAAGTCAAGCGCTTGGCGTGATCTGCGGCCTTGGATGGCAAAGTTATCTATTCGCGCTCGAATTTGCGCTTGATACACTTAAGCCAAGCTAATTAGTTATTATGCGCTGTTACGGCGGCTATTATTTCATGGGGACTTATCAATGGATTTACGTAAGCTCAAAACACTTATCGACCTAGTAGCAGAATCTTGTATTTCTGAACTAGAAGTCACCGAAGGAGAAGGTAAAGTTCGGATTGTCAAAAATACGGCACCCGTTTATTTACCCGCGCCTGGACCCGCTATGCAGTTCAGCGCTCCGATCCAAGGTAACGTGACCGAGGTCACGGCTAATCCTGCGCCAGCAGCAAGCGCAGAAGTGACTCCTAATGAAGTTTTACCAGGTCATGTAGTGACTTCACCGATGGTCGGCACCTTCTATCGTGCCCCATCGCCAGGCTCAGATCCTTTTGTGCAAATTGGCGATAGCGTCAAAGAAGGTCAAACACTTTGCCTCATCGAGGCAATGAAGTTACTCAACGAAATTGAGTCCGATAAAACAGGTGTTGTGAAAGAAATTTTGGTTGAAAATGGCCAACCTGTCGAATATGGGCAACGCTTATTTGTCATTGCTTGAAAGCCAATAACATCATATGTTTGAAAAAATCTTAATCGCCAATCGTGGCGAAATCGCTCTACGGATTCAACGCGCGTGCCGCGAACTCGGTGTCAAAACCGTGGTGGTCTATTCAGAAGCAGACAAAGAAGCCAAATACGTGCGCTTAGCCGATGAAGCCGTCTGCGTTGGACCCGCGCCTTCCCCGCAGTCCTATCTCAATATGCCAGCCATCATTAGCGCAGCAGAAGTAACTGATGCCGAAGCGATTCATCCCGGCTATGGCTTTTTATCAGAAAACGCCGATTTTGCCGAGCGCGTCGAACAGTCAGGCTTTACCTTTATCGGACCACGCCCCGAAACCATTCGTTTAATGGGTGACAAAGTATCGGCGAAACAAACGATGCTAAAAGCGGCGGTACCTTGTGTACCCGGCTCCGAAGGCGCCTTACCTGAAGACCCGAAAGAAATCATCAAGATTGCGCGACAAATTACTTACCCAGTGATTATCAAAGCGGCTGGCGGCGGCGGCGGACGCGGCATGCGCGTGGTCCATACGGAAGCCGCGCTGCTTAACGCGGTCAATATGACCCGTGAAGAAGCCGGCCGCGCATTTGGTAACCCCCAAGTGTATATGGAAAAGTTCCTTGAGAACCCACGGCACATCGAAATCCAAGTCTTGGCCGATTCATTCAAGCACGCCATCTGGCTGGGCGAACGCGACTGCTCAATGCAGCGCCGTCACCAAAAAGTGATCGAAGAAGCGCCTGCGCCCAACATCCCGCGCCGCCTGGTCGAACGCATTGGCGATCGCTGTGTGGAAGCCTGTAAAAAAATGGGCTATCTCGGTGCCGGCACATTTGAATTTTTATATGAGAACAATGAATTTTATTTCATTGAAATGAATACGCGCATACAAGTCGAGCATCCTGTCACAGAAATGATTACCGGCATCGATCTCGTGCAAGAACAAATCCGCGTCGCTGCGGGGGAAAAATTACGTTTTAAACAACGAGACGTCGTGCTCAAAGGTCATGCCATCGAATGCCGGATCAACGCTGAGGATGCTTATAAATTCACGCCTTCGCCTGGCCGCATTACCTCATGGCATGCTCCAGGAGGACCCGGCATTCGAGTCGACTCACATGCCTATAATGGTTATTTTGTCCCCTCTCATTATGATTCAATGATTGGCAAAGTGATCGCGTATGGGGCTACCCGCGAGCAAGCGATTAGCCGGATGCATATTGCGCTCTCTGAAATGGTAGTGGAAGGCATTCATACCAATATTCCATTACATCGCGAGCTTATGCTCGATGCAAAATTTCTGGCAGGAGGTACCAGCATTCATTATCTTGAAAATAAGCTGGCGGCTAAACTGCAAGTCACCCCCAAAAAGGCATGACCCAAACCAAACAGCATGAACACGCCAAGCTATCGTGAACTCGTAGTCGAGCTGACTCAAGCGGATGCCCAAGCGCTCTCCGATATCCTGCTCGAATTAGGCGCCCTATCAGTATCGCTTGAAGATGCGCAAGCCGATACGCTTGATGAGCAGCCACTTTTTGGCGAGCCCGGTCATGAGCCGCCTCATGCCGCGTGGCAACTTTCGCGGCTCAGCGTGCTGCTTGCCGGCTCGCAAGAGCCCGCGCTGCTGCTCGGCGCAGCAGCCAATGAGCTTGGTCTAGCCTCGCTGCCACCCTATCATGTGCGTGAAGTGCCGAATCAAGACTGGGTTCAACTCACCCAAGCGCAATTCGAACCGATCCCGATCGGCCAGCGTATCTGGGTCGTCCCTTCATGGCATCTGCGGCCCCCAGCAGCGCCTGAAAATGCGCTGCTACTCGCGTTAGATCCGGGGCTGGCCTTTGGCACCGGCAGTCACCCTACGACAAAGCTATGCATGGAATGGCTTGAAGCAACCGTGACTGCGGGCCATGCGGTGCTCGATTATGGCTGCGGCTCGGGCATCTTGGCTATTCTCGCGAAGAAATGTGGCGCAACTCATGTCCTTGGCATCGATATCGATCCACAAGCGCTTGCCGCGGCGCGCCGCAATAGCGAACAGAACTTGGCAGAGGTCACCTATCAGTCTCCCGATGATGGCGAAACCGGTCAATTCGATCTCGTTGTCGCCAATATTTTGGCGAATCCGCTTAAACTGATGGCCTCAATGTTATGTGCAAAAATACGCCCTGGCGGTCAACTTGCGCTTTCTGGTATCCTTGAACGCCAGGCAGACGAACTGATACACACCTATGCGCCTTGGCTTAAATTATCGGTTTGGCGCGCCGAGGAAGGCTGGGTGTGCTTGACCGGTCAACGGCCACTCTGAAAGTCATTTTTAACCTTTGATAGGAATTACAATGTCTACAGTTACCCTCGGCGGCACGCCCATCAATATCAGCGGCACCTTCCCAACACTTCATCAAAGCGCGCCATCTTTTACCCTCACCGGCAAAGATTTGGCTGAAGTTAAACTGACTGATTTTGCGGGTAAACGCAAAGTCTTGAATATTGTGCCGAGCTTGGATACCCCGGTTTGCGCGACCTCCACGCGTACCTTCAATCAGGCTGCCAGCCAGCTTAATAATACGGTTGTCCTGGTCATCTCAGCCGATCTACCGTTTGCAGCAGCACGCTTTTGCACCACCGAAGGGATTGACCATCTAGTGACGCTGTCAACTTTTCGCCACTCTGAGTTTGCCAAACTCTATGGGGTTGAGATAACCAACTCGCCACTCGCTGGCCTGACGGCACGCGCAGTGTTGGTGCTTGATGAAAATGATCAAGTTCTACATGCCGAACGTGTGTCCGAAATCAAGCACGAGCCGAATTATGAAGCCGCCCTTGCCGTACTGAGGTAATGTCATGAGTACACTCATCTGCGGTTCACTCGCCTATGACACCTTAATGACCTTTGAAGGGCGTTTTAGCGAGCACATTTTACGTGAACAAGCGCACATCCTGAATATCAGCTTTTTGGTACCCACCATGCGCCGTGAATTTGGCGGTTGTGCAGGTAATATTGCTTACAGCCTGAACGCTCTCGGAGGTACACCATACATCATGGGTACACTGGGTGAAATAGACGCTCAAGACTATCTCGCCCATCTAGCTCAACTCAAATTACCGACTGATTATCTGCGCGTAATACCTGGGATGTATACAGCGCAAGCGATGGTCACCACTGATCTTGAAAACAACCAGATCACAACCTTTCATGCAGGTGCGATGTTACAGGCGCACGTCAACCACGTGAGCCAAACCCAGAATATCACCCTGGGTATTGTCTCGCCAGACGGCGGCGATGCTATGCGCCAGCATGTGGAACAATTTGCAGCAGCTAATATCCCATTTATTTTCGATCCTGGCCAAGGGCTACCCCTGTTCCAAGGCGCCGAGCTAAAAAGAATGATCGAACTCGCCACCTATGTCACCGTCAATGACTACGAAGCAGAGCTATTGAGCGATAAAACCGGCTGGTCAATTGCACAGATTGTCGAGCGGGTTAAGGCACTCATCATTACCCGTGGTGAACATGGCGTCTTAATTCACCATGATGGTAGTACGACCACCATTCCTGGCGTTCCGGTTGAGCAGGTTATTGATCCAACCGGATGCGGCGATGCCTTCCGAGGTGGCTTACTCTATGGCCTCGAGCACGGCTTAGATTGGGCCACAACCGGCCGCCTAGCGAATTTAATGGGTTCGATCAAAATTGCCCACCAAGGTCCGCAAAACTATCTTCATCGACGGGATGCCATCCATCAATCCTTCAAACAAACATTTTCTTATAACTTACAATAATGGCGGCAGCCTACAGTTATTTTTTGGAGAAATGTATGGATAAGATGATTCGGGCTACAGCCGCTACCTTGCTGGCCAGTGCTTTTGCATTACAAGGCTGCGCGCTACAGAGCAGTTCAGCGGATGTCTACACAGCGAACCAAGCGCGGCGTGAACACACGGTGCGCTTGGGTACCATTGCCAGCATACGCGCGGTCAAAATCCAAGCAGACAATGGCCAGCCAAGCGGTCTAGGCGCGTTCGGCGGCGGTGCTTTAGGTGCCATTGCGGGTAGCGCCATTGGTGGCGGACGCGGCGCACTGCTGACCGGTATCGTGGGAGGCCTTGGCGGTACCGTTGCGGGCCATATCGTTGAAGGGGAATTCGCCCAGCGTAGTGGGCTAGAGATCACAGTACGTCTTGACAACGGTGAGGTGCGCAGCATTACTCAGGAAGCGACCCAAGAAATATTCCGAGCCGGTGAGCGTGTCCGTTTAGTGTCAGGTAGCGGGATCACTCGCGTCACCCACTAATCAGCCATTTTCTTGATTTTTTATCTTTAAATCAAGAAAATATCCCGCTGTCTGGCAAATGCAGATCAGCGGGATATAGGATCGAGTCAGAACCCGATCAATCGATGCAGCGAACTGCCTCCATATCAACTTACACCTACCGGCTAAAGTTACGGCCGGCTGCCGGTTGGGAACGGCCAAGCGGCAGCCGGATTCAACGCGGTTTTAACACTCGATGTAGAGCTTGATGGGATCGTCACAGGCGTTGTTGTTACCGCTGGTTTAGTGATCGCCGAGGATGGCTTTTTTGCCGACCCGGCTTTTTTTACCGGGCTAGTTTTCTTTGCTACAGCCTTTTTGACTACAGTCACTTTTTTAACTACGGTTTTTTTAGCTACGGTAGCTTTCTTTGCTACCGCTTTTTTAGCCACAGTAGCTTTCTTGGCTACCGTTTTTTTAGTTGCAGCCACTTTTTTAACTACGGCTTTTTTGGCCACGGTAGCTTTCTTTGCTACCGTTTTTTTAGCTGCAGTCACTTTTTTGACTACGGCTTTTTTGGCTACCGTTTTTTTCGCTACGACTTTTTTAGCTGGCGTTTTTTTCGCTGCGACTTTTTTCACAGCAACCTTTTTAGCGACAACTTTCTTAGCAGGCGTTTTTTTCGCCACGGCTTTCTTGGCTACCGTTTTTTTCGCTACGGCTTTTTTAGCCGTCACTTTCTTGACCGGAGCTTTTTTCGCGGCTACCTTCTTTGCCGTTACTTTTTTTACCGGGGTCTTTTTAGCGACAACTTTCTTGGCTGGGGCTTTCTTCACTACACTTTTCTTAGCCGTAGCTTTTTGAGTTGTAGCCATTTTCTTCACAGGAGCTTGCTTTACTACGGGTTTAGCCGTCTCTTTCTTTTTAGCAGGCTTCTTTTTAGCAGTAACCATTATTTACTCCTTCAAGTTTCAGATAAGAATCGAACAAACAACACTCTTTGTCGAGGCCCGCCTTTCGCAAGTGCATTGCTTATCTGCACTCGCGAAAAACGAACCATTCATCGGCGTACGCTGCATATTTGGCTTACGCTAATGAATACGGCAACACATATACACCCTCTTTTGAGTACTGTACATGCCAAAAAAACGCCAACACCCAGGCCGGCCATTGCTGAAAAAAATCACGGCAAAACCACGTGATTTTTTTCACAGAAGAGTCTTTCAAAGAAGTGTAATTTGCCAGACGTATCATCATCTCGTCTGTCGTCACTATTCCCAATTGAGCGCGCCGCCAGTTTGATACTCAATCACTCGCGTCTCAAAAAAATTACGCTCTTTCTTTAAGTCAATCATCTCACTCATCCACGGAAAAGGATTCTCTTCTTTTGGAAAAAGCTGCTCAAGGCCAATTTGGGAACAACGCCGATTACAAATAAAGCGCAAGTAGCCTTTAAACATTGATGCATTCAAGCCAAGCACGCCGCGCGGCATGGTATCTTCAGCATAACGGTATTCGAGATCGACCGCTGTTTTGAACAACGCGTGAATTTCCTCGCGAAATTCAGAAGTCCATAAGTGCGGATTTTCGAGTTTGATTTGGTTGATCAAATCAATGCCAAAATTACAATGCAATGATTCGTCGCGCAAAATGTATTGATATTGCTCAGCCGCGCCAGTCATTTTGTTTTGCCGGCCCAGCGCTAAGATCTGCGTAAAGCCAACATAAAAGAATAGCCCTTCCATCACGCACGCAAACATGATCAGCGATTTCAGCAAAGCTTGATCTGCGGCTGGCGTGCCGGTCTTAAAAGCAGGATCGGTCAATGTATGAATGAACGGAATCAGGAACTCATCCTTCGCACGAATCGATGGAACCTCGTGGTAAGCATTGAAGATTTCACCTTCGTCTAAGCCTAGCGATTCGACAATATATTGATACGCATGGGTATGAATCGCTTCTTCAAACGCCTGGCGCAATAGATATTGCCGACACTCAGGCGCGGTAATATGACGATATGTCCCCAAGACAATGTTATTCGCCGCCAACGAATCTGCCGTCACGAAAAATCCGAGATTGCGCTTAACCACTCGGCGCTCATCCTCAGTCAGGCCATTCGGATCTTTCCACAGCGCGATATCGCGCGACATATTAATTTCTTGCGGCATCCAGTGATTCGCGCAACCAGACAAATACTTTTCCCACGCCCATTTATATTTAAACGGAACCAATTGATTTACATCGGTTTTGCCGTTAATGATGCGCTTGTCTGCGGCTTTTACGCGCGCCTCTTGATCAGGTTGGCGAGTCACACTGTCAGGCACAGGTCCAGAGGACTCTGGCGAGAAAGAGCGCTGTGCGCCACTTGCGGGAGTTTCAGCTGTAATGTCTTCGTCCCAGTTGAGCATAAATTTCACCATCGATATAAATCGGTTTGTACCATCTTTTCACAAGGGATAAAAGAGTTCAGTTGTGAAAAGCGCTTTTTTAGTGTTGTATGCAACTTGCATACAACACTTCAATTCACTTAAGCGCGCGCCCAGCGCATCGAATCCAATCTTAGATATCGATCGATGCCGCCAGCTTGTTCTTAATTGAGAGGCTCAGCGCGCCTTAAAAAAGAGGCGCGCACCGTTGCTTATTGGCAAGCTTCACACGAATCAAAATCCGCATCACCCGGCCGCAGCATACACACTGGAGCTGACTCTTGCTCTGCTTGTGCGAGACGATTCAGGTCAGTACTGTCAGGCGCCAAAGCTGACACTGCGTTTAGTGCACCATGCGCCACTGTCGATTTCTCAACATGGGTAGCGGCCATCGTACGCAGATAATACGTGGTCTTTAAGCCGCGCACCCAAGCGAGCCGATAAATCTCATCCAGCCGCTTGCCAGAAACACCCGCCATATAAATATTTAACGATTGCGCTTGATCAATCCATTTCTGCCGGCGAGAGGCTGCTTCAACTAACCATTTAGGGTCAATTTCAAAGGCGGTCGCGTACAGCGCACGCAATTCAGCCGGAATTCGATCGATACGAGTCAACATGCCATCGAAATATTTCAGATCGGCTACCATCACCTCATCCCACAAACCACGCGCTTTCAAATCGCGCACCAGATAATCGTTCACCATGGTGAATTCACCCGATAGGTTCGATTTCACATAGAGATTTTGGAAGGTTGGCTCAATACACGCGGATACCCCAATGATGTTTGAAATGGTGGCAGTTGGTGCAATCGCGACGCAATTCGAATTGCGCATGCCGTGCTGAGCAATGCGGCTGCGCAACACATCCCAGTCAAGCGAGCTGGTTTGATCCACCTCGACATAACCGCCACGTGCATCAGCCAGGAGTTTCAGGGTGTCTTGCGGCAAAATCCCTCGCTGCCACAACGAGCCCTGATAGGTTGAGTAGCAACCGCGCTCAGCGGCCAATTCAGTCGAAGCCCAATATGCGTAATAACACACGGTTTCCATCGAACGATCAGCAAATTCAACCGCAGCCTGCGAAGCATAGGGATAGCGCAATAAATGCAAGCAATCTTGGAAACCCATAATGCCCAGCCCTACTGGCCGATGCTTCAAATTTGAATAGCGCGCCTTTTGCACAGCGTAATAATTGATATCAATCACATTGTCGAGCATGCGCATCGCCGTTTGAATGGTCTTTTTCAGCTTAGCGTGATCAAGCGCTAAGCTGCCATCTGCCTGCTGGCTGAGGTGTGCAACCAAATTGACTGAGCCCAAATTACATACTGCGATTTCACTCTCATTAGTATTGAGCGTAATTTCGGTACACAAATTTGACGAATGCACGACCCCAACGTGCTGCTGCGGGGAGCGGATATTGCACGGATCTTTGAAGGTAATCCAAGGGTGACCGGTTTCAAACAGCATGCCCAGCATTTTGCGCCACAACTGAGCCGCGGATACTTTCTTAAAGAGCGCAATCTCGCCACGCGCAGCCTTCTCTTCATAGCCTACGTAAGCAGTTTCAAATTCAGCGCCAAATTTATCGTGCAAATCCGGGCAGTTTGAAGGGGAAAACAAGGTCCAATCTGCGCCTTCATTCACGCGCTTCATAAAGAGATCGGGAATCCAGTTGGCCGTATTCATATCGTGCGTGCGGCGACGATCATCCCCCGTGTTTTTGCGCAACTCGAGAAATTCTTCAATATCTAAATGCCATGTTTCTAGATAAGCACATACCGCGCCTTTACGTTTGCCGCCTTGATTGACCGCCACCGCGGTGTCGTTGACCACCTTTAGAAAAGGCACGACCCCTTGCGACTTACCATTGGTACCTTTGATATGCGAGCCTAGCGCACGTACCTGCGTCCAATCATTGCCCAAGCCGCCGGCAAATTTTGACAATAACGCGTTTTCTTTTAATGCCTCATAAATACCCTCCAGATCGTCGTCCACCGTGGTCAAATAACATGACGACAATTGCGCGCGACGTGTGCCGGAATTAAAGAGGGTTGGGGTCGAACTCATGAAATCGAATTTTGACAGCACATGGTAAAACTCAATGGCGCACGCTTCACGATCTGCTTCATTCAGTGCAAGTCCCATCGCCACTCGCATAAAAAAGGCTTGCGGCAGCTCAATTCGCTGTCCCTCATGATGCAGAAAGTAACGATCATAGAGGGTTTGCAAGCCGAGATAACCAAATTGCAAATCGCGGCTGGCGTCAAGCGTTGCACCTAGCTTTTCTAGATCGAACTGCAATAACTTGTCATCAAGCAATTCAACTTCGATACCCCGTTTAATAAATTGCGGGAAATATTCAGCATAACGAGTGGCCATTTCTGCTGGCGTGACCTCTTCCGCAAGCACTTCGCGGCGCATCGTGTGCAGCAAAATACGCGCCGTTACCTGACTGTAGGCCGGATCTTGCTCAATCATCGTACGCGCAGCAAGAATGGCTGAATCGTAGACTTGACTAATCGGCACTCCATCGTAAAGATTTTTAATCGTTTCAGTCACAATCGGCTCGGCTTGCACCTCGCTGCCTAAACCCTCGCATGCGCTGACAATCAGCGCATTAAGTGCAGATAAATCAAGCGGCCGCATCCCTGGCCCATCGGTCACCTGGATCACCCCCTCTAGGGTTGGCTGCGCCTGATCACTCAACGCACGCTCTTGAGCGCGCTTTTCTCGATACAACACATAGGCGCGTGCGACGTTATGTTCGCCAGCGCGCATTAACGCAAGCTCAACTTGATCTTGAATGTCTTCAATATGAAACGTGCCGCCAGCAGGACGGCTACGCATCAGCGCATGCACTACATCTTGTGTGAACTGAGCGACTTGTTCGCGCACACGAGTTGAAACGGCGCCTTGCCCGCCATTAACTGCCAAAAAAGCCTTCGTCATGGCAACTTCTATTTTAGAAGGCTCAAATATCACCACGGCGCCATTACGGCGGATCACTTTATAGTCAGCCACCGTGTCTGTCTGCGTAGCCAAAGCCGACGCAGCATTTTTACTATGGGGGTTATTTTGATTGATAATGGGGCGGCCAATCGGCGCGCTCTCTTCGGCCGGGGCCTGATGTGCGGTGGTTTGCATCGGCAAAACTCCTAGTCTATTTGATGAAGGCGCGGCAAAACCGCGGCTGAAAATAAGAAATTGGCTTCAAAGCTATGCGCGTTTACGTCTACGAATAGGGCTGGGAAAATGAACACAATACGAGCCTAGCACTGATTCATACCCAATTTTCTGTCAAACTTTGCATGCTGTGCTTGAGCATATTGCATTGTCACTAAAATAGTTCGGACCACAAGATATAGTGTTAAACAAAACATCGGATACCAAGTATAGTGAATTTATGAGGCACTGAACACTGCTTTATTTTTTATTTACACCCTTGACTTTTGTGAATTCGCGCTACGAACATACTAAACTATACGCCACAAACCGACTCCGCCTAGATCAGCTAGCGCTTCTCTGACCGCTCGTGCATTAACTCACGCCCATTGGGCCCTTGGTAAGGAAAATAAACTTCAGCAAGCCCGCTCAAAACCCGCAAACGCTGCCAATCAAAATGGGGGCCTGGGTCAGTTTTTCGCCCAGGAGCAATGTCCTCATGCCCAACCAGGGCGCCAATTGGATAACGATCCATAAGGACTTTAATCAGTTCTGCAAGCTTAAGATATTGAGTGGCCTCAAATGGGACCGTGTCGCTCCCTTCAAGTTCAATCCCAATCGAAAAATCATTGCACCCTTCACGCCCGAAAAAATTGGAAGCTCCCGCATGCCAAGCGCGGTCGTCGCAAGAGACAAATTGCTGCAATTCACCATTACGCCGGATCAGAAAATGAGCAGATAGCTGCAGCCGCCGGATCTCACCGTAAGATGAATGCGCAGCAAAATCAAGTCGATTACAAAAGAATTCAGCCACTTGTGGTCCACCAAATTCACCTGGCGGCAAACTAATATTGTGGATCACGATCAGCGTCGGCGTAATACCAATCGGCCGCGCATTAAAATTAGGAGACTTTTGTGGAGATACAGCCTCAATCCAGCCAGACTCATCAATCATCAACCGCATATTTAGCGCTTGCGCCCCGCGGTCTGTGCATAGCGCCGAGCGTGCGCCATGGTGCAAAATGACTTGCCATGAGCGTGCTGTATTTCGACCGCGGGGACATACACACCGCATTCGGCACAACGCACCACACGCTCAACGCCTGAGTCAGAGTGAGCATGAGGCCGGTGCTTTGGATCGTACGCATCAAGATTGAGATAGCGCATCACACGCCGCCAAAGGGCCCTGCCCAGCAGGTACAAAACGATATAAAGAAGAATTCGACGCATAAATAAGCTACCTTTTCTAAGCCTGCATTTAAAACTCGACTGTTTTGCAACAGCCTTTTAAAGAGTTGGGCGCCGCAACAGCACTTCAAATACGAAATGGCTCCCCACATAAGCCAGCAAAAGCACCATAAAGGCGGCCAAGACCCAGCGTAAAGCGGTGCGGCCACGCCAACCATACAATTTTCGACCCAGTAAGATCGCGCCGAACATGATCCATGACAAACCAGCAAAGACCGTTTTGTGATCAAAGCGCACAGCACGGTCAAATAACTGCTCACTAAAAAGAATACCTGAAACCAGGGCCAACGTGAGTAAGACAAAACCGGCACCGATTAAACGAAATAGCAATTTTTCCAGCGTGAGCAATGGCGGCAACGAATCCAGCCAGCTACCTAAGCAGTTTTGTTCTAGCGCCGCGTGCTGCATAGACTGGCCCACAACCCGATGCAATCTACGCTCAACCAGTAACATCAGCAGTGCATGCAAAGCCATCAGAGCCAACAAGCCGTAAGCGACGTTCGCCACCACAAAATGGAATTTAAAAAGCGGATTGGCGGCATAGGGCAGTAACTGCACGCCACCAAATGCAAGCGGCAATAACGAGGCGACACAAGCCAGTGGCAAGGCCAATAAACTTAAACCCTCTAACTCAAAGAAAAAACTTTCAAGCCAGTAAATGCCAATGCTAAGCCACAGCATTGCTGATAAAGCAAAGGCAAAACCAAAAATCATCGCATCCGACAAAAAGATGGTGAGATACAATAATCCGCCATGCGCGATGAGTGCGCCCGCAAGCCATAAACGGTTCCAACTCAAACGTGGCTGCGCCGGCAAGCCACTATCATTAATCGCGAAATCTCCCCGCCAGCGCTGGTACCAAGCTACAGATGCCAAGCCACCGTAGAGCGCCGACGTCAACAGGTACAGTACAATAGTCATAACCTTAGTTTACCCGAGTCCCTGATTTCTCAAAAGTTGTTTATAAAACTAAAGCTCATTCACTATTTCTATGTTTGATACTCTAACTCAGCGCATGGCGCGCATCGTCAAAACGCTGCGCGGCGAAGCCCGTTTAACTGAAGCCAATACACAGCAAATGCTGCGCGAGGTGCGCCTGGCTTTGCTCGAAGCAGATGTCGCGCTGCCGGTTGTGCGCGCATTGACTACCCGCATAAAAGAAAAAGCCCTCGGCGAAGAGGTTATCGGCAATTTGACGCCCGGCCAAGCATTAGTTGGCGTGGTCCAGCGCGAGCTCACCGCCGTCATGGGCGGCGATTATGCAGGCCAAGCCGCCGAATTACAGCTGGCGGTTAAAGCGCCCGCGATCATTTTAATGGCCGGCTTGCAAGGTGCAGGCAAAACCACCACCGTGGGTAAACTTGCCAAGTTTTTGCGCGAAAAACAGAAAAAAAAGGTACTGACTGTTTCATGCGACATCTATCGCCCAGCGGCCATTGCTCAGCTCAAAACGGTGACCGAACAGGCCAAGGCTGACTTTTTTCCTTCGCAGCCTGAACAATCCGTGCTTGAAATCGCGCAGGCAGCACTCGATTGGGCACAACGCCACTACCATGATGTATTAATCGTCGATACCGCCGGCCGCCTAGGTATTGACGAAGCTATGATGCAAGAAATTGCAGCTTTACACCGCGCCTTAAACCCCGCTGAAACTCTGTTTGTGGTCGATGCCATGCTCGGGCAAGACGCCGTGAATAGTGCACAAGCCTTCAATGCCACGCTGCCACTAACGGGGATTGTCTTAACCAAGCTCGATGGCGATGCCCGCGGTGGCGCGGCTTTATCAGTGCGTCAGATTACCGGCCGGCCGATTAAATTTGTGGGCGTAGGTGAAAAGCTTGACGGTCTCGAGGTCTTTCACCCTGGCCGCATGGCCAGTCGGATTCTCGGCATGGGTGATCTATTCTCTCTGGTCGAGCAAGCACAACATAAAGTTGATATACAGGCCGCACAGCAACTCGCCAATAAGGTCAAAAAGGGGGACTTTAATCTCGATGACTTTAAGACGCAGCTCTCGCAAATGAAAAACATGGGTGGCCTCTCATCACTGCTTGATAAATTACCATCACAATTTCAGGCAGCCAGCAACCCGCTGAAGATGAATCAAGCCGAAGGCCAAATACGCCGCATGGAAGGCATGATTAACGCCATGACACCCCTTGAGCGCAAAAAACCGGAGCTCCTTAAAGCCAGCCGCAAACGCCGGGTCGCTACCGGCGCGGGGGTCCAGGTGCAAGAACTCAATCGCATGCTGTCGCAATTCGATCAAATGCGCACGATGATGAAAAAGCTCAAAGGGGGTAACATGGCGAACATGATGCGTGGCCTAAAAGGCATGATGCCAGGTATGCGCTAAGTCCCCCAAGTTACTGCAGAATCTATCCCCAATACCGCCCGCACCCCCTAAAAGGAACGGGGCGGCTACCAAGCATACTTGGCGTCAAAGCTGACGAATAAACGCCCGCGTTCCGGCCAGCAGCATTTCCACCGAAATCGCAATTAAGACTAACCCCATCAAGCGTTCAATGGCGACCACCGCGCGCGGACCGAGAAAACGCTGAATGCGATCTGCCAAAATCAACACAATGGCACAAACCCCCATGGTGACAGTCAGCGCACCAATCCACTCAATCGTCTGCCCAGGCCCTTGTGAAGAAAGCAACATCACCGTCGCCATGGCCGAGGGTCCCGCTAGCGCAGGAATAGCGAGTGGCACAATCAACGGCTCGCCGATGATTTCAGCAGTCATTGGGTCATCCGGGGCTGGAAACACCATCCGCAGAGCAATGATGAAAAGGATAATGGCACCTGCCAGTTGCAACGATGTATCAGTCAAGTGCATCAGACGCAAAAAATGCTCACCCATCAGCATAAAGATTAGCAACGTCACAAAAGCAATCCCCACTTCGCGCAGCACCACCCAGACGCGCCGTTCGGCGGCGACATTGCGGAGCGCATTAATGCAAATAGGAATATTGCCAAGCGGATCAACAATCAAAAGCAATAAAATGGTCGCGGTTATAAAATCATATTGCACAATACTTTTCCTTTAATATTCAAACGCTGCACGAATCTTAGCAGAGATGAGTTCTGGCGCAGCCGTCACCGCCACTAACGTCGGCTGGGCATCCCGACGTCCTTGATATTCAAACTGACTCTCTTTAAGGCCTCGCTCGCTAATCACTAGCCGGTGCGGTACGCCAATCAGTTCCCAATCAGCAAACATCACCCCTGGACGCTCGCCACGATCATCCAATATTACATCGATGCCCAACTCAAGCAACTTCGCGTATACACCTTGCGCCGCCATGCGCACCATTTCACTACGCTCATAGCCAATTGGGCAGATAACGACCTCGAACGGTGCCATCGCCTCAGGCCAAATGATGCCACGCGCATCAAAATTCTGCTCGATTGCCGCCCCAAGAATGCGGCTAATGCCAATGCCGTAACACCCCATCACCATTGGCTGCGCCTTGCCCGACTCATCAAGATAGGTCGCGCCTAAAGCTTGCGAATAACGCGTGCCAAGCTGAAATACATGGCCCACTTCAATCCCCCGGCAAATGGCCAAGGCGCCCTGACCATCAGGTGAAGGGTCACCAGCCACGACATTACGCAGGTCAGCTACCACCGGCTCCGGCAAATCGCGCCCCCAATTCACGCCCGTCAGATGAAAACCCGCCTCGTTCGCACCCACAATAAAATCGCTCATCTTAGCGACAGTCCGATCAGCGAATACTTTGACCGGTTTTGGCGTACCTATCGGACCCAAATAACCTGGTCGGGCGCCAAAGCATTCAATAATTTCTGCCTCACTGGCCAAACGGTAGCCGGTGGCGCCTGGAAGTTTGCCTAATTTAACTTCATTGAGCGTATGGTCGCCACGTAATAGCAGCAACCAAATCTGTGGCGTAGAGCCGCCACTACCATGAGGTGTGAGTGGACTAGCGTCAACCTCCACGTTAGCATCAATCGCCAGGACGATCGATTTAACCGTATGCTCAAGCGAAACGCCAAGGAGTGCTGCGACCTTTTCGCATTTCTCAGCGTCTGGCGTAGCCACCTTGGTCAGTGCCGCTTGCGGCTCGCTACGCTGCTCAATCAATGGTAGTGCATCAGCAGCCTCAACGTTGGCGGCATAGTCTGAAGCCGGACAATACGCAATGGCGTCTTCTCCCGTATCCGCAATCACATGGAATTCATGCGAGCCAGAACCGCCGATTGACCCATTATCAGCCGCCACCGCACGAAACACCAGACCAAGTCGCTTAAAAATGCGTCCATAAGCCTCATACATTTGCTGATATGAGCGCTCTAAACCCGCCTTATCCGGATCAAAGGAATAGGCGTCTTTCATGATAAATTCACGTCCGCGCATGACCCCAAAACGTGGCCGGATTTCATCGCGAAATTTGGTTTGAATTTGATAAAAAGTGACTGGCATTTGCCGATAGCTTTTGATTTCTTTACGGGCAATATCAGTGACCACTTCCTCATGCGTGGGTCCAATCACAAAATCACGCTGATGCCGATCTTTCAAGCGCAACAGTTCGGGTCCATATTGGGTCCAACGCTGCGATTCCTGCCATAACTCGGCAGGTTGCACCGCCGGCATCAGCAGTTCAAGCGCCCCCGCTCGATTCATCTCTTCACGTACAATCGCTTCGATTTTACGCACCGCCCGCAACCCCAATGGCATGTAAGTATAAATACCACCCGCGACGCGCCGAATCATACCCGCACGCAGCATCAGTTGGTGACTAGCAATCTCAGCGTCTGCGGGCGCATCTTTAAGTGTGTTGATAAAAAAACCGGAGGCCTTCATTTAATTTCCCAAGCAGGGTGTAAAAAAACCGGCGCTGTGGACTAAGATCGTACACCACGCCCGCTATTGTTTATAATCGAGCTATTTTAAAGGATTCAAGGGTAGTTGTATGCTGGATCGCGATGGCTTTCGCCCAAACGTCGGCATCATTCTCTTAAACGCACGCAATGACGTGTTTTGGGGCAAACGGATCCGCGAGCACTCGTGGCAATTCCCGCAAGGCGGCATCCAATATGGCGAGACCCCGATACAAGCAATGTATCGGGAGTTATATGAAGAGACTGGCCTAAAACCCGAACATGTCAAAGTTCTTGGCCGCACACGCGACTGGCTGCGTTATGAGGTGCCGGACAGATTTATCAAGCGCGATGCGCGTGGCCATTATCGTGGACAAAAACAAATTTGGTTTTTGCTGCGCATGGTCGGCCGCGACTGCGATATTTGCTTGCGCGCCACAGGACAACCGGAATTTGATGCATGGCGCTGGCATCAATATTGGGTGCCGCGCGAGGCGGTGATTGAATTTAAACGTGAAGTGTATCAACTGGCGTTGACTGAATTGTCACGCTTTGTCCATCATTTGCCAATACGCGCAGAGAAGCAGCCTATTGATACTACGCCATCGGCATTAGTAGAAAACGGCTAATGCTGCTGGCGCGCTGGCTAACCTTAGCTTAAAACCAGATTGTCGCGATGAATCAGTTCCGGCTCAAGCATATAACCGAGGACCGCCTCGATTTCGCTGCTGGGCCGGCGCTGAATCAGTCGCGCTTCTGTGCTGCTATAGTTGGTCAGCCCTCGCGCCACTTCTTGGCCCGCTGGACTTAGGCAAACAATCACTTCGCCTCGCGCAAACACGCCTTGTACTTTCACAATACCGATTGGCAGTAGGCTTTTGCCCTCCCGCACGAGCTTAGCGCATGCGCCATCATCAATCACCACATGGCCGCGCACTTGTAAGTGATCCGCCATCCATTGCTTACGCGCAGCCATGCGCGCCGTGCGCGCAATCAGTTGAGTGCCAATTGCCTCCCCCCCTACAAGCCGGGTCAGCACATCAGGTTCGCGCCCACTCGCAATCACCGTACATGCCCCACTATGCGCGGCCCGCTTAGCCGCGAGTATTTTAGTCAGCATGCCACCACGGCCAATATGCGTTCCGGCGCCGCCTGCCATCACTTCAAGGGCAGGATCTCCAGCTTCGGCCACAGCCACGAACGCCGCGTTTGCACCCTGGCGCGGGTCGGCGGTATAAAGACCACGCTGGTCAGTTAAAATGATCAGCGCCTCAGCCTCTATAAGATTGGTTACGAGAGCGCCTAGCGTATCGTTATCGCCAAATTTAATTTCATCGGTAATGACCGTATCGTTTTCATTAATGATCGGCACCACTCCTAGACGCAACAAGGTCAGCAGGGTCGAGCGAGCGTTTAAATAACGTTCGCGCTCAGCCAGATCAGCATGAGTCAGCAGAATTTGCGCGCTACGCAACTGGTACGCATTGAAATGACTTTCATACGCTTGCGCCAGCCCAACTTGGCCAACTGCCGCGGCCGCCTGCAATTCGTCAATCTCACGCGGACGGCGGCTCCAGCCAAGGCGTTGCATTCCTTCGGCAATCGCCCCTGAACTCACCAGCACGACCTCTTTACCGAGTCTGTGCAAACCAGCGATTTGCTCAGCCCAGCTACGCATCACGCCATGGTCAAGTCCACGCCCGTCATTGGTCACCAGGCTTGAGCCCACCTTAACCACCAGGCGTTTGGCGACAGCCATCGCCGGCTGCGAGGTAGGCTTAGACAGAGCCTGCATCGTCAGCATCGATTGGCGGCCCATCCCGAAAGCGTGCATCCAGCGCTAACTGCTCGGCTTCAGCAGCCAGGCCGGCGGGTCCATGCTTGGCAAGGTAATCATAAACGGCATAAGTCAGTGCTTCACAACCTTGCCCATTCAGCGCAGAAATGCCAAACACCGGCCCCTCCCAGCCAAAACGTTTAACAAACTCGGCAATTTGTGCCGCGCGCAGATCCTCCGGCACCATATCGATTTTGTTAAGCACCAACCAACGCGGCTTGGTGTAAAGCTGCGTATCATATTTGCGCAACTCATTCACAATTGCCCGTGCTTCTGCAACAGGATCAACGCCTTCATCAAAAGGCGCCATATCAACTAAATGCAATAACAAGCTAGTGCGCTGCAAATGCTTCAAAAAACGATGGCCGAGTCCGGCCCCTTCAGCAGCGCCCTCAATCAAACCGGGAATATCGGCAATCACAAAACTTTTACTAGGGCCGACCCGCACGACGCCTAGATTAGGCGCAAGCGTGGTAAATGGATAGTCTGCTATTTTTGGCCGAGCATTGGAAACGGACGCGATAAAAGTCGATTTACCCGCATTAGGCATACCTAATAGGCCGACATCCGCCAATATTTTCAATTCCAGGCGAAGCAGCCGATATTCGCCCTCCTTTCCTTCTGTCTTTTGGCGCGGCGCGCGATTCGTGCTCGATTTGAAATGCAGGTTGCCTAACCCGCCACTCCCGCCTTGAGCAAGCGTGACGCGCTGTTCGTGCTCCGTCAGATCTGCAACGGTTTCACCGGTGTTAAGATCCGTGATAATCGTACCCACTGGCATACGCAACGTAATATCTTCGCCGCTTTTGCCGTAACAATCGGCGCCACGTCCATTCTGGCCTCTACTCCCCAGATGCTTTTTAGCATAGCGGTAATCAATCAAAGTATTAATATTACGGTCGGCAACAGCGTAGACACTACCGCCTCGGCCGCCATCCCCCCCATCCGGCCCGCCAAATGGGATGAATTTCTCGCGCCGCATCGATGCGCTGCCATTACCGCCATCGCCACCGAAGACTTCTATCTTTACTTCATCAATGAATTTCATTGTGTTTATCCAACCCGCTTTAATTGCCCATTCACCTAAAATAGACTACAAATCCATTGTAGTTCTAATTGACCCTAGTTTGCACAATTTGATCCGCCATCGCCGCGCGCAGCGATCTGCTACAGTACAGTCTGCCACTGATTAAATTAAGCGCATTAACGCAAAAGGCCCCGCTTGCTGGCGGAGCCTTTTGCATTGAGCCGGAAAAACCGGACGACTACGTGATCTGCGTTAAGCAGCTACAGCAACCACGTTGACCATCTTTTTGCTCGCTTTGCCTTTAATGGTGAAACATACGTGACCATCAGTCAATGCATACAGCGTATGATCTTTACCAATGCCGACATTCTCGCCGGGATGCATACGCGTACCGCGCTGGCGTACAATAATGCCGCCCGCATTGATTGCCTGGCCGCCATATACTTTAACGCCAAGCCGTTTTGACTCTGAGTCGCGGCCATTACGTGATGACCCGCCTGCTTTTTTGTGTGCCATGAGTAACTCCTTAGACCGCTTTAACCGTTAATTGCGTCAATGCGCACTTCAGTATAGTTTTGCCGATGGCCAGCATGCCTTTGATAGTGCTTACGGCGACGCATTTTGAAGATCGTGACCTTCTGATGCCGCCCTTGGGCAACAACGGTAACCTTGACGCTAGCTCCACTCACCAGGGGCGCGCCGAACCTTATTGATTCACCTTCGCCAATTGCTAATACCTGGTCAAGAGTCACTTCTGCGCCAATGTCTGCCGGTATCTGTTCTATTTTCAATTTTTCGCCGGCTGCAACTTTATATTGCTTACCACCGGTTTTTATGACCGCGTACATTGTGTGTACCTCATTAATAAATTAATCGTTTAATTTCTTCGGCTTTACGCACGAAAAGGCACTATTGTATAGTGATTCGGGTATAGAGTCAAAAATACAAAATAGTGCTGTAACGAAAGCATCTCACGGCGCTTCTAACTACCTTTGGGTTGCGCACAGCATGATTATTTTCCTGCCCACCTCCCGCAAGCCGAAATTTCCACATAGTACGCTTCTGAATCAGGAAGGTAACTCTTTCAGCGAATGCGACTTGAGCCAATCCGCCAAAACAGCATTCATACGGGTTTGCCAGCCAGGGCCTGAGGCACGAAAAACAGCCAAAATATCAAGATCGAAGCGCACAGAAACCTGCTCTTTGGTCGGTGTTTTCTGTGCGCCACGCTGGCCGCGTGACCGGCGGAAATCTTCAAGGCCCAGATGTGGAGTAGCGTCTGCCCAAAAAGCCGCCGCTTCTTTTTCATCATTCGCCTTATACGGTACGTCATCAAACGTTTTGGAAATAGATTTTGCGCTCATATTTTCCGGCCTTTCTGCAAGAAATTAGATGGGCTCCCGCGTCGCGGTCAGTCCATATTAGAATAATAGCCCCACCATGCAGCATACCCAAGCTGATTAGCCGTTGCTCACCGTAGGCTTTATGGCTGTCTTCCCGCGTCAACATTAGCGCATCGAAAATGTCCATACGCACTCCGTGCATAGATATTTGGCATTAGAAATTTTTGAAAACAGAGAGGATGGATGATTGACATACTGTATCCTCACTGCCCTGGTTTTGCTATATATCAAAAGTTATAGACTGCTTTAGTCTATGCGACCACAATGAAGGGTTCTTATAGAGGCCTGGAATCTATCTATTACAACAACACTATTTAGCAACTGAATCACTCGATGATAAAATACGCAACCACAAAGAATTATCATATCGCTAGGCTAGACCAAGCCTAGTTGATCCCTGTTTATATATAACGGAGTCCCGGGTGGCTTTAAAACCTATTTTTTACCGCATTTTGGCGGTCCTAGTTGTGAGTAGCAGCGCATGGTTTAATGTCGCACATGCTGAAACCCCTTCCCTACGGGCCCCCGATACAATTGCTGCGCGCGTGCAGGCGTGCGCTATCTGTCATGGCAACCAAGGAGAAGGAACCGACAATGATTACTTCCCCCGCTTAGCCGGCAAACCCGCCGATTATCTGTACAACCAACTGAAACATTTTCGTGAAGGCCGGCGCAAATATGCGCCAATGAATTACCTCGTCACCTATCTTTCTGACGATTATCTACGTGAAATCGCGGTGTATTACGCCAATTTGCATCCACCCTACCCAGCCCCTGAGCCGTCCAATTTACCGCCATCACAGCTTCAACGCGGTCGGCGGATTGCCCTTCATGGGGACTCGTCTAAGAACGTACCTGCATGTATTGCGTGCCACGGTCAAGCACTCACCGGAGTGGAGCCCGCTATTCCAAGCCTAGTTGGCTTACATGCTGATTACATCAGCGCCCAACTCGGTGCCTGGCGCTCAGGCATACGCCATTCGGCAGCTCCCGATTGCATGCATACGGTTGCTATCCAGCTTAGCGATACCGATATCCGTGCTGTCTCCACCTGGCTTGCAATGCAACCAGCACCGCCCAATGCCGCCCCCGCTCCAGCAGGCTCACTAAAATTGCCGCTCTCATGTGGCAGCCAGCCTCACTGAGTTAAAAGCGCCATTTTAGAAAAATCAAGGAACTCAGCATGCAACGTAAGACCTTATTCGGATTGTTGGCCGCCGCACTATTAGCGCTCATCCTTGCCGCCGTGGCTATGTTTACCCCTATACTGTGGCGGAGTAACGCCCCAACTTCTAGCCATAGTGGCCCGGCTATCACCCCCGCTAAACAAGCCGAGTTAATCAAGTACGGCCATTATCTTGCGCGCGCGGGAGATTGTATTGCCTGCCATACGGTGCGGGGTGGCCAGCAATTTGCCGGCGGCCTTCCTATGCCAACACCATTTGGCACTTTATATACGCCCAATATCACCCCTGACAACGAAACTGGGATTGGTACCTGGAGCTCAGACGATTTCTATCGCGCCATGCATAACGGGCGCTCAAAAGATGGTAGCTTGCTCTATCCAGCCTTTCCGTTCCCCAGCTACACCAAGGTGACCCGCGCCGATTCCGATGCAATCTATGCCTATTTGCGGTCAGTACCCGCCATTAAGCAACCGAACCGGCCTAATGAGATGCGGTTTCCGTTCAATAATCGCAGTCTCTTGATCGGCTGGCGCACGCTTTTTTTCTCTGAAGGGGAGTTTCAGCCCGACCCAACTCAATCAGTTGAATGGAATCGCGGTGCGTATCTGGTTGAAGGCCTAGGTCACTGCGCGATGTGCCACACCAGCATTAATGCGCTGGGGGGTTCCGACCAAAGCGCAGCCTTTGGCGGGGGCTTAATCCCATTACAAAATTGGTATGCCCCTTCATTAACCTCAGATAAAGAAACCGGTCTTGGCGATTGGCAGCTCCAGCATATCGACGATCTGTTAAAAACTGGCGTTTCACAACGCAGTGCCGTCTTTGGGCCAATGGCCGAAGTTGTGCACAATAGCTTGCAGTATATGTCTGATAAAGATATTCGCGCTATGTCAGTTTATCTGAAAGCCTTACCGCAAAAAGGAGAGCCGCCCGAACCCGTGCAGCTTGTTACCTCAGCAGCATTTGGCGCCAAGCTCTTTGCCCAAGGCGAAAAAATTTACACGCAACAGTGTGCTAGTTGCCACGAAGCAAATGGGCGTGGCCAGCCTCCTGCATACCCACCGCTGGCAGACAATCATTCAATTCAAATGCACTCGGCCGTTAACCCGATTCGGATGGTGCTCAATGGCGGCTACCCACCGTCCACTACCGGCAATCCACGCCCATACGGAATGCCGCCCTTTGCCCAGGATTTGTCAGATGAGGAGGTTGCCGCCGTGGTAACCTATATTCGGATGTCCTGGGGCAATCAGGGTACATCCGTGTCGCCACAGCAGGTCAATGCTTTGCGCTCGGCGCCACTCGAGTAAAAAAGGCGGATTAACGGAAAAATAGGTGTTGCGTAAGCTTGGCCAGTGGATAATGCACGCTCGGCTGGATCCGCGGCGGTAAATCAAGCGGCTTAAGCAACATCTTCAAGCACATATCCGCCGATAAATGACGGCGCACCAGCTTATTCACCCGCGCACTCATTTGCCGTGCGTGGGCTGAATTGCCAGCTTGCTGTGGATAACGGATTGCCAATACATGGCGTAAAGCAATTTCCGTGTCGTCATTACGAATTTCAAAGAGCCGCCGCACCAGTGCACCAAGCACAGCCCAGCGGCCATTTTTTTCAATTTCATTATATTTCTTAAAATACTTGAAGAAGTATTTATAGTGACGCACTTCATCTGTGCGAATATGGTTGGTGATTTCTTTCAGCACCGGCTCGTTGGAGCATTCATTGATTGCGCGATAAAGCGTCGCCGTACCGGTTTCAACAACACAGCGCGCCACCATCTCGAGGGCACGTGTTTTCTCGAATTCATCCACGGTGCACATTTTTGAATATTCGGCAAAGAAATTCTTAAACGCAAGATCCCAGTCAAATTGCGGCCAAACATGGTTAATATATGTCTTAAGTGCTCGGCCGTGCTGCAATTCTTCATGCTCCCAGTGCAGGCTAAGCCACTCAGCGACTTCGGCATCTTCACCAAAATAATTCACCAAATTCTTGGTATATAAATCAGAACCGCTTTCGATAAACGATGAAGCGCACAGCAATAGCATAAGCTCTTCGCTTGCGCGCACAGCCGTGTAATTAATCCGGCTAAAATCAATATCCTCAACACGCCATGGCAATGTCGTAATATTAATAGTGTCAGCTTGCATCTTTTGACTCTCCAAAATTGACTCCTCTGCTTAGAGACTCGGGCATTCGGTAAAAACTATGGCTCCGCCGCAACCTAAAAGTCAGCAACAGAAACCTCCCGCCGAGCCATCATTGTAATAAAGACGGCCCACTTTCAGGCAAATAGCCAGCTATAATACGCCTTTTATACAGATATGCTCTGGTGCGTCTGCGTTATCAATCTCTAGTTTAGTTCATCGTATAAAAAACGCATCTGAGTACCCACTCCAATCGCCCCCAGTTTTTACCCCTGAGAACGGCGCTTTTTATGAACAAGAAAGTCTATATCAAAACTTTCGGCTGCCAGATGAATGAATATGACTCTGACAAAATGGCCGATGTGCTGGCAGCAGCAAAGAACCTTTTCGAGCAAGAATTGGTTAAAACAACCTCTGCCGAAGAAGCCGATATTATTCTATTTAATACCTGCTCAGTGCGCGAGAAAGCGCAAGAGAAGGTGTTCTCGGACCTCGGCCGCGCACGTATCCTAAAAGAAGCCAAACCGGAACTTATTATAGGTGTCGGTGGCTGCGTGGCCAGCCAAGAAGGGCAAGCGATTATTGCCCGCGCGCCTTATGTCGATCTGGTCTTTGGCCCGCAAACCCTACATCGGCTACCCACCATGATCGAACAGCGCCGACGCACCGGCCACGCTCAAGTCGATATTTCATTTCCAGAAATCGAGAAATTCGATCATCTGCCGCCAGCGCAAGTCAATGGCCCCAGTGCTTTTGTGTCGATTATGGAAGGCTGCAGCAAATATTGCAGCTACTGCGTAGTCCCTTATACACGCGGTGATGAGGTCTCACGCCCACTTCCTGACGTATTAACTGAAATCGCCGGCCTAGCCGAGCAAGGCGTGCGCGAAGTCACACTGCTGGGTCAAAATGTGAATGCTTACCGGGGACTTTGGCAAAGCCCAAGCGGCGAAGCCACGCTCGACTCCGCGGCAGAAAACGATCCCTCTGCATACGCCGATTTTGCGACTTTAATTGAATATGTCGCCGAGATTCCCGGCATTGAACGTATCCGCTTCACCACGTCCCATCCCAAAGAATTTGGCCAACGCTTAATTGATGCGTACGCAAACACACCTAAGTTGGTCGATCATTTGCATTTACCCGTGCAACACGGCTCTGATCGGATACTCGCGGCGATGAAGCGGGGCTACACGGTGCTTGAATATAAATCGATTGTGCGGCGCTTACGCGCCATACGCCCCAATATTTCGCTTTCGACAGACTTTATCGTGGGGTTTCCAGGCGAAACCGAGGCCGATTTTGATAAACTGATGGCGCTGGTCGATGAAATCGGCTATGACACTAGTTTTTCCTTTATTTATAGCCCCCGTCCTGGCACGCCCGCGGCCAATCTAATAGATGATACGCCACATGAAGTTAAGCTAGGCCGCCTACAACGTTTACAAGCGGCGATTGAAGCCAATGCACAAAAAATCAGCGCCGCGATGGTCGCTAGCACCCAATCTGTATTAGTCGAAGGGCCATCGCGTAAAAATCCAGCTGAGCTTTGCGGCCGCACGGAAAATAACCGCGTGGTCAATTTTCCAGCGCCGCTTCACACTCATCAACGCCTAGTTGGGCAAAGTATTGAGCTGACTATTGAAGAAGCTTATGCACATTCGCTACGCGGCAAAATCATCACATCATGAAACGCGCCCCTCGTTTGCAACTTACCGTACAATTCGTAGCCAGCGACAGCGCATCGCATAAAGCATTGATGCCACGCGCTACGCTCATGCACTGGATTAAGCCTGCGCTTTTTGCAGATGCCATACTGACCTTGCGCTTTGTTGATGAGCCAGAAGGCAGAGTGCTTAATCGTACTTGGCGCAGCAAAGATTATGCCACCAATGTCTTAACTTTTAATTATGCAGAAAGCCTCAGCGACCCAGTGACTGCCGACTTGGTATTATGCTGCCCAGTCATTGAACGGGAGGCCAACGAACAAAAAAAACTGCTCGTGGCCCATTACGCACACTTGATTGTGCACGGTATTTTGCATGCGCAAGGTTATCAACATGACAATGACGAGGAAGCCTCTGTTATGGAATCATTGGAAGCCGAATTGCTTGCCAAACTTGGTTTTGATAACCCATATTGCTAAATGACCGTTTCTATGATGATTCAACAGGGCAATGCACCCGCTGCGCCAGATTATCCATCACTGCTTGGCGAAGTCCAACCACTCACCGATGAGGAGTTGGCGCATTCATTGCAAACTTCCCTTAAACAGTGGGATCGCACCTCCGACCTCTGGCTCTTCGCCTATGGCTCACTGATCTGGAAGCCTGATTTACCCGCGGCTGAATCATGCAGTGCACGCGTTTATGGCTACCATCGCGGCTTATATTTATGGTCATGCTTGACCCGCGGCACGCCACAGATCCCAGGCCTTGTGCTAGCGCTTGACCATGGCGGCTCATGCGCCGGTCTCGCCTTTAGAATCGCCACCGATGGCGCCATGCCTCATTTAGAAAAACTGTGGCAACGTGAAATGGCGATGGGCTCGTACCGTCCTGCTTGGCTAGCATGTCAACTCAACGACGGCCGCCGCGTACGCGCGCTGACCTTTGTGATGCACCGCGATAAACCCACTTATGCCGGACGTTTGCCAGATCATATTGTGCGCACCGCCTTTGAACACGCACAGGGTCGCTGCGGCACCACACTTGATTACGTAGCACGCACCGTGGCAGCGCTACGCGCTAGCGGCATCCCTGACCGAGCCCTGGAAGCGCTGCTTGAGCGTTGCCAATGCAAAAAAACCGACGACTAGTGTATCCTTTAAGCTCTTTATTTTCTGCGCGTGGCCTATAACCGCAACGCATCCATATGAACGATGTCTATCCCAGTCGAAAACTTACCGGAAAACCCCGCTCATTGCTCGAGCGTCTAACAGACCTGATTTCCCCCGGGCCTGACTCACGTAGCGAACTGCTCGAAGTGCTCCAAGATGCGCATAGCCGCAATCTGATCGATGCAGACTCGCTCTCAATGATTGAAGGTGTCTTTCAAGTGACCGATTTATGCGCGCGTGACATCATGGTGCCACGCGCGCAAATCGATGCAATCAACATTGCGCATAGCCCAGAGGACTTTATCCCATTTGTCCTTGAAAAAGCTCATTCGCGCTATCCCGTCTATGATGGTAGCCGGGATCATGTGATTGGCATTCTACTTGCCAAGGACTTGCTACTCTTTTATGCAGAAGAGGATTTCGATGTGCGCGGCATGTTGCGCCCTGCTGTTTTCATTCCTGAATCGAAGCCCCTCAATGTGCTACTGCACGATTTCCGGGTAAACCGCAATCACATTGCGATTGTGGTGGATGAATATGGCGGTATTGCTGGCCTCATTACGATTGAGGATGTGCTTGAACAGATCGTTGGCGACATTGAAGATGAATACGACTTCGATGAAGAAGAAGACAATATCATCGGCTCACCGGATGGCCGCTGTCGCGTACGCGCCCTGACTGAAATTGCGCAGTTCAACAAAGTCTTTGGCACGCAATATAGCGATGATGAAGTCGATACCATTGGCGGCTTGATTACCCATCGCTTCGCTCGGGTGCCGCATCGTGGTGAAAAAGTACGTATCGATAATTTGATCTTTGAAGTTTTGCGAGGTGACGCACGCCAGATTCACATGCTGCTGGTGCGCCGCGCTCCACATGCGGCTTTGCCCGGCGAATCTGAAGCCAGCGCTGAACGCCATTAAGCCAGGCCATGGCCGGCAACTGCCACCCGCAACTCGAATGCTGCCAGCTAAAGCACGCATTATGCTCGATTGGCGACAGACCTTGCCCATCCTAATTGCGGTATTGGCTGGTCTGGCCCATACCTTATCATTCGCGCCTACGCCATATGGCGGTTGGCTTGAAATCGTCACTTTTACGTTATTTTTTGCCCTGATTGCGCATCAGAGCACCCTGCGCGCCACTTTATTGACCACCGGGGCATTCGCTTTCAGCCACTTTGTGAGTGGCGTATTCTGGCTATATATCAGCATGCATATCTACGGCGAGATGCCAGCTATACTGGCGCTCGCGGCTCTGATTCTATTCGCTCTGTATCTAGCGGCCTGGCCAGTTTTGGCGGCGGCCTTATGGTATTTTTGCAGCGGGATTCACTCGCAGACAGATAAAAATGTCGGAGCCGCCGCGCGCTCAAATAAAAATGCCGTATCTGCCGCGCGCTCAAACCTATCTGCAACTAGCCCAAAAATCGGCTGGCGCAGTAGCTTGGCGTTTGCCTGTGCGTGGGCTCTTAGCGAATGGCTGCGTGGCGTTGTATTGACCGGTTTTCCGTGGCTAGCGAGCGGCTACCCACAAGTTGCGGGTCCGCTGGCAGGGTATGCCGCGATCACTGGCGTCTATGGCGTAGGCTGGTTGCTGGCTTTTAACGCCGGGCTGATGATGCAAACCTTAACCGCCGCGCGTAAGCCGCGCAAATGGGCTGTATTTGCACCCTTAATACTCATTATCGTGCTGCTCAGTGGCGGCCTAGCGGCTAGCAAAATCTCTTGGACCAAACCCGCCAATCATGCGCCTCTCACCGTGCGCCTACTGCAAGGTAATGTGCAGCAAGAAATAAAGTTCGAACAGCAAGGCATTGATATGGCGATTGCACTTTATCAAGAACTGATCACCGCCCAGCCCGCTGATTTAATCATCACCCCCGAAACGGGAATCCCAGTTCTAGAACAAGATATACCTGAATCTTTCGCACACGCGATCCGAGATTTTTCTGACCAAACCGGTTCAACTGTGATTTTCGGCGCGGTCGGCGCGACCCTCACCGCCGCGGGCCCAATTGATTTAACCAATAGCCTATTTGGGGTTACCCCACGCTCGCCGATTCTTTACCGCTACGACAAACACCACCTGGTGCCATTTGGCGAGCTGATTCCATGGGGCTTTCAGTGGTTTGTTGAACTGATGAAAATGCCATTAGGTGATTTCGCACGTGGGCCGGCAGTCCAGCTGCCTTTCTTCGTTGGCGAACAACCGCTGGCGCTGACTATTTGTTACGAAGATATCTTCGGCGAAGAAAGCGCTCGCACTTTACGCCAAACCCCAATACCAGCAGGTATCCTCGTCAATGCAACCAACCTCGCCTGGTTTGGCAACACGGTTGCACTTGACCAACATTTACAGATTGCGCAAATGCGCGCACTTGAAACCGGCCGGCCAGTGCTGCGTGCAACCAATACTGGAGCAACTGCAGTGATTGGCCCCGATGGCCGGGTTGAAAAGAGATTAGCCGCTTTCACCATTGGCACACTTGAAGCTCGGGTACAAGGCAGAGTAGGATTCACCCCTTATATTACTTATGGCAATGCGCCAGTGCTGATGATTTCTCTTGGGCTGCTGGTGATTTTTGCAGCGGCACGGCTACGCACAATGCACCTGCACTCACGTGACGCCCACCCACCCTCCCCTTGCGCGACTTAAGCAAACATCGCCAAGCCAAACAATAACCGTTAAAATCTGTGGTTTTAGCCTATATTCGGTATGGCCGGATGCAAAGCAAGCGCTTTGCTAGCCATGCCATATATGAATCTTCGGATTTTCCAATGCTTACCTTTCAGCAAATCATCATGACCTTGCAAACATACTGGGATGCACAGGGCTGCGCTCTGTTGCAACCGTATGATATGGAAGTGGGTGCGGGTACCTCGCACACCGCAACCTTTTTGCGTGCAATCGGCCCTGAGCCTTGGCGAGCAGCTTATGTGCAACCGTCGCGCCGACCCAAAGATGGCCGCTATGGCGAAAATCCAAACCGTTTACAGCATTATTATCAATACCAAGTGGTATTAAAACCAGCGCCAGAAAATATTCTCGAGTTGTATCTTGGCTCACTTAAAGCGCTCGGACTCGACCTCACCCAAAACGACGTACGCTTTGTTGAAGATGATTGGGAAAACCCAACCTTGGGCGCTTGGGGGCTAGGCTGGGAGGTTTGGCTAAATGGCATGGAGGTGACGCAATTTACTTATTTTCAACAAGTCGGCGGCCTCGATTGCAAACCCGTATTAGGAGAAATTACTTACGGCATCGAACGGCTTGCCATGTATCTGCAGCAAGTTGAAAACGTTTACGATCTGATTTGGGCTGAATGGCCAGAGCATAGCTCCGTCAATGCCGCCACCAACGAGACTCAGAGTGGCCGCCATATCCTGACCTATGGCGATGTCTTTCACCAAAATGAAGTCGAGCAGTCCACGTATAATTTTGAACAGTCCAATGTCGAACTGCTATTTGGCTTTTTTAACCAGTATGAAATGGAAGCAAAACGCCTGATTCAAGCCCAACTAGCGCTGCCCGCGTACGAAATGATTATGAAGGCAGGCCACACATTTAATTTGCTGGATGCACGCGGCGCAATTTCAGTGACCGAACGGGCCGCCTATATTGGTCGTATCCGCGGACTGTCAAGACAGATTGCACAGGCCTATTATGATTCACGCGAGAAACTTGGCTTTCCAATGCTCACGCGTACTCCCGTTCCAACTCAGGCCTAAGTAAGCCATGCCGTCACTCACCCCTGCTATGAGTCAATCCGCTATCCATACTTTACTTATTGAACTGCTCACTGAGGAACTGCCACCCAAAGCGCTGGTGCGCTTAGCTGATGCGTTTGCCAACGGCCTGGTCGAAAAGCTTAACGCACAGGGCCTGATTGCTGGCGTTCCTGATTTTGAGCGGCATGCAACCCCACGCCGTTTAGCGGTGGTGATCCGCCAAGTACGCGCCGTGGCACCGCTTAAGCAGGTGCGCCAGAAAATATTGCCGATCTCGATTGCACTTGACGCAGCTGGACAACCCACCCCTGCGCTGACTAAAAAACTGGCGGCGCTCGGGCTTGCCGATTTAAAGCTAGCAGAGCTTGAGCGTGCACTCGACGGTAAAGTTGAGGCCTTCTTTCTAAATCGTACAGTGCCAGGCGCTGTGCTAAGCGAGGCTTTGCAAACAGCGCTTAACGAAACTTTAGCGCAGCTGCCAATTCCCAAAGTCATGCGCTATCAAGCTCCTGACGGCTCTTTGGTAGAGTTTGTACGGCCCGCGCATAAGCTGCTGGCCTTGCATGGCACAACCATTGTACCCGTGAGCGCACTCGGGCTTAAGGCCGGACGCACAACGTTGGGGCACCGCTTTTTGTCAAATCATGAGATCACTCTGCCAAATGCAGATGTCTATAGCAGCACGCTCACTCAAACTGGGCGAGTACTGACCCACTTCGAGACCCGCCGCGAAGTCATTCGCAGTGAATTAATCAAACATGCTAAGGGCGCCCGCATAAGCCTGCCCGAGGCCTTACTGGATGAGGTCGCTGCACTGGTTGAATGGCCCGCCGTATACCTCTGCCAATTTGATCCGGCATTTCTTGCCGTACCGCAAGAATGCCTGATTCTGACCATGCAAACCAATCAAAAATATTTTGCGCTCTCGGATGCCAACGGCGCGCTGCAAGCACGCTTTTTAGTGGTTTCAAATCTGGCAACCACCACCCCTGAAGCGATTATTACAGGCAATGAACGCGTGGTGCAGGCACGACTTGCCGACGCAAAATTCTTTTTTGAGCAAGATTGCAAAAAGCCACTCATCCAGCAGGCGCCCCAGCTTGCAAACGTGACCTACCATCATAAACTCGGCTCACAATTGCAGCGCGTAGAACGCCTCGAAAATATCGCCACGGCACTTGCGCCTCAGCTTGGCGCCAATTCTTTACTCGTGGCACGCGCCGCACGCTTGGCCAAAGCGGATTTACTCAGCTTGATGGTGAATGAATTTCCCGAGTTGCAAGGCACGATGGGGCAGTATTATGCCCACCACGACGGCGAACCTGCGGAAGTTGCACAAGCCTGCGCCGACCACTATCAGCCGCGTTTTGCGGGCGATGCGTTGCCCGCTTCAATCACCAGTACAGTCGTCGCGCTTGCCGACAAACTTGAGACCTTGGTAGGGATCTGGGGCATTGGGCTTGCCCCAAGCGGCGACAAAGACCCATTTGCACTACGCCGACACGCACTCGGCATACTGCGCATGGTGCTTGAAAAAGCGTTACCGCTCGATCTAGCACAACTCTTGCGCACAAGTTTTGCGTCATTTGCCTCTTTGCCGCAGGTGATAGATCCCTGCGACGCGCTCTTGGCCTTCTTGCGCGACCGGCTACGTGGTCTATTACGCGAGCGCGGTTATCACGCCAATGAAATCGAAGCCGTACTGAGCCATGCGCCAACGCGTATCGACGATCTGCCGGCACGGCTTGAGGCGGTACGCGTATTTGCCGCACTCCCTGAAGCACCTGCACTGGCCGCAGCGAATAAACGCATTACCAATATTTTGAAAAAATCCACAGAAACGCCCGCTACCGTGCAGCCAGCCTTACTCACAGAAGCCGCCGAAAAAGCCCTCTATGCGCAACTCGAAGCCATCACCCCGGCCGTACAAACACAGCTTGCAGCACAACACTATACCGAAGTGTTAGTCACGCTGGCTCAATTACGCGCCAACGTTGATACATTTTTTGATGAGGTGATGGTCAATGCAGAAGATAGCGCTTTGCGGATGAACCGGCTCGCTCTGCTCGCGCAACTGTGGAGCTTAATGAATTGCGTAGCTGACCTTTCAAAATTAACAGGATAATTGATCAAGCCATGGACTCAAGCGATAAAAAGCTCAGCCTATGCTCCTACGCCTTAAAATAAGGTAACCAATCTAATAATGAGTACCGCTAAAAAACTCGTGATTCTCGATCGCGACGGCGTGATTAATTACGACGCCGATGAATTTATTAAATCGCCCGACGAATGGCGGCCTATTGCAGGCAGCCTTGAGGCCATTGCACGACTGAATCAAGCCGGCTATCGAGTGGTGGTCGCAACTAACCAATCAGGGGTTGGGCGCGGTCTTTTTGATATGGCGACCTTAAATGCGATTCACCTTAAAATGCATCAAGCTGCCGCCGCGCTTGGCGCACGGATTGATGCGATATTCTTTTGCGCCCATACAGCCCATGACAATTGCGATTGCCGCAAGCCAAAACCCGGTATGCTACAGATGATTGCTGAACGCTTTAACATTGAACCGTCCGTTACGCCGATGGTGGGCGATGCGCAACGTGATTTAGTGGCGGGAGCCGCCCTGGGTTTTCCAGTGCATCTGGTTTTAACCGGCAAGGGCCGCGCAACCTATGAAGCTGGCATGCTGCCCAGCGGCACAAAAGTCCACCCAGATTTATGGGCTTTTGCGCTTGATTTTTTGGCAAATTCTACCGTTTAAATATCTATGCTGCTTACTAAACCGTCTGGCGTATTGCTTCGTTCATTCCTTTTATCGCTCTATTTGCTGGTGTTTACGATTCCGTACGCGCTGCTGTGCTTTTTAGTCTTTCCATTTATGAACGCACGGCGCCGTTACGCAATGGCGGCCACCTGGTGCCGCATCACCCTATGGATGCTACGCACCCTCAACGGTATCACCTACCAATTTAAAGGCTTTGATAATCTGCCCAACGGCCCCGCCGTATTATTATCGAAGCACCAATCGGCCTGGGAAACGCTGGCTTTTCCGGCGCTGATGCCACGCCCATTGTGCTTTGTGTTTAAACGAGAACTGGTGTTTGTACCCTTTTTTGGCTGGACCCTGGGCATGCTAAAGATGGTGCAAATTGACCGCAGAAAAGGCCATAGCGCATTTGCCTCCATGATCCGACAAGGGCGCGCGCGTCTTGCCGAAGGCGCCTGGGTGATTATGTTTCCGGAAGGCACGCGTACCCCAATTGGCGTACGCGGTCAATACAAAGCAGGCGGCGCGCATTTTGCCGTCAGTGCCGGGGTGCCGGTGATTCCAATTGCACACAACGCTGGACATGTCTGGCCTCGAAATTCTTTCATCAAATATCCAGGCGTCGTCACTATCTCGATTGGCCAACCCATCCAAACAGCAGGCCGTACTCCGGCTGAAGTGAATGCAGACGTTGAAGCTTGGATTGAAACCGAGATGCGGCGCATTGACCCGGCCGCTTATCTGTAATTGGGCCAGGACCCTATTAAGCCAATCTGCGCCAAACTCAGCAAGCGGAGATTTGCTGTGCAAGAGCGATATATTCACTCACCGCCACGTCTTCTGCACGACGCGCAAGATCGAAACCCATGGCCTCAAAATCAATCCGGGTGCGATAGGCCGCCAAGGTATTACGTAACATCTTACGCCGTTGCGAGAAAGCCGCTGCCACCACCTCAGAAAAACATACCCAATTCACTTCAGGCAACGTGTGCGACGGACGCGGTACCATTCTAATCACGGCAGAATCCACTTTGGGAGCGGGCGAAAATGCGGTCGGAGGGACGTCAATCAGCTTATCGAGCTCGTAGCGGTACTGCAACATCACTGACAAGCGCCCATAGGCTTTGCTCCCTGGACTTGCGACCAAGCGCTCAACCAATTCACTTTGCAACATAAAATGTTGATCCACAACCCAGTCAGCGCAACTCAATAAATGAAACAGCAATGGGGTTGAGATGTTATAGGGCAAATTACCTACAATGCGGAGCAAGGCAGGCGCCACCGCTTGCGCCATGGCCAATGCTTGAAAATCAAACGTCAACGCGTCTCCTGCATGCAATATGAGCTGAGCGCCAAAGCGTTTTTGCAAGCGTGCAATAAGGTCACGATCAAGTTCAATCGCATGCAATACGCCGCTCATCCCTAAATGGGTGAGTAAAGGCCCTGTCAGCGCCCCCAAACCAGGGCCAATCTCAATCACACATTGGTCTGGCTGCGGCGCAATAGCCGCCGCAATCCGTTCAATAATGCCCGTATCTACCAAGAAATTCTGTCCAAAGCGCTTACGAGCAATATGACCTTGATGCCGCTGGCTAGCGACTGAGCTAAATTTGCTATCTTGCATTAGATTGAAGAAACCAAGTTAAGCTGTGTAAATCGGCGATGACGGGCCATCACAACGGCCGCGTCAATCGCTTCTAATAAACTCGCTGGATCAGCCTGGCCGGTACCTGCCAAATCCAGTGCAGTGCCATGATCTACCGAAGTTCGTATAATTGGCAAACCAAGCGTCACATTAATGCCCCTACCAAAAGTCGCATATTTCAGTACCGGCAGCCCTTGGTCATGATACATGGCAAGCACACAATCGGCCTGATCCAAATACCGCGGTTGAAACAAGGTGTCTGCTGGATAGGGGCCGCGGGCATCTATCCCTAATGCCTGCGCCTGTTCTAGCGCCGGGATAATAACCTCTATCTCCTCATGGCCAAGATGCCCTTGCTCACCCGCATGTGGATTTAATCCTGTCACCAAAATACGGGGCTGCCGTATGCCAAAATCACGGCGCAAATTAAAATCGATAATGCCTAGCGTAGCCATCAATTTATCAATCGTGAGCGCCGCGGCAACTTCTTTGAGCGGCAGATGGGTCGTCGCTAGCGCCACCCGGAAATCATGGCCCAGCACGCGTGAAATCTTAGGCAAGCGAGCGCTATTCTGGACCGAAGCCGAGGTGGGCGTTGCTGTAGCCAGCACCGCAGATTCAGTTCGCGCAGTGCGCGAGCCTGCCAACATCATCACCACCTGCGCAGTCCCTGTACGAGCGGCCAAATATTCAGTATGGCCAGTAAACGGAATACCGAACTCATTGATCACACTTTTTTGTAGCGGGGCAGTCACGATTGCATCGAAATTCTCAGCCAACGCTCCATCGATAGCGGCATCAAGCAGTGCCAGCACATACTGGCTATTCTTTGCGTTAAGCTGGCCTGCTCTAGCAGGCGCAGCCAGCCCTTGGTGGCGTACTGTAAGGTATCCAGTTGCCAATAGCGCGAACCAGTCAACGCCAACTGCCTTGGCGCGTGTCTCCAGTAAGGCAGTGTCGCCCAGCACAGTAAAATGGGTGTCAGGCCAAGCAGGAGACTCCGTTAACAGCGCACGAGCAAGCGCTAGCGCAGTTAACTCAGGGCCAACCCCAGCTGGCTCACCCGTGGTTATCGCGATCTTAAATGCAAAGCCAGGGTGCATAAAGTAAGCTTAAACTTAGCCAATAAAATTAAAGTGGTTCTATCTCGAATTGATATCGAATATAGCTGCTATCTCGCAACTCACGCAGCCAGTCAGCATAGGCTTTTTCAGCTTTGTGCATGCCAATTTCTTGGCGGACTTCTTCTGGCTGGGTGAGAGATCGTTCAGCCCCTAGCGTATGGCCGGTTACATCAGCGCTACGGTGATGAGCAAGATAATTAGCCACTTCAGCATCAGAGACAATAATTTTTTGATCTACTTCTTGCTGGCGCAGCTGACTAAAGATCAGTTCATTTTTTGCATCGCCCATAAAGACTGACCACGCTACGCCTTCTTTTTCTAAGCGCTGGCGGTATTGCTCAAGCGACAAGCCATTGGCCTGTGCGATCTGTTCAAGTGTACGGTGCACCATCTCATCATTAACCACAATCCCCTCCTCCTTCGCCCGTTGGCTCTGTATCCGCTCCAACACCATTTGCTCCAACACCTGCCGCTGTAAATGCGGAGCCGGCGGCAGCGGCGCCTGCGTCTGCCGTAAACGGCGTGTAACGAGTTCCAGACGGGCAACTAGCTCACGTTTGGTAATCACTTCATGATTCACCACCACCAGCACCCGATCTACTTCTTGGCCAACAGCATGCGCCCGTTTTTGCTCACGCGCGGCCGCAGGAAATACACATAAAACCATTAAAGTCGTGGCCGTACAGAGCCTGACCCAAGCAAAAAAAATTCGCATAAACAACTCACTTACTCATAATTTGAAAAACGCGATGGCGGTGGCGGCGGTGGCGGCAGTCCAACATATCCTGGCACACTCGCACGCAATTGCTTAATCAAGCCATTGTCAATTCTTGACAGCCCTTTAAACTCAAGCTGCGCCAGCACACGCGTGCCAGTCGCATTCGCTCCACTCAGATCAATCCCATTTGCAAAGCGCTGGATTGCCAAGCCAAATGCCCAACAATCCGCATCATACTGAAAACCTAATAGACTATCGACTAAGCGGCCGCTATCGAGGCCATAATTAAGCCGCCCTATGCCATATAAATGGCGGCTTAATGGCCATTGAGCAGAGATCACTGCCTGCTTAATAGGCCGATAGTTGAGCGTTGGATTAGCACGGGTATAACGATATGCCAAATTCAACACCCGGCGCTCCGCCGGACTCCAACCAAAGCCAATATTGGAGCGGATCAATTGATTATTATCCGCATTAAATTGCACCACTGTTTCTGAGTTAAAGCCCGCCCTTAATTTCAGGGCCGCACCCAATAATAAATCGGAATGATTGGCTCGCAGATGCGACTCATTGGGTAGCAAAGTCACCCGCTGCTGCTGAAAATAGTACTGCTGTGCCGCCACTATACGCCCCCGCTCATCGCCGGTGACTGGATCAGTAAAACGGGTTGTGATGCCTGCCGTCAACCGGCTGGCATCGGCCACGCGGTCATTACCCACAAAAGTGTTTTCAGTATAAATTTCGGCCAAGCCAAAATCGGCTTCCGCCGTATCAAAGAGCGGCATAAAATTTTGCTCCCGGTAAGGCGTATACACATAATATAAGCGCGGTTCAAGAGTCTGAATATACTCTGTGCCCAAAAAACGCACTGCACGCTCAAAGACGAGTCCACTATCTAAGCTAAACGTTGGAATCGCCGTGCCAAAATAGCGGGGTTGGCGCGGGCTAGCCGTCGATGCAATCGTGCTCAGGTGATACGCAGCCAGATGATACTGCAGCTTTGGCACAATAAAATAAGCCGGAGTCATCAACGGATAACTCAGATAGGGCTTTAAATAAATCCGCTCACCTTCTGTTAAATCCGCCGTAGCAATTCTAAAACGCGAATAATTCGCTTGCGCGCCAAAATCAAAACCATATTCATCATAACGCTCATATTTAACGTTTAATTCAGGTTCCCGCCCATAGGGTGCCGCCGATGGTGGCAAAGTTTGCCAACGCTGCACGCGCGCCAGCGCGGACCAAGGTCCCTGGTTATAAGTCAGGCCTGCCTCTTGCTGATAGAGCAGTTGCGTGCCGTGCATAAAAATATTACCGGCGGTTAAGTCTTCTGGATAAGTATGATCCGATACGCGGTTGTAGTTGAAATAAGCGCCTAAGCCATTTTTCAGCTGGTGCCGGTGTTGCGCATAGATGGCATAACGCCGGCTTTGCATAACTTCATCATGGGGCAGATATTCAACGTTGATCGAACCCGCATAGGTCGGCGACAAATAACGATAATCCGCCCCCAACTGGGTGCCACGGTGTGACATATAACGCGGATAAAGCGTCAAATCACGATTCGGCGCAAGATTAAAGTAATACGGCAACGTAACGTCAGCGCCCGCGGTGGAACCCAATGCCACCACCGGCGGCAATAACCCAGAGACCCGTTCGGTTGATAATGGAAATGAAAGATAAGGGCTCGCAAAAAGCGGCACCTGCTGAAAAAACAGCACGCCATTGCGCGCTACACCCGAGTTATTGGCTTTATCAAATTCAACCCGGCTCGCCTTGATATTCCATGCTGGCTGCGGACACGGACACCCCGTATAGGTGCCATGCGTAATCACTGTGCGCTCGGGATCCAACACGTCAATCCGTTGCGCACTACCCGAACCGCCAGCATTGAAGTGATAGTGAGGCGAGAGCATATAGCCCTCATTCGCCTTGACCTTCAAATGCGCTTCAGGTCCGCTAAAAGTATTACCCTTGTTGATAATGCGCACATTGCCGTACGCATCCGCTTGATCGGTGGCGGCATCATAATGCAGCCGGTCGCCTTTGATCACGAGGGTTGGGGTACGCACCTCAGCGGCGCCCGAAACAGTCACTTGTTGCTCGCCCTGCGCTTCGATTTGATCGCCCAGCACAAATTTTGCGGCGCCATGACCCGCGCGTAATGGGTGCTCTTCAAGTTGCGGCGCTAGCCTCAGCCCGGAGGATGTAGACAGCACTACCGGCGCACCCGCACTGATTACCTGCCCTGGCGGTTGACTGAATGCACAGAGCGGCATACTGGCTGGCAACGCCAGCAAAGCAGCCATTAAAGATGAAAGACGCGGATGAATAGATCGAGGCAAAGTTGAATAAAGAAATTTAAAACCGCCGAAGCTTGGAATATGTCTAAAAGTAATGCCCAAAGAGACCCTCGCCCAACGGCATACAAAAAAGTCATCGGGTATTATATAGGCAAGATCTCTATTCGTTATATTTTGATGACATTCTCCTCCCCTATTGATGTCCGCCTAGCGCAACTTTCAGATTGGCTAGCGGCTCTACCCGCGCATCATCAATTAGATTTAACTTCACTTGAACCGACCAGTGTTGACGTGGGAGCACGTCGTTATTTCCGACTTGCTAGCAGAGGGCCAGTTTGACCTTTGGCAATATCGGCGTGTACGATACTCGGATGTTTTATGATCTCAATCCCGGTACACGCTGCGCACTCACGCCTTACTATTTAGCGGCAATCAAAGCACAACGCGCAAGCGGTGAAGTGTATCAGGGCAATTGGGCTAATCTGGGTACGCCTGCGCAACTGCGCGCGCTGAACGCACAATTGCAGCAAAACACGCCGGTCGCTGATGCCGCAAGCACGCGCTAAATCGACATGCACGCTTCTCACTACCCACCTCACGCTAGCAAAAACCATCCAACCATGCCCCACTTGCTACCCGCGCCCTTTGATTTTGATCTAACGATTGTTGGCGCAGGGCCAGTTGGCCTAGCACTGGCAGGCTGGCTCATGTGTCGCAGCGCCACCCGCACACTGTCTATCGCGCTCATTGATGCCAACAAACCTTCTGCATTAAACCACGACCCGCGTGCCTTTGCGCTCTCGCAAGGCAGCCGTAGCCTACTTGAGACGCTCGGCTGGCCGGCCTCGGCGGTGCCTATTAAACAAGTACATATCTCGCAACGCGGATATTTTGGGCGTACGCTGATCGACTGCTGCGAGCAGCGTTTACCAGCACTTGGCTATGTCGTGCGTTACGGCGCGCTCCTCTCTACGCTTGAAAACGCACTACCTACCAAAGCGCTACACCACTTTACCCAAACCAAGGCGGGTGCGCCTACGCAAGACGCGTCTAGTGTGACCCTGCCAATCGAAACTGCCAGCGGTACACGCACGCTACGCACGCGGCTTTTAATTCATGCCGAGGGCGGCCAATATCATGCGCAACTTTCTGGCTTGAGCAGTCAGCGCAGCAATACTCGTGCTTATCAGCAAACTGCTCTGGTTGGCGTGGTCAGCGTCAGCACGCCACAGCCCTATGTCGCGTGGGAGCGTTTTACCAATGAAGGCCCACTTGCCCTGCTTCCTTTAGGGGGCACCCGCAACGCTGACTATGCGCTGGTTTGGTGCGGCCGCCCTGACGACACACAACGCCGGCTACAGATAAATCAAAGCGCATTTTTAGCTGAACTGAATACACTATTTGGCTCTCGTCTCGGACGTTTCACCGAAATCAATGGTCGTGCTGCCTTTGCGCTGAACTTGAACACAGCGGCAACGCTTACTGAGCATCGCACCGCGGTGATTGGCAATGCTGCTCAAACCTTGCATCCAGTGGCAGGGCAAGGGTTAAACCTAGGCTTACGCGACGCTTATACATTAGTGGAAGCTTTGTCCGAAGCAGGCCCGACCCCCGCGGCCCTAGCTCGCTTTGCACAGCGCCGGCGCGCTGACCGGAAATTAACCATTGCTGGCACCGATTTACTGGCGCGCATTTTTACCAGTGGCTTTGCCCCTCCATTGAGTGCATTCCTTGCCCCTAGCTATGGGTTTGCTTTGACTGCGCTCGATTGCTTACCACCGCTCAAAGGTAGACTGGCGCAACAGATGATATTTGGCCAGCGGAACTAATTGAATCAGGGGCCCTCACTATCAACATATTTTCTTAATAGGAGATTTAAAGCACTACAAAGCAAATTAGCAGGTAGGTTAGCGTTAGAATATAACCTTTTTTCTCCTGCACCCTCTATATATCTGCTGTAAGTTTGAATAAATTATGCTGACTTCTGTTTCATCTATGGTAGCCCACCCGTTTTTTGCCAGTCCTAGGCCCCCCTTTATTCACTGTCAGCATCGCCGCCGCTCATATGCTATTGAGTCATGCTCTCAAATTGAGTGGTTAGTCGTATGAGCAAAGGCGATATCGAACACTGCGTACACAAAAGTTTAGCTAAATACTTTCAGGATTTGGACGGCTCTCCGCCACATGACCTCTATGAAATGGTTATTTCATGTGTCGAGAAGCCACTTTTTGAGTACATCCTTGCACGGGCAGGCGGAAAACAGTTGCTAGCAGCCCAATACCTTGGCATTAACCGCAATACTTTGCGCAAGAAGTTGCAGCAACACAATTTATTGTAGCCACTGACCCTCCGCTGTTTTAGCAGCGGATTTTTCTATTTTTAATGAATAATGATCAAACAAGCACTCCTTTCTGTTTCGGATAAATCGGGTATTGTCGAATTTGCTCGCACGCTTTCTTCGCTTGGCATTGCTATTTTATCGACTGGTGGTACCGCTAAGCACTTAAGTGAGGCAGGCATAGCCGTCACAGAAGTCGCGGATTACACGGGGTTTCCTGAAATGCTCGATGGGCGCGTTAAAACGTTGCATCCTAAAATACATGGCGGCTTACTTGCGCGGCGTGATCTCCCGGCCCATATGGCCTCATTGCAAGAGCACGATATCGCCACCATTGATCTGCTGGTGGTGAACCTTTATCCATTTGCCCAGACGGTTGCACGTGAAGCTTGCACGCTCGCCGAGGCCATTGAAAATATCGATATTGGCGGGCCGGCAATGTTGCGCTCGGCCGCTAAAAATCATCGCGATGTCACGGTCATCGTTGATCCGGCTGATTACACCGGAGTACTCGATGAAATCCGCGCGCAAGCTACTCATACCGTCAGCTACGCCACTAATTTTAGGCTCGCGACCAAAGCCTTTGCGCATACCGCCCAATACGATGGCGCGATTACCAATTACTTGAGTAGCTTAGGCGAAGATCTAACCCATAGTACACGCAACCGATACCCGGCTGTGCTCAATCTAGCCTTTGAGAAAGTGCAAGATCTACGCTATGGTGAAAATCCGCATCAGCAGGCGGCATTTTACCGTGATCTTACCCCCCCTGATAGCGCGCTCGCGAATTATCGTCAGCTACAAGGCAAAGAGCTTTCTTACAATAACCTCGCTGATGCTGATGCTGCCTGGGAATGCGTCAGGAGTTTCAGCGCAACTAGCGCCGAGACCTATGCCTGCGTGATTGTCAAACATGCGAACCCATGTGGCGCCGCGCTCGCAGGCAGTGCCGCTGCAGCCTATGGCAAAGCATTTCAAACTGACCCAGCCTCCGCTTTTGGCGGGATCATCGCGTTTAATCGCGAAGTCGATGAAGCGGCGGCACACGCTGTGCTGCAGCAATTTGTCGAAGTGCTGATTGCCCCCGCCTTTAGCCACAGCGCCAAGCAACTGCTCGCTGGCAAACCAAACATGCGCGTGCTTGAAATTCCGCTGGGCCAGACGCTGAATGCTTTCGATTTAAAGCGCATCGGCGGCGGTTTATTAGTGCAATCGCCCGATGCAAAAAATAGTCAATTGCATGAGCTACGCGTGGTCACCAAGCGGCATCCAACCCCCAAAGAAATGGATGATTTGTTATTTGCCTGGCAGGTGGCTAAGTTTGTTAAATCAAACACGATCGTATTTTGTGCGCAGCATATGACGCTGGGTATTGGCGCCGGCCAAATGAGCCGTATCGATGCCGCTCGCATTGCCCGCATTAAAGCGGAAAATGCTAACTTAAGCTTAGCCAGTTGCGCCGCTGCCTCGGATGCATTTTTTCCATTTCGCGATGGACTTGATGTGATTGTTGCAGCAGGTGCGACCTGTGTGATTCAACCAGGCGGCTCGATGCGCGATGACGAGGTCATTGCTGCTGCTGATGAGCATAATATTGCCATGGTCTTCACCGGCACACGCCACTTCCGGCATTGATCAAGGCAATCGGATCATGCTGATTTTGGAACAGAGGGTTCTTTTAAGGCAAATAACTCAAGCGGATGGCTAGCATAAAAATCATCGGCATCGATCCCGGTTTGCGGGTCACAGGTTTTGGCGTGATCGAACAAAACGGTCAACACTTAAGCTATCTTGCCAGCGGTGTCATCAAAACCCCCAATGCCAATTTGCCACAACGGCTTGGGACGATCTTTGACGGCATCGCGATCCTGCTTGGCCAGCATACCCCTATGCAGGCAGCCATTGAAAAGGTCTTTGTTAATGTCAATCCGCAATCGACCTTACTGCTCGGCCAAGCGCGCGGGGCAGCCATTTGCGCACTCGTTGCTGGGGGCATGCCGGTTTATGAATATACAGCGTTACAGTTAAAAAAAGCTGTTGTGGGTCACGGGCGCGCCAGCAAAGCACAAGTGCAGCAGATGGTGGCAAGGCTCTTGCGCTTAAATAGCCTACCAGGCACTGATGCGGCTGATGCGCTTGGCATGGCCATTTGCCACGCACATAGCGGCAGCGCACTCAACACTCTTGGCGGTCTTGCTCCGGCGCTTATGCAAAAAGGGTATCGCATGCGCCGCGGCCGGCTTGTAGGTTAATCCCCTTTGCCCTTAAGCGTTGGCCCAGATCCAACAGCTGCTTGGCCCGAATGCGCTACCTTTGTATCTTTCTTTATGTGATGATTAGCTACATCACATAAAGAAAGATACAAAGTTAAAGGACAAGGATCGCCAACTCGTCCGAAAAGGAACGATTTCGGTCAAGCCTATTCTTAGATGTACATTATGCTGAGCTGAGCATAATGTACGAAAGTAAGCTAAATGCATTTCGGACGCAAGCTATAATTCGTACACTATTTTCGGACTAATTCAGAGCCATGCCACGCGTTTTTGCTTACTGCCGTGTTTCTACTTTTGATCAAACTACTGAGAATCAGAGGTTTGAAATTAAGGCCGCCGGATGCATCATCGACGCCCGCCGATTGATCGAAGAAAATATAAGTAGGGTAATATGCATATGAATAAAGGTCATGCTAACAAATGGCATGTTTGGCACGTAGGTGCATATCACCCCTTTTAAGTTAGTTTTTTTATTTTTGTCATGATTGGTCGAATTGCCGGCATTTTGCTGGAAAAAAATCCACCGCGTCTACTCATCGATTGCCACGGCATTGGCTATGAAATCGATGTACCAATGAGCACTTTTTACACCTTGCCCGCAACTGGCGAGCCGGTTGTATTAATCACCCAATTGTTGGTGCGCGAAGATGCGCATTTACTGTATGGTTTTGCTAGCGCACCAGAACGTTCGACTTTTCGTGAGCTACTTAAAATCAGCGGTATCGGCGCGCGGATGGCGCTTGCCGTGCTATCTGGCATGAGTGTGGCCGATTTAGCGCAGGCCGTCACCGCCCAAAACACCGCTTTGCTAACCCGCATTCCGGGCATTGGTAAAAAAACCGCTGAGCGGCTACTGCTTGAATTAAAGGGTAAACTGGGCGCTGAACTCGGCACCGGAACGGGCCATGTACTTGGTCTAGATGCTGTCGATATTCTCAATGCATTACTGGCGCTAGGCTATTCGGAGAAAGAAGCGCTGCTGGCCGTCAAGGGCATACCCGCTAGCGCCAGTGTCGCGGACGGGATTAAATTTGCCTTGAAAGCCCTGTCTAAAACCTAGTTTAAATGAGCTTTAACTGCCTATTATCCGTTCAATCATGATCGAAACCGACACTCTGGAGAGTTCCCGCTTAATCACCGCGACCTCTACCTCACCGAATGAAGAAGTCTTTGAGCGAGCGCTGCGGCCACGCCAGCTTGATGATTATATTGGTCAGCAAAAAGTACGCTCACAGTTGGAAATTTTTATTCAAGCCGCCAGGCAGCGAACTGAAGCGCTTGACCACGTGTTGCTATTTGGTCCACCTGGGCTGGGTAAAACCACGCTGGCTCATATCATTGCCCGTGAAATGGGCGTGAATTTGCGACAAACCTCAGGACCCGTGCTTGAGCGTGCCGGCGATTTAGCTGCGTTGTTGACCAATCTTGAAGCCAATGATGTGCTCTTTATTGATGAAATTCACCGGCTGTCTCCGGTTGTCGAAGAAATTTTGTACCCAGCGCTCGAAGATTATCAAATCGATATTATGATTGGCGAAGGCCCTGCTGCACGCAGTGTAAAACTTGATTTACAGCCTTTCACCTTGATTGGCGCAACCACTCGTGCTGGCATGCTAACCAACCCGCTACGCGACCGCTTTGGCATTGTCGCGCGGCTTGAATTTTATGATGCGGCAGAACTGGCGCAAATCGTCCGCCGCTCAGCGCAGTTGCTTGAGGTTCCTATCGTTAACGATGGCGCTCTTGAAATCGCGCGGCGCTCGCGCGGCACGCCCCGCATCGCAAATCGGCTGTTGCGCCGCGTGCGCGATTATGCGCAAGTCAAAGCCGATGGCAGCATTACCGCCGCTATCGCGGATGCTGCCCTGGCCATGCTTGACGTTGATCCGGTTGGTTTTGATTTGATGGATCGTAAATTACTCGAAGCGATTTTGCATAAATTCGATGGCGGCCCAGTCGGCGTCGATAACCTTGCCGCCGCAATTGGCGAAGAGCGCGATACGATCGAAGACGTGATTGAGCCCTATTTGATCCAGCAAGGTTTTTTACAGCGAACTCCGCGCGGACGTATTGCGACTTTACTCACTTACCGGCATTTTGGGCTCGCCGCGCCTGATGGTGGGCCGATTCGAGAACTGTGGGACATCAAAGGCCTGTAACCGCTGCTGCGTTTTTAAGCAAGTTATCCGTATCAATGCGATCATACGTATTGCCCTCTATTTTGGCTGAGGTATAAACAAAGTCGACGGCGATTTCTTCATAGTTTCTGGCATCGCTCATAAACTGCTTGAGCGGATAGGCGCCCGCCAAGTGATGGAGTAGCGCTCTGTCCTGTTCATTTAAAATTGGACGCCAGGACGGAAACGAAGGGTTGGCTTGCATATCCGTAAACAAAAAATAAAATCAGGCCGATACAGTCACGCGCGCAAAGCGCCGCTTACCCACCTGCACCACATAAGTCCCAGCCTCTACTTTGAGCGCTTTATCAGACACAACCCCACCATCAATCCGCACTCCGCCTTGCTCAATATTACGCCCCGCTTCATTTGTCGATGGCACCAAACCCGCTTGCTTTAACAAAGCGCCAATAGCCAACGGCGCGCCGTTTAGCGTCAGCGCCGGAATCTCGTCTGGCACGCCACCACGCGCGCGGTGATTGAACTCTTCCAAGGCGCGCTCAGCAGCGGTTGCTGAATGAAAGCGGGTGACTATTTCTTGTGCCAGCAAAACTTTAAAGTCACGTGGATTGCGGCCAGCGCTGGCTTCGCCTTGAAACCCTTCAATCTCAGCTAAACTGCGAAATGACAGCAACTCATAATAGCGCCACATCAAATCATCTGAAATGCTCATCAACTTACCAAACATATCGGCGGGTTTTTCCTGAATGCCAATATAATTGCCTTTGGATTTGGACATCTTTTCAATACCATCCAACCCCTCTAATAGCGGCATCGTTAAAATGCACTGAGGGGCTTGCCCATATTGCTTTTGCAATTCGCGCCCCACCAGCAAATTAAATTTTTGGTCAGTGCCGCCTAGTTCGAGGTCAGCTTTTAAAGCCACTGAATCGTATCCTTGCATCAACGGATATAAGAGTTCGTGAATCGAAATCGGCGTATTACCCTGAAAACGTTGCGTGAAATCATCGCGCTCAAGCATACGCGCTAGGGTATAGCGTGAAGCAAGCTTAATCATGCCATCTGCTCCGAGCGCCATTGACCATTCACTGTTGTAGCGGATTTCAGTCTTAGCTCGATCCAGCACCAGCGAGGCTTGCTCAAAGTAAGTTTTTGCGTTGGCTTCGATTTGCTCATGCGTAAGCGGCGGCCGAGTAATATTGCGCCCAGACGGGTCGCCAATGAGTGAAGTAAAATCGCCAATTAAAAAGATCACGGTATGCCCCAAATCCTGCAATTGGCGCATTTTATTGAGCACCACCGTATGCCCTAAATGGATATCTGGCGCAGTTGGATCAAGTCCGAGTTTAATACGCAAAGGGATGCCAGTGGCGGCGCTATGCGCCAGCTTTTGGATAAACTCTGCTTCGATCAAAAGCTCATCACAACCGCGTTGCGTAATAGCCAATGCCGCTTTTACTTCATCAGTAATGGGCGCAGAAAGTGCAGATTGGGTAAGAGAATGCTGAGTCTTCACGCTAAATCAAATGGGTTAGAACGTTATTGAAAAACAAAATAGGCCGAATTGAGTATAGTGACATAAATCCTTAAAGAGTGCATTTTGGCACAGAGTATTTATTTGGGTTTAATGTCTGGTACAAGTTTTGATGGCGTAGAAGGAGTAGCCGTTCAGTTTGTACCAGGCCAGCCACTACAGATACTCGCTGCTGCATCGCTGAGTTTTGAGCCAGCGTTACGGGAAGCGCTTTTTGCCCTGCAAACGCCTGGACATAATGAAATCGAGCGAGAAGCGCAGCTCGCCAATCAATTAGCCCATGACTATGCGCTCACCACCCACGCACGGCTCAAACAAGCCGTGCTTTGATGCCACCATAGGCTTCATTGCGTCGGGCTTAAACACTCTCTTGGATGGGTGCACAGGAGCAGAATAAATTACGATCGCCATAAGCATTGTCAGCCCGGCCAACCGGTGGCCAATACTTGCGCGACAATAATCTAGGCTGGGGCCACACGGCAGTTTCACGCGAGTAGGCATGTGTCCAATTGCTTGCAGTCGCTACTTGAGCCGTGTGTGGCGCATGTTTGAGAGGATTATCTGCGCGATCGGCACGGCCCTCTTCAATCTCACGGATTTCAGCGCGAATGGCAATCATCGCGTCAATGAAGCGATCAAGTTCGGCTTTAGATTCCGATTCGGTCGGCTCGATCATCAACGTGCCTGGCACCGGAAAGCTCATCGTTGGCGCATGAAAGCCATAGTCGATCAAACGCTTAGCCACATCGTCTACCGTAATGCCGGTTGCTTCTTTTAAAGGCCGCAGATCAAGGATACATTCATGCGCGACTCTTGCCTGCGGACCACTATAGAGTAGCGAGTAATGCGCGCCTAGCTTATGAGCCACATAGTTCGCGGCCAAGATCGCGCATTCAGTCGCGGCGGTCAGACCCGTCGCCCCCATCATGGCAATATACATCCATGAAATGGGTAAAATCGACGCCGAACCATAAGGTGCCGCGGCCACCGCGCCAACCCCCGCCGCTTGAGTTGGCGCGAGCGCAGTATGACTAGGTAGAAAAGGCACTAAATGTGCCGCCACCGCAACCGGCCCGACCCCGGGTCCGCCACCGCCATGTGGAATACAAAAAGTTTTATGCAAATTGAGATGCGAAACATCGCCACCAAACTGACCTGGGGCGCTTAAACCCACCATCGCATTCATATTAGCGCCATCAATATAAACTTGACCACCATGCGTATGCACAACCTCGCAGATATCTTTCACATTGCGCTCAAAAACACCATGGGTGGACGGATAAGTAATCATAATCGCAGCGAGTTGCGCAGCATAGTGCGCCGCTTTCGCGCGAAGGTCAGCAAGATCAGTGTTGCCATTTGCATCACAGCTCACCACCACCACCCGCATCCCAGCCATTTGAGCTGAAGCTGGATTGGTCCCATGCGCTGAGGCAGGAATCAGGCAAACATCACGCTGCGCTTGACCACGCGATGCATGATAGGCACGGATCGCGAGCAAGCCCGCGTATTCGCCTTGTGAGCCCGCATTAGGCTGCAATGAAACCGCAGCATAGCCGGTGCAAGCAACCAGCATCTGCTCCAATTGTGCAATCATCGCCCGATAGCCTACGGTCTGTGCCGCAGGCGCAAACGGATGCATCTGCGCAAATTCAGGCCAGGTAAGCGGCAGCATTTCAGAACTGGCATTGAGCTTCATCGTACATGAACCGAGCGGAATCATCGTGCGATCAAGCGCTAAATCTTTATCCGCCAAGCCACGTAAATAACGCAGCATTTCGTGTTCAGTATGGTAGCGGTTAAAGACCGGATGCGTTAAGTAACTGCTTTGGCGCAGCAACGAAACCGGTAGACGCGCACGAGTCGTAGCCTCCAGTGCATCGATATCCGGTAAAAAGGCCTGGTCTATTGCACCCACTTGGCTCGCTTTAGCTACTTCGCTAAGCGGCTTGACTAAGCCCTCTTTGGCCCAGCTGGCTAAGCTAAATACCCACCATAGCTCAATCACATCAGCGCGCGTAGTGGTTTCATCAAGAGCCACCCCCACTTGCGTTGCATCAATCTGCCGCAAGTTCATGCCATGCCGCGCAGCGTGCGCGTGAATCGTGTCGGTTAAGCCGTCGGTCTTGATTGTCAGGGTATCAAAATAAGTCTGATTGACAATCGTAAACCCAAGTTGTTCAAGCCCCGCCGCAAGAATCTCAGCCAGCCGGCTCACGCGCAAGGCAATCGCGCGCAGTCCTGACGGGCCATGATAGACCGCATACATACTCGCGATAATCGCCAACAGCGCCTGTGCCGTGCAAATATTTGAGGTGGCTTTCTCCCGGCGGATATGCTGCTCTCGTGTTTGCAGTGCAAGCCGCAGCGCTGGTCTGCCTTGTGCGTCAACCGTCACGCCCACCAAGCGCCCCGGTAAATGGCGCTTATATTCATCGCGCACAGCAAAATAAGCCGCATGCGGACCACCAAACCCCATCGGCACGCCAAAGCGCTGCGTATTGCCTACGACAATATCCGCGCCCCACTCACCCGGTGGTGTCAATAAGGTCAAAGCGAGTAAATCCGCGGCAACAACAACGCGTGCACCCGCGACCTGCAGCGCCCTCACAAGCGCCCGGTCATCACGCACCGTACCATCGGCCCCTGGATATTGCAGCAACACGCCAAACGCCTGGGCTTTTGTAGCTGCCTCAGCAGGTCCGATCACGACGTCAATCCCTAGTGTCTGCGCACGTGTTTGAACCACCGCCAAGGTTTGCGGCAACACATCATCCGCGACATAAAATACCGGCGAGTGGGTCGTGCTTATACGCCATAATAACCCCATCGCCTCAGCCGCCGCGGTGGCTTCGTCAAGCATCGATGCATTCGCTATCGCCAGGCCGGTTAAATCAGTCACCATCTGCTGAAAATTCAGTAATGCGGTCAATCGCCCTTGTGAAATTTCTGGCTGATAAGGTGTGTAAGCGGTGTACCAAGCAGGGTTTTCAAGCACATTACGCAAGATCACGCTGGGGGTATGCGTGCCGTAATAGCCCTGACCAATAAAAGAGCGCAATACCTGATTTTGCGCCGCCAATGAACGAAGCTCAGCCAGTGCCTGCACTTCGCTTTTAGGTTCACTAAAAGCGCCTAATGGCAGCGCATCATGGCGTCGAATATCAGCGGGCACCACCACATCTATCAATTCTTTACGTGAGGTAAAGCCAAGTTCAGTCAAGATCTGTTGTTGCTCTTCATCGCTTAAGCCAAGATGGCGCTTGGCAAAGCTATCATGAGTCTCCAATGCCTGGAGAGAAGAAGGGGAATCGATTGAATTAAGAGAGTGGGGTCGCATCGGGAACTGAATTGGGTTTCAAACTCTGTTTTGCAGCAGGCTACTGCAAAACAAGGCAGGCGTGTACTACGAAGAAGTGAATAGACTAGTCACAGCTGGCCTAAGTTGTTAGAGCCAGCTCAGTTTAAAGAAAGCTAACCGCCAATCGCTTGACGGTATGCTTCAGCACTCATTAATGACGCAAGTTCTGCTTGCTCAGAGGGTTTAAGTTTCAAGAGCCAAGCAGCATAAGGATCGGCATTAACGGCGCCAGGTTCATCCGCCAACTTCTCGTTTATTTCAAGGACCTCACCCGATATAGGCGCATAAATATCAGAAGCTGCTTTAACGGATTCAATCACCGCTAACGACTTGCCCGCGGCAATCTTGGTACCTTCAGTCGGCAGCTCTAAATAGACGATATCGCCTAGCGCCTCTTGCGCATGATCAGTAATACCGATGGTGACAGTACCATCGATCTCAAGCCGCACCCACTCATGCGATTCAGTGTATTGTAAATCTGCTGGAAGTTTCATTAGTCATTCCTTTTGATTAAAGCGTGCCTCATCGGAAAATTTAAAATCAATTTAAAATCAATTGACCAGCGCCTTGCCATGACGTACGAAAGGCAAGTTCACAACACGCGCAGCTAATTGTTTGTTACGAATTTGAACCTGTACCAGGTCCCCTACCTGCACCTCTGATGGCATACGCGCAAAGGCAATCGACTGTTGCAATACGGGGGAAAACGTACCACTTGTAATGACTCCTTCACCCGCTGCTGTCAACACCGTTTGATGCGCCCGCAAAACTCCACCCGTCTCGCACAATACAAGACCCGCGAAGGTTGCTCGGCAGCCAGCGCGCAATAACGCGGCCTTGCCAACAAAATCTCGAGCGGCCGCCAACTCGACGGTCCACCCTAAGCCCGCATCAAGCGGCGAGGTGTTAACGTCCATATCCTGGCCATATAAATTCATTCCTCCTTCAAGCCGCAACGTATCGCGCGCACCCAAACCACACGGACGCACACCCGCCTCAGCCAACTTGGGCCACAAGGCGGTGACCGCATCAGCCGCAACGATAAGCTCAAAACCATCTTCGCCCGTATAACCGGTGCGCGCCAGCAACATTTCGCCGTATGGCGTAGCCGGCACAATCGCAAAACCAAATGGCTGCAGTGCTTCGGCTGCACTACACACAGCAGGCACTGTGTTTAATACTTTTTCACAGGCGTGCGGACCCTGCACTGCAATCATCGCCAAATCACGCCGCGGCATCAGCGTAACGCCAAACTCACCCTCAGCATTTAATTGGTTAAGCCAGACAATATCTTGCTCAGCCGTCGCTGCATTCACAACGACGCGAAATAGATCTTCACGAACCAAGTAAACGATTAGATCATCAATGACGCCACCGTGCGCATTCAGCATACACGAATACAATGCACGCCCGGGGGTTTTGAGTTTGTCAATATCATTGGCCAGCACGTAGCGCAAAAAAGTGCGCACATCATCACTGCCGACAGTACCGCCAATATCAATCACGCACATATGCGAGACATCGAACATGCCTGCATCCGTACGTACTGCCTGATGCTCCTCAAGCTGTGAGCCATAATGCAGCGGCATCGCCCAGCCGCCAAAATCAACAATGCGAGCATTGGACGCGCAGTGCGTCGCGTAAAGAGGTGTTTTTTTTAATTCAGTCATCAAGCGCTGCCTGAGGAGAGTCCAATTCAATTATAAATAGTATACTGCCGAGAAACAATCAATGAGTATCCCAAAATCAATCTTGCATTATCGATTTTGCTCACTTCAATAGCATTTAAAAAATACCCGCTTCTCTCTATGCTTAGGAAGTGCGACCTCTAAAACCGAGTCTCACGTGCAGCTCGTAAAAAACTATCCAGCAGCGGCGTGCAATCAAGTAACTCTGGCCCCTGTGCGCGATGAAACTCGGGATGCCATTGCACTCCCACGACAAATGGCGCTTTGTTGTAACGCACCGCTTCGATGATATCGTCGCCCACTGAGACGGCCTCGACTGACAGATCGCGCCCCAGCGTTTTGACAGCCTGATGATGAATTGAATTGATGGTTGCCTCGCTCGCTGAAAATAGCTTAGAAAACGTTGCCCCCGCTGGAAAATTGACGGCATGCCGATGCACATCATATTGCTCACTCACATGCACGCCAGCCGTGGGGACATCGCTCGCAATATCTTGATATAAAGTCCCGCCAAACGCGACATTAATCAACTGGCAGCCGCGGCAGATACCGAGCACGGGTTTACCCGACTCAATAAATTCGTGCAATAGCTCAAGCTCATACATATCACGCACCCGGTCTCCTGACCATTCAGGCCGAGTGGCTTCAGGCGAGTACGATTGCGGTGAGACATCCGCGCCACCTTGTAACACCAGCCCATCTAAATGCTTGGCATAATCGCGCAGCCGAATATTGCTAGGATGCAACATGCCTTGATGCCCTACAGTCGGAATCATAAAGACCAGAACGTCACGCGACATCACCCAGTGCGCAATAGATTCTTCTAAATATTGCAGCGTTTTACCGCGTAGTCCCTTGCCACCGGGTTCCGGATGGAAAATTCGCGCCGAGATACCGATGCGCAAGGTCCGTTGTGTGATCTGCTGCGTGGCCCGGCCATACAGCATGCGCAAGCGCGCAGCAACGCTACGCCCGAAGACTGACCACGCTGACTCATTCTGTTTTACATAAGAAGCAGTAGCAGAATTGTCTGCTAAAGGAGCTGTCAATTCAGTTGTTTCAGGCATCGCCGCGACGGCCGCAGGGTTGATTGACTCCGCCGTAGTTGCAGAGGATTCGACGACTGTTGATGGTGAGTGCCCATTCATTGCAATTGCCTATTCAGATGAATTCTCTCTATTTTTTAGCGACTAGCAGACAAACAACTCGCCTAACCATGATCTTGGTTATTATCAAAAGTTTCACGTAGCACGATTTGCAACCTAGCGTGAACTCGCACAAACCAGCGCCACAGCACCACCAGCAAAAGCGCTGCACAGGCTAAAACCGCAATCAACAAATCGACAGGAGGCAGAATACGTCCGCTCAAAGCCGTCACCCATAAAAATACGCCAAACATCGCGATCGCGGGCACAAGCTCAGCCAGCGCATAGCGAATACTGGTTGTAAAGCGTCCTGTAACCACTGGCCGCACGCTAATTTCGGCTAATAAGAGCGCCAGCGATTTAAGCTTGCGGTAGATCGCAACTAGAAAAGGCATCGAGATAGCCAGCGCTGCACTCCACCACAAAACGTTTTGCACACGCTCATCAGGCACGCGGGCGTTAACCCAGTCATCGATGCGGATCGCAAAATAAGAAACACCGATAAAAATGGCCGCAACTAGCGCAAGGTTCACCGCAATCTGTAACACAATACTGCGCACCAGTCTAAAGACCGCAGCATTATCGCCGGTAAGTTGTAAGTTCGATAACCATTGCGCGTAATTAGAAAACAAGCGTACAAAGGGCCGGGGCAAAATTTCCGCAATGCGCTGCGTCAACGGATCAGCAGCTCGGATCAAATAAGGTGTAAAGAGCGTTGTCAGAGCAGAAACTGCAACCGCCACCGGGTAAAGAAAATCGCTTGTCACATGCAAAGACACACCCAACGCCGCAATAATGAACGAAAACTCGCCAATTTGCGCCACGCTCATCCCGACCCGCATTGAGGTGCGGCCATCGCAGCCCGCAACGAAAGTGCCAAGTCCACAAGTCAGAATTTTGCCAAACACCACCACAGTTGTAATCACTGCAATCGGCCACGCATAGTCGACCAATGCGCGTAAATCAAGCATCAGCCCGATCGTCACGAAAAAGATTGCGCTAAACATATCGCGGAGCGGCGCAACCACTCGCTCAATCGAATGCAGCGCACGCGATTCAGCCATAATCGCGCCAATTAAGAAGGCCCCAAGTGCAATACTATAATCAAGCTTGACCACGATTAAACAAAAACCAAAGCACAAGCCAAGCACCGTAATTAACAACATTTCATCGCGTTTAAAGCTCGCCACATATTGTAATAGGCGCGGCACCAGCAATAACCCGAGTACTAGCGAGACGACCATAAACAACATTAGGCGCGCCAGAGTGATCACGACACTGCCGGCATCTACCGAGCCACTGCTCGCAATCCCGGACAGCAAGGCAATCATCGCAATCGCCAGAATATCTTCAACAATCAGAATGCCAAATACGGTTTGCGCAAAACGTTCACGTTTCAAGCCAAGTTCGTCTAATGCTTTGACAATAATCGTGGTCGATGAAATCGCCAGCATGGCGCCAAGAAAAAGCGCATCCATGGTTTTCCAGCCAAACCAGCGGCCGATTTCATAGCCTAGCCACAACATCAGCACAATCTCTGATAACGCAGCGACAATCGCTGTGGCGCCCACTTTGGCAAGCTTGCGCAAACTGAATTCAAGCCCGAGCGAGAACATTAGAAAAACCACGCCAAGCTCACCCAGCGTATGAATGGAGGTCTCATCGCCAATCAACTCAAACGGCGGCGTATGGGGCCCAATAATCACCCCTGCGGCAATATAGCCAAGCACAACCGGCTGCTTGAAGCGATGAAAAAGTACAGTAACAATGCCGGCGATCAACATGATCACGGCAAGGTCATGAATAAAACCAATGGTATGCTGCATGCAGTACGTGTCCTTGAAGGCAGATACAATAATATGATTAGACTAAGCCGCAGCGCTAAAAGCCAGCGCTCGCTCCCGAACTATAACTTAAGCGAACAGCCGTTGTGACTTCTTCGCGCTACAATAGTTTTTAACTTAATGACTCCATTTTATCCATTTTCATGAATCCAAGATTTGATTGGCTCCGTTCACCGCGTTTACTCCTGCTCAGCAGTCTAATCAGTGTCGCATTTTTGAGCGGCGCATTCTATCTTCAATTCGTTGCAAACGAAGCCCCATGTCCATTATGCATCTTACAACGCTATGCATACCTATTCATTGGACTGTTTGCGCTAATTGGCGCTATCGTCCGTCATCGACGCCTTAATTTAGCGCTACATATGCTCACGCTGCTGGCAACCGTCGGTGGCATTGCCGCCGCAACGCGCCATATCTGGCTGCTTAAGCATCCATTTTTTAGCTGCGGCTTCGATGTTTTGCGTCCAATTGTCGATAACTTGCCCCTGGCCTGGATTTTACCATCCGCATTCACCGTCAGCCGTTTATGTGAGGTACCCTATGCGCCGATTCTTGGCTTGTCGCTCTCAACCTGGTCATTAATCGGCTATCTGGTGATTCTTGGCTTGATTAGCCTTAGCTTCTTTTTATCATATAGGCTTGGCAGCGCAGCAAAAAGCTCGTTATAATCGCCCCTCGTGCCGGAATAGCTCAGTCGGTAGAGCAGCGCATTCGTAATGCGAAGGTCGGGGGTTCGACTCCTCTTTCCGGCACCATTTATCTTCAGCAAAAGCTCATCAGCTTAGTTCGCTTACCCTTAGGATATTTCGTCGCCGTCTTCTTCGGAAGCTACAGTACTATCTTCAGTTTTCTCAAGAAATTCCGCATCACGCTGCTTCAAAAGGGCTCTATTTACCTCGCTTAAGCCGTCTACTCCTTCGGCTAATGTACCCCTCACTGCCCCGGGTTATTGAGAAGATACCTTTGTACCCACGATCAACATACGCCTCTCGAGGCTCAATACCCGTGAGCGTGATGACTTGTTCAATCGCCTGTTTTAAGCCACGGTCGCCAGGTTGAGTATCCTCTTACCTGCCTCACGTAAGCGTAAAGTCGTCTACTCCACGGCGCCGCGCTGCTTTAAAAGCTGCTTATTCACTTGGCTTAAACCATTTACTTCTTGGATAGAGGCATCTGTTAGGGCAAGCGCAGCATGGGTCGAACTCCAGCATAGGCGCACCTGGTATTGCCCTGTCTCTTCCATGACCTGCCACAGCCGAACGGACTTATCTTGACAGCCGGTCACTAAATAGTTTCCGTTAGGGGCCGTCTTCCAGGCGATACTAGTAACTCCCCCTTGAAAATCTTGAATTACCTCCTGGCATTGACCCGAAGCAACATCCCATAGCCGCACAGTGTGGTCATCACTTCCAGAGGCGATTTGCTGGCCGCTGGGCGAATATGCCGCGCTATAAATATCCCGCGTATGTCCGATTAAGTTAAGGCTAAGTTGACCGGATTGTGTGTCCCACAATTGCAAGTTGTCACCACGGCCAAAGGCAATTTGCTTACCATTGGGCGAATATACCGGCCGCGAAATCAGCCGGCTTTCTTCTTCCCGTAAGGTATAGCTGAGTTGCCCGGATTGCGCGTCCCACAGGAGTACTATGGCATCCTGACTGGAAGAAGCGATCTGCTGGCCATTTGGTGAATACACCAGACTCTCCAGCCAACTGGTATGTTCGCGCAAGGTGTGGCAAAGCTGCCCGGATTGCGCATCCCATAGAAGCACAGTGGTGTCCCGACTGCCAAAAGCGATCTGCTGGCCGTTGGGTGAATACGCCACACTGGTAATAGGCAAGTCAGGGTGTCCGTGTAAGGTGTGTTTAAGCTGCCCGGATTGTGCATCCCACAGATGTATGGCAGTAACGTCTTCATTACTGGAGGCGATCTGCTGACCGTTGGGCGAATACAGTACATGGCAGACATATTGGCCCTGTCTACTTAGGGTGCGGCAGAGTTGCCCGGATTGTGCATCCCGCAGTTGCACAGTGCCCTCGCTTGCAAAAGCGATTTGTTGACCATTGGGTGAATACGTCACCTGCGAAACATAGCTGTTATGTTCATTTAAAGTGTGGTTAAGCTGGCCAGATTGCGCATCCCATAGCCGCACGGTGTTGTCGTTACTACTGGAGGCGATCTGCTGGCCGTTGGGTGAATACACCACGCTCTGAACCGAGTTGGTATGACCATTTAAGGTGTACTTAAGCTTACCAGATTGCACATCCCACGATCGAACCGTGCCATCATAATCGCCGGAGGCGATCTGTTGGCCATCGGGCGAATAAGCAACCCTCCAAACACCGTTGGTATGACCACTTAAGGTGTGTCGGAGTTCACCGGCTTGCGTATCCCACAGCTTCACGGTCCGATCATCACTACTGGAAGCAATCTGTTTACCATCAGGCGAATATGCCATAGCCCGCATAAGGTAAATATGCGCGTTTAAGGCATAACTGAGCTGACCGGAGCGTGCGTCCCACAGTCGCAAGGTCCCATCCCCACAACCGGAGGCGATCTGCTGGCCATTAGGCGAATACGCTACGTGCGAAACCTGGTGGTTATGTCCACTTAAAGTATGAATGAGTTGGCCAGAGCGTACATCCCATATGAACATAGCACAGTCGTCACCGCCAGAAGCAATCTGCTGCCCATCAGGCGAATATGCTACGCTCATAACAGGACCGGTATGGCCATTTAAAGTATAGATTTTTGTCCATTTTAATGTGTCATATACGCTGATCGTGCCGTCTATAAGTCCAGCGACATAGGTTTTCCCATCTGGGGAGTATGTGCAATCTATGACCTGGCTGTCTTCTTGGAGTAACGGCCATTCGTCAAATTGCACACCAGCCATCTGCGCACCGCTTAAATTGGCGTTGCGCAGCCATATGTTACGGAGTTTGGTTTTTCTTAAATCAGCCCCTTGCAATTGGGCATAATCAAATTCTCCTCCACTCAAATCTGCCCCAGGAATCTGCACACCCTTTAAATCCATTCCATTAAACCGCACGCCTGCTCTGACCAAAATCGTGATTGCATTCGCCGCCGTTTGGCGTACGGTTTTATCGGCTTTGGAGCGCTCGATTATTGCTAACAGTTGTTCCTTAAATGGAGACTCTTGCTGAACACGATCAGTCAACAAGCGCACAACCCCCAGATCGCCAATCCAATGCTTTGGGCTTAATGATAAATCTCGCAGTGTTTTTGAGGGCAAAACAGCGTGCTCTTCAAAACTATAGGCTGAACCAGCGCTATCTCGACGCTGGCGGGTGCTTACAACCATACACGCATCGAACGACTCAAACAGCGCCCGCACCACAAAATATTCCAGCAGCGATTTATGGATAAAACGGTACTCAGTGCCATTTCGGATCAACGGCCAAGCTTCCCGCAGCAGTTGATTCTCTTCTTCTCGGCCAAAAAAAGCATCCTTCCAACTTCCCTTATCTTTGAACAAAGAATACTCGACAATCGGATTACCTGCATTCTCTTTATACAGATGCACCGCTAACTCTTTCACAAAGCCAATGCCGTGCTGGGCAAAACCATCATCATATAATTCTCTAAATACCTCTTTTTGGTTCCCCGTTAAACTTTGTGCGCCTAAGCGCTGCTGGTTGCGCTCAAACCATTGTCTGACGAACTGATCATACAGGTCCATCCGTAACTGAATGGCAGATCCCACTTTCCCCTTTTTTTCAACGTAAGGCAACGCTTCTAGCACCACGCGCAGCAAAAATGGGTTGCTAATCAAGTCTTTTAAATTAGATTGTTTGGAGAAAGACTCTTGGTATGCTTGCGCCGTCCAGCTTGTTGGATGGTGCTCGACATATTTTTCTAGATATTGATCGCTCTCTTCTTTTGAAAACGGCAGGACCACGACCTCTTGAAACAATGTGTCCTTGTCCTTCAGAGTCGGGTTCGGTTGAAAACGGCTTTGATAGTCCTGGCCCAGATATTCGCTGCGACAACTGATCACCATCTTACCCTGCCAGCCGTCTGACTGGTTGATGGCGTTGCTCACATACAGATTCTGCGTCTGACGTATCTCATCATAACCGTCCAAAATAAAGACAAATTTTTCTTTTTTTAATTTCTGAATCTGAAATTCTGACAGGCCTCTTTTCTTTAACGCTTTGGCGATTAGATCTTGCTCAGGCTTTTCAATACTCGGCAGAGAAATAAACAGCGGGATCGCATCGTCTTCTTTTTTGTGCTCCCATAAATGCTTTTCTAGGCGACGGTTGAAGGTTGTTTTGCCCGCCCCAGAGTCTCCCGTCAACAAGATCACTTTTTTATCGTTTAGAAAAGCTTGAACCTGGGGTAAGAGCTCAAAGGTCTTGCTCTCCCCATCCAAACTCGCTCGACAGCGCGGTTCAACATAGAGTTTTAGAGTCTCTTGAAACGCCTCATTTTGCGTTAAGGCAGCAAAATACTGCCCTTTCAGCGCGTCTATGGGGTCTGCCTTAAGTATCCACAACTCCTGATCTTGTTGATTCAAGATAGAGGCAAGTTGGGTGTGCTGCGCTCTCTGTATGCCATCGAAGATGCCATCTAATAGCTGGGCAAACTGAAGCGCGTCAAGCGTTGAATTCTTATTTAAAAGGGAAATACATTCACCGTGCCCATTCCAAAACTTGTCCAGAAACGTTTTCGCCTCATTGCTCCCCACTAACAGCCGCTCGATCAGCTTAAACAGCACCCCATGCCGACTTTGATTCTGATGCACTTCTCTCCCGGCTTGGGCTTGCCCCTCCAATCTGGGAATATCCTCCATCCGAACCGTGGTCGCTGGAATAAAATGCGCCAGACACTTCTCATAGCTATTTGGCGTTAACGAAACCGGGATAATGCCATGCTCACCGATCATATGCTTTTCCCGGATTTGCAAAAAAGCGATTTCCGTCAACACATGATGGAACTCTGCCTTATAGTCTTCCTCTTGTGAAAATTTATTGACCACCTGACGGATTGCCAAAGCGTCCTTTTGTTCATTATCGTTGCGATAGGCTGCTAGATCTTTGTGATATGCGTCTCGAAGTTCCTGATGAAACTTTTCATAGTCCTTCCATTTTAGATAGCTGCCTAATACCTCAGAAGAACACACCACCACTTTATCAACCGGTTTCACCTCTTTGATTAACTGAGCCGGCAACAAACACAGCTGATTGGTTACGATATCGCCTAGTTTGCCGTCCTTTTTCAGTTCTTCCGGCGAGCATGAATACGGCCGCCCCATCGGCGCTTGATCTGAATGTAGCTTGAATCCTTGGATTTGAAATAACTTCTCGATTAAATATTTAGACGTCTCAGCATCGGCCTTTCCGTGAGTTGGATTGTCGTGTGCATACACCAGAAAAAGGCTGGGTTTATCCGGTACCTCTAATGAGCTAAGCGTCAACAGCGCCTTTTCAAACAGATAATCCACCAGCGCGCTTTTTTCCTCGGCTGACGAGGCAGCCAGCTGCTGCGATGGCATTGAGGTAAGCATGGCAGCCTGAGCCAAAGTAGGCCTACTTGAGTGAGTGCTATGCCCTAATGGAGGGGATTGCGAAGCTTCCGCACGATGTTTGGCTCCAGCGTATCCCCATTTTTTAGCCTTCAGATAGCTGGCTTGTGCTTTGTCAAAAAAACTCAAGCCTTCTAACACTTCCCCACGTTCGAAGTAGGCATCGGCCATCATGGCTCGTAGTGTCTCATCCGCTAATGCTTGAGGATCTTGCGCTTTCCTCAAGGCCTCTTTTACGCTCCCATGCAACTTAAGCGTTTCTTTCACCTGATCGTACAAGGGCAACGCCACATCAAGATTTTCTAGTTTCTTCTGAGCGCGAGCTTGCTCTAAATAAATTTCACCTAGCGTCCGCGTCACGTCTACTGGTAACGCCGAGTGCGATATTTTTCCTAACATATTGAGTCTCCATTTTCTTTAATTCGTATTTCTTAATTAAATCAGGAAGCAGCTACTCGAGCGCGCAACGCTAGCGCGCTTTTGCCGTCACCCATGGTCGATACAGAGTATGCAAAAGCTAAAAAAATTTATGAGATAGTAATAGCACAGTGGCAGAAAAACAAGAAAAATGCTTTTCATTTGTTAGTTAAGCCATTTATGCCAAAGGCCGTTTTTAGCTCCACAAACAGAAGCCCATGAAGACCTTAAATAGCCTGTTCGCAAGGTAATTGCGGAACGGATTTTGAGCTAAGCTTTGATTTTTCGTAACTCCCCAGGTACTGAGTCCTATGATTCGATAGTAATGCAATAACAGGTAG
>JASSUB010000021.1:0-37993 GCA_031963205.1 Mycoavidus cysteinexigens
TTTATATCAAATTCAAAAAAATCTCACTCGCCTTCCGATTTTTGCAAGAGCCTCATTAGGAAAAATCATGACCAAGAGCAAAGAAATCAATACGCAAGAGATTCAATTGGACGATGATGCACTGATGGAGTTTTGTGCGTCTGAATCGACTATGGGCGCTGTTGGAGAAAAAAATGAAGCGGGCTTTGGCAAGTACGACGACGTTTGACCTTAAATAACCGCTTAAGTTCTTAAGGTGACACCGGGCAAGCGCTCATAAACACTTGCCCGGCGTTTTGTTGACAGCAGTTGCACAAAAAGGAATAGATGCCTCATCATTTGGTGCCCAATATTTTTGGGGCCCGTTTCTCAGAGCAAATTATTGTGCTTGACGTGATTCGGGACCGATACATCGTCCTATCTCATGCGCAATCGGCGGCGGTAGCGCCTTATCTTGGTCTTGATTCTGCTTTTTTTGAAGCAAATACTGCTCCCAACACACGTGTTCTGCAAAAATTGATTGATGCTCATCTGGTTACCGAGCAAACGTTTCTAGAGATTGATCCCAAATTAAATTCGCTGAGTCCCTCTCCCCAAACTGGCGGCATGTCTGCTAACGGGTGGAAGTTGCCTGCGGATGCTTTCAAGCATAGGCCTGCTTGGAGCTTGATTGCAAAAGCGGCCATTGCTCTGAGAGCCGTGCATCAGCAGGCGGTAAAAAATAGACTGGTTGGGATTTTGACGCTCTGCGCTCAAGCTATAGAGCAAGCCGGGCCACGTTTTGGACAAGCAGAGGAATATATTCCTTTGGTGAAGGCACTCAATTGGGCGTGTCTACTGTACCCGAAACAAACCAAATGTTTAGAGTGGTCTGCGGCGCTCACACTGTTGTGTGCACGTGCGGGTCTCTTAGCAAAGTTGATAGTTGGCGTGCAATCCTTCCCATTTTATGCGCACGCATGGTCAGAAACTGATGCTGTGATCATTGGCGACAGCTCTTTGCGCAGAGAGGAGTTGTCCGTCATTCTTGAATTTCCAACTCCATTATTGGAACTCCCCTATGACCGTTCTCGGCATCGCTTATCCCAAAACGCAGGAGCTTTTAACAGCAAACCGGGACTGGGTTTTAACCCATGATAAAAGCGGCCAGCTAGCGGGTGCATTATGGCAAGAGGCAGATGAGCGTCATTGTACGCGCACCCGGTGTCGCGAAGAGGCAACGTATGCTTATTGCTTTTATGGACAAGCGTTTTCAAAGCAAGACAATACTGAAATTAATGAAAATGACTTGCATGAGATTGCCTTAAAAGGCCCGTCTTTGTTAACCGCCAAATTTTGGGGGGCGTATTTATTTGTCTGCTTTGATAAGGTGGCCAAAAAATTTATTTGCTGTTGTGACCCAAGCAATCAATGGCCCGTCTATTGGTCATGGTCTGAGCGTCATGGGCTCCTGTTTTCAGACACCATTGCCTGTTTGCATCAGGCGCTCACAGAGGCAGGCGAACGCCCGAGATGGAATCCATCGTTCTTTACCACCTGGTTACGCACCGGCTCGGTACAAAGTGGTGAGATGCCATTTGATCGTATTTCAGAACTTCCGGCAGGGTGTGCGATTTTCTATACGCAGGGAGGCAAGCCAGAGATGTCGCCGGTGTGGGATCCGCTCATGCGTTCTGCCTATGGACCTCTCTCCCAAAATCCATACAATATTTTAAAAAATTACCTGAGTTTGCATGTATCTGACGACGATCGGCCGGTCTTAGAGCTTTCAGGTGGCTTGGAGTCGAGTTCCGTGTTGCTCGCTTTGCGGGCGCTAGCGCCTACTACGCAACAGCTTTCTTGTGCCCATTATTACAACTCCAAGATTGGCTCATCCAATGAGCTTGAGCATGCGCGCCGCGTGGCTCACAGCACAGGCGCCCACCTTTACGAAATTGATAACCCAGTGCTGTCATTCGCTCCGACCACGCACATCCCGCGCGTCGCAAAGCCGCATCTGCGCTACTGCTTGCTCGCCTTTCATCAGCATTTCGCCAACTCGCTCGACGAGCGTGAAAACAGCATGTTAATTAGCGGACATGGCGGCGATGCACTTTTTCTCGCACCCCCGCCTGTTGGTGTCTTGGCCGATGCCATGCTTACCTTACGCTGGCGGCAGCTGTTTCGGATGGCGATGGATTTGGCATTAATCCGCAGAACATCGCTGGCCCAAATTATGTGGCAAGCGACCCAGTCTTTATTTTCTCCAAATCCTGCTAAAGGAGTTAAAAGCACGTTTGGGCTACTGTCTGACGCGGCGCAACTAGAACCACTTGATGGCTGGTCCCATTTACATCCATTTATGCAGCAGACCAAGGTTCGCCTGCCTGGCAAGTTATACCAGTTGTTCCTGGCATACTTGTCGCTAGATGATGTCAGAACCCCCGCCTATCCCTTCAAAAGCGGCACGCATTATCCATTTCTTTGTCAGCCAATGGTGGAGTTCGCTTTGTCGGTACCCAGCTATCGTCACTTTGAGGGTGCACATAATCGCATTCTCCTCAGAAAATCCGTCTCCGCCGCGACGCATTATCCGCACCTCTGGCGACGCAATAAAGGCGAAACATCCGGCATCAATTTACTCGGCATACGCCAACATAAAGACCACGTGATGGCACACTGCCTTGAGGGTTACCTAGCCAAGGAAGGCTATCTTGACCCAATTCGAACCCGCGCGGCAATCCAAGAGAGCAGCAAAGGGCGTAATGGATATTTCATGGACCTTCTTCAGGTTTATGCCGCTGAACTCTTTATTCAAGGATGGCAGTAACTAGGTAAGCACGCCACGTCCCCAGGCTTGTAGCTTAATGGACCTCGCTTGCCACGATTTGTGGGCATCTTAAATTCTCCGCTCGCAGGATACCCACAAAGTATCCGTGTACTTGGGTTAGATTGCGTTATTTTGCGTTAGAACTTGATGGTATAAATACCCCGTTAAGCCCTTATTCTACAAGGCTTTTCGGTTTATTTAAAGGGGAGGCTTTGACTACGACTTCAGGTAATTGGCGGAGTGGACGGGACTCGAACCCGCGACCCCCGGCGTGACAGGCCGGTATTCTAACCAACTGAACTACCACTCCAAGCAAGCAGATGAAATACTTAACTCATCATCTGTTTGACGCAAACCAAGCATAATGCCGGCTTGAGATTTGGCGTCCCCTAGGGGATTCGAACCCCTGTACTCACCGTGAAAGGGTGATGTCCTAGGCCTCTAGACGAAGGGGACAAATTCTTCTTTTTTCACATTCGCGAAAGCATTGCATTATAGCGGCAATACCTTTATTTGTGAAGCTTTCTTTACTACTTTTACTACTGACTACTGCTTTAATTGGTGGAGGTAAGCGGGATCGAACCGCTGACCTCTTGCATGCCATGCAAGCGCTCTCCCAGCTGAGCTATACCCCCACAAAGAAAACGCGATTTTAAAGAGCAAATCACACTTTGTAAATACTTATCTCATTAATAAGCCAAATTTTCACTTCTAGACACTCAAATGCGGGCTGCTTTAGTGAAGTTCTCACCTAAGGTGTCACCGTAGCAAGCTTTGCCAGCACTCTTTCGCGGCCAAATAATTCAAGCACAGCATCAATCGATGGCGTATGCGTGGTGCCCGCTACCAACAAGCGTAACGGCATCGCCAACTGCGGCATCTTAAGCCCATGCGCCTTTAATATTGCTTTGAGGGTGGCATTAATTGTTGTGCGCAGCCATTCAATATTGCTTAAATTCTGTCCAAGCTCAGCCAGCGCTAGGCGCACAGGCTCAGTTAAATGTTGCGCAAGTTCATCTAGAGGCGTGTCTGGCGCTCGATAAAATATCACTGCGGCAGCGGCCAATTCTTTTAGCGTTGCGGCTCGATCTTTCAGTAGCGCAACCACCTCAGTTAACGCCGGCCCTTGGGTCCAATCGACTTCAAGCGCGCTAAGAAACGGCTGCACAAGTTGAGCCAAACGAGCGTCGTCAGCATGCTTAATATAATGCTGATTGAGCCACTTCAATTTATCCGGGTCATATTGAGCTGGCGATTTGCCCAGATGCTCAAGGTCAAACCAAGCGACCAGTTGCTCGCATGAAAAAATCTCGTCATCGCCATGTGACCAGCCTAAGCGAGCCAGATAATTCAGCACCGCCTCGGGTAAATAGCCCTCGTCACGATATTGGATAACGCTCATGGCGCCATTACGCTTTGACATTTTCTCGCCATTCGCATCTAGCACGGTAGGTAAGTGTGCGTAAATAGGCGGGGTCTGGCCGAGCGCGCTTAAGATATTAAGTTGACGGGGGGTGTTATTGACATGATCATCGCCGCGGATCACATGCGTGATACGCATATCAATATCATCAACGACGACACAAAAATTATACGTGGGCGTGCCATCTGGCCGCGCAATAATCAGATCATCCAGTTCTTGATTGGCAATCTCAACCCGTCCTTTAACGGCATCCTCCCAAATCACGGAGCCAGTGGTTGGGTTTTTAAAACGCACAACGGGTTTCACGCCAGCCGGCAGCGGGGGTAATTGTTTCCCCTCCTCTGGCCGCCAGCGGCCATCGTAGCGCGGCTTTTCACCGCGCTCACGCTGTGCATCACGCAGCCTATCAAGCTCTTCTGCCGACGTATAACAAGGATAAGCTAAACCTGCTGCTAGCATTTGCGCAATCACCTCGCGGTAGCGATCCATGCGCTGCATTTGATAAAAAGGCCCCTCATCAAGAGTCAGCCCAAGCCAAGCCATGCTCTCAAGGATCACGTCCACCGCCGCTTGCGTTGAGCGCTCTAAGTCGGTATCTTCAATCCGCAAAATGAACGTACCACCCGCTCGACGAGCGAACGCCCATGGGTAAAGGGCTGAGCGAATATTACCGAGGTGAATAAAGCCAGTGGGGCTGGGTGCGAAACGGGTGCGCACCGTAGAATTTTTAATTTTGTCCATAGTGAAAATTATATCAGTAGTGATCGGGCATCCCTCAAAATTACTGATAGGTCATTTGAATCAATAGGCACAACTATGGCAGCGCTCGCAAAAATTGGCATACACTATACTCATTGCTACAAAGATTCATACCACCCGAAAACTTGACGCATGGATTACTACAATACCTGCGTCTACAATACCAGCATGCGCAAATCTAGATTAGAATTTTTACGCTTATATCCTATATTAAATATAGAAGTGCTACTTAGGTAAGAACAATGCATTTTTCTTATTTATTAATTTTTTTCTCATTATTTTCCATCATAGGCTGTGGCGAAAAATCGTTAGATACAGCGAGTTCGGATCCTACTGGATTATATCAGTGGCAGTCTCTTGGACAAGCAGAAGAAAATCGCATAGAAGCCGTCCGACGCATCTTTGAATGCGATGACTGTTTTGAATTAGACTTAAGTCATTTAGGCTTAAGCGAACTGCCACCCTCATTAGGCCAATTTCAGAAATTTAATCAAGTCATGATCTTAAATTTGGCGCACAATAAATTGCATGATTTGCCTGGCTTTATTAATCATCTACCCAGTCTAAAAATCATCATTTTGTCAAACAATGAGTTCAATGAATTGCCTAATGCCATCAATCAACTGCCGGATTGTTTCGTTGATATACGAAATAATCCTTTGTCCGTAGAAGCCCAAGAAGCAATTCTCTTTTTATATAGCTTGCGTCAAATTAATAAGCCAAAGCGACTCATCTTTGATTATAACTACGCAGTACTTCAATTGATTTATGAGCGCATACTACTCACGATTGCAATGCAGTCATGGCTCCCCCCTTCTGATAAAGCTCGTATACGGTTCGATAACTGGGCAGCCGGCGTTAATCTAAGCGACGCTCAGAATTTCAGACGGTTCCTCTCAAAATTATGGCAAACAGCAGATGCTCAAAACCACATCGGCTTAGAGCGCTTAAAGCAACGAGTGCAGCATGTACTCGTTGAACTTAAACAACGTCAGGATTTGCGGCCTTTTTGTTTTGATCTCGTAAAAGATGCGTTAGGAGCGTGTGGTAATAGAGTAGATATGGGTCTCAACAATATTGAGCACACTATCCTTAATGCAAAAGCTGAGTCTGGCGAGATCGAACCAGAAATATTAGAAAAAATGGTTATACAACAATTTCGCTTAAGAGAACTCGCACCCATTGTATGTGAAAAAGTAAAGAACATTTCGCCAAATATGCAAGTTGAATATTATCTTAACTATCAACTTAGATTAAAAGAGCAATGGGACTTATTAATCCAAGGGCAAGAGATGCTTTATTCTAACTTAGTCGAGCTTACGGATAAAGAACTCGATTTAGTTAAGAAAAAATTAAAAGCAGCTGAGCAAGAAGAAAAGTTCTTCACTTTCTTTTTTGAACATGAAGCATGGCAACATTATCTAGAAAGAAAATATGCAGATCAATTCAATACATTAAAAAACCAGCGAGACGCTGAATTTAATACATTAGAGAATCAATATGAAGAGCTGTCTGAAGAATATCAAAAACAGATTGAGGTTATAAACAGAAACGCAGAAAATAAGCTAGAGATATTACGGCAAGAAATAAACCAACTCGAGTGGGCCGAGTTGAAAACCCGGCATAGTATTCAATAGAATTAAACGTGATGGCAACTACCGAGGATTCCTCTCTGGTTGCCAGAAAGGCGGCCGGCAAGTCACTCTCCAGATAGACACGATTATCTCAGTGGGTTACCGGTCGGTGACTACCCAGCCAACAATGCTTCAATCCGGCGTGCGCCCGTGTAACGTTTTTCCCAATAACGGTTATTCAATGCATCAACCCGAATGTTATTACCGGTAGAAGGCGAATGAACGAATTTGTTATCGCCAATATAAATACCGACATGCGAGAAAGTGCGGCGCATCGTATTAAAAAATACCAGATCGCCGGGCTTTAGGTCAGTCACTTTAATAATTTTCTCGCCGACCCGGCTCATGTCCACCGCGCGGCGCGGCAACGTGAAGCCAAGCGTATTTTGATACACATAACGCACAAAACCGCTGCAATCTAGTCCCGAGTCTGGGGTGTTGCCTCCCCAGCGGTACCGTACGCCGATCATGTTCAAAGCGCTGGCAACGACGTTGCTTGCCTTAGACGCCATGTCCGCTAAAAAGGTGTGGGGCTCTTGAATAGGAGCGCCCGATAATTTTTGAGCGTGACTCTCTGTTGTAGCTTCCGTCAGGATGTGGGAGTCGAAACTGAAGTTGTTGAAGTATGAATTTTTTTCAGCAAGAACTATGTTTGAATTTAAGATGAGCACGCCTGTCAAGAAACCCAGCAGGGTACGCGCACGAAATAAATTTAGAATTTTTTGATGCATGAGTAATAAAAAAATACAAAGCAAAATGCCGATTTCAAGGAAGTTCGGCTAGCATTATAAATGTTTATTAACTAAGCCGAAAAATAAAAACAACAGCGGCCACACCCTATTGCACTCCATACTGGTCAATCATAGCCCAAATGACCAGTCACAAAGAGGCTTTCAGAAGAACACAAAACGGCACGATAAGCCAACTGCAACAAAAAAACATTAGCAGCGCACCCGCCAAGCCATCAACACGAGCGCCGCAATAAGCAGTCCTGACACAAGCCCAAAAGCGCTCTTTCATATTCCGTTTTTTGTGAAATCAGCAATTCTAGTTGCAATATGCGAGAATTGTACCCAAAATTCCATTCGTTCCAAGCAGCACACGAGTGAACGCTACACTTTCTTAATATTACGGAGTATTTATGGGCTTTCTCTCTGGTAAACGCATTTTGCTCACCGGACTTTTGTCAAACCGCTCGATTGCCTACGGCATTGCGCAAGCGTGTCATCGCGAAGGGGCTGAACTTGCCTTCACTTATGTAGGTGAACGGTTCAAAGAACGGGTCACTGGCTTTGCCAAAGAGTTTGGTAGTGAGCTAGTTTTACCCTGCGATGTGGCTGACGATGCGCAAATTGAAGAGACCTTCACCGCGCTGAAAGCACATTGGGACCATCTTGATGGCTTGGTCCATTCGATCGGCTTTGCGCCGCGCGAAGCCATCGCAGGGGATTTTCTTGATGGCCTCACGCGTGAAAATTTCAAGATCGCACACGATATTTCGGCCTATAGTTTCCCAGCGCTCGCTAAAGCTGCTCTGCCTCTTTTATCAGCCGACGCATCATTGTTGACACTGACTTATTTTGGCGCTGAAAAAGTCGTACCCAACTATAATACTATGGGCCTAGCCAAAGCCTCGCTTGAAGCCAGCGTACGTTATCTAGCCGCCGCTCTTGGCCCTAAAGGTATCCGGGTTAACGCCATTTCGGCTGGCCCGATTAAGACCTTAGCCGCCAGCGGCATCCAAGGATTTAGCAAAATTTTAGATTTTGTAGAAACTCATGCGCCTTTACGCCGCAATGTCAGCATTGAACAAGTCGGTAATGCCGCCGCCTTTTTATTATCCGATTTAGCAGCTGGCGTGAGTGCAGAAATCATGCACGTAGACAGTGGCTTTAATGCGGTTGCTGCAGGTATGGCTGCGACTGAAGAGTAACAGCGCAAAGTAGAGAAATTCACGATGTTTTGCAGCGCGTGATTTCTCTATTTTGTCTCATCATTTGTATTAGTCATGATCTGACCCGGCAGTTACCCGATTTGAAGTATGCAGCTGTCAAATCAGATTGCGACTAGTACAAAACTAGTACAAATCTTAGTAGGTTCGAGCCCACAGTGCAATTGTGAGCACGCAGACATACATTGAGAGCGTCATCACCCCTCCCCACGTTCTCTGCGCAATTCATCAAGAGAGCCCCCTGGCACCATTTTAATAAAATAAAGCACCATGCCCAGCACAGCGAGTATAGCCAGCAACTTATGCGAACCCAATTCAGCGACATGCTCGCGTTCAAAACGTGAAAGAGATCCTTGGGTGATACCAGACAGCATAAGCTGGTTCGACGCGCAGTATTTTAGATAAGGCACAAGTTTTTTAGACAATACAAATAAAAAAATGCGTTTGAAGAATTCAAAGCGCTCTTTAAAAAAGCAGAGCCGGAGAGTTTTGTCTCGATTGATGAACTCATGAAAGATAAAACACGTCAAAGAGGGCGACAATGAGCTTTAAAAATCAATCTGTTGTGCAAGTTTCTTTTATGCGCGGGAAAGAAACGCTTGCGCTGGGGCAGCTTGCGCTAAAAGATCGAATCATATTTTTTGAATATCATCCTGATTTTATAAAAACAGGATTAGAACTCTCCCCTTTTAAGCTCCCTCTTAAAGCCGGCATGACAGCATGCAGGGATCAGGTTTTGATGGCTTATTTGGGATTTTTAATGATAGCTTGCCAGATGGATGGGGACGCTTTGATCACCGTATTCCCAACCTGGATTATGAGAATATTATGCAAGTCACGCTTTGGTTAACTAAAAAAATACACGAATGCGAAAAACAGTTTCGAGCGGCTGTGTTTAATGTGTTCGCTTGCAACCGCGATGATCATGCGAAGAATACTAGCGTATAGCTGTGCCTGACACAGCTATACGCTATTGCTACACGTTACGACTCAATGCTTACCCGCTTTCTTAGCCTGGTTTAGAGTGAATAATACATATCGAACTCAATCGGATGCGTAGTCATTCTGAAACGAGTCAATTCTGCCATTTTTAATTCGATATAGGCATCCAGCATGCTATCGGTAAAGACGCCACCGCGAGTCAAGAATTCACGATCTTGGTCAAGGTGATACAGTGCTTCATCCAAACTTGCACAAACGGTTGGGATTTTTTTGTCTTCTTCAGGCGGCAAATCATAGAGATTTTTGTCTGCTGCTTCACCCGGATGAAGCTTGTTTTGCACCCCGTCCAAACCGGCCATTAGCAGCGCCGAGAAAGCCAAATACGGATTCGCCATTGGATCTGGGAAGCGCGTCTCAATGCGGCGGCCCTTCGGACTTGAAACATGCGGAATACGAATCGAAGCAGAGCGGTTACGCGCTGAGTAGGCCAATTTTACCGGCGCCTCAAAACCCGGGACTAAACGCTTGTACGAGTTGGTTGTAGGATTGGTAATCGCATTCAACGCACGTGCATGTTTGATAATCCCACCAATGTAATACAGCGCAAATTCTGATAGCCCCGCATAACCATGACCGGCAAAGAGATTTTGGCCGTCTTTCCAGATCGATTGGTGAACATGCATGCCTGAACCATTATCACCGACAATCGGCTTAGGCATAAAGGTGGCTGTTTTGCCATATGTATGGGCAACATTGTGCACTACATATTTTAGGATCTGAGTCCAATCCGCCCGTTGCACCAAAGTGGAGAACTTAGTACCGATTTCATTCTGGCCTTCACCCGCTACTTCGTGGTGATGCACTTCAACTGGCACCCCAAGCTGCTCAAGTAATAGACACATTTCAGAGCGCATATCTTGAAACGTATCAACTGGCGCCACGGGAAAATACCCGCCTTTCACATTTGGGCGGTGGCCGGTGTTGCCGTGCTCATATTCTTTACCTGAAGACCACGGCGCTTCTTCCGAATTGACTTTAACAAAGGAGCCCGACATATCCACGCCCCATTGCACCGAATCAAAAATAAAGAACTCGGGTTCTGGTCCAAAATAAGCTGTGTCGCCTAAGCCTGTACTTTTAAGATAAGCTTGCGCGCGTTTAGCCAGCGAGCGTGGGTCACGCTCATAGCCTTTACCGTCAGAAGGCTCAACCACATCGCACACCAACACTAAAGTGGGCTCTTCATAAAAAGGATCAATATAGGCAGTGTTTGGATCAGGCATCAACAACATATCAGATGCTTCGATACCCTTCCAACCAGCAATTGAAGAGCCGTCAAACGCTTGACCACTTTCAAATCTATCTGCCTCAAACGCCGATGCCGGTACTGATAGATGCTGTTCCTTGCCTCGTGTGTCGGTAAAACGAAAATCGATAAACTTAACGTTTTCTTCGCTGACAAGTTGCATCACATCGGCTACGGTTTTACTCATACATTACTCCTGCTAAATGACCCAAATTTAGAATTGACATCTTCCGTTCCCTTACGCTACACCCACTGTCGTTTAACATAAGAGAGTCTGGAAATCCTTACAACAAGCAAAACCAGTATGGCCTAACTCACTTCAAGAAGGTTTTGTTGCTAATACTCTGTTGCTCATGGTATAGAGTGCAGCGATCAGATGCTCGCTATTTCGTGTTAAGCGAGCACCAAAATTCGAATGAGCCTTGATCCAGGAGGACTCCATTTAGACCCAATATGCTTGAAATCATTGAAGAGTATGATTATAAACTGTGGCGTAGAAAAAGCAATAATATCCGACTCTGAAAATACTCGGCCTGCGTTGAGAGTTGCCTTAAAATAGCGATTTAATCTTTGTTGACTGAACCTAAATGAGTGCTCTTGAACAGCTTTACACACAGGCCCAACAGCGCCACCTAGAACGCGAATTGCCTTACGCTGGCGCATTCACACCTAACGAGGCCTTTGAAGTACTGCAAAGAGATAGTTCGGCCCAGTTGATTGATGTACGCACACGCGCAGAACTTGACTGGGTGGGCCGGCCAGCCATCAACTCTAGCCAATATCTTCATCTTGAATGGATGAGCTATCCAAGCGGTGCGCCCAATCTGGCGTTTATCAATCAATTACGGGAAAGGGTAACGCTGGAAACGCCACTCCTGTTGCTCTGTCGTAGTGCGGGCCGTTCAAAGCTTGCCGCAGCGGCGGCTACTCGAGCTGGGTTTACGCGTGCATTTGATGTTCTTGAGGGCTTTGAAGGTGATAAGGATAGTGGCGGGCATCGTAACACTGTCAATGGTTGGCGTTGGCAAGGTTTGCCGTGGTTAGGGGTATGATGAGTAGTTACGGCTTGGTCAGACAGTGAGGTCTTGGCTAGGATAACTTAGCCGTGGCTACATTATTTGGTGGGCCCCCCGGGAGTCGAACCCGGCACCAACGGATTATGCTTACCCACTACGGTTTTCACCGCCTCTTTCGAGTTTGGGGTCTGGACTGTCTCTTGTCTTTACGACCTGCCCGTACAGTCTCTACACGTTCCCTGTCAAAAAACTTTCTTCAACAAGGCTTCGCTCGGGATTACCACGGCAATAGCCAGAGGCTTCCCCGACTTTGAGCAGTTCTACTAGGAAGCAATATGATCAATTACTCCAAAGCAACCCATCTAGCAGCCTGCCATGACGCCACGTTGACGCTTTAGGCCGACCGCTTGTTAAGTCCGCTGCTCTAACCAAGCATGAGCTAGAGGCCCTTTTTAATTGTCAATGCAACAAAGGCTGCAATTCTACTACGAAATCGCCTGAGTTTTGCTAGATAGCGCATCAAATTCTTCTGGCGTATAGGCAGCAATGGCCAGGGCGTGAATCGCGCCTTGCATGGCATCGTCCAGCGCATCATAAATCAAGCGATGACGCGCTACCCGCGTTTTGCCAGCAAAGCTCGCAGTCACCACGGTTACGCTAAAATGGCCGCCAGATTTGGCGCCTGCATGGCCCACATGCTGCGCACCATCATCGTCTACAGTTAGATAGAGCGGCGCCAGCGCATCGCGCAGCCGCGTTTCAATTACTGTAAGCGGATTACCAGACCAAACAGACATAGATTACTCACTCTTTAAATATCGGGTTAACCAAATGCTTTGAATAATGATAAAGATAAACATCAAAGCGGTGCCACCGAACAGCTTGAAATTAACCCAAGTATCGGTTGAGAACTGATACGCAATGGCCAAATTTAAGCAGCCTAAGACCACAAAAAAACCAGCCCAAGCCGAGTTCAAGGCGCTCCAGGCGCGCTGCGGTAGTACGATTTTTTTACCCAGCATCGCTTGCATTAAGTTTTTATTAAACCCAAATCGCGAAATCAGCAGGGTCAACGCAAATACCCAGTACAGGACGGTGGGTTTCCATTTGATAAACATTTCATCACGTAACAGAAGGGTCGAGCCGCCGAGCACAACAATCACGCCTAGGCTGACCCATAAAGCAGGCTCTACTTTACGATGGCGAAAAGCCACCCAGGCGATCTGCGCAAGGGTGGCAACGATTGTCACCGCCGTTGCTACAAAAATACCCCATACTTTGAAAGCAACAAAAAAAAGGGCAACAGGAAAAAGATCGAATAAGAATTTCATTGATGTGTCTATAGAGTCAATTAATTGCCGGTTTAAGTCTTAAGCTATTTAAGTTTAGGATCGAATTGTAACGCAGCTGAGTTAATACAGTAGCGTTGACCCGTTTGCGTTGGACCATCCGTAAATACATGCCCGAGGTGGGCTGCGCATTTTTGGCAACGGACTTCAACCCGTGTCATTTGGTGAGAATGGTCCGCCTTCTCTTCAATTTTTTCGTCGGCCAACGGCCGATCAAAACTTGGCCAGCCACACGCCGCATCAAATTTGGCCGTCGACTCAAAAAGTGGTGTACCGCAGCACACACATTGATATACGCCAGCTTGCCAGTGATCCCAGTAAGCGCCACTGAAAGCCGGCTCGGTAGCCGCTTGCTGAGTCACTTTATAAGCTATATCAGAGAGTTGCTGGCGCCATTCTTGCGCGGATTTTTTGAGCGTATCTTTAGGGTCCATAGCGCTATTTTTCTTACTTTAATTTTCTTACTTTAAGTTGGGTAAGCTCACTTTACCCAAGCCAGCGCCGCGCGTTACGGAAAATCCTAAGCCATGGACTCTCTTCCGCCCAATGGTCAGGATGCCAGCTCATTTGCACTGTCCTAAATACCCGCTCTGGATGGGGCATTAATACCGTAAAACGGCCATCGGGTGTGGTCGCGCCAGTCAGGCCGGTGGGTGAGCCATTTGGGTTAAACGGGTAACGCTCAGTGGGCGTACCGTCGTGATCAATATAACGGAGTGCGGCTAAGTGATGATTCATTTCATCCATGTTACCTTGCTGCGAGAAATCAGCATAGCCTTCGCCATGCGCCACGGCAACCGGCAGGCGCGAACCTGCCATGCCCGCAAAAAATAAAGAGGGCGAGGGCTGAATCTCAACCAGCGATAACCGCGCTTCAAATTGCTCCGATTTATTACGGGTGAATTTAGGCCAGGCGTGTGCGCCAGGAATCATCGCCGCCAGAGCACTCATCATTTGACAGCCATTGCATACGCCCAGCGCAAAAGTATCGCCGCGCGTAAAGAATTCAGCAAACATGGCCGCTAGCGCTGTATTGAATTGGATGGTTTTGGCCCAGCCTTCGCCCGCCCCCAACACATCGCCATAAGAAAAACCACCACAGGCAACTAGCCCAGTGAACTCGCTCAGCGTGGCCCGGCCAGCCAGCAAATCGCTCATATGAACATCATGCGCAGCAAAGCCCGCGCGATCAAAAGCGTAAGCCATTTCGAGATGCGAATTCACGCCCTGCTCCCGCAAAATCGCCACGCGCGGCCGCACGCCGGTGGCAATAAACGGCGCAGCAATGTCGTCGCTAGGATTAAAACTCAGCTGCGTCGACAAACCGGGGTCCTCAGTCGCAAGCAATGCATCGTACTCGCTATCTGCGCACAGCGGATTATCACGCAAACGCGCGATGCGCCAGCTCGGCTCGCTCCACGCGCGTTGCAGTTCGGCCCGTGATGCACTAAATATTTTTTTGGTATCGCGCCAGATCTCAATCGTGTCTTCTGCATTGGGTTTACCAATCACATGACTACATGCAGCCAGCCCGTGTTCGCGCAAAAGAGCAAACACCGCATCGCGATCTTGCGTCCGCACTTGGATTACCGCGCCGAGCTCTTCCGTAAAGAGCGCCCGCAGGGTTTGCTCTTCGCGCCGGCCGGCGATTTGCTGCGCCCAATTTTTGGCGTCGCCATAATCGGCTTCATGCCCAGCTTCCAGCATCAGCATATCGATATTCAACGATACGCCGAGATGGCCCGCAAAGGCCATTTCGCAAACAGTTGTAAAGAAGCCACCATCCGAACGATCATGGTAGGCGAGTAATTTGCGTTGCGCATTCAACTGCTGGATGGCAGCAAAAAAACGCTGCAAATCTTGCGCATCATCCAGGTCCGGCGTGGTATCGCCGACTTGCTGCGTAACTTGCGCTAAGATACTGCCCCCCAGCCGGTGACGCGCCCGTCCCAGATCGATGGCGATCAATACGGAGTCACCTTTTTCTTCGGCGCGCCGTAATTGAGGGGTCAGGTGATGGCGTATATCAGTCACCGGTGCAAACGCAGAAATAATCAGCGAAACCGGGGAGGTCACTTCTTTATCAATCCCATTGTCTTGCCATTGGGTGCGCATTGATAATGAATCTTTGCCGACCGGAATGCTGATACCCAGCGCTGGACACAGTTCAAGGCCAATGGCGCGCACCGTATCATAAAGCGCCGCATCTTCACCCGGGCTGCCACAGGCAGCCATCCAGTTGGCTGAAAGCTTAACCTCCGCCAATGCGGCAATCGGTGCGGCAGCAAGATTCGTAATCGCTTCGCCGAGCGCAATCCGGCCAGAGGCTGGCGCATTGATCACCGCGAGCGGCGCACGCTCTGCCATGGTCATCGCTTCGCCCCGGTAGCCGGCGTAGTCTAGTGCTGTAATCGCGCAGTCGGCGACTGGCACTTGCCATGGACCGACCATTTGATCACGCACCGATAAACCGCCAACCGTGCGGTCGCCAATCGTAATTAAAAACGATTTACTTGCTACGCTCGGATGTTTAAGCACCGCCACAGCAATCTCCGCTAGCGCCAGTCCGGTTAATTCGAGCGGCGCCAATAGCGGTTGCGTACGGCTCGCTTGGCGCTGCATCTGTGGCGCTTTGCCAAACAAGACGTCGAGTGGCAAATCAACTGGCTGGGCTGCCGGCGCTGGCCGCTTAACGTCGACCAGTTGTAGGTGCTGCTCGTCGGTGGCGACGCCAACCACTGCAAACGGGCAGCGTTCACGTAGGCACATGGCCTCGAAGGCTTTGAGCGCCGCGGGTGAGATCGCGAGGACATAACGCTCTTGCGCCTCGTTACTCCATATCTCACGAGGTGATAAGCCACTTTCTTCTAACGGCACCGCCTTGAGTTCAAAACGCGCGCCTTTTTTTGCCCCTTCCACTAACTCGGGCAAGGCATTGGATAAACCGCCTGCGCCCACATCATGAATACTCAGAATGGGATTATCTGTACCCAACTGCCAGCACGCGTTAATCACTTCTTGCGCACGGCGTTGCATCTCGGGGTTACCACGCTGGACTGAATCAAAATCAAGCTCAGCGGTATTCGCGCCGGTGGCCATTGAACTCGCGGCACCGCCCCCCATGCCGATGCGCATTCCGGGTCCGCCAATTTGCACCAACAAGGTTTTAGCTGGAAAATCAATTTTATGCGTCAGCTCATCCGCAATACTGCCGATTCCGCCCGCAATCATAATCGGCTTATGGTAGCCACGCATGCGTTGCGCAATATTTTGCTCGTACACGCGGAAATAACCACCCAAGTTGGGTCGGCCAAACTCATTATTGAAGGCCGCCGCGCCAAGCGGGCCGTCGATCATAATTTGTAATGGCGAAGCAATTTGTGATGGGCGACCATAAGGCATAGGCTGATCGGTAGCATTGCCGGTGCTAGATGGCGCCCCATCGCGAGTGTCTTCCCAAGCCGCGACAGCGCCGGGCAAATGGAGATTAGATACGGAAAAACCCGCCAACCCAGCTTTAGGTCGAGCCCCACGGCCGGTTGCCCCTTCATCTCGAATCTCACCGCCAGCACCGGTTGCTGCGCCCTGAAAAGGTGAAATTGCGGTTGGATGATTGTGCGTTTCAACCTTCATCAAGGTATGCACCAACCCTTCACTGCGTTGATAGCACTGCGACTCACCTTGGGCAAACCAACGTTGTGCCGGGGCGCCTGCCATCACTGCCGCATTATCCGAATACGCGACAATCGTGCCTTGCGGGTGTAAGGCATGCGTATTTTTGATCATCTCAAATAGAGAATGATCCTGCGGCTCACCATCAATCGTCCAGCGGGCATTAAAAATTTTATGCCGGCAATGCTCGCTATTCGCTTGCGCGAACATCATTAATTCAACATCGGTTGGATTGCGACCCAATTGCCCAAAAGCGGCCATCAGATAATCCATTTCATCCGCCGTTAGGGCCAGGCCCAGGGCTAGATTAGCCTCTTCAAGGGCTTGCCGGCCTTGGCCAAGGTCAATGCTCTGTAAGGGTTGTGCCGGTAATTCATCGAACAAGTGCTGCGCGTCAGCGCGGCTGGCCACCACGGTCTGGGTCATACGATCATGCAAAACCTCCGCAATCGCCGCGCGCGTTTTCTCTGATAAGGTCTGATTGCCGCCAAACCATAAGCTACCGGCTTTAAGCAGCACCCGATATTCGACGCCACGCTCAATCCGGTGCACGGTGTGTAAGCCACAATGACGTGCAATTTCAGTGGCTTTACTGGCCCACGGTGAAATTGTGCCAAAACGCGGGATGACTAAGAAATCCTCACCTTTTTGGGGATCTTCGTCGCGCCCTAGTTCACCATAATGCAGCAGCGCCTCGATCCGTGCTGACTCATCAGAGGTGAGCGGTACCGTGCTATGCACCAAATGCAAATAGCGCGCGCGCACCGTCACAATATTAGGATCTACCGCCTGCAGCATGGTTAGCAACTGCGTGCAACGGAAATTGGAAAGCGCTAAAGCGCCGGGGAAATATGAGAAATGGGTCATGTAGCAGATGCGTAGAATGGCGTGTGCTGCACGCCGCAAGGCAGACAATCGCTCATTATACCTTCAATCTGCTGCCAGCTTGGAGGCAAAAAAAGCACGGATGAGCAGTTTGATTTTCTCAACCCATGAAGATCATCAATCAGTATGAAATAATGAGGCTTTAGCGCAGCCTAACTTTGCACATCACTATGCTATGTGATATAGAAGATTGAGCTAAAACTCTTCATTTTTTGACTGGCATTTATCCAATTACAATGTCCCTAACATCACTTGCCGCTTGGACTGCACTTAAAGCGCATTACACGACTATTTGCCACCAGCAAATGCGCGATTGGTTTGCTGCGGCAAACGATCTTGCCCCTACTCGGGCGCAACGTTTTACGCTTGAGAGCAGTGGCATCACGCTTGATTTCTCAAAAAATCGGATCACCGATGAAACGCTCAAACTACTCGTGCAACTGGCTCATGAGGCAGGGGTTCCAGCCGCGCGGGACGCGATGTTTGCCGGTGATATCGTCAATCCGACTGAAGCACGCGCAGCTTTACACACCTCCCTACGCGCCACCAATCCGCATGCACCTTATGCCACAGAGATTCAACAAGAGTGGCATCGCATGGTCGCTTTCGCCGATCAAGTCCGGCGCCAGCAATGGCTTGGGCACACCGGCAAACCGATTCAATCTATTGTCAATATTGGCATTGGTGGTTCAGACCTGGGGCCTAAAATGGTCTGCCATGCACTGCAGCCGTTAGGCGAGCCTAAACTATCGATGCATTTTGTCTCAAACGTTGATGGGGCAGATTTACAACAGGTGCTGGCCCAAATCGATCCGGCGACAACGCTTGCGATCATTGTCTCAAAGACCTTTACCACGCTTGAGACCATGACCAACGCGCACTCATTGCGCAGTTGGTTGCTCAGCCACGGTGTGCCCGAAGCTAAGCTTGGGCAGCATTTGGTCGGCGTGTCTGCCGACCCCGCTAGAGCCATTCAATTGGGTATTGCGCCCGAGTGCGTTTTTAAAATCTGGGACTGGGTAGGAGGCCGCTACTCACTCTGGTCAGCCGTGGGCTTGTCGGCTCTGCTCTACATTGGACCGACGCATTTTTCTGAATTGCTGGCAGGCGCGGCGCAGATGGATCAACATTTTCGTGAGGCACCGCTAAGACGCAATTTGCCTACTATTTTGGCTTTGCTTGGTATTTGGTATCGAAATTTTTTTGGCGCGTCGAGCTATTTAATTGCGCCCTATGCCATTGCCTTACGTTACTTACCCGCTTATTTGCAACAGCTAGAGATGGAAAGTAATGGCAAGTCCGTATGTTTGGATGGGGTCCCTGCTGATTATGAAACGGCTCCAGTACTATGGGGCGACACCGGGACCAACGGCCAACATGCATTTTTCCAGATGTTGCATCAGGGCTCTACGATGGTACCCGTTGATTTCATCGTCTCACTCACCGCTGAACATACCCTTGCCGGTCACCATACTCAACTACTCGCCAATTGCTTGGCGCAAAGCCAGGCGCTGATGCTTGGCCGCACGCAAACAGTACCACCATGCGCTGGGTCAGATAAAGCCGCGCTGATGCCTCACTTGACGTTTGCGGGTAATCGACCCAGCAATACGATGATGCTTGACGCCCTCACGCCGCGTACATTGGGCGCATTAATTGCTCTGTATGAGCATAAAACACTGGTACAAGCCACGATTTGGCAGATTAACCCTTTTGATCAGTGGGGAGTAGAGCTTGGCAAGCAGCTGAGCGCGGTAATTGAACATGATTTAATCGCGCAAAAAGTGAATCCGGCACACGATTCATCAACGCGTGCATTAATCGCCCGCGCGCTACGCTTGGACCGCTTATAATCCCAACCTATGGATATTATTGTGATTGGTGCTGGCATTGCCGGCATGACAACGGCTTATTGTTTGCATGCTGCCGGCCACCGTGTTTGCGTCATTGAACAACACACTACAGTGGCGCAAAAAGCAAGTTTTGGCCATGGCGGCGTGATCTTACCGACACCGCTTGATACCTGGTTTGGCCCAGCGCTTTCGTTTAGCTCATGGCCCGCCTGGTTAGGTGGAGAAGCTACCCGCAGGCGGGTGACTAAAAGTGTGTTGGGCTGCAGTTGGGTTCGCCGGTTTTTCAAGCAACCTAGCATTGAGCAGCGTTTAGCGCACTACACTCGACTCAAGCCGCTGATTGATCTAGCCGCTATCACGCTAGCAGAAATTGAAGCACGTCATGCGTTTGAATTTGAACAAAGAGCCGGTGTTTTGCATTTATTCCGCCAGGCCTCTGAGCTTAAAAGAGTGGCCCCGGCGTTATCATTTTTAACCCAACACGACCATTCGTACCACCTGCTCAAGGCGGAAGAATGCTACCGTGCAGAGCCCTCTCTCCCGACCCAGCAGCCACTCGCGGGGGGTATCTTATTACCCGATGATCGCAGTGCCAATTGCCCGCTTTTTGCCAAGCAGCTTAAACCCGTCCTTGAGGAGGCTGGGGTACGCTTTTTGCTTGGCCGCACCGTGGTAAGCATTGACCCTACGCGGGCGCAGGTTAAACTCGCAGCACCGCAGCGCCGTTTTGAAGGTGACTCAAGCACCTTCCCTCTGCATGAGCTTGAAACCCTGACCGCGGACGCGATTGTCGTGGCGGCCGGAGCCGGCAGCTTGCCCTTGCTCGCCGACGCTGGCGTGCATTTGCCGCTACAACTGATGCAACTACACGCCATCACCGCGCCGATTGCCCATGAAGAGCGCGCCCCTCATCTGACGATGGTTGATACGGTACGGCACATTACCATGGTACGGTTCAATAACCGCTTGCGGATTGCCGGCGCGATGATCAAAAAGCATCGTCATCAAATACCATCGAGGCCTGATCCAAAACTACGCCGACAAGCACTCGCTAAGGTGGCACATGCCGTGCATGATTGGCTGCCGGGAGTGATTAAATTATCTGCTGGCAGCTATTGGGATGGCAAACGGCTGCAATCGCCCGATGGCTTCCCCCTAGTGGGGGCCACCGCTCATCCACGGCTTTGGGTGAATCTCGCCCATGGGCCAGTGGGCTGGGCACTGGCTTGTGGCACGGCTAAAGCGCTCGCGGATAAACTGACGGGGCGCGCCTGTGAACTTGGCGCCGAGACGATGATGGCGCTCTCCCCTGCACGCTTTTAAACTTATTTTACTTCGATACCTTTTTAGAATTTATCTTACTTCGAAATTTAGAACTTATTTTACTTCGAAGAAAAGCCTTCCCACATAAGGGAAGGCAGACATATCAAGAGAGTACTGCGGGTTAGAGGCTTCACGCCTCTCGCCGTGACCGCCGCTCTATTCGCTAGCAGCCGCTTTTTCTACTGTATATATTTTGACTTTTGAGCGCGTGCGCAGTGAGGCAAGGTACGCGTTGAGTTCAAGCTGGCCGGTCAGCTGTGCCAGTTGCTGCTGCAAAGCGGTCAGCCTTTGAGGCTCAATCGCCGGCGGTGTAGTCAGCGACTCGACACGATAGATGGCATAAATACCACCGTCTAGGATGGCGCTCACATAGTGCGGCAATTGCTGAGCATCCGCCTTGAAGATGGCGCTCACGGCCTTAGGCGTTAAGCCTTGTATGCCGGCACGCGAGAGCTTAAGCACCGGCGAAAACCCCTCGATTGACTTCGATTGTCGCAAACTAGCCAGCTTCTCGGCGCCAGCTTGGCGAGCTAATTCTGCTGCTTGCAGCAGCACAACTTTTTGCTGCACGCTCTGCTTAACCGCCTCAAACGGCAGCACGGATGCAGGTTTATGCTCGGTCACATGAGCTGCGATTAAGGTATTGTCGCCAACATCAATCGCCGCCGTATTATGTTTGCCCTGGAGCACTTCGTGGTCAAAGACGGCGGCCAGAAATTTTGGATTAGCTAAGGCAGGAACCGCTGACAGCGCTGGCGTAGTGTGCTTGGTCAGAGTGGCCTGTTGCACCACTAAATTAAACTTCTCGGCAGCCGGCGTCAGGCTATCCGTCTGTTCATAGACGATATTTGAAAATTGCTCAGCAGCCGCCGCAAAGCGCTGCGCAGCCTGCTGCTTTTTCAGATCGTTGGACAGAGTCTCTTTGACTTTATCAAATGATTGAGTCAGTGCCGGCTTAATGTCCGTGACCTGGATAATGTGGTAGCCAAAATCCGATTGCACTAGGCCGCTGATTTCATTTAACTTAAGCTTAAACGCCGCCTCTTCAAATGGTTTGACCATCATGCCTGGGCCAAAATACCCAAGGTCCCCGCCTCTGGTTGCAGAGCCTGGATCTTGTGATTCTTTACGCGCAATCTCAGCAAATTGAGCCGGCTGCTGGCGTAACTGTGCCAACAGTGCTTCAGCTTTTGCTTCAGCTTTTTCACGCGCCGTGGCATGTGCTTTGGCAGTAGCGCTGGCGGCCGTTTTTACATCCGTTTTGGCATCGTCCGCTTTAGCTTCTTCTTTAGGCACGGTGATCAAGATATGGCTGGCACGCACCTGTTTAGGCGTTTGATATGCTGCCAGGTTATCTTGATAGGCCTGTTTAAGCTCGTCTTCACTCGGTGTAAGCGTTGTCGCAATTAGATCGGCGCTTAAGATTGCGTAATTGACTGTAGCGGTTTCCGGGGTTGCAAATTCTTGTTGATGCTCAGCGTAGTACTGCGTTAACTGTTCAGCAGTCGGATTCACTTTCACACTATAGTCAAGTGGATGAAAAGCCAATTCTCGCACTTCGCGCTGCTGCATCGACAAATTAGCCACTTGTTGGGCCGAGCTCTTAGGCATTAAAGCACTCGCTTCAATGCTATCGCTGATTTGAGCAATCGCCAAACCTTGACGCACGCGGGCATCAAATTGCTCAGGCGTCATCCCTTGGGTCGCCAGCAGTTCACGGTATTTATCGGTATCGATCGAGCCATCCGCTTTGCGTAGTGGTTCAAGCGCCGGGATGCCGAGAATCGTTTGACGTACCGCATCATCAGAGGCACTCAGGTGCTGACGCCGTGCTTCATGAGCCAGTAAACGTTGCTGAATTAGATTGTCTAGCAGAATTTGACGCAATACAGGCGTATCGACTGCCGCCATATCAACCGCACCCCCAAACATCTCGCGCATCCGCTCGAGCTGCTCATTGAGCAGCGTATCGTATTCTTGCCGTGTGATTTTGGAACCACCGACATCAGCTACATTCGCGCTCGTGTCAAAAAACCCACGGAACCCCTGCACACCGACCAGGCCAAGGCCCGGCACAATAAGCAAAGCCAATAGAAGCAGCATGAGACGTTTGTGATTGCGAATGAAATCGAACATAGAAGTCAAAGAGTAGAAAAGCAAGGATCAAAAATGGGATAATTTTGCCCGGCAAGAACTTCAGGGCGAGTCATTCTAAATGCGAGTGCCGATGGAATTGGTGGGTGCTGAGAGGCTCGAACTCCCGACCTAAGCCTTGTAAGGGCTCCGCTCTACCAACTGAGCTAAGCACCCAATACCATCGGTAACTAAGACTATAGCAAGACGCGCTGCAACTCAGTTTCTGAGTCTGTCTTGCTAAAAACCAAGAGTTTACCGCATTCTGTTTACGCTGACCAGTACTACAAGGCAGGAAAATCACAAGAAGTTTGCGTTATTTTCAAACTTAATGCTTAACCACCCCCTGCACCACTGCCGTAGGCAACGGCACTTCCTTTAGAGGTTCATTTCTTGGTCCCTCTTCCGGCCGTGCCGTTGGTACACGTTCAAGCGCCAGTTCAAGCACTTGATCAAACCAGCGTACCGGCACAATTTCAATGTGGCTTTTCACATTGTCTGGAATCTCGGCCAAATCTTTGACATTGTCTTCTGGAATCAGCACCAGTTTAATGCCACCACGGTGAGCCGCGAGCAGTTTTTCTTTGAGCCCGCCAATCGGCAAAACTTCACCGCGCAGCGTAATCTCACCTGTCATCGCCACGTTTGCCCGCACCGCAATGCCCGTGAGCGCTGAGACCAGTGCGGTTGCCATGGCAACCCCTGCCGATGGCCCATCCTTAGGTGTCGCGCCCTCAGGCACGTGTATATGAAGATCCTTTTTTTCAAAAAATTCATCCGCTATGCCCAGGCGTTGTGCACGCGAGCGCACCACTGAACGAGCGGCCTCAACCGACTCTTTCATCACATCGCCGAGTGAACCTGTACGCAACACCAGGCCTTTACCAGGCATCACCGCCGCCTCAATGGTCAGCAGGTCACCACCGACCTCGGTCCAGGCTAAGCCCGTTACTTGACCAATTTGGTTTTCTTTCGCCGCTAGGCCAAAATCATATTTGCGCACGCCCAGGAAAGTACTGAGGTTACTGCTATCGACCGCGATCGTGCCGGCAGTTTTTTCCAGTTCTTTTTGTAGCAGCAAGATCTTGACTGCCTTACGGCAAATTTTTGAGATCTCGCGCTCGAGCGAACGCACGCCCGCCTCTCGCGTGTAATAACGGATAATGTCACGCACGCCTTCTTCAGCCAGCTCAAACTCGCCTTTCTGTAGACCATTATTGCGCGTTTGCTTAGGTACCAAATAGCGTTGTGCAATGTTGATTTTCTCGTCTTCCGTATAACCGGATAGGCGAATGACTTCCATCCGGTCGAGCAACGGCGGCGGAATATTCAGCGAGTTAGAGGTGGCCACAAACATCACATCAGACAGATCAAAATCAACTTCAACGTAATGATCGGCAAAGGTGTGATTCTGCTCAGGGTCTAGCACCTCGAGCAACGCCGATGAAGGATCGCCGCGAAAATCCGTCCCCATCTTGTCAACTTCATCTAGCAAGAATAAGGGGTTACGCACACCTACCTTGGCTAAGCTTTGTAAAATTTTGCCCGGCATCGAGCCAATATACGTGCGCCGGTGACCGCGAATTTCTGCTTCATCACGCACGCCACCCAAAGCCATACGGACAAATTTGCGATTGGTCGCGCGCGCGATCGATTGGCCGAGCGAAGTCTTACCGACCCCTGGCGGTCCCACCAAGCATAGAATTGGCGCTTTCACTTTATCGACACGCTGTTGCACTGCAAGATACTCAAGAATCCGCTCTTTGACTTTTTCAAGTCCGTAGTGGTCTTCATCAAGCACTTTTTCAGCATGAGGCAAATTATTATCGACTTTACTTTTTTTACGCCACGGTAAGTTAATCAGTGTATCGATATAGTTACGCACAACCGTGGCTTCTGCCGACATCGGCGACATCAACTTCAGTTTTTTGAGTTCACCCAGAGCTTTCTTTTTAGCTTCTTTGGGCATGCGCGCAGCCGTAATACGCTTATCGATTTCTTCAAGATCGGCGCCCTCTTCGCCCTCGCCTAATTCCTTTTGAATCGCTTTGACCTGTTCATTCAGATAGTATTCGCGCTGGCTTTTCTCCATCTGGCGCTTGACGCGCCCACGAATGCGCTTTTCTACCTGCAAGATGTCGATTTCTGCTTCCAACTGCGCCAGTAAATGCTCAAGTCGCTCAAACACTGAAAACATTTCGAGGGTGCGTTGTTTTTGCTCGAGCTTAAGCGGTAGATGGGCGGCAATCGTATCCACTAGGCGGCCGGCTTCCTCAATGTCAGCCAGCGACGTGAGGATTTCAGGCGGCACTTTTTTGTTCAGTTTCACATACTGCTCAAACTGCGAGATCAATGCGCGCCGCAAAGCCTCGGTCTGCGTGCTCTCGGCCTGATCCGGCTCAAGCGGTTGCAGGGTGCAAAAAAACTGGGCATCGTGCTCTTCAATTGACAGCACCTTCGCCCGTTGTAGCCCTTCGACCAGCACTTTGACGGTGCCATCGGGCAGCTTAAGCATCTGCAGAATATGCGCGACACAGCCAATCTCATACATATCATGCGCTGTCGGCTCATCTTTACCGGCCGTTTTTTGCGCCACCAGCATGATTTGCTTGCCGCGTTCCATCGCAGCATCTAGCGCTTTAATTGATTTGGGACGCCCAACAAATAACGGAATCACCATATGCGGAAACACGACCACATCTCGCAATGGTAGCAACGGTAACAGGATGGGCTCCGATGAAAGGAGTTGGATTCCTGGCATTTTATTTTCCTATAGGTGAAATCAATTGAGCCATTTTTACAAATAGAGCTTGATGACTGTCTTAGCCGGCGCTTTGGTTGGCAACCAAGGATTGCGGCTCCTCATAAATCAACAGCGGCTTACCCTCGCCTGCAATCATATTTTCATCAATAATAACTTTGCTCACACCTTTGATCATCGGTAATTCATACATTGTATCGAGTAACACCTGTTCTAAAATCGAACGCAGTCCTCGCGCGCCTGTTTTGCGGCGAATCGCTTTACGCGCAATCGCTTGTAACGCAGCAGGCCGGATCTCGAGGGCGACATTCTCCATCGCAAAAAGTTTATGATATTGTTTAATCACCGCGTTTTTCGGCTCGACGAGAATTTTGACCAGCGCTGCTTCATCAAGTTTGTTCAGTGTCGCCACAACCGGTAAACGGCCAATTAACTCTGGAATCAAGCCAAATTTAATCAAATCTTCCGGTTCAACTTCAAGCAGTACTTCGCCAGCATCACGTTCTTGGCTGCTTTTAAGGGTAGCGCCAAAGCCAATCCCAGTTTTTTCGGTACGGTCGATAATTACTTTTTCAAGCCCATCGAACGCACCGCCGCAGATAAATAAAATATTGGTCGTATCAACCTGAATAAAATCCTGATTGGGATGCTTACGCCCGCCTTGTGGCGGCACCGACGCCATGGTTCCTTCAATGAGTTTTAGCAAAGCCTGCTGCACACCCTCGCCGGAGACATCGCGGGTAATCGATGGATTGGCCGATTTACGGCTAATTTTGTCAATCTCATCAATATAAACAATACCTTTTTGGGCTTTTTCGACTTCGTAATTACAGTTTTGCAATAATTTCTGGATGATATTTTCCACATCCTCGCCAACATAACCCGCTTCTGTCAGCGTCGTTGCATCGGCCATTACAAACGGCACATCCAATAAGCGCGCCAGCGTTTGGGCCAACAAAGTTTTGCCTGAGCCAGTCGGACCGACCAACAAAATATTGCTCTTGGCAAGCTCAACTTCGTCTTTTTTATCAATATGTTTCAGTCTTTTATAGTGATTGTAGACGGCCACCGCGAGAATTTTTTTCGCGCGCACTTGTCCAATCACATATTGATCAAGTTTTTCACTGATTTCTTTCGGGCTTGGCAAGTCCGATTTAGACGAGCCAGCTTCGCTAATCGCCTCAGCCAACTCATCGCGAATGATATCGTTGCATAAATCAATACATTCATCACAAATAAAGACTGATGGGCCAGCAATCAGTTTTTTGACTTCAGGCTGGCTTTTACCGCAAAATGAGCAGCAAAGAACTTTATCGTTGCTAGAAATTTTTTTGTCCGCCATCGACGAATCCCTCCGGACAGTAAGAAAAAATGCTTAGGCTAGCTTGCCTAGCATTCTAATTATCCACGTTATTTACCTAATCAATACATGAATAGGTAAATAGGTGCTAAATACGTTTATACAAGACCTGATCGACTAAACCATATGTTCTAGCATCGTCGGCTGACATGAAATTGTCACGATCAGTATCACGCGAAATCCGTTCGACCGGCTGCCCAGTATGAGTACTAAGCAATTGGTTCAGCCGCTCTTTCAGATAGAGAATTTCGCGCGCCTGAATTTCAATATCGGATGCTTGACCGCGGGCACCGCCTAGTGGTTGATGAATCATAATCCGGGCATTAGGTAACGCAAAACGCTTATCCTTAGCTCCTGCCGCCAGCAAAAAGGCGCCCATGCTAGCCGCCAGCCCCATGCATAAGGTTGAAACTTCCGGCTTGATAAATTGCAATGTATCGTAGATCGCCATACCCGCTGAGACTGAGCCGCCAGGACTATTAATATACAGACTAATATCTTTGTCTGGATTCTCGCTTTCAAGAAAGAGTAACTGCGCCACCACAAGATTGGCGCTCTGATCATTGACCTCGCCAATCAAAAAAACCACGCGCTCTTTCAGTAAACGCGAGTAAATATCATAAGCACGCTCACCACGACCACTGGTTTCAACGACCATCGGCACCAGACCCAGTGCTTGCGTATTAAGCCCATCAGAAGGGGGGGGGAACCGCTGCGCAGCTAAATCAACGTAAGACATCATACGCTTAATCCTTATTAAATTTTTAAAAGCCACCGCGGATCAGCTAATGTATAGCCCTATCCGCATGCCGCGGTTTTCAACACCATGAACTTATCTGAATTTATTTTACTGCGCCGTTGCTGCTTGCGCTAATTCTTCAAAGCTCACCTCCTTATCGGTTATCTTGGCCTGACCGAGCACAAAGTCAACGATATTGCCTTCAGCCAGATCATTTTCTATGTCAGCCAAATGCTTACGATCTGCATAATACCAGCGCACGGCTGCTTGCGGGTCAGCATAACTTTGCGCGCGCTCTTCAACCTCAGTTCGAACCTGCTCAGGTTTTACCTGCAAACTGTGTGTGCGCACCAATTCATTGATCACTAAGCCCAATTTTACGCGACGTTCAGCTTGTTCTTTAAAAAGTTCGGCAGGCAGCGAAGGCCGTTGTGCCTTTTTCAAGCCCCGTCGTTCGAGATCTGCGTGCATCCTCTCAAGCAGATGCTGTTGCGCTTCTGCGACCAGTACGCCTGGCACGTCAAGCTCTGTGGTGGCAAGCAGCGCCCCCATCACTTGCTCAACTAGGAGTGATTGCGTGCGCTTTTTGGCTTCGCGTGCGAGACTCGCCTGAATCGCTTCGCGTAGCTTTGCCACGTCGCCGTCTTCGATCCCCATTGATTTCGCAAACTCTGCATCGATTTCCGGGGCATGCGGCCATTCGACTTTTTTGAGGGTCAGTGCAATCTGAGCTGTTTTGCCCGCCATTTCACTGTCTTGATAGTCGCTCGGGAAGCTCACCTCAAAATCTCGGCTATGACCTACTTCAAGGCCAAGCACGGCATTTTCAAACTGCTCCAGAATCATCCGCTGAGGGTTTTTTGGACTCTCTTGATCTAGTTTTTTTTCACTCAAAACCAGTTCAGCATTTTCTGCAACACTGCCATTAAATGGCTTGCCATCTATCGTGCCAGTCCAATCCACTTGCACTCGATCCCCAGCTTGCGCCGCCAACCCACCATTGCCATCGCCATGGGCGCCAGCCTCACCACGCACATGATAATGGACGCGCTGCTTGCGCAGCATGTCAAGGGTGGCGTCAATTTGCTCGGCGCCAATCAGGGTCGTCGTACGCGTAATTTCTGCAGCGGACAAATCACCAATTGTCACCTCGGGAAATACCTCGAAGGTGGCGTCCACTACATAGGTATCCGCATCCGCTAAATCACTCTTTATGTCTAAGCTTGGCAAGCCAGCGACTCTGAAATTTTGGGCTTGACTCATGGTCAATAATTCCTGGCCTGCTTTGTCATACAGAACTTCAGTCCGAAGTCGTTCTTGATGCTGTTGTGCAACCATTTTGAGCGGTGCTTTACCAGGCCGAAAACCCGGGTGTTTGAAATTTTTTGCGATCTTACGGAGACGTACATCGACCTCTTGATGTATACCGTCCTTCTGTAAAGGAAGGCGAACCCTCCGTTCAAGCTTACCAAGGTTTTCTATATTAATATTTTGGGTCATAAAATCAAATTGTCCTAATAAAACACTCAGCCAAGTGCGTGAGTATGAGTATGCTCAAGGTTCTGCTAATAATGCGTCTTCCAGTACCCTCCTGACGCAACCATACACATCTGAGTCTGCGCCCTAAGAGACTAGAGGTTTTATACTAAAAATAGCGGGGTAAGTAGCTTAATATGCAAAATGCGACTGAACGTCATCATTCTATCAAATATTCCCACCGACCTAAAATACTTCTACTTCGTACATATCAAAGAGACCTTCACCCTGGAATCTCATTTAGGAAATGGTTTTATCATGCACTTTCACATTTGCGATCCATTTATCCCGCTCGCTTTGATCAAATGTTCACTCATCGCCGCGTTATCCGCTTGCGGCAACGGCAGTAGTGATCAGGATCCACATACCCCTAACGCCGCGGCAGTGGCACACACTGACTTGCATTCAGCCTTCATCGTATTAGGTCAAGGGGGCGAACGCATCGCCCGAGCAATCGCTAAGGGAGACACCTGCCCCAAGATTAAGATTAATGGAGTGGAGCACGATATGGCCGTGCGACAGGAAAAAAGCGATCGCGCCGCCCAGGGCCTGCCTAATTTAGATAATTTACCACTTACCTGCGAAAGTCCGCTCACACCCGAGGCAAAAACCATCTCTATTAGCGGCAGAGTATTAAGCTTAGGAAAAAAATTTCCTCAGACTATTGTCGTTATTGGGGATACAGGCTGCCGCGTGCCTGAAGGGCAAGCCTGCGATGGCGAAACTCCATTTAAGAAGATTGCCCAAACTGCAGCGCAAACCCCTGATTTAGACTTAGTCATTCATCTTGGCGATTATCATTACCGACAAGCAAGAAAGAAAGAGCGAGAACATGCAGATTTTGATACTTGGAATCTGGATTTTTTTGAGCCCGCCGATGACTTATTAAAGGTAGCGCCTTGGATCATGGCGCGCGGCAATCGTGAGAGTTGCCAACTTGCTGGACAGGGATGGTGGCGATTTTTAGATCCGCGGCCGTGGCAAGACCAGGAGCAGGATTGCATCCAGCCGCTTACAGCAGGCCAACAACACGATTATGCCGGCGATTATAGCTCTCCTTATGCTATCCCGTTCGGAGTCAATGAGCAATTTATTGTTTTTGATACAGCCCAGTCACGTTTTGGAAATTTGCAACCCCATCACTATGCTTATTTCCAATACCAGCAAACGTATACGAAGATGGAAAAACTCGCGCAAAAAGCCACCCACAACATTCTACTCATGCATACCCCCATATTAGCGTTAGCGGGCGGCATTGAAAACCCATATATAGGAACTGCAATCAAATCCGTCTTTTTAAACAAAAATGAAAAGCTTTTTCCAGAGGGAATCAAGCTGGTCTTAGCAAGCGACTTTCATATCTGGCAGCATATTAAGTTCTCTTCGCATCCCTCGCATTTTATTGTTGGATTTTCCGGCGCAACCTTGGATAACTCAGGCTTGCTAAAAGAGTTATTGCGTTATACATCTCAAACAGAACGGATACGCTATTTAAAAAACAAAGCTATTGACATTTTTCCTGACGCCACCCTCAAAGTAGAGATCCAAGCCATCGACATTTTGCATCAGCAATATGGTTATATGGTCATGCAACGTGTCGGCCCTGCCCACGCTGACAGCAAGACCTGGAATTGGCAAGTTGCAGTATATGATCGATCAGGTCAATTATTGAAAAATTGTACCATTCAAGAAAAGGTATCCACATGCATGTCCGCCAAAGCTGCAGGTGCTTGCGCAGGCAGTGCAGCATAAGAAGCATTTACCCTTAAGCAAACCCCCTCACAACTTAAACAATTTAGGCTAAGATAACGCCTGTTTATAGATTAGCTACAATTTTCTCGGTTGGAAGAGGTGCATACACAATGAATTCACTCATTAAGATTATTAACGACGCGTCTTTTGAAGAAGAAGTACTCAAGGCCGATCGGCCCGTATTATTGGATTTTTGGGCCGACTGGTGCGGCCCATGCAAACAAATTGCACCTATCCTAGATGAACTTGCGCAAACTTACAGCGATCGCTTGTATATTGCCAAAATCAATGTTGACGAAAACCAGGCAACCCCGGCTAAATTCGGCGTGCGTGGCATCCCGACCTTGATTCTCTTTAAAAATGGCGCGGTTGCTGCGCAAAAGGTCGGCGCTTTATCGAAACATCAACTCACCTCGTTTCTCGATAGCCACCTTTAACCCCAGCATCCAGTCAAAACTGTGCCGGCTACAAAAGTTTCTGAAAAAACTCGATTAGCCGTGCACGCTGTGCTAGAATATAAAAAAATTCATATCGTTTAATTTCCTGAGCGTTCGCTCTCCTATTCCTTTAGTCCTTAGCGACAAACCTTTTTCCCTAGCGGGATTCCGTATGCACTTATCTGAGCTCAAATCTTTACACGTATCCGCCCTCATTGAAATGGCCAATGGCCTAGAAATCGAAAACGCAAACCGCCTGCGCAAACAGGAGCTAATGTTTGCGATCTTAAAAAAACGCGCCAAGACGGGCGAAACCATCTTTGGCGATGGCACGCTAGAGGTCTTGCCTGACGGTTTCGGTTTTTTACGCTCGCCAGAAACGTCCTATCTAGCAAGCCCAGATGATATTTATATCAGCCCATCGCAAATTCGGCGCTTTAATCTACACACTGGCGATACGATTGAAGGCGAAGTCCGCACCCCCAAAGACGGTGAACGCTACTTCGCCCTGGTGAAAGTAGATAAGGTCAATTGCGAGCCCCCTGAGGCCTCAAAGCATAAAATTATGTTTGAGAACCTGACTCCGCTACACCCGAATAAACCGCTTCTGCTCGAGCGCGAAATGCGTGGCGAAGAAAACATTACGGGCCGGATCATTGATATGATCGCACCGATTGGTAAAGGCCAACGCGGTTTACTCGTGGCCTCGCCCAAATCAGGCAAAACCGTAATTCAACAACATATCGCACATGCGATTAAAGCCAATCACCCCGATATCAAACTATTCGTCTTACTGATTGACGAACGCCCCGAGGAAGTCACTGAAATGCAGCGCTCAGTCGCCGGCGAAGTGATTGCCTCAACCTTCGACGAGCCTGCTTCACGCCATGTGCAAGTTGCTGAAATGGTGCTTGAAAAAGCAAAACGTTTAGTCGAAATGAAGCAAGACGTGGTGATTTTGCTTGATTCAATTACCCGCCTAGCGCGCGCCTATAACACCGTGGTGCCGACCTCAGGCAAGGTTTTAACCGGTGGCGTCGATGCGAATGCACTACAGCGGCCAAAACGCATCTTTGGGGCTGCCCGTAATGTCGAAGAAGGTGGCTCACTAACCATCATCGGTACGGCCTTGATCGAAACCGGCAGCCGCATGGATGATGTGATTTACGAAGAATTTAAGGGTACCGGCAATATGGAAGTACACCTTGAGCGGCGCATGGCTGAAAAACGTATCTACCCCGCGATCAATCTTAATAAATCAGGCACTCGCCGTGAAGAATTACTGATTAAACCGGAAATCCTGCAAAAGATCTGGGTCCTGCGCAAATTCATTCATGACATGGATGAAGTCGAAGCGTTAGAATTTTTAATGGATAAGTTCAAACAAACCAAGAACAATGCTGAATTTTTCGATATGATGCGCCGCGGCGGATAGTTTTATCAGCCTATATCCGGCACGGCACACATGGCTTCTTAAAAGCAAGTTTTAATCTAATCTATTAGCCAGCAATTTTCTGGCATAATAATGCGTTTTCTGCTTTGAAAATAGCTTTAGCGCAGCAAAGAAGTCCGCGTCGACTCAATTAGACGCGGACAAAACTGACTGCATCCACGCAAGGAATGAAATATGAAAGAAAATATACATCCACAATACCGCGAAGTCGTTTTTATGGATATGTCGTCTAGCGACAAAATTGTGACGCGCTCGACAGTCAATACACGCGAAACGATCCAACATGAAGGCAAAGAATATCCACTTGCAAAAATGGAAATTTCATCAGCCTCTCACCCTTTCTATACCGGCCAAAACAAAATTGTTGATACCGAAGGAACGGTTGAAAAATTCAAGCGCAAATACGCGAATTACACTAAAGCGACGCAAAGCCCAGAGACTCAAGGCTCAGAGCCAGCGTAAGGTTCAAGTCAGCATTGGCATCGGTGTAGCAAGCGAGCGTAAGATGCCATCGCTTCGCACCGAGGCAACCCGGGCAGCCTATTAGCTGCCCTTTTTTATTTATCGTGTGCTTGCGTCACGCCAAGCTCATCATCAAGTTACACTAACCGCCACGCATGAAGTCCGCTGTTGTTCGTCTGACCACTTCCGCTACTCGCACATTGCCACGCTGGTTATTGCTTGCCATTTGCATGGTGTATGCGGTGACGGGCCTGTTTGGGCGCGACCCATGGAAAAACGAAGATGCAGCCGGCTTCGGTATCATGTGGACACTGGCCAATGGCAGTTGGCAAGATTGGCTGCTGCCCAATCTTGCCGGTAAAGCCATCACCAGCAGCGGCCCCCTCTCTTATTGGCTCGGCGCGCTCAGCCTGCGCGTCTTTGGACCTTGGCTTAATCCAATTGGCGCGACGCATATTGTCACCGCGGGTTTATTGTGCATGAGCTGCGCCTTTGTTTGGTATAGCAGCTACCTATTAGGTCGCCGCGCTGAAGTGCAGCCTTTCAAATATGCGTTCGGCGGCGAACCCTCTTCACGTGATTATGGTCGCACTCTTGCCGATGGTGCGCTATTGATCCTGTTGGGCTGCTTTGGCATGGCCGAACGCAGCCATGAAACCACACCTGAAATCACGCAACTCGCCTGTATTACGATCATGCTCTACGGCCTGATCCGCAGCATTGATAAGCCCAAGCAAGGCGCACTCTGGTGGGGACTTGCCCTGGGCTTGCTCCTGCTTGCCGCTAACCCTGCTTTACTGGTTGCGCTCCTGCTCAGTACTGCCGTCTTAATGCTGGTGACACGTGAACTGCGTAGCACCGCCTTACTCACGCTTGGCTTGCCAGTGCTGGCGCTCACCGCGATTGCTTGGCCGCTGACCGCGTACCTTGCTTTAGCCGACGAAGCTAGAGTTTATTTACATGCCTGGATCTTTGGCAATATCCACACCTTCTCTGGTTCGCCAGCCAGCGCGCTTTTTTACGCTCTAAAAAACTTACCCCTCTATACCTGGCCGGCATGGCCGCTGGCGGCGTGGTCCTGGTATAGCTGGGCAGGTCTGCGACGCGCGCCCCATGTGACGATTACGCTGTCCGTCATCAGCGCGCTACTGATCTTGATTGCCCTGCAAACGCATGAGACTAACCGGCTTTTTTTACTATTACTGCCGGCACTTTCCATCCTAGCAGCATTTGCTTTACCCACACTTAAGCGCGGCACGATCAACGCGATCGATTGGTTCGCGCTACTCAGTTTTACCATTTTGGGCTCATTCGTCTGGATCGTCTGGATTGCGCAACAAACGGGTTTCCCGGCGCAAATCGCCCACAATCTAGCCCGGCTCGCGCCTGGGTTCCAGGCTGAATTCAGGCTCCCCGCATTTATTATTGCTTTACTTGTCACCGGCTGCTGGATTGCCCTGGTTCATTGGCGACTGGCGCGTCGCCCTAAAGTGCTATGGCGCAGTGTGATTCTATCCAGCGCAGGCACAACCCTGATGTGGGTATTATTGATGACTTTATGGTTACCGCTGGTCAATTACAGCCGAACCTATCGTGACGTTGCCGCTCAAATTGCCCATCATTTACCTACCGATTATCAATGTATTAGCCCGGTACGGCTAGGCGATGCACAAATCGCTTCTTTTGCTTATTTTGGCGCAATGCGTTTTGCCTTTGATAACCAAGATTGTGATGTATTGCTGCGTCAAGACACGTGGGATTACGGCGCCCCCACCTCACTTTCGCCTTTTGTTTGGACGCTCGTCTGGGAAGGCCGCCGGCCGGCCGATCGTGACGAACGTTTTCGGCTTTATGTGCGTAGCGAACGTGTACGCAAGCGATAACCTGGCAACTCATTCGGTTTAGCGCAACGCTAACCTTACCGCCTGCTATTTACGATGCAATGTTGTGGGACGGAGTACCAACGCGCACAATAACAAAGGAATCAGCGCCAATATAGCCGATGCCAAAAAACTAGCCGATGGCCCTAGGTGATCCCACAGCCATCCGGCTGCTGCACTTCCTATTACCATGCATACACCACTGGTTAGATTAGAAATACCAAATGCGGTGCCACGTAGCGCCACTGGCGCTGCCTCAGCCAACATCACAGCTAAGAGGCCATGGATAAAGCCCATGTGCAGCCCCCATAAGATCACACCCAGCAATAAAAGCGCGATCGAATGACCTAAACCAAATAGCACATTCGCCAGAATCATCAGCACCAGGCCAAACGCAAACAAAAAACGGCGATCCATTTGGTCTGAAATTTTACCTATTGGATAAGCGGACAGCGAGTAAGCTAAATACATCACTACGATGACACCAGGAACCCACTTCGGTTCGAGGCCAGCTTGTTGAGCACGTAATAAGATAAATGCGGCCCTCAATTGCACCATTGAGAAGAGCGCGACAATCACCACTATTAACCAATAATGCGCTGAAAATTCACGCAACGCCCGCCAATGCAAAGGGAATGTTTTTAAAAAGGACTTGCTAGGCGCCCGCTCCGTTTCATGAATCCCAAAAATCAGCAAAACAACTGCAATACATGCTGGAATAACAGGAAACCAAAGAATCAGCCGAATATTCTCCGCCGACCAAAACATTAGCCCCATCGCCAGTAATGCCCCCATGACCGCACCAAAAGTACTGGCTGATTGACGCAAACCAAAACAGGCACCACGTGCCGCAGGTGAACACATATCAACAATCAGTGCATCTCTCGGCGCGCCGCGCACACCTCGGCCAAAGCTTTCAAACAAACGCGCACTCACCAGCATGGCTGGCCCAGTAGCCAATGGGAAAAAGGGTTTACTCAAAGCGGCCAAGCCATAACCCACTAAAATAAACCCTTTGCGCCGCCTTAGATAATCACTGAAGGCGCCAGACAGGACTTTAATCATAAAGCTCATTGCATCGGCAATGCCTTCAACTAAGCCCAGCGCCATCACACTCATGCCCATCGTGCCAACCAGTAAGGCCGGCAATAAAACATGGCCTAACTCGAAAGAGAGCGACATGAAAAAGCTCACCGCCCCTAACACCCAAACAATACGCGGAAGAGCAACCTTGCTCATCGTAGTCTCCTAATTAGGGCGAACTTGCCGCAACAACTTTGATTGAATGTAAGAAAGGTATACCCCTGGTCCCCCCGACAGGAATCGAACCTGTATCTAGCGCTTAGGAGGCACTCGTTCTATCCATTGAACTACAGGGAGGATCATTCAAAAAACAGCAAACTGGAGCGGGCGATGGGAATCGAACCCACGTCTTCAGCTTGGGAAGCTGAGGTAATAGCCATTATACGACGCCCGCATGGCCTTATCTGGACTGCATTCTAGCAGATTTTTAACGCCTACGCTTGCTCCGCAATTCGGGCCTTGCTCCGCAAAATGCCCTTTTTAGGCTGGCGCTCCGCTCAAAGCAGCCAAGTCGGAGAAGAGAAAGAAACCGATGCCGAACTGCGACGCCGTTTCTTTATTAGCCGAGCACAATGTCAATGGCGTACTTGCCCATAGCTTGAATATCCTTGTCGAAGGCGGCTCAGATGCAGATATTACTCAGGTGATCTTTGAGAATAAAACCGCTGGCACAGGACTACGCGGCGCGGTGCAAACGCACATTCTTGACAAGAAAGGCATGGCGCGCACGATTCGCTTTGATCGGCCGGCTGTCGTCGCGTGCGCCGCCTACCTCGAAGTACGCCGCCATGCCCATTTATAGTATTGATAGTCAGTTATTCCTTTTAAACATATTCTTCAGCAAAGTCTTCCCCACTGAATATTCCCGCAGACTCTGTTTCGACTCAGTCGATATTTCGGCAGATTCTTTTTCGGCAGATTCTGTACTGCCACCTTCTTTTTTCTCCACAAATAACGCCCCGCGCTGGTTCATCAGCGCTCTATTCATCTCGCTTAACCCAACCACCCCCTCCAATAACGTATCCTCCACCATCAGCTTATTCTCCGGTGGTGACATCCAACGCAGGTGCGCATGAACTCCATCCTCCTCTCCTATCAGCTCCCACTGACGAACAAAATTATCGCCACTGCCTGTCAACAGATAGGAACCCTGCGGCGTCGCTTTCCAGGCTACGCTATTGACCGTCTCGGTAAAACCTTGAATCACTCTTAGACACTCACCCGAAGCGACCTCCCACAGACGCACCGTATTGTCTCTACTTCCCGAAGCGATCCGCGAACCGCTCGGCGAATACACCACGCTCAAAACACCGGAGGTATGTCCTTCTAAGGTGTGACCAGCCGCTCCGCTTTCCGCGTCCCACACTCGCACCGTCTTGTCCCAACTCCCCGAGGCGATCTGCGAACCGCTCGGCGAATACACCACGCTACTAACAGAGTCGGTATGTCCTTCTAAGGTGTGACCAGCCGCTCCGCTTTCCGCGTCCCACACTCGC
>JASSUB010000062.1:0-5470 GCA_031963205.1 Mycoavidus cysteinexigens
GCTAACGGCAGCGTTGCTCGATCGCTTACTGCATCACGCACATATTGTGCCTATCTCTGGCGATAGCTACCGGCTCAAGCACCAGCGGCAAGCTGGAATGATTCACTCTATCGTAAGGGGAGATTAGCTATGAGCGCTATGAGTACGGTGCGCCCCTCCAGTCGGGCTTTGCCCTCCCTCCAGTACGCACCGTACTCGTACTGCCGAAGTGGAACGGAGGTGTATCAATTTTAAATCGCTGTTGACACCTGAGGATTGCTGCGACTCCACTCTGGAGCTCCATAACTCCTCTTTGTTTTCACTTACTCTCATTTCTGATCCTTTTCAAAAAGGGATCATTCTCTTTTTCGTTTTCTTCAAGTGCAAGGTGGGGTTAATTTCGCGCTTACGGTGGAACCGACGAAATAAATGGATAATGAGATGGTCTACGCAGAAATTGTATCGGATACGGTCGCGCGCAAAATGCTCGTTCTTAAATCCGCTATCGAATAAATTTGCATATTAAAAAAATATGCTTATACTTTTATAAGGACAGTTAGGGGTAGGCTATATAACTTAAAAAAAATTCTGCATTTTAAAAAATTACGTCTAGTAATGATGAGGGTTGCAACTATGTCGTGGAAAATGAAATAGAGGTTATGTATATCTTCCTTAATTTAAATCAACTTTTATTGGTTAGCTAGGAGAGTAATAATGAAAACTAATGCACAACTTTATGAAGACGTTATGGATAAGCTTAACTTTGAACCCAGCGTGAATACTTCTAATATTACTGTCGCAATAAACGGCGAAGTGGTTGTTTTAGGCGGGATGGTAAACAGTTTATTTGAAAAACATGCTGCGGAACGTGCGGTCAAAAGCGTTGCAGGAGTGAAAGCGGTGGCCAACGAGCTACAAATAGAGTTAGGCAGTCAACATCGAAGGCCGGATGTTGATATTGCGAGTGCCGCTGTCCATGCGTTGAAGTGGAGTAGCATTTTACCTCAGGAGAAGCCTCAGGTAACCGTTGAAAACGGCTACCTGACGCTGACTGGAAAGGTAAATTGGTGGTATCAACGTGAAGCTGCTGAAAAAGCTGTCAGATGGCTTTCAGGGGTAAAAGGAGTTAATAATCAAATTACGATACAAAATAGCCTTTTACCCCAAGAAGTTAAAGCTCAGATTACCAAGGAATTTCATCGCCATGCGCAATTGGATGCAGAACGGATTGGTGTTGAAGTGGAAGGTAGTAAAGTAATATTAAAAGGTAGGGTAGGTTCTTGGCTAGAGTTACAAGAAGCTAAAAGGGCCGCCTGGTCGGTACCGGGCGTGACTAATGTGGCGATTGATCAGTTAGTCATCAGTTGAAGTGGAAGCCAGTTGCCAAGATTTCTAATCTGAGATTCTATCTTCTAAATTGAAACCATTCTATGGTAGCTCTGACCCAGAGGTATGCGGTTTAGCGAGAAGAAAAATATGATTGGCCACACTGATTTGACGTCAACCTCAGTACCAGTGCGGCCAATCACTCTCAGCGTGGTAACAAATTACAGTTTCGTGTTGCTCTCTGTTGCGCTAAATCGATATTAAGCCAAAGGCAATTCAAAGGTGCTGACGATATAGTTCTCAAAAATCTTATCATAAACTAAACAGAAAAGCTGGGTGTGGGAAAGCAGTTTACCTAGTTTGCTACAAAAGCTGAAAGCAAAGCAGGTAGAGAGAGTTAGAAATTGGAGTTGGCTCGTTCTGGAACTGCTCCCAAAGTTGGATACTGATCTAAATCTTTTTGGAGTAGTTTAAGAGGGGGGATTAATTTCAAGGATTGTGTGTTTCGTTGAGTCTTTTATTTTAGCTCTTTTTTCTCTATCTGAAATGCTCCAGATTGTTTTGCTGAATTGACCTCACCGTCGGGTTGGACAGAGAGTGAGCTATCCAAAAAATCATCTCCACCCCCGATTCAACTCAAACGTTTTTCTTAGTCTTGATCGTTGCGATCAGCCCACCCACGAAACAGCGGAAATAATCCATTCCGAAGCAAAAGACCGGCGCAGGGTGTGTTGCGATGGGGCCAAACAGGGGATCAGAAGGGAGCTTGCGAAGCAAAAACCGGCGCAGAATCGGAGGTTTGAAACTGTAAAGCTTTATAGAATAAGGGAATTGGCGGAAAGGGAGTAATTCACATATCAAGTATTTATAATGCCTTACGCGTGTATTTAAATTAGATGCCTACAAAAATGCCCACATTGAGTTTTCGATTAAAAAAATCAATGCGCCGGATTTCGAGTCCTGGCTAAAACTCAACAAAGATGAATATAATCAATAGGATAGACGTTTTTCTGCTACGGAGCAATAGCCAAATTAGGGCTTTTTAGGCCTTATTAGGGCTAATTAAGCATAAGTTTTCCGAAGCAAATTTTGATATAGAATTGCGTGGATAAATTTTCGATGGAGTAGCGTCGAGGCCAAGACAGCGGAATGTACGGTCCGCCGTAAAAAGAGGGCCGCTTGTTTTTTACAACGACTTAAAAATAAGAATGGGGGACAAAATGCTTTCAAAAATCACCGCAAGAGCGCTTTAGGTATGATCACCTGAAACGCCGTGTTTAGAACACGGATGTCAATTTAATGGATTCAATCGGCCTACCGCTGAATAAGACCCAATCAACAATGCAATATAGGAGAAGTGCTCATCATGTTAGGTAACCCTATTTCCCCAGCTATGTCCCATAAACAAACGCAGATGCTGGCGCAAAGCTATCTGGATCAGGCTCGCCATCATAAGAAGGGGGAGAAGATGGAGAGTCTCGAGGTATCGTTAGCCTTGTATGACCAGGCCAAAGTATCGTTTATGCATGTTGCGAATGGTCGCCAACTTATGCCTTCGTTATCGGAGGTTAAAGAGGCTTTGTTAGAAGCTTTTACGCCTAAGACCCAAGAAGAAAAATCGCTGCGTGAGCGAATTGCAGAAGTCTATTTTGAGCGTGGTGAACTGCTGGAGAAATTGGGAAAAGGGGCAAAAGCGCAGGCGAGTAAAAGAAAAGCGGAAGCTTGGGGCTATGAAGCAATCCGGCCTGCTCTAGCGCCGGTTAGCGTGTCAGCTCAGAAAAAAAGCGATTTGGTAGATTATCTGTTTGAAAAGGCGCTGTTGACGCTGAGTTCCTTAGAGGTGTCCAAGAAACCTAGCCTGTTTCTGGTATATGCGCATGACAATAAAGATCATGGAGAGGCAAAGGCGTCGACGTCTAAATATTTAATCAATCATTTATCAAAAATCCGAGGGGTGACGCTCTATTCGGACCAAACGCCGATAGGACCGGCGTATTCAAGCAAGGTAGAAAATCTGGAAGCGGATGGGAAGCTAGAGGATATCTTAACGAATCAACTTTGTTTGCTGCCTGCTCAGTTGCGAGGGGATGTTGAGCCGGTGGATAAGGTGATCGTGTGTTGTTCAGATGTTTTAGGAAGCTACCTAAAAGGACAGTCCTATAAAGCGTTTTGTGATGAGCTTAAGAAAGCCTATGAAGAAGATAGAGAAGCCTACGTCAAAGATGATAAACAAAAGGGCACTCCAGCGTTACGTGAGGTAGTCAGGAAATTTTCGCAAGAGGAAAAATATGCGGCGGAGTTCCATCATGTGTTGACAGAAATGGCATTTTTGGAAATACGCGCAGGTCATCTGAAAGGTCATCACGGGATAATCCCGGTGTCCTTGACGCCGAATAGCTATGACAATTGTCTAAAGGCTTTTATTGAATCGACGACGGTACGGATGGAGGACCCTGTGCGCTTTGATTTGCAAGCGAAAAAGGGTGATGAAGTTTATCTGAACCAAGGTTCGCACGGAGTGTTATTTAAGGTGCTGGAGCGGCTGTTAGTGGGTAGCGATGAGGCGAAGACGTTTCTGGATAAGTTTTGGAGTGGTCATAGCCTTGTTATGTCGAGTCTAAAGAATGATTCAAAATTTGGCAAGTTAGAATTTGCGAAGCTGTTAGACGGCATTTTCGACGGTATACGTACAGCGATGCATCGCCAGCTTGCGTCGACGGTGCAACAGCAGCATCACCAGTTGCGGTTGTTGAATGCAGACCCGAGAGCCACGCTGGAGGAGCAGTATTTTTCTGCGCTGAAGGAAGATGAAGCGTTTAATGAGACGCTACAAGTGTACGTTGAACCGCAGGGAAAAGGTAGTCTGGAGGGAGTTGATAGCGGCCTGTTAGCGCAAGTTAAAGGGTTGCTGAAGGATAAAAAAGTAATTTTGCTGAAGGGAGATTCTGGGTCTGGGAAAACGACGTTCAGCAGAGTACTAGAAAAGCAGTTATGGGAGAGTAGAAAAGAAGGTGATGAAGCGATTCCGCTGTTTATATCCCTGGCGAGTATAGATAAACCAGAACATGATTTGATTGCTAAAGCGTTAAAGAAAAGAGGGTTATCAGAGTATCAGATAGAGAAGTTAAAGAGAAAGCATAAATTTGTATTTATTTTGGATGGTTATGATGAGATACGTCAGACGCGGAATTTGTATCTGAGTAATGATATCAACCGTTCAGGCAGCTGGCAGGGCCGAATGTTAATCAGTTGTGGTAGCGAGTATCTTGGAGGAGAGTATGGTAAACGCTTTCAACCGAATCCGCGCCTTAAGGACAAGGATGTGTTATTTGAAGAATTGGAGATTGCTGAGTTTTCAGAGTCAGATCGGGCTCAGTATGTAGAAAAATATGTGCAGCACAATACAATGGGCTGGACAGTGCAACGCTATGAGTTCGCGCTGAAACAAGCTCATTTAAAAGAACTGGTGAGCACGCCGTTTCTGCTGCGAGTAGTGCTTGAAGCGTTACCGTACCTTGAAAATGAGTTGAAAGATCGAAGTGGTGTGCAGTTACGTCTTGATCTGTATGATCAGTTTTTTAGGCAATGGTTTGATCGCAAGCAACAGTGGTTAAGCGTGCAAAATTTAACAGGCTCAAAAAGAGAACTGTTTAGAGAGTTGAGCGACGAAGGATTTGCCGAACACGGACTGGGGTTTGTGAAAGAGTTAGGAGTGCACCTGTATACAAAGAATGTAGGTAACCCGGTAGTAGAGTATTCGTCGCTGAAAGACGAAGGGAGTTGGAAAGAAGCTTTTTTTGGTCGAGAAGAGAAGAAGCAACTGTTGCGCGAATCGTGGCCGCTGATCCGAAGTGGGACGCAATATCGTTTTATACATAAATCGTTGTTGGAGTATTGCGCGGTGCGGACGTTGTTTGATTCGTTGGATGCGTGTATAGAGCCGGAAAGCCGTTCGCGTCGAGGTAGCGATGCATCCTCCTATAGTTTTGAAAGTGAAGTAGCAGTGCCGGTTCGAAAGCTTGTAGGATTATCGTTATGGCCGAAGCATTGGGTAGGAGATAAGGGTGTTGTGGGCTTGTTGACGGATCGAGTTAATGAAGAACCTGAATTGTAAGCACTCCATGATCCCCAGACTTGTCGCTTGAAGCTGAAGTACTCATACTTG
>JASSUB010000095.1:0-5410 GCA_031963205.1 Mycoavidus cysteinexigens
CACAAAAAGCCTCCGTTGAGGGGAGGCTTTTTGCTTAAATAGAGAAGCCTGACGATGTCCTACTTTCACACGGGTAATCCGCACTATCATCGGCGTGGAGTTGTTTCACGGCCCTGTTCGAGATGGGAAGGGGTGGTTCCAACACGCTATGGTCATCAGGCGTAAAGGGTAGACGAACTGAGAGGTCTCAATTCATCAAAAGGGGGGAAGAAGTAATCAGGTAATAGATAAGACACACAAGTTATAGGGTCAAGCCTCACGGGCGATTAGTACTGGTTAGCTAAGCACATTACTGTGCGTACACACCCAGCCTATCGACGTCCTGGTCTCGAACGACCCTTCAGGGGAATCGAATTCCCGGGAAATCTCATCTCGAGGCGAGTTTCCCGCTTAGATGCTTTCAGCGGTTATCTCTTCCGAACATAGCTACCCGGCGATGCCACTGGCGTGACAACCGGTACACCAGAGGTTCGTCCACTCCGGTCCTCTCGTACTAGGAGCAGGTCCTCTCAAATTTCCAGCGCCCACGGCAGATAGGGACCAAACTGTCTCACGACGTTTTAAACCCAGCTCACGTACCTCTTTAAATGGCGAACAGCCATACCCTTGGGACCGGCTACAGCCCCAGGATGAGATGAGCCGACATCGAGGTGCCAAACACCGCCGTCGATATGAACTCTTGGGCGGTATCAGCCTGTTATCCCCAGAGTACCTTTTATCCGTTGAGCGATGGCCCTTCCATACAGAACCACCGGATCACTATGACCTGCTTTCGCACCTGTTCGACGTGTCAGTCTCACAGTTAAGCACGCTTATGCCATTGCACTATCAGTACGATTTCCGACCGTACCTAGCGTACCTTCGTACTCCTCCGTTACGCTTTGGGAGGAGACCGCCCCAGTCAAACTGCCCACCATGCACTGTTCCCGACCCGGATTACGGGCCAAGGTTAGAACCGCAAACAAACCAGGGTGGTATTTCAAGGTTGGCTCCACGCAAACTAGCGTTCACGCTTCAAAGCCTCCCACCTATCCTACACAGACCGGTTCACAGTTCAATACAAAGCTACAGTAAAGGTTCATGGGGTCTTTCCGTCTAGCCGCGGGTAGATTGCATCATCACAAACATTTCAACTTCGCTGAGTCTCGGGAGGAGACAGTGTGGCCATCGTTACGCCATTCGTGCAGGTCGGAACTTACCCGACAAGGAATTTCGCTACCTTAGGACCGTTATAGTTACGGCCGCCGTTTACCGGGACTTCAATCAAGAGCTTGCACCCCATCATTTAATCTTCCGGCACCGGGCAGGCGTCACACCCTATACGTCCACTTTCGTGTTTGCAGAGTGCTGTGTTTTTATTAAACAGTCGCAGCCACCAATTTTTTGCAACCCTTTCTCCCTTCTGGCGCAGGCCAGTCAAGATACCAGGGCGTACCTTATCCCGAAGTTACGGTACCAATTTGCCGAGTTCCTTCTCCCGAGTTCTCTCAAGCGCCTTAGAATACTCATCTCGCCCACCTGTGTCGGTTTGCGGTACGGTCGTCATTAGACTGAAGCTTAGAGGCTTTTCTTGGAACCACTTCCAATTGCTTCGCAAACTCACGTTTGCTCGCCCCACATCCTTGAATTCCGCGCCCGGATTTGCCTAAGCGCCTTCTCTAATGCAGGGACCGGGACATCCAACACCCGGACAACCTTTAGCGATCCGTCCCCCCATCGCATCTAACGACGGTGCAGGAATATTAACCTGCTTCCCATCAGCTACGCATTTCTGCCTCACCTTAGGGGCCGACTCACCCTACGCCGATGAACGTTGCGTAGGAAACCTTGGGCTTTCGGCGAGGGGGCTTTTCACCCCCTTTATCGCTACTCATGTCAGCATTCGCACTTCTGATACCTCCAGCATACCTTTCGATACACCTTCACAGGCTTACAGAACGCTCTCCTACCATGCATATTACTATGCATCCGCAGCTTCGGTGACTGGCTTGAGCCCCGTTACATCTTCCGCGCAGGACGACTCGATCAGTGAGCTATTACGCTTTCTTTAAAGGATGGCTGCTTCTAAGCCAACCTCCTGACTGTTTTAGCCTTCCCACTTCGTTTCCCACTTAGCCAATCTTGGGGACCTTAGCTGGCGGTCTGGGTTGTTTCCCTCTTGACGTCGGACGTTAGCACCCGGCGTCTGTCTCCCGTGATTGCACTCTTCGGTATTCGGAGTTTGCTATGGCGAGGTAATCCGTGATGGACCCCTCTACCATGACAGTGCTCTACCCCCGAAGGTGATACACGAGGCACTACCTAAATAGTTTTCGGAGAGAACCAGCTATTTCCGGATTTGTTTAGCCTTTCACCCCTATCCACAGCTCATCCCCTAATTTTTCAACATTAGTGGGTTCGGACCTCCAGTACGTGTTACCGCACCTTCATCCTGGCCATGGATAGATCATCCGGTTTCGGGTCTACACCCAGCAACTATCGCCCTATTCGGACTCGCTTTCGCTACGCCTTCCCTAATCGGTTAAGCTCGCTACTGAATGTAAGTCGCTGACCCATTATACAAAAGGTACGCAGTCACCCCTTTCGAGGCTCCTACTGTTTGTATGCATGCGGTTTCAGGATCTATTTCACTCCCCTTCCGGGGTTCTTTTCGCCTTTCCCTCACGGTACTGGTTCACTATCGGTCGATCACGAGTATTTAGCCTTGGAGGATGGTCCCCCCATCTTCAAACAGGATTTCACGTGTCCCGCCCTACTTTTCGTATCCCTAGTTCCACACATCAGTTTTCGCATACAGGGCTATCACCTTCTATGGCTGGACTTTCCATTCCATTTTGCTAACTCTTGTGCTAAAAAATACAGGCTCTTCCCATTTCGCTCGCCACTACTCTGGGAATCTCGGTTGATTTCTTTTCCTGCGGCTACTTAGATGTTTCAGTTCACCGCGTTCGCTTCTCTTGACCTATGTATTCAGTCAAGGATGACCCATTCGGGCCGGGTTTCCCCATTCGGACATCTTCGGATCAAAGCTTGTTTGCCAGCTCCCCGAAGCTTTTCGCAGGCTACCACGTCCTTCATCGCCTGTGATCGCCAAGGCATCCACCACATGCACTTATTCACTTGACCCTATAACTAGGGTGTCTCTAAGTACTTGTTTGCCTTATCTCAACGGCTGACCCGTCTCGATAAGTCGATACAATCTATTACCCATGTATGCTTCAACATTCCATCTCAAGAATGTCTACACATACTTTACTTCTTCCATTTTGTTAAAGAACGTGACAGTCGTTTCACGACAATCATTATTCCACAAGGCTCCCTATCAGAAACCCTACCGAATAAAGATTGGTGGAGGCAGACGGGATCGAACCGACGACCCCCTGCTTGCAAAGCAGGTGCTCTCCCAGCTGAGCTATGCCCCCCTGTGTCTTCCTGACCAATCAACAGGCCTGTACCTTGGTGGGTCTGGTAGGACTTGAACCTACGACCCCACGCTTATCAAGCGTGTGCTCTAACCACCTGAGCTACAGACCCATTACAGCCGATAAGTGTGGACACTTGACTTCAAGCATCTTCTAGAAAGGAGGTGATCCAGCCGCACCTTCCGATACGGCTACCTTGTTACGACTTCACCCCAGTCATGAATCCTACCGTGGTGACCGCCCTCCTTACGGTTAGACTAGCCACTTCTGGTAAAACCCACTCCCATGGTGTGACGGGCGGTGTGTACAAGACCCGGGAACGTATTCACCGCGGCATGCTGATCCGCGATTACTAGCGATTCCAACTTCATGCAGTCGAGTTGCAGACTGCAATCCGGACTACGATCGGTTTTCTGGGATTGGCTCCCCCTCGCGGGTTGGCTACCCTCTGTTCCGACCATTGTATGACGTGTGAAGCCCTACCCATAAGGGCCATGAGGACTTGACGTCATCCCCGCCTTCCTCCGGTTTGTCACCGGCAGTCTCCTTAAAGTGCCCTTGCGTAGCAACTAAGGATAAGGGTTGCGCTCGTTGCGGGACTTAACCCAACATCTCACGACACGAGCTGACGACAGCCATGCAGCACCTGTGTTACATCTCTCTTTCGAGCACTCCAACCTCTCGGCCAGATTATGTACATGTCAAGGGTAGGTAAGGTTTTTCGCGTTGCATCGAATTAATCCACATCATCCACCGCTTGTGCGGGTCCCCGTCAATTCCTTTGAGTTTTAATCTTGCGATCGTACTCCCCAGGCGGTCAACTTCACGCGTTAGCTTCGTTACTAAGGATAGCTATCCCCAACAACCAGTTGACATCGTTTAGGGCGTGGACTACCAGGGTATCTAATCCTGTTTGCTCCCCACGCTTTCGTGCCTCAGCGTCAGTATTGGCCCAGGAGGCTGCCTTCGCCATCGGTGTTCCTCCACATATCTACGCATTTCACTGCTACACGTGGAATTCCACCTCCCTCTGCCATACTCTAGTCTGCCAGTCACGTATGCAGTTCCCAGGTTGAGCCCAGGGATTTCACATCCGTCTTAACAAACCGCCTACGCACCCTTTACGCCCAATAATTCCGATTAACGCTTGCACCCTACGTATTACCGCGGCTGCTGGCACGTAGTTAGCCGGTGCTTATTCTTCCGGTACCGTCATCCATTAAGATTATTTACCCTAACGTTTTCTTCCCGAACAAAAGTGCTTTACAACCCGAAGGCCTTCTTCACACACGCGGCATTGCTGGATCAGGGTTGCCCCCATTGTCCAAAATTCCCCACTGCTGCCTCCCGTAGGAGTCTGGGCCGTGTCTCAGTCCCAGTGTGGCTGGTCGTCCTCTCAGACCAGCTACGGATCGTCGCCTTGGTAAGCCTTTACCTCACCAACTAGCTAATCCGACATCGGCCGCCCCTATAGCGCGAGGCCCTAAGGTCCCCCGCTTTCATCCGTAGATCGTATGCGGTATTAATCCGGCTTTCGCCGGGCTATCCCCCTCTACAGGACACGTTCCGATGTATTACTCACCCGTTCGCCACTCGCCGCCAGGCCGAAACCCGCGCTGCCGTTCGACTTGCATGTGTAAAGCATGCCGCCAGCGTTCAATCTGAGCCAGGATCAAACTCTTCTGTTTAAACCTGTTTAAACTCCCCATCTTTTCAGACGGGTGCTCTCTCAAAGGTTGACAAGTCGTAGATTGCTCTACTACCCATCTTACTTCTTGTGAGACTTGATATCTATCTTCGCCCCTCATGGCTTACGCCACAAGAAACTCGCTTTCATCAAGTGCCCACTCTTATCGACTGTAACTTTTTAAAGATCAACCACTTGCCTTCCGGTTCGTGTCTCGCTGACTCAGCAGCGAAGGAACGAGATTATGCTGCCTTTATCCAATCTCGTCAACCCCTTTATTCAAAATATCTTTAAATTAAAT
>JASSUB010000063.1:0-17980 GCA_031963205.1 Mycoavidus cysteinexigens
ACAGCCCATCAAAGTAGACATTAAAAAAATCATTGAAAATAAAATGAGGCGCATAATTATTTAAATAAAAATTAGAGGGTGTTTATTTTTATATCGTTTACATTAACCAAAAATAATATGAAGTAATGATTCTTTTTTCCAGAATGGCTATAAATCTAGGCTATGCGACAGAATCAGTAAAAGCAAGGAATTTTTAAGCTTCACAGTAAGATAGTGTTGAAGATAGGCTGCTTAAACCTCGCTTTTACTCCCTGCCTGCTAGATAAACCGTTCCCCGATCTTTACGAAATAAGCCCTAGTAAGATAATTGCAGCGGTAATAGTGAGTGCGCCGCCTAGGCGCGTCGCTATTTGCGCGAATGGCATGAGTTCTAGGCGACGGGCAGAGGTCAGTATCGCGACATCACCAATGCCGCCCATACCGCTATGACAGGCGTTAATGATTGCGCTTTCAATCGGATATAAGCCAATCCACTTTCCCACAAAAAAGCCCACGGCGGTTAATGTGCAAACCGTCGCCGTAATAGTGGCGATATTGGCTAAGGTGAAACCCGCTAGTAAGTCGTTCCACGGCGTAATAGTGATGCCGATTGCAAAGAGCAAAGGATAAGTAACCACCGTCGAGAAAAAACGATAAACGACACGAGCGCCGCCCTCTAGTTTGGGTGAAATTGCGTAAGTTAGCTTGGCCAGTACCGCAAGAAAGAGCATCGCTACGGGTGCGGGTAAACCAATCAGCTTATGCACCAGTATTCCCAACATATATAAGCAAATCGCGATCATACCCGCGGCGGCGATATGCTCAACCGTGACAGAAGAAGCATCGCTAGGGTTTATGGATATACCCTCGTCAGCAGCAGATAAGCGGTCTTTGCCAGTATAGCGAGCATGACGCTTACCGAATTGATTAAGCAAACTGGCACAGATAATTGCTATCAAATTCCCGAGCACGATAGCGGGTATAACTTTGGCAAATAATTGCTTTTGTGGCAAGCTAAGAATATCCGCATAGCCAAGCGTGAGAGGAATGGCCCCCTCTCCAATACCCCCTGCCATAACGGGAACGACAAGATAAAAGAAAGTATGGTGAGCACTTAACCCAAAAGCCATCCCTGTAAGCGTGCCCACTATAGCGGCAGCCACTGAGCCGACAGCAAGAGGGACAAAAATTTTAGCCATCCCCACAGCCAGTGTTCTGCGGTCCATACTCAGAATGCTGCCAACCACTACACAGGCGATAAAGAGATACAAGATATTAGTTGACTGCCAAAAATCATTAATTGAGCTAACCAATTCACGCGGTAAAAGTTTGTAATACACCAAGCAGGAAGGGAGGAAGGTTGTAACGATAACTGGCCCGCCTATTTGCCGTAATCCTGGAATCCGCGCCCCTATTTCGGCACAGGTACAGCCATATGCGGCGAGTAGCGCAATCATGATTGAGATGTCGCCGGAAACCTTTCCTAAAACTAAAAGAGTTCCTAGGCAAGCAAGGATAACGAAATATGCCGGCAGCGGAATAATGCCAACACTTCTGTTTATGAGTCTTTGGCAGTAAAAATGACTAAATAAAAAACGGGGCTTTACCATTTGATGCTCAAGTAGAAAATCTTGCCACTTTTTATCTCTTAAAACGCGGTTATAAACAGAAGGGGTGCGCATGTTTATGTCTCCTAGATTTAGGCTATTTTTCGTGCACGCGCTACCTAAGCGCCTTTGAAGCATGAGCGACCAGGAGGCACTAAAAAAAGCAAGGCCATTTTCATGACATTGCTTAGATGAAACGCGAACTATTGAGGCCATATTGATCGGAAGTACTCCAATCTCCGGTCAACTGATTCAAGTCCTAGTATGGTCTGGGTAGAATGTGTATAACAAGAGCAACCATAATTGTTATTGTGACTAATTTAGGAAATGATGATCTTCTCTTAAGAAATAAAAGCGTGTTCCTGAATAGATATTTGATTCACATTTCTGCGTTCAGCATGTTTCAAAAATGTAGCATCAAATCGTGACTTTTCTACCACTCCGTATTTTGTAGTTGTCCTTTTGCGTCATGCTGCTTATACTTTAGCTGCCGCTGAGACAACAGCGGCTTGGGTCTAGCAGCCCAATGCTTAGGGCGCTTGGTTTTGCTTTTATGGCGGGACTGGGTGAGGAAAGCCTTCGGGCTTGCCGTTTCTTAAGCAACGGTCTGCTAGCCTTGCTCGGTTCTGCCACCTCGTCTAGCAGCGGGGTAACAGAGGAATTAGTCCTGCTTAAGGAGCGAATCATGATGCATCTTCACCAGTCTTACCCCTCACCACCCAAGTATTTTTCTTTATATCCTCCAGTTTTACCCCTCAAACCATGTTTTAAGAAAGGCCGTATTGCTTTAGAACCTTTTCGGCGTCTTCCCCCTTCCTTTAAAAAATTTCTTCTTTCCTTTTACACGTCTTATTTTCTCTTCGTTGATCCTGCGCTGGCTACTTTTTCAGTAGAGGCTATCGTTAAGCGTGATGCGCGTCCTTCTCTGACAGTGCTAACCCCTTTTCTCCCTGCCAGCTTTTACTGGCACGCTTACCAAGGCTTTATTAATCTAAATCAAGGTGTTGAAAGCGAGAAAAATTAAACCGTATAGATTGGGCTATTTACAAAAGTGAATAGCCTTTTCATTTTTCATTGGTTATCACGTACAGATATGAAGAATTTCATAATGTGAAAATCATCCTTGTAATGTAAATTTTTGTTGCAACGCTTTATTAACCAAAATGAAACAAATGAGATTGAAAAAGATAACGAAAATTTCTGAGCTTGTTCTAAACTGAAATAGTACGTGACTGATTTTTACTTTGTTATTTGTGATGCGTAAAAAAGCGTTAGCAATAGATAAAGAGAGAAATATGCGGCATATCTTATCAAGAGAAATTAATCAGCGGCGGATAGGTTACTTTTATGCAGTCTATTCAACGGGGTCGGTACGCGCTGCGGCAGATGGCTTAAATACCTCTGCATCTGTTGTCACACGCCAGATACAAATTTTAGAAAACGAGTTAGGAACTTTACTGTTTGAGCGGCGTCATCGGCTCGGGATGAGGCCCACCGAAGCCGCTAATATGGTCTTAGAATATTATTGGGGAGCACGCGCTAACCAAGATAAGCTTGAAGCTAATTTATATGAATTGCAGACTACAAAACGGGGAAATATTACGGTTGCTCTACCTAATATTTATATTAATGCATTCATGGATGAGGTATTAAACGATTTTTACCATGCGTATCCAGATATACATGTCACTGTTGAAGAAGTGAATTGCCCTCAAGTGGTAAACCAAATTCGTGAAGATAAAGCGCATATAGGGCTGACTCGTAGCACTTTAGCGGATGAACCAATGATAAATTGCCTAGCGCAAGCCTCATTACCCGTGCATCTTTTGGTAGGTAAAGGCCACCCGCTAGCGCATATTCGACATAAAGTTACGGTAGCAGAATTAGCACGCTACCCGTTGGCATTATCGCCACTTACATTTAGTTTGCGTGATTTAGTTGAAGAAGTAGAACGAGAAGAAAAAATTCAGATAACGCCCACATTCGAAAGTAGCGCCTCTTCCGCCCTTAAAAGGTTTGCGGTGTTATCAGGTGGTACGCTGCTTTCCGCTTTTGCCGCGTGTCAAGAAATTGATACGGGTCAGCTTATAGCCCTTGATATTGATCACCCTACGTTCATGTCAGCGCAGACACATTTAATCGTCCGGCGGGGTCGGCTACTTTCGCCCCTTATTAATCAATTGCTTAGATTGATTACGAAACAATTATCGTTTTTTAACCAAGACTGCTCACATTATCCAGCGGTGAGGGTGTGAGCTATGCAGAGAACTACATGGACAAAAGCCAAAAAACCTGTGGGCGGCGCGGTGCGATGAAGAAAATAGCACTAGGCATTGCGGCCTTGACTACCTCATTTTCTTCTGCAGCCTCTAAGACAGGTTCAGCGCAACGTATTATTGTGCGGGATGCGGGTGGCACAGAAGCCGAGATATTTAGAGATATATTTTATACCCCGTTTCAGAAAGCAACGGGCATAGAAGTCATCGGCGTGACTTCAGAGCATGAACCTTCTGCGCAAATTCGGGCAATGGTTGAAAATAAGAAATTGTTTTGGGATATAGCCGCTATTAGCAGTAGAGCCGTTTTATCGTTGACTGAAAGAGCGGTTTATTTAGAAAAGCATGGGCTTGAAAATGATCGTTTTGTCTCGCTGATTCCGGCGCAGTTTAGATCACCCTACAGTGTAGGGGTGAATGTATACACTACCGTACTTGCCTATCGAAAAGATGCTTTTGAAGGCCGCCGGATACCGGAAACCTGGAAAGATTTTTGGAACGTGAAAGATTTTCCAGGCGATCGCGCTCTGCGCCGTCATCCTTTCGCCACACTTGAAGCGGCGCTGATGGCGGACGGGGTAGCTGCTGAAAACATATACCCTCTTGATCTTGATAGGGCGTTTCACAGTTTAGATAAGATTAAGCCTCATATTAAAGTCTGGTGGACTAGCGCAGCACAGACTGAGCAATTATTGCAATCTGGCGAAGTAGATTTACTTCCCGTGTGGATTGTCCGTGCGTATATGGCGATGAAAGCAGGTGCGCCGGTTGGCTTTTCATGGAAGCAACATATTTATGACTGCGGGGAATGGGCGATTTTGAAGGGATCACCCCATATTCAAGCATGTCGCCAGTTCATCCAATTTTCCTCAGACCCAAAGCGCCAAGCATTACTGGCAACGTATGGCGGCTATGGACCTCCTACGCCAGATGCTTTTCAATATATTGATCCAAAGCAGAAAACAAACCTTTTAACCTATCCAAACAATCTCCAAAAGGGAGTACGTAGCAATAATCTATATTGGCTTAAATATCAGGAAGAGATCATAGAACGCTTTAATCAGTGGATGATAAGTTAATTAAACCCGACTTTAAGAGATTGTGCATAAAAAAATGGGCCTTTTCGAAGGCCATTTTTTTATGCATGAATGTTTTATTAATAGATACGACTGAATTAAAATATTTTTTATCTTCTTTTTTAATTATTAATTATTTTTCTATTTACTGCCTAAAAATTGTTTGCTCATGCAAATCTTGCTTTTAAAAATTCCATCATCTCATTTTGACTTTTTTTGATTTCGTTATGGCTTTTCTGATGTTGTTCTCTTATTTCTGCCAATTCCTTCGCATGTTTTTCTTCTTTTTCTTTTAATGCTTCCTTAACAATCGCCTTCACCTCATCTCTATTAATTAACTCTTTATCAAAATCAGGCGAGTTTGTTTCTGAACGTCCAATAGTCACTGATTCAGTGCCGCTGGAGGAGTTGGAAGAATTGGAACTCAATGAAGTGGTTGAGGTTTTACGATCTCTTAAGAGAGGAGCTACCGAGCGTTTTAAATCCCTTACTTCTCCAAGAAGTTCACCTAGTGATGTCTGTAAACCTGCATTACCCTCAAGAAGGGCCTTAGTATCGTCTTTAATCGGTTTATTAAATCTATACACTGTTTCAAAAGTTGCCGGCCTATTTACCGCATCAGTAATTCCACCACCCACTCCACTATTCATTTTTGATGCCTTTTTCAATAAATCTAATACTGGTTTAAATACGTGTTGATTAAGTTCTATTCTTTCTTCTGTAAGTTGCCTAATTCTTTCAGTAGGAGCTAATTTTGCTGCATTTAAAGAAAGAAACAATAAACCGAGGCAAGAACCTATTCCCCCCGCAGCTAAAGGCAGAAAAGATAATGCGGCGGTTGCTCCTACAATATATGCGAGCGCAACTCCCAGCCCCCCTAATAAACCTGGCATCGCCGTTACTATAAAAGAAACCCGTTCTAAGAGACTCGGCTTTGGCGGCGTATTTTCATCAAGAGCTAGAAACCTTTCGCTTTTATCTATGTACTGTTCTATTAGATTTTGCACCACTGCGACATTACGGATATGCACAGAAATGCTATCTACAACTTGCGCCGATAAAAGCGTAATAAATTCTTTTTGCAACAGGGCAATTTCTTGATTTTCTGCCTCACTGGATAAAAAAGCAACGATAGGTTCTTCAATCCAGTTTATCTGATTCTTAATGTGCTGTGCATCTTTGCAAATCTGATAAATATCAGTTAATAATTTACTTGCCTGTTCCACCTCTTCTTTTAGAGAAGTGATTTCGTCGGCAGAAAGAAATTGTTTTTTGGCCCAAGAAGTACGAACCACTTTATTGCATCTTTTAGACCGTTTAGAAGCATCGCCTAGGACTTCAAATAACTTTTCAGACGCATCAGTATCACAGTTATTATAAAAAAGTATATTAAGACCATTAGGATCTAGCGGAATTTCTAATGCATCATCGTTCGCGGACACTGGAAAAGAAAATAAATCTAAGTTCCTTTCGACTACCTCATATTCTGGCTTTTCTAATTTTGCACTTTCGATAAGCGTTTCTTCACTACCCTTATCGTTGCTACTGGCTATTGAAGATGCGCTGCCGCAGGGACTGACTGGATTCGCCTCATAGGAAACCGCTTTTTTTTCATATGAGGCTTTCGCTTCAATCGGGGAATGCGTAACAGCACTATTAGTATTAATACGCATTATGCAAAACTCCCTACTCGCTAGAAATACAGCGAACAAAAATCTTACTGATCACCGCAATCGTATACTCTACAAAAAAGGTCCGTACACCCGATATTGGCCTGAATATTATGTTCAAAGGGCCTATCTAAAAAAATGGGTATTTCAGGGGTACAGTTGCCAGGCGCTCATCTTAAAAAGGTGGCGTGAGCAAAAATTGCACGTTTAATTATTATTTGTGTACTATACTAACAATTAAATGCCAATTTGTAGGAGGCTAGCTATGTACACCCTCACGTTAGAGCAATTGCGCACTACCAATAAGGCAGGCGGTATCGTCGGCGTTACCTTAAAAGCATTGGGCGGGGTCTTTTTTGTTGAAATAGGCACAAAAAATGGCGAGGCTGCAATGCTATCTAAAGCGCGCAGCAAAGAGCCGCGCAGCTTTAGTAATCCTATTCAGGCACTCTATTTACTTCGTAAACTCGGCCTCTTCGTGGGCGACTTCGATACGGTAGGCTGGAACCCCGAACAGAAGCGTATTACCCGAACTCGGCCCGATCGCGCAGAAGCATTAAAAAGAACACATCAAGCAGCAGAGCATGATAAATGGTTCCGCGCACAGGTCGAAGAGGCTTTAGAAGAAGCCGACGACCCTAATACTAAATGGATTTCACACGAAGATGCAAAAGCAAGCTGGGCTAAAAAGCGAGCCGAACTTATGAAGCGTATTGAAGGGGATACGGCTTGAAATTGGTCTGGCTCCCCAAAGCAATCGAAAATCTTGATGCACACCTCGACTATATATCTCAAGATAGCCCTCAGGCAGCTGTTGAGCAAGGCGACCGAATCGAGCGCCAAGTAAACCAGCTAATCAAGCATCCGGAAATAGGCCGACCAGGGCGAAAACTGGGGACTTATGAGTTAGTTATTAGCCGCACGCCGTTTATCATGGTCTATCGTATACAGCGTGAATCTAAACGCATTGAACTTATGCGGTTACTGCACGGCGCGCAGCAATGGCCGAAAAAGTAAGCCACTCTCTTTTATAGCTCGCAGCATTTCACGGCTAGCCTATTGTTTTTTTATGTATCTCTTCTAGGCCAACTAATACCTCATCAAGGGGAACGCCTCGCGTTGGGTCAGCTTTTAATGCCTCAAAAGCAGGTACGACTTCTTGACGCAACCAATTTTCTAACGCCTGGTCCCATGTCATCAAAGCACGCATACCCGCTCGGATTACTCGCTTTCGGAGGCATACTCGCCCTTTGCAACTTTATTCTTCACCATGTCTGCCATCTGGTTTGGCAAAGTAATGCTAAATTGCTGTGTTGTTCTCATGATGAATCTCCGTGAGGCAATAGGATTAAACACTATTGTACGCGCGTTTAAAGAGATTGCGCGTTAACTCAAGAAATACGCTACCATTTTCTCCCGAATCATATCTTTTTCTGCCTGCGTCAGCCCCAATAGCACGCGCGCCGGATAACGATAACGTGGCCCCCCTGGTGCCACTTGATCGATTTTGCCGTATTGATGCACGTGCGCTAATCGAGCAACTCGACCCGCAAAGCCTATTGTTAAGCTTTGTGCATCATTCTCTCTCTTTAGAAAACGAGTCATCTTTAACTTAACAAACATCGCCTGCCGTCGAATGCGGTGTGCTTTTTCTCGTAGGTGCTTGGCTTTAGGTAGGGTGCGCGGTTTGCGCGGGATAAAGGAGCTGCCATCGGGATTACGTTGTGCTGCAATGCGTTGCTGCTGAGAATAGTGCAGTGTTCGGGCAATGTCACGGATAAGTGTATGCCGTTTGCTCGGTTGTAATTGCGCTAATAGCGTCGCGGCCCACGCTTCTAACGCCTGCAAATCATCGATCATACTTCTTCCCAAGCCGGCACAGGTTCATTTGCATGCTCAATATGCGGCAGGCCCTCTTTATCGTGCGTCACAATAACCCGTTCCGTTAATGCGAGCGTGATCGATAAATCACAGCTTCCATGATGTAAAAAATCAACCTCAAAAGATAAGCTTGGCTGGCCTGGCGTGCTCAGTAATTCCAATTGGTGGCGCTTCGCCCAAGCGAGTAACGCAGCCATGACCGTATTCGCACTTCCCGCATAATCCGTCAAAATCACATTCAATTGATAACGGTATTCAAATGAGAGAGAGGGGGCACCAGTGGCGATGACTTGCCCTTGATCAATAGAAATTAAAAGCTTGTCTGGCTCGCGCTTTAAATGCGGGAGGGCTTCGATTAAGGCGGTGCGCAGGCTGATGGGCTTAATCATGGTCTGGGTGGCGCTGTTGACAAGCGTGAATCATGTCCACTTGCGCCGCACATTCCGCCCACGCGGCTTTGGCGGCTTCTAGTGCAAGATGGAGTTCCCCGTTCGTTGTGGGCGCACCGGCGGGGAATATGCACGGGCTGACTATGGGGCACGTGTTGAACATAAGCACTGGCACCGCTGAAGGTGTCGTGCTGGAGCATGCGGATAATAGATTCAGGTAGGCGAGTATCAGCCCAATGATGAACAAGCCGCGTTTCATAGGTGCGTTTAATCGCTGCTTCTCGCTGCATTTGGTGCAAACGAATTTGGGCGCTCTCTTTTTGCAATCGCTGTTGTGCTGCCTCCTGTGTGCGGATTTGCTGATGTAATGCCTGAATGAAGATGTCTTTTTCAACATGGTTTTGTTGCGCCGTATCTCGTTCAATGCGTAATTTTTCAATCTGGTACTTTTGGACTGTGATCACACCGGCTAATGCACTCAGCAAAAACGTCATCAAAATAAAACGGGAGGAAAACCAAAACATAATAGGATGCGGTCTATGCACACGCTAAAGAGGGTAGCGCGCATTTTGCCTTTACTATTTCTGGCCCCCAATTCATGATGACGAGTTCACGGCTTTTTTTTCGTTTGCTATTGGAATGGCCTGTTTCGTACACAACATCTAATTCGATCATCCGAAATTCTTTAAAAACAGCACGCATATCGGGATGATCATTAATGGATAACATGACTTTTCCTTTACAAGTGCGCATGATTTTGGCAATCTGTTCGTACTCTTCAAAGCCAAACGGCACGCCATATCCTTCGGTTTGCCAGTAAGGAGGATCGAGATAAAAAAACGTATGCGCCCGATCATATCGCTCAATACATTGGTGCCACGGCAGGTTTTCAATAATCGTTTTTGTGCTGGCTATCCGATGATGCGCTGACGCTATTTTTTCTTTAATGTGCTGCCAGTCCATAGCCAATTTACACGTAGTCGTGGTGCCAAACCTTGGTTTATGAACGTAACCGCCAAATGCATTTTGTTGCAAATAATAAAAGCGCGCTGCGCGTTGAATATCGGTCAGTGCTTCTGGTGGCATGCTTTGATACCACTTAAATAATTCCCTACTGGTTACCGCCCATTTAAATTGTCTAGCAAACTCCCCAAGATGAAATTGAACAACGCGATAGAGATTCATAATCTCTCTATTGATATCGTTGATCACTTCAACGCGAGCAGGCTCAGGACGTAAAAAATACAGCGCCGCGCTACCGCAAAACACCTCCACATAACAATTGTGCTCAGGAAATAGTGGAAGCAGCTTTTTGGCTAAACGGCGCTTACTGCCGGCCCAACGAAGAATAGGTTTAGCCGGATATTGAGGGAGTGAATTCATGCTTTCTTTTGTTTAAAACGCGCTAACCCGCTCTCTAAAATTTATGCAGTCATGCGCGCGTATTTTGTCCATGCTCGCGCTAATCTAATATCGTAAGCATGGCGCCTGTAGTCTGTGCCGTTATAGCCTTGTGCAAACTGCGCCCATTGTTGCGTTTGTAGAGCGTGAATGAGGGCTGGCCACTGTTTCAAATATCGAATAAACGCTTCGAGCTGGTCCTGTTCGCTGCGTTGCATACGCTCTACAAAATCGTGAATGCTGGTATAACCCAACGCTTGCCAGTGCAACCCCATGACTTGAAACGCGCCCCAGCTGGTCGCTTTGTACGCGGCTGCCTCATGTATTTGCTGTGCAATTTTTAAGCGTTCATATTCCGCCTGTCTGCCTTGATAACCCCCAGGGGATACATTTACAAGCTGCGGATAATCCTGCACTAACTGAGTAACATCTAAACGATATTGCTTGAGTTGCTTATAGAAGATATGTCGCTCAAACAAAATGACCGCTCGCCCATCGTCTAAAAAGCTGTGGCCCCGTGATTCCACTTCGGCTACGGCTTGCATGGCAGCGAGTGGCACATTCAGGGCCGTGGCGGCCTGTGTGAAGTCTGCTTGGGTTAAGCGCGCAATCATGATTTATCTCGCTTAGAACGCGCTAACCAAATATCTAAATGATCAGCCCATGCAATGAGCCAGAGTAAAAGCTTCACGCTCACCGCAGCACTGATCAACGCCCCGACACTCGCAGGGACTTCGGTATGGGTGGAAAGAATCGAGGCTAACGCATCCGCGACCGTCTGCGCACATAAACAACCGTTGATAATGGAAACGATAAAAAAGGCAATGCGCTTAAGAATAGATAAATGCGTAGACGCCATCACAAACACCACCGCACCCGCAAACGCCCCGATAACCGTACTCGCATCTACCCCTGGATAGAGCGAAACCATCGTAACAGCCGTGGTAACCGTACTCGAAAATGACGTAGAAAGAGGCTCAGGCATACATTAATCCCATAATTGCAGCGCGCGGCGCACGGCTTTAGGTGCCACATCAGGCAAGTGCACGGTGAGGCCGTGAGGCAAAATGGGGCCGTATTCTGCTAGGCCAGGATTCGCTTTTAGCGTCGCTTCTACTAGGCCTGTAGTGTGTTGCTTCACGCGATAGCACAGCGCATCAAGCGTTTCTCCTTGTTGAGCCGTAATCCGCATTAAATGAGCTCCACGGTCGCATGGGAAAGGTTCTGGATGTCACGTATCGCCCAACGCGCCGCGCGGCGATCATTGTCTATCGTTATTTCTAGTGATTCGGCCTGCTGCATTCCCGAATGCGTGCTATCAAAATTTCTATACTGTTCAATGAGATCGGCTTTCACCAAGTGATAAATGGCGCGTCGATACGCAATCATGCGCATGCTCTCGCCATTGACTTGGGCGGCAGGGACAGTAGATAAATTTTGATACCCCGCCTGTTGTTGTTCGCTTTGCCAACAGGCTAATTCAGTGTTCACCTGTGCGACTGTTGCTATTACTGCATTAATCAAGCGTTGCTCGGTTATCGTGCCATCTAATCGCATTGTGTCGCGCAAATGGCGTAAATTCATATCAGGGAACCAGTCATTATTTTGAATGGTGTTAGCCAATTCAGCCGGTGCCGTTGCGATAAAGTCCATCCTGGGCCAACGTAAAAAAGAGCGGTGGGCAGAGAAAAAACATCGCTTTTATAGGCGTGTTTTCTCTGCGTCGCTCGGTTGGGGGAAAACGGTGAGCTGCCGTTCTAATCGCTCTATCTCTTTTTTAACGCCGCAACGTGGCGCTAAAGTAAGGGCGTGACGGTAATGCGCCAAAGCGTGATCAGGGTCGCTTGCTTGCAGCACCATACCCAAGGCTTTATGAAGCTTCGCGCGTACAGGGTCGGGCATATCGTGCCGTTCCGTGAGGGCAGCCAGTTGCGTTAATAGCGTGAGATCAAAAGATTCACCCTCTGATAACGCAGCTTCCGCTATTTGCTCCGTAACGAAGGTAGCGAGTGTGCGCTCGTATGGGTCAGGTAACGTTAAGCCCTTTTTGAGTGCATACTCTGCAATCGTGAGTGCGCCAACATAGTCGCCTGCATCGATGCGCCATACCATAACCGTGATTAATACCTCGTCTTGCACACCTGGGGCGCTTTCCAACGCGCCCGTAACATACGCCTCGTAATCGGGTAACAATTCGCGCTTTACTTCAACTTTGCGCGTGATGGATTGAATCGTTTTAAGCCGTTGGCGATCGGTGGCGAGTTTTGCCAGCATGAGTTTGTAATGGCTCACATCGGCTCGGGTGTCTGCTGTGGCCGCTGTTTGGGCCTGCATCCGTTCAATATGGCATCGGGCTAAGCTTTTCATGCGGTTAATCCTCTACAACGGGGGCGCTTTCATCCTGTATATCGGGAGTGTTTTCTTTAAGCACGATCTTATCTACGAGACACCCCACCCCGAAATTTTCAATCACATAGGCGTCATTGGTCGATTCGTAATTTTCTATCCAGTTCCGCTTCGCGTTATCAATAATCGTGCGACGACGGCGGCCCTCTTGCCAATACAGTGATAAATTATCCAGACGAGTAATGAATACACTTTGTGCAGGGAAATGCGACACGCACACCGCTGGTAAATTGCCAATGCGCTTTTGACTCATGATCCAATTAACTGCTAACGTATCGGTGGGCCGGTGGTCTGTATTGATCAGTGGGAAATATTTATCTTGTAAGAGCTTGCGTCCGCAGATTACGACCAGTTCAGTATCTTCTTGATGGCAAGAATCAATCAAATTATTCACTGCATCAAAGACTAATGCATCTAAATTAGCGTAGTCGCCTCCTTTACCGATAGAAATACTTTTGCCGTCTCGGCCTGTATTCAATACCCGCTCAGGGGCTTCATTTCGATAGTGTTGTAACCAACCGATATTGACATCTTGCAACAAAGGATTACTCACTCTATCTGACGTGGCAGCGCGCTTTACGCCATTAAAACCAATTACCAGGCGATCGAGTGCCTGCCTTTTTAAGATCGCATCGCGCACGCGTATTTGAAAATCGCTAAACTTGGCCCAGGCATCCAGCTTTGCGTAGGTAATATGCGTGTCAAAGTTGGTTTGCTCGGCGCGGTAGCGGTGGTTATCTATATCGCTTAAATCTACTGTTTGGCGATCTTGTTTATTGGTGTCGGTGGTGCTAGCGATGGGAGAGCCAACGCCTAAACCCAGCTTCTCGCCTTCTTGTTCTTCAACGCTCATAATATTGATATGCGAAAGAAAGGCGGTGGAGTCTTGAATATGCGTTTCAAGCGTTTGCTGCACCTCCGGGGAAACGGTAAATTTTTGTGCGGCATTGTCCACGCCGTTTAAGTGGGCGATATGCGCTAAGTATTGATTCAAGCATTCACGGGTGTGATTCTCCATATAAATTCCTCTTAGCAATCGCTCAAGATTGCAGTACGTGAACCCGTCGCAACAGGTCTTTGCGGTTGTTGATCGCTGGTTAATTCAAGTTGTTGTTTCATTGCATGAAAGGCGGTTTGGCCTTGGGCTTGGCACCTCGCTAACTCTTTGAAATGCGTCTCTAAAGTGTGTACGCGTTCTTGATAATGCGTCAGGGCTTCTAACTGTTCTTTACTATAGTGTGCGAGTGTTTCAATTGCGCTATTGAGATCATCGCGCCATTTTTGATCTTCTTGGACGGCTTGATGTCTCGATAATCCCAATAAGGTTTTTACCTTTGAGAGCATGGAGGGCATTTCAGCTTCTTCTTCTTCCGTGATCATTTCTACGGCCTCAGAAAAAACGTGTTCGGATGCAGGTTGGCGCGTAAACGATAAGCGTTCTGTGCCTAAGCTTGCAGGGCTATCGGTAATTCCTAAACCCACTAAATACGCGGCCTTGGTATCGGCAAAGTCGGGATCAATTTCAACACTTGTATAAATCTTTTGTTTGGCTTTAATGAGTGCAACGAGTTCGGGGGTTGGCTCAATCTGCGCGAGAAGCGATAACTTACCGTCGGGCCCTTCTTGGGTTTTGAGTGCAAGCACATCGCCATAGGCTCTAAAGGGGCCATCGGGCACCATGCCGCGGATATGTTCGATAAACAGACGGGCACTATAGAGTTGTGGGCTATAGCGTTGCGCCATTTGCTCAAGCCAGATGCGCTTAATCGTGCGACCGTCAATCGTGGCTCCTTCTGTCGCCACGCGGAAAAATCTAGGGGAAGGATTCATGCGCCAATCTATTAACAGTAAGTGATAGGCACATCGTGGGCGGATTAGATGAGGCTTTCAAGTCATGCAATATGTCCTCACGACGAGTACATATTCAAAGCCTCGCCCAAGCCAAAAAGCATCAGTACGGTAACCGCTATGACTGATTCTTTTCTATCGGATTCGCGTTGCTTGGCACGTCGCCTGTATGAGCAAGGGTGGACGCTGGCGGCGATTGTTCGACATTTGAATAAAAAATACGCCACGGTTGCCGCGTGGAAGCGGCGCGAGCAATGGGTCAGGCTGAACGGCGTAGAGAGAGTTGTAGCGAGTTTAGAAGACCGCTTAACGGCATTGATTGCAAGAGAAGAAAAAGCCGGCAAAGATTTTAAAGAGATTGATGTATTAACACGCCAAATTGAACGTTTAAGTCATAGGGCATCAGATAAAACTACAACGCAGGCGGTTAAAAAACTTCCGCGTAATGCGTTAAGTGAGGAGCAGCAAAAGAAACTACAGAATGCTTTTATCGACTCCCTCTTTGATTATCAAAAACGCTGGTATCAAAACGGCCATCAGCGCACCCGCAATATACTCAAGTCTCGCCAGATTGGCGCAACGTGGTATTTCGCAAGAGAAGCACTGATTGACGCATTAGAAACAGGCCGCAATCAAATATTTTTATCTGCGAGTAAAGCGCAGGCGCAGATTTTTAAGCAATACGTGGTGCAATTTGTTCAAGACATAACCGGCGTCGAGTTACGCGGTGAACCGATCGTATTAGCCAATCACGCCACGCTGTATTTTTTGAGCACGAATGCGCGCACCGCACAAAGTTATCACGGGAACTTTTACTTTGATGAGTACTTCTGGACGCCGCAATTTACGACCTTAAACAAAGTGGCGTCTGGTATGGCCATGCATGCGCATTGGAGAAAAACGTATTTTTCCACGCCCTCGAGCCTGAATCATGAGGCGTACCCATTTTGGAGTGGCGAACATGCAAATCGGGGGCGTAAATCTAACGAACATATTCACGTGGATACGAGCCATGCCGCACTTAAAACGGGACGGTTAGGAAGTGACCACCAATGGCGGCAAATCGTGACCGTGGAAGACGCGATTGCTGAAGGTTGTAATTTATTCGATCTGGCCCAACTCAAAAATGAATACAGCCCAGAGGATTATAAAAACTTGCTCATGTGTCAATTTATTGACGATACCGCATCCGTCTTTACCTTTGCCGAGCTACGGCATTGTATGGTCGATGCGTGGGTGGAGTGGACAGACTTTAAGCCACTTGCGCAGCGGCCCTTAGGGAGTGCGCCGGTGTGGGTGGGCTATGACCCGTCTTTGTCTCGCGATGCGGCTGGTTGTGTCGTGCTTGCACCCCCCACCCCACATAATCCGCGTTTTCGTGTGCTGGAAAAATATCAATGGCGCAACCTGGATTTTGAAGCACAAGCCGAGCACATTAAAAAGATTACAGCGCGTTACCACGTAACGTATATCGGTATTGATACCACCGGTATGGGGCAAGGGGTCTTTCAGTTGGTGAAACGTTTTTTTCCTGCTGTCACAGGATTGAATTATTCACTTGAAGTAAAAAATCGCCTTGTGCTCAAAGGGCAAGCCGTTATTCGTCGAGAGCGGCTAGCCTTTGATGCGAGTTGGACCGATTTAGCGCAAGCGTTTATGAGCATCCGCCAAACCCTGACCGCCAGTGGGCGGCAAGTCACGTATCAAGCCCATCGCAACGAAACCACCGGCCACGCGGATTTAGCTTGGGCGTGTTTACATGCGCTTGATCATGAACCTCTAGCAGGTGCAGATCAGCATAGCTTTATGGAGTTTTATTGATGAAGACCAACAAGAAAACGCACATGTTTACGTTTGGTGAACCACTGCCTGCCCTCAATCAAACGGAAATGTTCGATTACCTCGAATGTTGGATTAGTGGGAAATGGTATGAACCGCCTATCAGTTGGACAGGTCTTGCCAAATCGCTTAAGGCGAGTACGCATCATGCTTCCTCTATTTACCTTAAGCGCAATCTTTTAGCGTCATCGTTTATTCCGCATCCTTGGTTTTCACGAGAGGCATTTAGTCAGTTGGCCTTGGATTTTTTAGTGTTTGGGAATGCGTATCTAGAAAAACGCTGCAATCGATTAGGAAAGATTATCGAATTGCAGCGCGTACCTGCTAAATATGTGAGGCGCGGGATAGATTTAGATACCTATTACTTTGTCAGAGGCTGGCAACAGGAGCATCTATTTAAAGCGGATAGCATCGTGCATTTCAGGGAACCGGACGTGAATCAAGAAGTGTACGGACTACCTGAATACTTAGGGGCCTTACATGCGGCTTGGTTGAATGAATCAGCGACCTTATTCAGACGTAAATATTACGAAAATGGGAGCCATGCCGGTTTTATTTTGTATATGACCGATGCAGCACACCAAGAAGCCGATGTGAACAATCTGAGGCAAGCCCTCAAAGAAAGCAAAGGGCCAGGGAATTTTAGGAATCTATTTGTGTATGCGCCCAATGGGAAAAAAGACGGCCTCCAACTTATCCCCGTGTCCGAAGTCACCGCGAAGGATGAATTTTTTAATATCAAGAACGTAACCCGAGATGATCTACTCGCAGCGCATCGTGTACCACCCCAACTCTTAGGCATTGTGCCAAGCAACGCCGGCGGATTCGGCGCGGCAGATGCTTCGGCCAAGCTATTTACGCAAAATGAAATTCAACCGCTGCAAGCGCGCTTTATCGAGTTAAATAATAAGCTTTCAGAAGAAGTGATCAGTTTTAAAGACGAGTAAATCGTTGCTATCCATCATCAGCTAATCATTAGCTGGCTTATCTTGCGCTAAAGGCTCCGCCAAGGCCCTTTAACGCTCTCCTCATCTTTCCCTCTCACTTCCCCCTTGAAGCCTTCACAGGGGCCTTATTGGCCCTTGCGCGTTGCATCGCCACCCTGCACAACGCAGTTCCCCCTGCACCTGCGGCTTTCGCAAAAAATGTAATTTTCTATGCACCTCATTGTGCCTTGAAGAACCAGGCGGCAAGGGGTTCAGCGTGTTTTGGTAGACTAAAAAGTGATGCATTTCTATGCAAAATGATGCGGTTTAATGCGTTCTGCTTGAAGAGGTCTACTAGCCTTTCTATGCATGGGGTTGAAAAAAGGTTACAAAGGTAACAAGGCCAAAAAAATCATGTAACCCATTGATATATAACGGAAAAATATGTAACCAAAAAAGGTAACAAAGGAGTAACAAAATAAGTAACAAGTACATTCAAGTTCAGTTGAGTAATTTTTAATGGCTCATCATGAATAAAATAAGAGAAGTTACAGAGTTACTTCTTTGTTACTTTATTGTTACCTTTTATATTTTATATAACCTATTGATTTTTATAGTATTTTTTCTATTGTAACTCCCCAGATATTTATCCTGGGGTAAGGTTAGAGACGAGTTGAGAGGT
>JASSUB010000040.1:0-5176 GCA_031963205.1 Mycoavidus cysteinexigens
CGACGATTACAGCACTGGCGGGTTATCTGGTGCGAGAACACCAAGCGCAGCTAGCGCCTGCGTTTACGGCAACAGTGACGGCGCAACTCCGTCCAGAGGGCGGTGCCGTTCCTCAGCCGTATCCTGCACTCTCTCGGCGTCAGCGGGGACGCGGTGCAGCGGTAACGCTGAGGGCTGAGGTGAGTGGAAAAGAGAGGATCAAGGCTGAGCCAATCGCTGTGATTGGTATGAGCGGATGTTTCCCGCAGGCTGAAGATCTTGACGCCCTTTGGGCGAATCTGCTGGCGGAGCGGGACAGCATTGGGAGGTTGCCGGCTAGCCGCTACCGTGGGTTAGCGCCGGCGATTTGCCATGCAGGCGTGATTGAGAGCATAGACGAATTTGATCCACTATTTTTTGGCATTTCGCCGCGCGAAGCGCAAGCCATGGATCCGCAGCAGCGGCTGCTAATGCTGTATGTGTACCAGGTGATCGAGGATGCAGGCTACTCGGTACAGAGCTTATCGGGCAGTGCTACGGCATTGCTGGTGGGGACCGCCAGTAGCGGTTATGGACAGCTGCTGGCCCAGGCGGGTGAGGCAGTGGCCGGCTATAGCGCAGCGGGACTGGCCGGGTCGATGGGACCGAACCGAATGAGTTACTGGTTGAATTGGCACGGACCGAGTGAACCGGTTGAGACGGCGTGCTCGAGTTCGCTGGTCGCGGTACATCGGGCGTTGGAACTGCTGCGCAGCGGCCAGTGCGCGCAGGCAGTGATCGGCGGAGTTAACACACTGCTGTCGATGGAAATGCACGAGAGTTTTATCCAGGCGGGCATGCTGAGTTCGGATGGACGCTGCAAGACCTTCTCCGCCCAGGCCGATGGCTATGTGCGCGGAGAAGGTGTGGGCATGGTGTTCCTCAAACCGTTGTCGGCGGCCGAGCGAGATGGCGACCATATTTACGGCCTGATCAAGGGCAGTGCGACCAATCATGGCGGGCGGGCGAATTCGCTGACGGCGCCGAACCCGCGAGCGCAGGCTGATCTAATCAAAACGGCACTGCAACAAGCAGGGGTCGGGCCGGAGACAGTGGGCTATATCGAAGCGCATGGTACGGGTACTCCCTTAGGGGATCCAGTTGAGGCACAAGGACTCAAGAGTGCGTTTGCAGAATTGGCCGCTGGCTTGCCGGTGGCGTATTGCGGTTTAGGCTCAGTAAAAAGCAATATCGGTCACCTGGAACTGGCCGCAGGGGTGGCGGGCCTGATTAAGGTGTTGCTGCAACTGCAACATCGTACCTTGGTCAAGAGCCTGCATAGCGAAGAACTAAATCCGCTACTGGCTTTAGCTGACAGTCCGTTCTATGTGGTGCAGCAAACGTGCGCGTGGGAAGCCCTACGAGATCGGCAAGGGCAGGCATTGCCGCGTCGTGCCGGGGTTAGTTCGTTTGGTTTTGGTGGGGTCAATGCGCATGTCATCGTTGAAGAGTATGTGGGGCCACAGCAGGCACCGACGGTGATGAGCGGACCTGTAGTGGTGGTCTTATCGGCCAAGAGCGAGGAGCGACTGCGGGTTCGGGTGCAGCAGTTGCTCGCGTACTTAGAGCGCCAGCCTGAGGTGAACCTGGTAGACTTGGCCTATACGCTCCAGGTAGGACGCGAGGCGCTAGGGGTGAGATTGGCGTTGGTGCTCAGGTCTGTTGGCGTGTTGCAGGAGCGGCTGTCAGGCTACATGCGTGGCGAGGCGGCTGAGGACGTCTATCAAGGTGAACTCAAGCGCAGCCAGGAAACGCTGGCGGTGTTCCGAGCCGATGAAGAATTGCAAGAAGCGATTGGTAAGTGGATTACCCGCGGTAAGGTGGGCAAGCTAGCGCAGTTGTGGGTGCAGGGGCTGGAGGTGGAGTGGGGGCAGTTGTACGAAACCAAGCCGCAGCGGATCAGTCTGCCAACCTATCCGTTTGCTCAGGAACAGTATTGGGTACCGCAAACGGCGCCACAGGCTGAGTCAGAGCGTCAGTCGCATTCCCTGGCCCAGCGCCCAGATTTAAGTCAGCCGCGCTTGAGTAAAATACTCACGAGTGATCTGGATGAAGCGCCCGCTAAACTGAACGGAGCCGCAGCTAGCGAGTTCCAGAGGCAGGTAGAGGATGTGTTGACGGGGCTTGTTTCAGCACAACTGAAGGTTGCGCGCGAGGAATTGGGGCGAGATATACCGCTGAGCGAGTTTGGCTTTGACTCGACCATGCTGACCGAGTTTAGTGGTGCATTGAATCAGAAATACGGTTTGTCGCTGAGTCCGGCCATGTTTTTCAAATACTCGACGATTGCAAAGCTAGTTGACTATTTGGTGCGGGAACAACCAGCAGGGTTAGCGTCCGCGTTTGAGATGGCGGCGACAAATTGGGTGGATCGTGACACGGTTTCTGAGCCTGTACCCCAACCTCAAGAGAGGGGCGCTATAGTAGCCATGCCGAGAAATAATACAAGCAAGGTTGAGCCAATCGCGGTGATCGGCATGAGCGGATGTTTTCCGCACGCACACACTCTACAAGAATATTGGACTAACTTAGTCACCGGGCGGGATTGTATTACTGAAATTCCGCCAGATCGCTGGTCACTGGATGAGTTCTATATTGAGGACAAGCAAACTGCACTGGCCCAAGGTCGCAGCTATAACAAGTGGGGCGGGTTTATTCCACAACTCAGCACGGTACTGAATACTGAGTTCTTCGCGACGGCATTTGAAATCCAATCTATTTGGCATGACTGGACGGATGAGCAAAAACTATTCGTGCAGATGGTCTGGACTCTACTTGAGTCATCCGGCTACACCAGCGCTGAATTGAATAAAGTGTGTCAATCTCGAGTAGGAATTTATGCCGGTATGATGTCCCGTCCAATGTATGTCCCCGACGCCAATAAATTCAACAGTAGTGATATGGCGGTTCATGCCATGGGTGGGTTGTCGGCCATGGTCTCACATTTATTCAAATTCCACGGACCGAGTCTTGTCGTTGATACCTACAGCGCTTCTTCGATGACAGCGATTCACATGGCCTGTACCAGTTTGGCACATGGCGAATGTGAGGCGGCGATTGCTGGCGGCATTACGTTGCTGTATCCAGCGTTGTATCAGTATTCATGCCAGCTTGATATTCTAGGCAGCCACCCAGGGAGTCGAAGTTTTGCCGCGAACAGCGATGGGCCATTATTCTGTGATGGCTCTGGGGTCGTTTTGCTGAAACGTTTATCCAAAGCAATTCAGGATAAAGACACTATTTTGGGGGTGATCAAATCAACGGTCGCCAATAACGTTGGCAATATCGGCTTGTCAAGTATCTCAACACCCGATGTCATCGCAAATTCAATCAAGGAAAACATCGTCAAATCGGGTATCGACCCTCGAACGATCAGCTATGTTGAGACGTTTGCACCAGGATTCGCGATCGCGGATGTGCTTGAAGTGTTTGCCACTGAACAAGCGTTTTGTGAATTCACTCAGGATAAGCAGTTCTGTGCGCTCGGGTCATTGAAGCCCAGTATTGGCCATGCTACTGCTGCCTCGGGCATTTCGCAGCTGATTAAAGTATTACTACAAATGCAGCATAAACAATTGGTGCCAACCCTCCTGGTTGGCCCCTTGCGTGCCGATTTAGAGTTGGAACATTCACCCTTCTATTTACTGCAAAAGGCGCAAACATGGAACCGTCCTCGTATTCGCGTCAATGGAGTAGAGCAAGAGATGCCTCGCAGGGCAATGATCAATTCAATGGGATACGGTGATTTTTATGCTGGCGTGATTCTCGAGGAATACTGCCTTGAAAAAAAATCTGAACTTCGAGAGTCGCAAGAGATTAATTGTACGGCCGGCGGCCAGCTGATTGTTCTATCAGCTAAGTCAGCCGAGCATTTAAAAGCTCAAATAAAACAACTGCGGCAATTTGTGCAGAGTCAAGCGCAACTCTCGCTACAGGACATGGCTTATACGCTGCAATTGGGCCGAGAGGCCATGCCGTTGCGTTGGGCTACGGTGGTTCAGGATCGAGACAGCTTACTCATCACGTTAACCTTTGCATTGCAACAAAAGAAGGTGAAATCATCAGCCACGCAAGGCAGAACGATTTTTGCGGGCGCGATCAATCAACCCGCCAAGGAGGATAGGGCACGACTAAACGGGCAAACCCAAACCCAAACGAAAATGCTGCCGCACTATTTGGCGGAAAAGGACCTCGCGCAGATTGCTGCTCGCTGGGTGGAGGGGGAGAGCATTGCCTGGGGTTTATTGCATGAGGGACACTCTCCACGACGCATCCCGCTGCCGACTTATCCCTTTTTACTGGCAACCATCACTCAATCCACACATAGCCAGACGGTGGCAGATACCGCAGAGCAAATTAAAGAGGTGAAGGACTCTTCAATCGTGGACGCCATCGATAGTGGAGTTGAAGTTGACTAGATTTGTCAGCGTCTGGCACAGCTAATACTAATTCCTGTTAAAAAAATGAATTATTATTATGCGTAATCCGCTAATAATTATCAATTTTAGCGGATTTAATAATTTTGTTTTTAACACAAATTCGTATAATGCGTGTCTACAGGGGGTGCCGCTGCTGTCACCAGGAAGCGACTATCCAGCACAATATCAGTGGCAACCTCAACTAAAAATAAAGTATAACAAATTGGGACTCAGGCTTTCTGCTTGGGATTTTTCGGAGGTTTTTTCTGAGGCAGAAGAACTCGCTGAAAATGACGGCTAATGTAAAAATTGGAGAGGCCTACCAAAATGAAGTCTCGCTGTAACCGCATTCTCTCTATTTAACATAATATGAATTATAGACACTTTTTCGAGTTTTTATATTTAAAGCACTTTTAGCGGAATTTAACGTTCATACGCCGAACTTAACGTCAAATTTTACCTGATTTTCTGTTTGAATGCCCCCCGCTGGCACTACTGGCGAACGTTTTTTTAACGCATTGGCTTACTTTGGGCGTCGCTCTCCAAGCTAATTGGGGTAGTGACCACATAGAAGCCAGAAGCGCCGTATGCGCTCATGGCCTTTGTTTATAAGGTTTTTTTCGGTCCTTTTTTAATAAATTTACCAACTCATAGATTCCTTATCGTAACCCAACGTCCTATCAATAGTAAGCACTCCATGATCCCCAGACTTGTCGCTTGAAGCTGAAGTACTCATACTT
>JASSUB010000064.1:0-4822 GCA_031963205.1 Mycoavidus cysteinexigens
GCACCGGCTGGCGCACCTGCTGCGCTATCGTCCGAGCAAACACTTGTCCCAGTCCACCCAACCCTCCGGTGATCAGGTAAACACCCTCGTCACGCCACGGCAGCGTCGTCTCTTGGCTTGCCGCTGGCGCAAAGCCCCAGACCTCTCTTTGTCCTTCGACATAGCGCACCATCGGCGCGGCGGATGCCGCCTCGGCTTGCAGCCGTTGCGCCAATACCGGCATCGATACCTCCGTCTCCACTGCAACCACTTGGCACACCAACAGCGAGTATTCTTGCTGCGCACTACGCAGCAACCCGCTCAGCCCCTGCAGCACCGCGCCTTCGCCTGCGCTAGGAACCACCAGTTGTAGCAATAGCGCCTCACCCGGATGGGCCGCGGCCTCTTTCTGTATCCATTCCAGCAATTGCACCGCATACGCTGTATAGCGTTGCGCTAGCGTGCCGGTTGCCGTCAACCCCACGCACTGTGCTGCAGGCAGCACAGCGGCAAGCTCAGCGATACTCTCTGGATAACCTTGGACTACCTCACACAATAAAATCCTTTGCATCCCATAGGCCGGCACTGACATGGGTTGGGCGGTGGCTTGCGCCATCCATTGCGGTGTCAATAAGACGGTCTGAGGAGCCACCGCCGCTTGTTCGACTGACTCATACAAGGGCCGTGCACTGAAACCACTTAAGCGTAACGCCACTCGTCCATTCACATCGACAATGTCGACCTCAAGCTTGCGCACAGCCGCGCTGTCGCCGGCATCCGGGCGCACCACTACCCACGCCGATATCGGCATCTCGCCCCATTGCCTCACCTGCGCCACTGCAAATGGCAGCGCCAGGGATGCGTTGCTCTTATCTTGCACCAGCCCCACGCTCGTCTGCAGTGCCCCATCTAGCACATTCGGCGCCCAGCTATACCCTGTCGGACTCTCGCTCGGTAAACGCAATGCTCCCACCGCTAGGTCATGACCTAAGCGCAATTCATGCAGAACCTGGAAACTCGGACCGTAACCTAACCCCAGTCGCGTAAACTGGGCATAACACGCCTCACCCATCAAGATCTTCTGACACTGTGCTCGCAGCGCCTCTAAGTCCACCTGTGGTGCTGCGTCGACCTCAGTTAGCTGAGCCCAACCTTGGCTATACACTACCGCCTCATCTCCGCTGCCGCTATAGATCTCAAAACCGATACGACCGTCTTCCTGTGCCTCCAAACCAATATGCACTTCCTGCGGCTGCGCCACCACAAGCGGGCGTAGCCACGTCACCTCCTGCAACCAAACCGATCGCTCCACGGCACCATCCCCGTCATCGCTGGCCAACGCCACCGCCGCACGCGCCCACTCCAGCTGTGCTACCCCCGGCACGACCCGTTTACCCTGCACCAAGTGATCGCGCAGGAAGAACTCCTCGCCTGTGAGCATCGTACTAAACCGCTGCTGGCTCAAATTCGACGTATTCCGGTGGACCAGCGGATGCAACTGACGTTCTGGCCCACCTGGCACCACCGTTTGCGGTATCCAATACCGTTCTTTGGCAAACGGATACGTCGGCAGACTCATCCGCTGCGGCTTCGCCTCGCCATATAATGCCCCCCACGCTACGTCCAGTCCCTGCACCCACAACTGCGCTAGTTTGCCCAGCTGGCCATTAATTCCCCACGCTTTGACTGCCTTTTGCAAAACTTCATCGGCACCGAATATCGCCGGCGCCTCCTGGCTGCGCTTAAGTTCGCCTTGATAGGTGTTTTCGCTAGCAGCCTCGCCGCGCGCGTAACGTGACAGCTTATCTTGCAGTACCTCGACGGTGCTAACCACTAACGCCAGTCTCACCCCTAATGCCTCGCGTCCCACTTGGAGCGTATACGCCAAATCAGCTAGATTCACCTCAGCCTGGCGCTCCAGATAGGCTAGTAACTGCTGCACCTGCTCCCGCAATTGCTGCTGGTTTTTGGCCGATAGCACCACCACTGCAGAGCCACTTAATGCCGTCGGTAGCCTCTGTGGTCCGACATACTCCTCAGCGATAACATGCGCATTGGTACCGCTAAAACCAAATGAACTGATGCCCGCCTGCTTCAGACCGCCTGGCCAGGCCTGGGCCTGAGCTACGACCCGCACCGGTAAGCGCTCCCAAGGAATATGCGGATTCGGCGTCGCAAAGTGCAACTGGGCCGGAATCACACCGTGCTGCATCGACAGCACGGTCTTGATCAAGCCGGCAATCCCCGCGGCTGCTTCTAAATGGCCCAGCGCACTCTTTAGTGAGCCAATCAAAAGCGGCTGCTCATCCGGCCTTCCAGTCCCAAGGACTTGGGCCGCCGCCATCACCTCGATCGGATCTCCTAGCTTGGTGCCCGTACCATGTGCCTCCAGGTAGCCAATTTCTCGCGGCGCTACCCGCGCCTGAGCCAGTGCGGCTTCGATCACCGCTTGTTGGGCCAACTGGTTCGGGGCGGTCAAACCACTACCACTCCCATCCTGATTGATGGCGCTGCCCCGGATCAACGCTATAATCGGATCTCCATCGGCCTGGGCCTCGGAGAATCGCTTCAGGATGACCGCCGCGCAACCTTCTCCCCGGACATACCCATTCGCGGATGCATCGAACGTCTTACACCGCTCTTGAGGCGAGAGCATTCCCGCCTGTTCGTACGCGAGAAATCGCTTGTCATCGAGTAGCAGATTGACCCCTGCGGCCAAGGCCAAGTTACACTCCCCGCCCAGCAGACTACGGCATGCCGTGTGCACCGCCACTAAGGATGAACTGCACGCAGTATCGATACTGAGTGCGGGGCCCTGCCAATCAAAGAAATACGACAGCCGGCCGGCCGCCACCGAACTCGCATTGCCAGTGGCAAAATGCCCGTTGAAGTCCGCCTCGCTCCCCTGCCGCGCAATCACGTCTTCGTAGTCACTGCCCATCATGCCCACAAAGACCCCACTAAGCGTCCCACGCAGCGCCGCTGGTGCGATCGCGGCAGATTCAAGCGCCTCCCAAGCCACCTCTAACAACAAGCGTTGCTGTGGATCCAATAATTCCGCCTCCCGCGGCGAGATACGAAAAAACCCCGCGTCGAAACACTCGACCTCGTCCAGGAAGCCTGCTTGCCAACGGCATGGACTCGCCCCGCTCCCCCAAAGCAACTGCCGGTTGCCAGGCAATGGCCCGACGGCATCACGCGCCTCAAGCAATTCTTGCCAGAACTGTGCTGGGTCGTTCACGCCCCCAGGCAGACGGCAAGCCATACCGATGATTGCAATCGCTTCATCCGAGCGTCTAAAGTTCCGCCCGGTGTCATGGTCCTGTGGAGCAGGTGCTGCAGGTGTTAGGATAGAGCTTGTTGGCGCTGCGTTTGTTTGCACCGCAGACTTGGCCATAAAATACCCAATCATGGCTTCAGGCGTGCCGTAGCTAAAGAAAAACGTCGCGGCCAGCGACTCTCCTAAGCGGTCGCTTAACAGCCTTCGTAATTCAAGTAATTCCAGCGAAGCGAGTCCCATTTCCATGAGCGGCACTTGGGGGCCATAGTCTGCCGCCCGTGGACTACCCAGTACTTCTATCACAGCGCCACGCACAGCCCGTTCAATCTGCTCGGCGGCTAGCGTAAAATGGGCAGATACGGCTTGTGGGGCTGCGCTTTCGGTAACTGCTGCCGCCTCAAAGCGCAAGCCATATTCGATTAGAATCCCAGCCCCCTCGTTATCCGTATCCTTCGGCCTAAACCCCGGCAGTACTTCGCGTATCACCGCACCATGCGAAGCATGAAAATGCAGCATTGGATCGATCAATTGGCCCTGTTCGTTACGTAACGCAATATACTGATCAAGGCTGTGTTCGGCCTGATGCTGCCTATAATTGGCGCAGCGCGTGACGCCCACGACTGCGTCCACACCGTCCAGCACGGCGCCATAAGCTAACATCAAGTCGATCAGCGCATCACTAAACCCTCGTCCATGCATTTCGGGGGCGACAAACAATCCTAACAATTGCAAATAGCGGCCTTCTGGTCGGTGTAAGCACCCAACCTCCGTATAAAGAGTGTGGTGCAGTGCTTCAAGAGAATCGATGCGCTGCGCATACAACACCGCCACAATCTGCCCAGCAAACTCCAGGACCATTTGCCCCTGAGCAAAATCACTCACTCGCCGCTTGATTTCCGCTGCGGATATACGCATCGCGCTTGGCTGACACAGTTGGTTAAGTTGTTTGAGGTGGGGTAGATCGGCTAACACCGGATGCCGGATCGTATAAGGCTGACGAATCAAGCGACGCAGAGCGAGACGGGTAGAGTCTAGCATTTTGGGCATGGTCTGTGACATGCTAGCGGCTGGAAAAAAGCCGGCTTTAGCCCCCGCCATTAAAGAAACTGGGGAAAATAAACGCACATACAGAATGTTTTCTTGAGGCGGGACACCCGCCGCGGCCAAATGGGCCAGCCACTGTCGCGGGTCAGCGATATCTCCTGGCACTAGCAAGTGTGGCAACTCGGCCAAAGTACTTTTTGCGGCTTCTAGTGCTTGCGGGTTGTGGTCTGTTCCGATCAGCGTAAGCGGATACTCAGCTAGGGCCGGCCCTCTCGTCGAATGAGTTTTAACGAGTTCATAGATCCGCTGCAACACACTGCCGTCTCCGCAGGCCATATCTGCGACATAACGGGGTTGTGTTTCTAAAGGGTGTTGATTGAAGGTGTTTAGAATGTCGTTGGCAAATGACGCGAAGTGATTTTTATTTTCTAGCATTATTGGCAACCTTTAAATCGTTAAGTGAATAAGTCATTACCAAGAAATATCTCTATAATTGAGCCTTTAAGGTGAAGTTAAATG
>JASSUB010000065.1:0-4785 GCA_031963205.1 Mycoavidus cysteinexigens
GACGTGCCACAAGGGGATGGTTACGAATGTTTGCAACATTGTGAGGGGCGTAATCACTGAACCCTGAGGAACGCCGCGATGCTGGTCCTTCGCTTCGGTGGAACGGCGCTCGCCTTGCGGCGTGCGTTCGATCACCGGCACGTTGAGCCAGTCACGGATAACCCCTAACACGGTGCCGTCGGCAATACGCCGTGCGACACAGCGCATAAGATCACCGTGTGGAATGGTGTTGAAATAGTCGGACAAATCCGCGTCGACGACTTCCCGTGCACCCCGATCGGCAATGCCGAAATGAATGCGCCTTAGCGCCATCTTTGCGTCTAGTCCGGCTCGAAAGCCGTATTGCCATGGAAACAGGTCCGTTTCAAAGATCGGACCTATTACCAGCAGCACCGCCATCTGCGCCACCCGATCCCGAATACAAGGAATGCCGAGCGGACGCTCTCCACCATTGGCTTTGGGTATCCATACGCGCAGCAAGGGCTGCGGCCGATACGACTTGGCCTTCAGCTCTTGCTGTAATCTTTCCAGCCAGGCATTTCGCCCATGTTCTTCGATGTGTTCGAAGCGCTCTCCGTCCACTCCCGGTGCGCCGCGGTTTGCGCGGCATCGCCGGTAAGCCTCATGGAGAACATCTGTGCGACACACCTTATCCCACAGGCTGTAGAAACGCGTAGCCGGTTCGTTCTTGGCTTTCGTTTGCAATGTGGTCTGTAGTGTCTGAACGGTTTTATTTAAGGTTGCTAGACTCACGTCAATCCTCAGGTTCTTACCACTTTCCAACATTCGTTCTGAAACAGGGGGCCTTTGCTCCACCGGCGTTACCCGGCTTCGACGCTACTACACCCCCATCCGCCATCCGTGGGGCCAACTCTATCCCTCACGAGATCGTTGTTGCCCGGTTGCCTGCCTGGCACCTCCACGGACTTCCCTTGTTGCACGGTCAATCGCTATTCTGCGTGCTGCCACCACTACCCCGGTGGAACTGTTGGATGCATATCTCACTCACTTCTCCAACAGCATCGGCCTTCCTCGTTATTATGGCGAGTCGGCTTCCACAACTGCGTTTCGAGGCCTGCTCAGTGTTCATTCGCATTGCGGCCCGCAGAACCCGCTGACCTCCTTCGAGGCCGTTTCAAGGAGTGCTTCAGCCCATTTGTTACCTCCTGGACCGCCCCTTGTGCTTCCGGCCGGAGCGAGAGTTGGCCGGGTCGGATTTGCACCGACGTATCAACCGTGCCTTAGCAAGGCACACATAATAATCCCGTGGAGAACGTGATTCGACCCATTGCTTTAGGCAAAAAAAATTGGTTATTCGCAGGCTCTGAACGAGCTGGATGTCGCGCCGCCTCCATTCAATCTCTGCTGGCCACGGCTAAACTCAATGGCATTGAGCCCGCTGCATGGCTTAAGCAGACACTAGAAAAACTACCTTCTTGCCCACATCGGCTTATTGACCAGCTCCTGCCTTTACGTCATTCCTCTCATGACTCATCAGAAATCCTAGTTTCTATGGATTGAGCCTCCTTGTACAGGTGGATCCGTCGCACGCTTACAATGTTACGGCGTAACGCAACGAACGATCATTGAGAAACTACTGCTTCAGGCTGAGTTAGATGTGATCAGAAGAATTAGGCTAGAGGAGGTAGACGAAGATATCGTAAAAAGTCGTGTGCGTGACTACTTCGGCGGACGACTGCGCCTCACATCAGAGCTTTTTACACCCTCACTCAATTCGGAATCTCAACCTATCTCCGTTACTGCGTAACGTATTCTTGATGATAAAAAGCAAAGTATGAGGTCTGTGATTGAGCAAAAAAGTAGATATTTTTAATTCGAATTTGATACTCATCGTGACCGATTTATGTACAATCCACACACCTTCGTTTGCCTTACTTTATCGGTCACGATAAATCTGAAACGACCGGTCACGATCGCTGAAATACGCAAATACGCGTGGCGCAAGGTCGTTGGACGAGAAGAGCTCACCACCATGTACCGCTCAAACTGGCTCGCCCGCAAAATCGTGGATGCGCCAGCTGAGGATATGACTCGTGAATGGCTAACACTCGAGACCAAAGATGAAAGCAGTAAGGACAAACTAGAAGTTGCCGAAAAGCGCTTTAAGCTGGTTACGCTACTCACGACTAATTTGAAATGGGGACGGCTCTTTGGCGGCTCGGCGCTGTATATCAGCTTAGCAGGTGAGGACCCTGCGACGCCATTAGAAGTTGAACGCATCCGACGTGGCGCACTGCAGGGCTTTATCGCACTCGATCGCCACCAACTCACGGTGGATAAGCAATCACTCCCTATTGACTTAAACCGCCCCGACTACTGGCGACCTGAGCAGTATCGAATCCCTCGCACCCAGCAAATCATTCATGCAAGCCGCCTCATTTTCTCCGATGGCGCATTGGTGCCGTGGGATATTTTAAATAAAGAAAGCTTTTGGCACGACAGTGTTTTACAGCCCATCTACGATGAGCTACAGCGCGGTGATACGGTTGCCAGTGGCACGGCCAGCATGTTTTTTGAGATGTGCGTCGATATCTTAAAAATCAATGAGCTTACTCACAAGCTGAGTACTGATGAAGGCACACGCGAAGTCCAAAAGCGTTTTGAAATCGTCAATCTCGCCAAATCCTTTAACCGGATGCTGCTACTCGATAGCGCCGATGACTATCAGCAAAAGACCATTAACTTTGGCGGAGTCGGCGAAGTCGCCGAGATGTTCTTACAACGCATCTCAGGGGCTGCCGACATTCCAGCGACACGTCTATTGGGCCAATCCCCAACCGGTATGAGTGCCACTGGAGAGAGCGACATTCGCAACTATTACGATGCGCTCAAAGCCAAGCAAGAAACCATTCTACGGCCTCAAGTAGAAAAGATTTACGACGTGATGGCGATGTCCGAGCTCGGTCATACGCTCAAAGATTTGGTGATTGAATTTAAGCCCCTGTGGCAACTGAGCGAAGCAGAACAAGCCACCGCTGAAAAAATCCGCGCTGAGACCGATCAAATCTATCTGATGCAAGGGGTGATTCACGAGGCGCATAGCCTAAAACGCCTGAAAGCCAATGATACCTACGCGATTAGCGATGAAGATTTAGACGAAGCACAGGCTTTGGCGCAAGAACTGGATCAACCTGATGGAAATGACGCTGTCCTCTCTGCTGAGAGCGCACCTCAAGAACACGACTCGCCGCAAGCCTAAACATGCTCGCGTACTGCGACTAACACGACTCAGCCGGCGAGCTGAGTTTGCCTACCGCAATCAGCTACTGAGCTTAGTCAAGCAGATGCAGCGCCTCGTCGCAGAAGACATCCTGCCAGTGCTTCAAAACGCTCAACATGACGATACGCCTGATGGATTCACTCAAGATGATCTGTCTGACGCGTTTGTTGAAGCCGTTCAAGCAGCCATAGAGCGGGCGGCATATAAAGCGATTCAAGCCATGCTTGTCCGAGCTCGAAGTTGGGCTCAGCGGATGGTTGAAGACGTCGATAAGCACAACCGAACAGCCTTGGCGAATAGCATTCACTACGCCTTTGGCATCGATATTGGCCCTCTGCTGAGTGCTCAGAATATAAGAGCACCCTTGCAATTGGCGGTGGCAACCAACGTCAATTTGATTAAGTCGATTCCGCAGCGCTACTTTGAGCAATTACACACGTCTATTTTGACCAGCGTCACTCAAGGACAGCGCTATAAAGAGCTAGCCGCAGACATTCAGAAATTAACCGGAGCAACCGAAAAGCGCGCCCGGCTCATTGCCCGAGACCAAACCGCCAAAACCCATTCGGCGATTGCTCAAGCCAGGCAAACCGCGCTGGGTATCAGCGAATACGAGTGGCAAACCAGTGGTGATGAGAGAGTACGAAACAGTCACACAGAACACGATGGACAAAAATTTAGATGGGACTCCCCACCGACCGAGACCGGTCACCCAGGCCACGATATCGCCTGCCGTTGCGTGGCCTTACCGGTCATTGACTTAACTCAGTAATGACAGAAATTTTAGATTGCATGCCCTCTGAGCGCAGGTATACGCCAGAGGGTTTTTTAATTGCCACTGCCAAGCTTGCACGTAGTGGCATTCAGCCTTATAGGGCGTCGGAGTTCTCTGACACGTCTGGTGACCCCATGCGCATTCTCAGCATCTATCGCCCGCCCGAAGAAGTCTTTGCACCCGAATCCTTAGCCTCCTTTGAGAATGCGCCGCTGACCAATGATCATCCTTCTGGTTTTTGGGTGAATACCGATAACTGGCGGCATCTAGCGTTGGGCTCTGTGCGCAATATCCGACAGCAGGATGGCTATGTCATCGGAGACTTGATCGTACAGGACAAAAGCACCATTGCCCTAATTGAAAGCGGCAAGGTCGGCCTCTCGGCAGGATATCAATCCCAAAAAGAGATGACCCCTGGCGTCACGCCAGACGGACAGCCCTATGACGGCATTCAAAGAAATATTCGCGTAAACCACATAGCGCTTGTGCGCTCGCCCCGTTGCGGACCTACCTGCCGCATTGAAGACTCTAACCCTAATGGAGAAATGATGACCTCTAATTCTAATCAAACCACCACGGACACAGCAGCTACCGTTCAGACAGCCAGTGCAACATGCCATGACTGCACCAACGTGCAAAATCAAATGGATGCGCTGACTGAAACGATTAAAACGCTCAAAACAGAAAACCAGACACTGCGCCAAAAGGATGAGGTAGTATCGATTTGATGGACGCCATGAATGAAGAAAAAATGCGTCGAAAGGATCAA
>JASSUB010000066.1:0-4721 GCA_031963205.1 Mycoavidus cysteinexigens
AGTGCCTAGCGCATTTTATTCCAGCGACCACGGTTCGGATGGAGGATATACCCAGATTGGAGGGGCAAGCCCAAGCGGGACGAGAAGTGCATCAGAATCAAAGTCGGCATGGAGTGCTGTTTAAGTTGATCGAGCGGCTGTTAGTAGGGAGCAATGAGGCGAAAACGTTTCTGGACAAGTTTTGGACGGGTCACGGTGAGTGCATTTCCCTTTTAAATAAGAATTCAATGCTTGGCGAGTTGGGGTTTGCGAAGCTATTAGATGGCATCTTCGATGGCATACAGAGAGCGCAGCACAGCCAGCTTGCCTCTATCTTGAATCAACAAGACCAGGAACTGTGGGTAATCAAGGCAGACCCCATAGAGGCTCTGAAAGAGCAGTATTTTTCTGCCTTAACGCAAAATGAGGCATTTCAAGAGACCCTAAAGCTTTATGTTGAGCCGCGCTGCCGAGCGAGTATGAATGGGGAGAGCAAAACTTTTGAACTCTTACCCCAAGTTCAAGCCTTTCTCAAAGATAAACAAGTGATTTTGTTGACGGGAGATTCTGGGGCGGGCAAATCGACGTTAAACCGCCTGCTCGAAAAGCAGTTATGGGAAAAGAGAGAAAAACAGGGTGCAATACCCCTCTTTATTTCTCTAGCGAGTATTGACACGCCTGAGCACGATCTGATTTCAAAAGCATTAAAGAAAAAAGGCCTGTCCGAATTTCAGATTCAGACGTTAAAGAAAGAACACCAAAAATTTATCTTTATTTTGGATGGCTATGACGAGATTCGACAGACGCAGAATCTGTATTTGAGCAATCACGTCAACCAGTCCGACGGCTGGCAGGGTCAGATGGTGATCAGTTGTCGCAGTGAATATTTGGGCCAAGACTATCGCAGTCGTTTTCAACCGAATCCGAATTTGAAGGGCGAAGACCCATTTTTCCAAGAAGTGGTGATTGAACCGTTTTCAGAAGAAGAGCGACATCGCTATCTTAAAAAATATGTGACGCACAACCAAATGGGCTGGGCCGAGCAACGCTATCAAGCCGCGCTGGAGCAGCCGCATTTAAAAGACTTGGTGAGCAATCCCTTTTTACTGCAAGTGGTGCTCGAAGCGTTGCCGCATCTGGAAAACGAGGGGAAAGCGCGAACGGCCGTGCAGTTACGCCTGGACCTGTATGAGCATTTCGTCAGATGCTGGTTCGAGCGCAATCAACAGCGCTTAAGCACACAAGATTTAAAAGGGTCTCAAGCAGAGATCTTTAGAGCGTTGTGCGATGATGGCTTTGCTGAGCACGGACTCGCATTTGTGCAAGACTTAGCGGTGCATTTATATACCGAGAATGGAGGCAACCCAATCATCGAGTATTCATTGCGCAAAGACAAAGGGAATTGGAAAGAAGCGTTTTTTGGTCGGGAAGAAGAAAAGCAGTTGTTACGAGAGGCGTGGCCCTTGATCCGAAGCGGCAATCAATACCGCTTGATGCATAAATCGCTGTTGGAATATTGTGTGGCGCGCGCGCTGTTTGAGGTGTTCGATGCGTGCAGGGCGCTCAACACTCGCCCCCGTCGGGGGAGCAACGCGTCTGTCTATAGTTTTGAAAGCTCACCGGTTCAGCCTCTCAAAACGCTGAGAGATTTACCATTATCCCCCAAACATTGGGTTGAGGATCTGGGCGTGATGCGCTGGTTGACCGAGCGCGTTCAAGAAGAGCCATCTTTTAAGGACCAGTTGTTCGCGATAATTGAGCGCTCCAAAAGTGATGCTAGGGTACGCCAAATAGCAGCTCATGCGATGACGATCTTGGTCAAAGCGGGGGTGCAGTTTAACGGAGCGGATTTACAGGGCATCCAGATTCCCGGGGCAGATTTGAGTTTTGGGATATTCGATTTGGCTCAGTTGCAAGGCGCGGATTTAAGAAGAGCCAATCTTCGCAATAGTTGGCTGAGCCAAGCCAATTTAAGCGGCGCACAGATGGCTGGCGTACAGTTTGGCGAATGGCCCTCTCTGCAAGAAGAAAGCCCAGTGTGGGCCTGCGCCTCTTCACCGGATGAGACACACTATGCGGTGGGGGTTAATAATGGCGTGATCAGCCTCTATACGACATCGGATTGGCAAAAAATCCGCACCTTAAGCGGCCATAGCGATGTGGTTTATAGCGTCGCGTATTCGCCAGCAGGCGATCAGCTCGCGTCGGGTAGTAAAGACACCACCATACGGCTGTGGGATGTCGCAAGCGGCGTGTGCGCTCAGACCTTAAGCGGCCATAGTTATGAGGTTATGAGCGTCGCGTATTCGCCAACAGGGGATCAGCTAGCGTCGGGTAGTAAAGACACCACCATACGGTTGTGGGATGTCGCAAGCGGCGTGTGCGCTCAGACCTTAAGCGGCCATAGCGGTGAGGTTATGAGCGTCGCGTATTCGCCGACAGGGGGGCAGCTCGCGTCGGGTAGTGAAGACTATACGGTGCGCCTGTGGGACATAGAAAGCGGCGTGTGCTCTCAGACCTTAAGCGGCCACAGCGGTGGGGTTATGAGCGTCACGTATTCGCCAACAGGGGATCAACTCGCGTCGGGTAGCTCAGACGCCACCGTGCGACTGTGGGATGGGGCAAGCTGGGTGTGTTCTCAGATCTTAAGTGGCCAGAGCCATCTGGTGAATAGCGTCATCTATCTGTCGAAAGGCGCTCAACTCACGGCGGGCAGTTTTGATACCACTGTGCGGCTATGGGACGTGACGCCCAGCGTGTCCCACCAAGCCTTAAACGGTCATAGCAATAGTGTTTGGAGCGTCGTGTATTCGCCAACAGGGAATCAGCTCGCGTCGGGCAGTGCAGACAACACCGTGCGATTGTGGGACGTTACACGCGGCGTGTGCGTTCAGACCTTACGCGGCCATAGCAATGGGGTTGTGAGCGTTGTGTATTCGCCGACAGGGGATCAGCTCGCGTCGGGTAGTCGTGACACCACGGTACGGCTATGGGAGGGGGCAAGCGGCGTGTGCGTTCAGACTTTAAGCGGCCATAGCGATCAGGTTTGGAGTGTCGCGTATTCACCGACAGGGGATCAACTCGCGTCGGGTAGTAAAGACACCACCATACGGCTGTGGGATGTGGAAACGGGGACGTGCTCTCAGACCTTACGCGGCCATAGCCATTCGGTTCATAGTGTAGTGTATTCACCGACAGGGGATCAGTTCGCGTCGGGCAGTTTAGACCATACCGTGCGGCTGTGGGATGTGAAAACTGGAACGTGCTCTCAGACCTTACGCGGCCATAGCCATCAGGTTTTGAGTGTGGCCTATTCGCCAACAGGGGATCAGCTCGCGTCGAGCGGTCAGGATGGCACTGTGCGGCTGTGGGATGTAAAAACTGGAACGTGCTCCCAGACCTTAAGCGGTCATCTCTATGGAGTTCGAAGCGTCGCGTATTCGCCAGAAGTGGGTCTGATCGCTTCAGGCAGTTTCGATACTACCCTGCGGTTGTGGAACGTAGAAACCGGTCAATGCCAAAGGGTGATTTCAGAGTTTGGCGGGGCCGTGCTCAGTATTGCGTGCAAAGCGACGCTCAAGGGGCACTATTGGGTAACGGGGAGTGCTGATCATTCTGTGCGGCAGTGGCAGGGGATCCAAGAGGGTGAGACGTATAACGTACGTCTATGCTGGAGTTCGACGCATCATTTTCTGACGTCACGCGAGACGTTCATTGAAGGTGTACAGGGTTTGAGCCCCGTCAACACGCAGTTACTCAAGCAGCGCGGCGCGGTAGGCGAGCCGCCTTCACACTCACGCGAGGTGCGTCAGGAAATCATCGTGACTCTGGATTCAGACAGGGCGTCTAACCTCGAGAGCAATGCAAATAATATGGATTTGCAGCGATGGATTGCAAATCGACGTAAGCGTGTGTCAGCAGCGATTAAAATTTGATGCGCGCACCCATTTATTTAATATGTGTGGTGTTGACTTGACGCTCATCGACGGGATTGATACAACGACGGCATTAAAGGTTATCTCGGAGATCGGCCCAGATTTATCGCGTTTTAAAAGTGCTAAACATTTCACTTCGTGGTTGGGTTTGTGTCCGGGGACAAAAATTTCTGGGGGCAAAATGCTCTCGGGTGTTTGCAAGCGTACAACTAATCGTGCTGCTCAAGCACTGAAAATGGCTGCGTCTGCCTTACGACGAAGTCAGTCAGCGCTAGGCGCTTATTATCGCCGTATGTGTGCCCGCCTAGATCGACCGCAAGCTATCACAGCGACAGCCCATAAGCTTGCTCGTCTTATATACGCTATGCTGACCAACGGGACTGAATATATGGATCAGGTCCAAGATTATTATGAACGATGCTATCAGGGGTTCCAAGCCCAAACCGGCGAAATTTATCCAAATTACCATTGTAGATGGAATGGTAGGCCCCCTCCCTCCGGGGAAATAATTAAGGCCGTTAAAACCGAATTGAGGTCAATGTCATGGATAGCGTAAGGCAGTGGATTTGTGGACAATGCGCTACGCGCACCGGCCTGCTTGCCGTGGACAACGCTGACGCGTTGCCCACCGCGCGGGCCTTTGCCCACAAGCTCCACTGCCTGTTGTTCCTGTTTATAAATATTTCTGATTTAAAAAACAAAGAAAAACAAAACATTTTCAGCAGAATTAGAGGGGCGCTCCAGGACCGAACGGCATCGATGTGCCAGAGTAGAAATGTTACTCACTACTGCAGGAACGGAGGCCCC
>JASSUB010000067.1:0-4651 GCA_031963205.1 Mycoavidus cysteinexigens
TATGAGTATTATTGCTTAAAGCCACAAGTCTGGGGATCATGGAGTGCTTACGGTTAAAGCCCGTGCTGCTTTAGAGACTCGGTCGAAGAGTGCCATCTCGATATTAGAATATGTGGAAGACAAATTAACCTAATACGTTAATTTGTATGTAAAAAGACACTTGCTCACGAAACAGAGAAAATCGTGCGTTCGTGCTTCTCAAGCGTCTGTAAAAACGACCTTAGTGTGATTTATGGATATTGCTTTGAGCTGATTTAAGATATCAATCAGAACTTAGGGGGTCTGTTAGCTTAATATTATATTTTTCACAACTTATTCTAAGAGATTCATAACCATCAGCCGTAATATTTTGGTTGTTCATTAGAACCAAAGATTGTAACCGAGGTATTGCCCACAAGTGTATCAGACACGCATCCGTAATATTCCAGCATGAGGATAAATTCAAGCGCTGTAAATTCTTAAGATTGCGTAAATATACAAGATCAGCGTCACAGATATTGCGGCAGTTACCTATATACAATTCCTGCAAATGCGGGAGGTTTTTTAGATGAACTAGTGCAGCGCCATTCATATTACGGCAACGATTCAAGCTCAGATGCCGCAAATTCGACAGTGTGCTCAAGAAGGTCCAGCCCTCATCAGTGATACCAGTACATTCACTTAAACGTAAATATTGCAAATTCGACAGTGTGCTTAAGAAGGTCCAGCCCTCATCAGTGATACCAGTACATCCACTTAAACTTAAATGTTGCAAATTTGACAATCTACTTAAGGAGTTTAGGCCCTCATCAGTAATATCAGCACATACACTTAAATCTAAATCTTGCAAATTCGACAATCTACTTAAGGAATCTAGGCCATCATCGCCGATAAGTTCGCAATTTCCTAAGCTTAGAGACCGTAAATTTTGCAATTTATGTAGATAGGCGATGCCCTTATCTGTGATATTGAAACAATTGGTCAGATCTAAATCCATTAGCGCTGTTAAATTACCTATAGGGATAAGTCCATCATCCGTTATCTGGTCACAACTATATAGAGTTAAATCCTTTAAATTGCGCAACTTCCCCACATAGGTGAGACCCGTATCTGTAAATTTCTCGCATGCGCATAAACTTAAATGTTGCAACCGCTGTAATCTGCCCAGATGTACAAGGCCCTCATCATCGATAGCTTGACAATCACCGGCGTCTAGCTTAGGTAAAGATTCTGGCAAAATTCTTAAGTCTTCAGGAGTAAAATCATCTCCTGAAAACTCGATGCTACTAATGCCTTTATAGGGAATTTGGCGTGAGAAAAGGTCTGTAACCTCTCTAAGCTCTGTGCTATTTCGAACCGTAACTTGAGCTTCAGAAGCCAATTTCTCGTTACAAAATTTGCTAAGCAGCTGACAATTCCTACGGTTAGCGCCATCTAGACGATCAAATATCATCAACAGAATCTCAGGAGGAAGTTTCTCTTTTTGTAAGAAATGTACCTCTGACTTCGATTCCTCAGCCGCTTTATTAGTGCTTTGCTCATTTTGATTGGTCGTATACCGAGCTATTATGCTGCCGACACTAGCGATTCTGTCCATATGTAGTCCTGTAATTCTTGTAAAGTTTGAACTTCATTTTCCAACATGTAAGGGATAAATCAAATAGCTATTTTTACTTCTATAAGGCCCCTTAAGGAGAACAGCAAACTTTTATGCTAATGAAATAATTTCGATTGTCAAGAAAAATTTAGGCAGCTAAAAAAGCTATAGCCTCACTACTAAAAAAACTGAGTGTCCACCTTCCTAAACTAAGTTCATCCCGACCAATCCGAGCTTTTCGCTAAACAATCGGTAATCGCGTCGATCATTGGATCAATCTGGTCATCGTGTGCATGGGTGTTATTCGGAGTAAAGGCTTCGCACTCAGCGATAAAATCCTTCACCCAACGCGCTGCTTTGGGCAGCACAATGCGCCCTGACTCAATGTAAGCCAGCACGCCCATGACACGGGTAAGCTTATCGGTGCCGCGAGGAATGCCTTTAATAGGAATATGCCCGTCTTCCTGAATATCTTGAATCAGCCCTGTGCCTGAGGATTTATCCTCGACCAGCATTTGCGCCAAAGGTGCGCTCATCTTATGGTCATAAGGCTTGTGCATATTCCAAAAGGCAATCGCACGACGTTTTAACTCGGGCGCCGGCCATTTGCCGCGGATCATATCTAGCAGGTAGAGCCGGTTATCATCCCCTAAGCCCCATAGCTGAAATACGCTGTAATCATTATGCTCAGCGGTCTTTTGCGCGGTATCCGCATAAACCTTGCGTAGGCGAATGCGAGGTGGCGTTTCGTAATATGAAAACCATTCACCCTTAATCAGGTCTCCGCCTAGCGCTCTCGGTTGCTGCTGGTACTGGCTAGTGAACACATAGCGGTCAGCTTGCTCAAGCGCGCATAAATCGTTGAGCGGCTCTTTGTACGGCCAGTAGCTAAAGCGTCCGTGTTCATCTCGTAGAGAACTATCGATCTTGTCCCGATAGACTGAGGGCAAGGCAGCCACATACTCATCATCCAACAGGGCTGGAATTGAAACAAAAGTCCATTCACCCGGCACCTTGCCCATTTGAATAAAGCCGGTAGGGTCTTCTTCCGCTAAGCGCTGCATAATGACGACAATCGGTGTATCAGGATGCGCTTTACGGCTTTTAACGGTTGAGACCAGCTTACGATTCGCTTTGTCACGAGCTGCTTTGCTATAGGCGTCTTCGACTTTAAGCGGATCATCGATGATGAGTGCGCCTTGCCAGCCTGGAGCCATGTGGCCGGCTCTGAAACCCGTAATCTGGCCGCCCAATGACACAGCATAGACACCGCCTGCCTTCTTACCGTCGAGCAGCACATTCCAGCGCTTTTTACTCTTTGCATCCTGAGCAATTGCGAGAGGCCACAGCGCTTGATATTCATCACTACGGATAATCTCTCGCGCCATCTCAGAATTGAGTAAGGCCAGATCGTCAGAGTACGAAATATGCAGAAACCTAGCGCGGGGATTCAAAGCTAAACCCCGTGCGATCAAGTTAATTGCTACCAGCTCAGTCTTGGAGGAACCCGGTGGCACATTGATCACGACATTTTTAAGCTCACCATCAATGACTTTCTGTACCGTATCGGCAATCAAAGCATGGTGCCAGTTCAGATGAAACTGAATGCCCTGGCGGTGCTTAAAGAAGTACCGAGTAAAAAATAGGTGACTTTGCTCGCACTTAGCCTTAGCAACCGCCCGAAGCACCTCTGGATCAATAGCTGTCCTCAAGGTGGGCGACGGTGGCTTTGACTTGGGCTTCATCTACGACAGTGACTCTTTGTTCAATGGGGCCATCATTTGCGCCGCTGATATTCTGCTGGATGCGGTCACCATATTTCTTGGGAGCCAATTGACCGGCTAGCCATTTACGGGCATCGACGCGTAGTTTGGAACGATTGATTGCTTCATGTTGCGTCCGTTCGTTACCCTGTGCATCCATTTGGATATCTCTTGCCGAATCGTCAGCGATATCCAAAATCTCATCAGCCAACGTATCGGCTTGCACTTCGCGCGCGTGCGCGTATTGCTTGCGAAATACTTCAGATTGACTCAACCACCGATATACTGTCACCTGGTCGGGCATATCCTTTTGCGCGCAGATGGAGCGCAAGCTTTGACCGACCATCAGGTGTTCACAAATTTTTGTGGCAAGAGCGATCGTGTATTTGCTGGATCGAGCCATTTTGATAGTAGAGTGCGAACAGAATATAGAAAAAGAAAGTATAGCCGTTGGCCTACACTCAAATAAAGAATGCTTTGAAAATCAAATAAAATCAAAAACCCACTAGAAATATCAATGGAGGATAACGACATGGTAGCTTCGGCAAAGCGTTGGCTAGTAATTTCCCCCCATCTTGATGATGGAGTATTTAGTTGTGGCTGTTTGCTAGCTATGACGCCTGGCTCCATTTTGGTAACAGTATTTGCGGGCATTCCCCCACATGGTACGCCTGCACCATCCTGGGATCAAAGCGCTGGTTTTGTTACTGCAGATGAAGCTGTACGTAAACGTCGCGAAGAGGACCGTCGGGCCCTCAATATACTGGGTGCTCAAGCTGTATGGCTTGATTTTTTTGATGAGCAGTATGATGTGCCGTCCACTTCAAATGATATTGTCGCACGGCTCGCGACTGTGCTTGATACTTATCCTGATGCCGACGTGGTCGCCCCATTTGGCCTGGCTCACAATGACCACGTGTTAGTACAGCGCGCAGCCCTCAAACTGTTTCAGCGTGAACAAGGTCAGCGACGATGGTTCTTCTTCGAGGATGCGCTTTACCGGTGTGTCGGCCATCGCGTTGCCAATCGACTTTCTAGTTGGCGTGCACAAGGTCTGCAAGCACAACCTGTCAATTTGCTTGGTGACGCATCAGCGGGAGCGGAGGCCAAAGCCGAAGCTGTACGCGCTTATAGCAGCCAGATTGCCTTGTTCAAGGCTGACATGCTCACCGACCTTTACGCACCAGAATCTTATTGGCAACTCCAGTGTGATACGACTCCATTGTCACCGTACTTTATGTCGAGAGATCGCCTAACGCACCTCATTACACACAAGTCTGGCGATCCTTTACAGACAAGGCTTTCAAGCCAC
>JASSUB010000041.1:0-4623 GCA_031963205.1 Mycoavidus cysteinexigens
GCAGCCAAGCTGTTACTGCTGACAATGGTTCGTAAGAGCGAACTGACTAACGCAACGTGGAGCGAAATTAATTTCAGTGGGGCGATCTGGACTTTGGTTCCCGTTGCACTTTCCAAATGCAGTATTAACGCTTCAGTTAAGTCATATTGACACGAAGGCCGCAGCTTGCCTTTGTCAAACTGTCCGGGACCAGTCTAAATTTTTTGCTGCCGGTGTTACGTATGCTGGCAATCACTATCCAATGAATATCAGCTGGTTTGCACTAGGCCATTAAAAATAACAAGGAGATCAGATAATGACACTGTATTACTCAGCAACAACCGGCGGTTTTCACGATAGCGACGTACATGCTAGGCTTCCTGATGATGCGCTCGAAATCACACCGCAAACCCACCAAACCTTACTGAAGGCAAATGCAGGCGCAAGTATTGCTGCCGATAAGCAAGGCTATCCGCAAGCCATTTTTTTCGCTTCTGATGAAGCCTTAGCGACAATTAACGAGATCGCACCAGACGGCCTAGCTTTAAACAATGGCCGGAATTGAAACGCGCCCGTGCAATATCGCTTTACTAGCGATGACTCAGTATTGACCGATTAAACGCTCAATCAGAAGGAGAGCATGCCCGACAAACAGAAAATGAAGTGGCATAAAAAAGAGGGATACACATTTTTATGGCGCAGCACATTTTCGGAGTTAGGTATGCAACAAAAATTCTTCATCAAACGGTTTGCCGAGTTAGGTGACCGCGAAACGGTGCCAAACGACACCCAAATCACAGGCGACGTCAGCTATGAACAGGGTTATCCCTACGATTATCAGCGTGACCAAGCGACTGACCCATTTGCTAAACCTATTGAGCGTACCAAACTCAACGCCTTATTACACGACATTACGGGAGTAGCGCAGCATTATCAGATGAGGGGCACCCCTGAATGGGCGACCAAAGCAGATAGCGACGGCCATCCATTCCCCTACACTCAATGCGCACGCGTGCTCTATCGAGCGAAGGAAACCGACCATTGGGCCGTATATGAATCTCTTGTTGATAACAACACCGTTACCCCGAGCGATGCTGAGAAATGGCGGCGTATTATGTCTGCGGTTGCGTCCGAAGAGCAAGCCATTGCAGGAACTGATAACAGCGTGATTATGACGCCGCTACGGGTTGCGCAGATGATTGCGGTTTCTCGGCGAGAGGTAGGGCAAATTGTATTTGAACCGCGTACCGAGGTGCGCCCAGGCTATCTCAAATGCAATGGGGCTTTAGTCAGTCGGACAGTCTATGCAGACCTGTGGGACTATGCTCAGATAAGTGGTGTGCATCCTGACAGATGCAGAGTGGCATCAAGAAAAACAAGGTTGCTTTTCCTCAGGCGATGGGGCTACTACATTCCGCATTCCCGATCTACGCGCAGAGTTTATTCGCTGTTGGGACGATCGGCGAGGGATAGATGAAGGTCGCTGGCTTGGCAGCTATCAAGCCGGTACGATGGAATCTCATAGCCATGCAGTTTTTATGGAAGAGGCAGGTGGACATAATCATGGCGGAGAAACGTCAAGCAATGGAGAGCATACCCATGCTTTAAACGCAGCTTTTCAAGGCGGTGGACCCGGCAAGGGACATGATTTAAATCCCAATTTTGGCAATATTGCCGAGACACAACCTAATGGCAACCACCGACACGACATTAATACGGATGGTATGCATCAGCACGCGATCACGATTCAGGCAACAGGAGGCGGCGAAACGCGCCCGCGCAATATCGCTTTGCTCGCAATGATCCGTTATTGATCTCCACCAAAAACCGCTCCCCCTCCGGAGCGGATGCACTCACCCGGCCTGATGCCGGGTTTTTTGTTGACCTTTTACGTTGAAAAATGAATGGTCGAAACATTTGACATGGCGGCGCTCGTGTTTGAGCTCAAGCGTGATGAAGGGCAGCGCTTCGCGCCTTATCTAGATACCGTGGGCAAAATTACTATCGGCGTTGGACGCAAACTTACTGATGTTGGAATCTCTGTGAGCGAGTGCAACACCTTACTAAAAAACGATATAGAGAGAACGTGGCTATGGCTCGATCATCATCTTCCCTGGTGGAAAGCTTTGGATGCAGTACGACAGCGGGTTCTTATCAATATGGCCTTCAACCTGGGCGGCAGACTTCTCACCTTCACAAACACACTCGCCGCTATACGCCGCGCTGATTATGCGGCAGCGGCTAACGCTATGCTCGCCTCAAAATGGGCAAAGCAAGTTGGCGCAAGAGCGCAGCGCCTAACCAACATGATGCGTACCGGAAAAGCATGATGGGGAAAAATATGGATCTTCAAGAACAAGATAGAACGATAGCAACTCTGGCCGTAATAGGTGCCGTTATTGCGATTGGGAAATTACTCACAGGTGGCGAGAAAATCACAGCGCGGCTTATTATCGGGCGGATTATCGTAGGTGCCGGGCTCAGTGTCGCCGCCAGCTCGGTTTTGATGTTATTTCCTGACTTGCCTTTAATGGCTATTACAGGCCTGGGCGCAGCGTTTGGGATTCTCGGGCAGTCTTATCTTGAATTGATCGTACAACGCTGGTTTAACAAACGCTCGAATCAAGATGTGGATTGATTGGATAACACCGCGGCCCCGATTATTAGGCGTTGCAATGGCCGCATTCAGCTTAGGTGTGTGGGGTGCAGGTTCTTTTTATTATGGGCCGCGTCTTCAAAAAGAACGCGCGGCGTTGGTGCACTATAAAGGGCAGCTTGCTATGGCACATGCCCAACTCACGCAAGCGCAATACAAACTTGCTACGCGCGTTGAGATTCAATACCGCGACCGCATCAAAGTCATCAAAGAAAAAGGCGACACGCTAATTAAGGAAATACCCGCCTATGTTACACAAGCTGATGCTGCCCATTTTGGCGTTAATGTTGGCTTCGTGCGCCACTACAATGCCGCTTTTACCCGTGAATCTGCCGGACCTGCCGCCCAGTCTGACCGAGAACCCGCCAGTATTTCGCTTACTGAGATTGCAAAAATCCATGCCCACAACGCGAGCGCCTGCTTGCAGTGGCGCGAGCAAGCACTTGGATTTAGAGAGTTTTATAAGCAGTTGCAGCAAGCGCAGTAGGTCGCGGCTATATCAGTCTGTCTAAAAGATGATCAGGAGTAGTAGTGCGCACATAACAGCCAAAATCCGCTAGAGCTTCGACCCCATCAAAGCAATCAAGCTTGGCATGGAACAAAGTAAAAAATACTTAAGCCGAAGTAAGTTCAAAGTGGTTAAGCGTTGAGTCAACTTAGCGTCCAATGATCGCTTCTTGATGCCCAACTTAAGTGCTTGAGTGCACTTTGCATTCCGTTGATCCCCAATGGCTGTTAATTACAAATCTTTGTGGCACAAATCAAATAGTTGTGTTTTTAAAGAGTCAAATTCGTCATTTTCCTTTCTCAAAGGGTATCCATCTTTATGGAGAATGAGATCATTTAATGATCCCATGCCTCCATATAATGACAAGATTTCTCGCTTGGTTTCATTGGGCATACCGAGAATCTCATAACTGAGTTTTTGGATGGCCTTTTCCCAGTCTCTAGCATTACTTAATTCAAGCAATGCTAACATTTTAATTAATATCAATTGTATGTCTTCAGCTTGAGTCATTTTAGCGGTCTCACATTAAGTATTTGTACACCCTCAATCGTCCAGGATTTTGGCACAACAATCTGCGGGGTTCCACCAACATAAAAGCTTCCTTGTGAACCAATCTCACCTATATAAACTTTGGTTCCGGCTGGTATCTTAACCGTTATTAATGAATCAATAGGCGAAGCATTACCTCCTGGCCACTTAGGTAGAATGGCTTTATCGATTCGGCTTTGAATAACACTCTTTGAGACTTGTTGGCTAAAAAACTCTCCAAATGGCTGACTGGCAATCCCTGTTCGATAAAAAACAGTGTCTTTTGTCAACAGAACTTCAGTATATCGACCACCAGAAAAAGTTTCCGACAGTTTATTTGGCAACGGGCCTATCTTGATCGCTGAGTATTGACCTAGTGTTTTCCCAAGTTCTGTACTTTTTACCAGAATATTTAGCTGGCCTAAATCCTCTATAGTCTTACGCCCCAAGCGAATCCCAGCCTTGCCTACCAACCCACCTACTCGTACTACCCCCACTGCACCCATAATTGTCGAACCGGCTTCAAAAAGCAAATGCCCCATATCTTGGCCGGCTTGTAAAGGGAGCGCATTTCCTCCTACTTCTCCTGCATTTTCTATTCGAGCAAGCTTTTCTTTTATTCCTTTAATGACTTCGTCACCTAATTGCTCCAACAGTTCTTTATCAGTTATCAGGGTTTTCACCGCTTTCAATCCTGCGATTGGGTGCTGTATTAATTCAAATAAGCCCTCAGCAAAGTACATACCTGCTTCAGTTAAACCCGCAGCTACACCTAACAGAGTCTCTATATTTTGAGTCTCAGATATATTTGTCCACGCTTCTTCCTTTTGCTGGCGACACATCGTATCTTGGCCACATGCATCCACTTCCTTTTGCTTATGGACCCTTTGTTCGCTCGCCAGCCAGTTGTTTTCTATCGCTATGCTCGCGCTCGTCAACGCTGAGGAGGGAT
>JASSUB010000022.1:0-35229 GCA_031963205.1 Mycoavidus cysteinexigens
TTGATGAATAGGCCCATTGCACGGTCTGCTCCTTCACCTCCTTGCATTCGCCCCAGTAGTACCGTGCCAAACACAACCCGCTGCTGAGAGCTGGTACGTGCCAAGACCTGCGCCCACGCCAAATGACATAGACTAGCCAAGCTTACGCCAAGTCGCCTTGCCTGAGCGCGCAGACGATCATTTAGCTCCTGGGGCAACATCCGGTGTGACTCAGTCACTTGAGCACCATCTCGATGGATTTCAGTTAAGCCAAAGGGCAGCGTAGGTTCATCCACCTCTGCGAGCATCTCTCTAAAGAAGCCCTCGTACGCCTCTTGGCTGACTCCTGAGCGAGCCTGTGCCACCAAATTGCGGAAAGGTTGTGGTGGGAGTAACGTGTTACTTTGACCTTTCATCAAAGCCTGTACTTCGCTATCCATCAATTCAACGGTTACCTGGTCGCCAATTAGATGATGTATTAATTTAACAAGCAGCCAGCGTCCATTTTCATCTTGTGCAATCGCCAAACGCAATAATGGCGCTTGCATCAGGTCAATCCGATGCTGACGAGGATTAAAGTGGTGCAGGAGTTGCTCGGAAATAGATCCAGTAGCCGAATCTAAAGAAAGCTCTTTGATTAGCAGCGGCGCATGACGCCAGACCACCTGCGCAGACGTGGACAGCCCTTCCCAGATAAACGCCGTGCGCAGAATGTCATGGCGATTCACCACCTGTTGGAGTGCATCCAGATAACGATCGAGCAAGGCTCGGTTGTCAAACGCTATCTGTGCAATTAGCAGATAAGGATCCCCTTTCGTTGCCAGCAAGTGATGGAACAAAATACCATCTTGCAAAGGCGATGGCGCATAAATATCTTGAATATTCGCCACGCCACCGGGTGTCTGCTCAACGATCCGATCGATGTCAGCTTGACTGAGATCAATCAGCGGCAACATCGCTGGCGTTAAGGTAGTGGTATCGACCGTAATCAGATTGGGTGGGGCAGCCACTGTACGACGTTGGCCTATCGATTGAGCAAGGATGCTAAGGGTGGGTACATCGAATAGTGCGCGTATAGAGACGGTAAGACCATGGTGATGCAAGCGCTCAATCATCTGTATCGCAAGCAGCGAGTGCCCACCTAGCGCGAAGAAACTGTCATAGCGACTAATTTGTTTGACATTGAGCAATTCAGCCCAGATCGCAGCCAATAATTTCTCAATTTCACCTTGAGGCGCTTCATATGTCTGACGAGCAAAAGCTTCATCAGACGGTATCGGCAACGCGCGCCGATCCAGCTTACGATTCGGTGTCAACGGCAACGCATCCAGCCGCACAAAGGCCGCGGGTATCATAAAGTCGGGCAGTTTAGCGGCAAGGTGCGTGTGTAACGTGGAGGCCAATTGCTCATCAGCCTCAGCGACCACATAAGCCACCAGGCGCTTATCATTTCCATCACCTAGCGCCAGTACCGCTGCTTCGCGCACTTGCGGGTGCTCGATTAAACGAACCTCAATCTCACCAAGTTCCACCCTAAACCCACGGATCTTGATCTGATGATCATTGCGGCCTAAAAAATCCAGATTGCCATCGCTCAGATAGCGCGCCAGGTCGCCTGTCTTGTACATACGCGCACCTTCTTGCTCTCTGAACGGATCAAGAACAAAACGTTCAGCAGTCAATTCTGGACGATTCAGATAACCACGCGCGACACCAATTCCACCGATGTACAGCTCACCAAATGCACCCAATGGTACAGGTTGACCATGCGCGTCCAACAGATAAAGCTGGGTATTAGCAATGGGGCGACCAATAGAGACCGTTCCACTATTAAGACGGTGCAATTCAGTGGGCCAAACGGTTACTGCATGCGTTTCTGTTGGCCCATAAGCATTAAAAACGACCCCGTGGCCGGTCAAATTTTGAAGCAGCGTTGCGCTGGATGCCTCACCTGTCAAAATGAAGGTAAGGGGTCTGCCTAGATTGGGTAGATTTTCACCATTTTGCAGTAGCGCGGGCGGCAAGATAGCGTGCGTAATCGCATGTTTTGCCAAGTAACGCCACAGTTCATTTCGATCATAACGGACAATATCGGGCGGCAAATACAAACTTGCACCAGAATTCAACGCGATGAGTATCTCCCAGATACTTACGTCGAAATTAAGCGAAGCCAGCTGCAAGATCCGACTCGATAATTGAGCCCCAAAACAAGCGTCTGGCGACTCAACGAGATTCACAATGGCGCGATGCTCCATCATCACGCCCTTGGGTACGCCAGTAGAACCGGAAGTATAGATAATATAAGCCAGGTGATCTGAGCGAAGTTTGGATACCTGAGGATTGGTGATAGCAGAATTTGGAAGCTCATTCGGATCGAGCACCATTATTGAGGATGGGATTGCCGAACCTAATGCCATGCGCCCTGCTATATCAGCTAGTAAAATCGTCGGCGCAGCATCGGTAAGGATATGGATAAGACGCTCACTCGGATAAGCAGGGTCAAGTGGCACATAAGCTCCCCCTGCTTTTAAAATCGCCAGCAATCCCACCACCATTGCCGGACTGCGCTGGACACAAAGCGCTATACGGGCATCCGGCCCAACCCCCAACGCTATCAGTTGATGCGCAAGACGATTCGCTCGCGCGTTTAGCTCCGCATAACTCAGTTCTTGTTCTTCACACACAAGCGCAGTGGCATCCGGCGTGCGTTTCACCCGTTTTTCGAACAGTTGATGGATGCAGGTCTTGCTCGGATACGGTGCCTTAGTCGCATTCCACGTCTCCAGTAGCAGCTTCCTTTCGAGCTTTGGCAGTAGGTTAAGCTGCTTAACTGGTTTTTGATGTGTGCTGTTGGCTGCCTGGATAATCTCTTGTAAATGCTCACTCATCCGATCGACAACTTCCGCATCTAGATGGTTTTTGTCATACAACCACCTTAGCTGTCCACGCTCATCGATCTGGAGCGTCAACACCGCACCAATTATTTGTTCATTGACTGTGTCATCGACCATCGATATGCCAATACGCCACGGCTTGGCTGTTTGGAGTTCAGGTATCTCTTGCAGTATCGGATCGTGATGCGCCAAATCCTGCGTAAAAACGCTGTATTGAGTGAGCTGTTGGAGTTCTTGTTTAGTTTGTTCAAGTACATCTGAAAATGACATGTCCCATTCAATGTTGAACTCCATTGGGACTATCGACGCATGCATCAACGAAGAAGTGGCGGCAGCTTGTTTTTGGAAGAGGTGGTAACCAATCTGTAATCGGGTCTGCCCCGTTAGACGCGCTAGATAAATAGCAAAAGCAGTAAGGATGGTCGAACGCCGATTATTCTTGCCATGCGAGAGCGATTTTTGCCAAGCACTAGTGGTCCATTGCGTTGAAGCTTGTCTTGGCCCTGTTCCTCCAGTTTCATAGGGCAGCTGAATCGATTGATAGGCTCGTAATCGGCTACGCCAGAATGTCTCGTGCTGCGCAACCATCTTAAGTATTTCTTTGATCTTAGGAGCTTGATCGGCAATCAGCTCGGGGGAGCATTTTCCGGGTTGAAACTCAGCTTGAGAAGCAGGCGCTGTAGGATCTATTGGAGAACTATCACGAATCGCCAATTCATTAATTAAGGCCTCATCCGCATCATCTTGTTGCGTTTGAGTTTTATCCAGTGTTTGTTGATCAATCAGCGGCTGACCCGTTACACGTCCAGAAAGCATCCTGCACTCCTTTAAAGATGGGGTTTTTAAAGCTTTTAGTTTTTTTTCGCAGAAGCTCTCGCCTTTTAATTAATTCTCAAGAGAGATTTACATCTACGCAATTTCATCCACAGCAAAGCGGTTGTAGGTTAAGGCGAGGAACGAACCCCAACATGCACACCACAAGCTTGTTTTCTTATCTGTTATAACCAATGCGTATTTCAAAGCTCACGCACAGATACGTCATAAAAATACGATTCAGGGTTAGTAGTATGCATATTGGGGTTCGTACCTCACCAAAGTGTCATTTTTTGAGATCGTGAACAGGTTCTAATATCCGCCTTTTTTGCCAATTCCTGCAAATATAAAGTCATATTCGACTTGGAAAGGCTTAAACCAGGGGCCTACGCCGGTTTCTTTATCGACATGCCGGCCAAAAAAGTGATGGCCTATTTGGACGGGAGGAGAGATAAAAAAGGTCAAATGGTATTTGCCTGGTCCAAATAATTTGATGTTTTCGCCATAGTGGGGGCCATCGTTTGCCACCATCGCCATTAAATAGCCTTCATTGGTTTGATGGCCACCCACTTTGATTAATTTATAGCTAACTTGCAGATAAGGCATCCAATCACCTTCGGCAAACCCGGTTGGATTATCTTTTACTGCATGGATATCTGCCTCTAAATAGACATCGGCCTTTTCTGCAGGCAGCATCATGCCATCGGGTTCTATCGTAACGGGTTGCAGATACAACGCGCCAATTTCCATACCGTTTATAATATGTGGCTTACCAATCGGATATTCCATTGCGGATGCGCTCTGCACAGCAGCCAGCCCTACTAAGGCTACAATCGATAAAACGCGTACTAGGTTTGGTATCAATGAAAAAGACATACAGCCTCCTAATGAAAAATAAACCCCCTTTATACTTCGACTATGTACTTACGTAAGCGTGACCCGCGCAAATTTGCGCTTGCCCACTTGTATTGTATAGCAGCCCTCTGGAAGTTTCAGCGATTTATCTGAAAGCACTGTGCCATTGATGCGCACTCCACCTTGCCCAATCAATCGCATAGCCTCACTATAGCATCGCGCAATGAAATCAGTGTGTAGTAGCGCCACATCAGCGTATCTGACAAGCTCATTAGTTTGCCAAACCTCTCTAAAGGAGGCTCATCAAGGGGGACCGGTCCCCCACCTTGTACGAGATGACGACGTGGCTCGGCTTTCGCCACTGGTGCACGATCACATTAATATGCTGGGGCGCTATTCGTTCTCAGTGCCCGAGGCTGTGACAAAAGGTGAACTTGCGACCACTACATGACCTAGCGAACGTAGAGTGTACGATCCGACATTCCGCTACCCTGCCTTCAAAAAGCAGGATTTTTAACCCATTGATATATAAGGATTTTTATATTTCTGCCGAAGTCCTTTGGCAGTCCTTGCGGCTGACAAGCTGCTTATTGCACTCCTAGTCGCTTGATTCCCGTGTTGATCCCACCTGTTACTACTTCTACCTTTTTTCAATAAAAATGTAACCGATTGATATAAAAAGGTTTTTTATTTATTGAAGAATGAGAGGGGGTAGCGGAATGTAGGTACGATAGACGTTATCCAACTCCCATAACGCTTTTTTTGTCTGGTTCTGTCGAGTATACGAAGTCAGCTTGCGGACAATAGTGGCTTGCGCTACATTCTTTTGCGCCAGTGATTGTTAAACTGCGGTCTTAATATTTTGGCCTACCGAAACCAATAAAGTCACATCATCGAGCTTAGGCACAGTAACTTATTGTTTTAAGCATAACAGTCTCCATAAAGAATGTGGGTTTGCGGCAATGGCTTGGAGGTCGGGGCATGTTCAATTGCAGCTTGCCACATCTAGAGATGGGCTGGAACAGTGTGAAAAACAGCACCACGATCTAAACTAACTTACGCTGTCACTGCAAACATAGGCGCAATCACCGCTTGGTGTTCCCGTGTTAAATACTCAGCCAATATCGCAATTGTCGAATACTCAAAGAATACTGCTGGACTCAGGGACACACCATATTTCTGGTTTAAAGCGCTGCTAAACGCGGTTAGCGTGATCGAATCAAAACCGAGTTCGCTAAACAGTTTATCTCGCTTCAATTTCTCTTGCGCAATTTTTAATTGAGCCGAAATCAATCCCTTCAACTCAGACTCTAGCCGAAGCCGCAATTCACCCGCTGTAGCCGGATCATTGGCACCTAGAGTTGCGGCCGCAGGCGCGATCACCGCGCGCTGTTCCCGCGCCAAATAATCAGCCAAAGCAGCAACTGTCGAATACTCAAAAAACACCGTTGGACTCAGGGCTAAACCGTATTTGTGGTTCAAGGCGTTGCTAAATGCTGTCAGCGTAATTGAATCAAAACCGAGCTCGCTAAACGGTGTGTCGCGTTTCAGTTTCTCTTGCGTCACCTTCAATTGGACCGAAATCAGCTCCATCAACACAGGCTCTAGCTGCAATTGCAATACGCCCGTTGTGGCCAAGTCACCCGCCTCCAGAAGCGCGGCGGCCGCCGACACGTGCTGCTTGCTCACAATGGCTTCTTGCATCGTTTGGGCCGGCGCCATGGCAAAGTTCACTGAACTGAGATGCGCTTCGACCTGGCACGACTGCCGCACGACACCATCGCTGACTGCCGCCACAATCTGCTGGCCCAGTCCATGCGCCGCCTCAGCCGGGAAGCTAAGCGCCTGAAAACCTTCCGCTGCCAGTACCTGCCGCCACATCTGCGGCGTTAGCGCAGGCGAGCCAGCAACCCGTAACGTACTATCTTCGGCCAACCACCAACCGTCTAAAAGTCCAAACGTCAAGTGAGCAAATAGGCCCATATCCGTGAGTTCATTCAGCAACAGCAAGCCATTGCCTTTCAGCAGAGCCTTGGCATGGCGCACCGTACGACGGATATCAGGCGTAGCATGGAGGACATTAGCGGCGACCACCACATCGTAGTCTCCTAGCGCAAAATCCTGTGCCATCGGAGAGCGCCCGATATCCAGCCGCTGCGTATGCAAATAGGGGGCCTGTGACACATAGTGCTGCTGCGCATGGAGCAAAAATGCCGGCGACACATCGGTATAACAATATTGCTCAATCTGTAGCGCATACGGCGCCAACTGAGCAAATATCGTCGCACTGGTGCCACCGGTGCCCGCACCAATCTCAAGGATCCGCAAGCTTGCCTTTGGCTCTGCTTGAATCCGCGCTTGCACATACGTGACAAGACGCTCAGCGAGTACCGCATTGAAATAATCCGCGACCGGATGCGCGCTGTACACGCCTTTTACCCGGTCTAACTGCCCTTGCGGGAAAAGCACTTCAGTGGCTGCGATCTCACCGCGCAGCACGGCAGGCAAAACCCGCAACGTCGCATCAACTAATTGGACTTGCGCTTGCACAGTTGGCTTGTTTTGCGCCACGGCACGGTATGCGTCCCACTGCGCCCACAATCTGTCAGGCTCTGCGAGGGTCGCTGTGAGCATCCCGCGTGCCTCCAGCACGCTAAGACTATGAGCGTGCCAACGCGCATACTTCGCAGGCGGGCACGCCTCCGCTGCAAGCCAGCCCAAGGCTGCCAATTGCGAGTGCAACAACGGTAGCAACTGGGTTTCAAGCTCGACCAGATCCTGCGCCGCACTTTCCGGTTGCACCACTTGCGTCGCCTGCGGCACCACTATCATCGGTAGCGTAGGCGCTGCCGCCGTCACGGTCTCATGCACCGCGATCCCCAATGCCTCAGTCCCTTGCGCCTGCGTTGTCTTGACGAAGGCCAATTGGTCCACTGGCCCGGCTAGCAAACGCTCCAGCACCGCCATGGCCTCAGGTGGCTCGATCGAACCCATACCCACGCGCGCCATGCGCTCGCGGTAAGGCGCTGAGGCCACGACCCCGACACTACCCCAATAGCCCCAATTCATGATCTTTACCGGGTAACTGCATTGGCGGCGTAATTCCTGCGCAAAAGCATCTGCAAAGCAGCACCCCGCCGCGTAATTGCTTTGCCCCGGCTGCGTGATAAAGCTCTGTATCGACGAGAAAAACAACAGAAAGTCTAGCGCCTCGTGATCGAAGACCTCGCTTAAGTGCACCGTGCTCGCGGCCTTAGCTGACCAAGCCGCCGCAAAAGTTGCTTCGTCCATCTGCGCCAGGCTCCGATCGGCCAATACAATGGCCGCATGCACAACGCCGTGAATCGCCCCGAAACGTTGCCGGATCAAGTTATGCGCTAACGCCAGCGGCTCTCGATGAGTTGCATCCGCTTGTAGATAGAGCGGCGCCGGACCGAACGCCGCCAGTCGTGCACACTGCTGGGCGATGGTTGCGTCTTTTACGCGCCGGCCTAGCCATACCACTTGAGCCTGGTAATGCCGAATCAGATATTCACTTAAGGCGACTCCCAAACCGCCTGCGCCGCCCAATATCACATACACGCCACTCATGCGGAAGGCTGACCCAGCCACTGCAGACAGCGTGCACGGAGCTAACCATTGCTGGTAGCCTTGTCCATGCCGATAGGCTCGCGCATCTCCCAGTTCATTAGCCGGCTGCGCCAACTGCCAGGCTAATGGCGTCTGCTCCTGTGCCGGCAGATCGAGCAAGCGCACTCGCCAGTGCGCATACTCCCTGGCCAGCGAACCCATTAAGCCGTAAATGCCCGCAGCTGCTGCATCAATTTTTTCACTTGGCCACACTGCCTGCGCTTGCTGCACCAGCACCGTCAACCCCAATGGCCGTGGCCCATACTCCAAAGCCAGCAGCGCTTTGATTAACTTCAATCCTAGCTCGACACCCAAGATGCTGGCGGAGGGCACCCACCACACTAGATGATCTAACGGAGCATCACTGCGTAAGCATTCGATTAACGCTTCCACACTCTCTACACCCGTGAGCGTCACGCGTTTCGCCTGCGGGTAATGGGCCTGCCAAACTGACTGTGCGGGTTCATGGTTGCCTAGCAAGATAATTCGCTGCTGTGGCAGAGGCCAGGGTTCATTTATTTTCGTGGTCTTTTCGATGGCCTGCCACAATGGTGTCAGCGTCAACTCGCCCACTAAGTCCGGTGCGGACGTAACCGCAGCCGGCACTGACGCCGTCTGAGACACAGCTAGCGCGGAATCAACTGCTGCAGTCCGGGTGCTGAAACCACTTAAGCGCATCGCCACTCGCCCACTGGCCGCGACAATCTCAATATCGAATTGGCGCATTGCCACGCTATCGCCTGCTGCTGGCCTCACGACTGCCCACGCGGGCATCGGTAGCTCACCCCATTGCCGCACTTGCCGCACCGCAAACGGTAATGCTAGGGTCGCATTTTGCGCGAGCCCCATGCTTGCCTGCAACGCTCCATCGACTAAATTCGGCGGCCACTCATAGGCATCTCTTTGCGTTTCACTCGCTAGATTCAATGCGCCCACTGCTACGTTATGACCTAGCCACAGTTCATTTAAAACCTGGAAGCTTGGACCGTAATCTAAGCCAAGTTGGGTAAACTGCACATAGCAGCCTTCACCTATCAACGCCTGCTCACATTGCTGTCGGATGGCCTCTAAATTGACCTGCGGCGCTTCGCCGGCTTCAGCCAACTGAGCCCAACCCTGGCTGTAGACTACTCGTTCGTCCTCGCTACCGCTAGAGATCTTGAAGTAGATACGATTCTCGTCCTCTGCCTTTAAGACAATCTGCACCTGTTGTGGCTGCATAACCACCAGTGGCCGTAACCACGTTACGTCTTGCAACAGAACCGATAGCCCTGGCTCTCGACCGCTAGCCAGCGACACCGCCGCCCGCGCCCACTCCAATTGCGCCGCTGCCGGCACCACTCGCTGGCCCCGCACCACATGATCACGTAAAAAAAATTCTGTGCCAGTGAGTTCCGTACTAAAGCACTGCTCACTTAAATCTGACGTGTTCTGGTGGACTAGCGGATGCAATTGACGCACTCGGCCACCTGGCATAACCGTTCGCTGCACCCAGTGGCACTCTTTAGCAAAGGGATAGGTGGGCAGACTTATCCGCTTTGGCTGCACCGCAGCATATAACTGCCGCCATTCCACCTCTAGCCCCTGCGCCCACAATTGAGCTAGCTTGCCCACCTTGCCACGGGCAATCCACTTACCTATCGTTTCCTGAAATTCCTCATCAGTTCGTAGCACTGCCAAGATGGCTTGCTCACGATTGACCTTGCCGTGGTAGATGTGTTCTTGCTTGACTTCGCCGTAATAGACATGCTCCTGCTTGACTTCGCCTCGCACGTAGTGTGACAGCCGTTCCTGCAAACTGTCCACGGCATCCACGACTAGCGCTAATCTCACTCTCAGCGCCTCGCGCCCGACTTGGAGCGTGTACGCTAAGTCGGCTAAATTCACTTCATCCTGACGCTGCAGATAGGCTAATAACTGCTGCGCCTGGTCTTGTAACTGCTTCTCACTCTTGGCCGACAGCACCACTACCACCGGCCCGCTGACTATCGTCGGCGCTCTGTGCGGCGCAACGTACTCTTCAACGATGAGATGCGCATTCGTGCCGCTAAAGCCAAATGAACTAATCCCCGCCCGTTTATGCCCCGCCGGCCAGGCCTGGGTGTGCGTCACCACGCGCACCGGCAAATTTTCCCAAGGAATATGGGGGTTTGGCGTCTCAAAATGCAGTTGCGCTGGAATCACTCCGTGCTGTATCGATAACACAGTCTTGATCAGTCCAGCAATGCCGGCAGCTGCTTCTAAATGGCCAATTACACTCTTCAGCGAGCCGATTAAAAGAGGCTGAGCAGCGGACCGTCCCACCCCAAGTACTTGAGCCACGGCCATCACCTCGATCGGATCGCCTAGCTTGGTGCCAGTACCATGAGCCTCCAAATAGCCAATCTCTTGCGGCGCGACATTCGCCTGGGTCAGCGCGGCTTCAATCACGGCTTGTTGCGCCAACTGGTTCGGGGCGGTCAAGCCGCTGCTGCTCCCATCCTGATTAATCGCGCTGCCCCGAATCACCGCTATAATCGGATCGCCATCGGCTTGCGCATCTGACAACCGCTTTAGAATCACTGCCGCACAGCCTTCGCCTCGCACATAGCCATCGGCAGCTGCATCAAACGTCCGACAACGCCCATAAGGCGAGAGCATGCCCGCGTGTTCGTACGCCAGGAAGCGCTTTTCATCAAGCAACAAATTAACGCCTGCGGCCAAAGCCAGGTTGCACTCCCGGTTCAACAGGCTGCGATAGGCTGTATGCACCGCCACCAGAGATGAACTACACGCTGTATCGATACTGAGTGCAGGACCCTGCCAATCGAAAAAATACGCCAGTCGACCTGCTGCTACCGAACACGCGTTGCCAGTGGCAAAGTACGCGTTAAGATCAGCCTCACTCCCATGTTGGGCAATCAGCCCTGCATAGTCACCCGCCATCATCCCCACGAAGATTCCGCTACGCGTGCCACGTAGCACTGCCGGCGCAATTGCAGCGGCTTCCAGTGCTGCCCAAGCCACCTCTAACAAACATCGTTGCTGCGGATCCAATAATTCTGCCTCGAGCGGGGAAATGCGGAAGAACTCCGCATCGAAGTGAGCCACCTCGCTGAGAAATCCTCCTGGCCAACGACATAATTCGTTTTGCCCCCACCACAGCGCTTGTCGGCTAGCGGGTAGCTGCCCAACAAGATCATGGGCTGCCAGCAATTTTTGCCACAACTGGGCTGGCGTATTGATGTCACCAGGCAGGCGGCAAGCCATACCGATGAGCGCGATGGCTTCATCAGACGGGCTCGATTCCGGTCGTGAGTCATGACCCGGTGCAGCAGACACCGCTCTGACTGAGGTTGAGGCTGAAGTGGAGGTTAAGGATGAAGTTGAAATTGAGGTAGAGGCGGGGGTTCCGGTTGTTGGCAATGCTGGGGGCGCATTTGTCCGCGCCATAAAATACCCCATAATCGCCTCGGGCGTTCCATAGCTAAATAAGAACGTCGAGGATAATGATTCTCCCAAGCAGGTACCCAGCAGCATTCGTAACTCAAGCAATTCGAGCGAACTCAGCCCCATTTCCATCAACGGTACCTGAAGGCCATAGGCTGCAGCCCGTTGACTGCCCAGCACCTGCATCACCGTGCTAGATACGGCTGACTCGATCTGATCAGCTGCCCGCGTGGCGAGTTCGGGTAGGGCTAATGTAACTGCAGTCTCAGCCACAGCCATGCCCCCAGAACGCAACGAATATTCGATTAAGATCCCAGCGCCGTCGTTGTCAGTATCCTCCGGCCGGAATCTCCATAGCACTTCGCGCAGTGCCGCTCCATGCGAAGTATGGAAATGCAACATCGGATCTATTAATTGGCCCTGTTCGTTGCGTGACTGGATATAGTCATCGAGGCTACAGGCTGGTTGGCGCCGGATAAAGTTGGCGCAGCGCGTGACGCCAACTACAGCGCTCACCCCATCCAGTGTGGCGCTATAGGCCAGAATCAAGCTGATCAGCGCATCACTGAACCCTCGCCCCTGCATTTCAGGCGCAACAAACAACCCCAACAACTGTACACAACGACCTTGGGGCCGGTGTAAGCGCGCCATATCCTGGTAGCAACTAGCACGCAGCGCTTCGAGAGACTCGATGCGCTGTGTATATAAAGCGGCCACAATCTGTCCGTCGAACTCCAACACCCATTGCTCTTGGGCAAGATCGCACACCCGCCGCTTTATTTCCGCTACAGGCGTATGGAGCGCTTTCGGCTGGCAAATCCGGTCGAGCTGCTTAAGCCGGCGTAGATCGGCACGGACTGGATGCCGGACCGTATAAGGCTGAGGCACCAAGCGATGCAGAGAAATACGGGTAAAGTCCATCTGCTTAGGGATCGCCTGGGACATGCCCTCTTCCGGAAAAAGTCCGGCCTCTGCTGCGGCCGCTAAAAAAAGCGGCGCTTCAACCAGTTGCTGGCCAGAGAAGGCATGATAGGCATCAAAATGAGCGCTTTCCGTCAGTTCTCCCAAGCGCTTGACTGTGGCTGGCGGCAAACAATGCACCTCCAATACCAGCAAGCCAAAGCGGGAAATGACTTGACGCCAACGGCGCAGATGCTCCACTAACCCCTGCACGGCATGGGTTACCTTAATCTCTCCGCCATCACGCTCAACATACACGCCCGTACCATTCATTCCCTTCCGCCGCCGAGCCGCTCTCTGATCCTCAAGCGGCAAGAAAGGACGATCATGATCCAAGAATGAACGCACATGCAGAATGTTTTCTGGATCTGTAATACCTGCAGCGGCTAAATCAACTATCAACTGCTGCGGGTCTGCGATATCCGCCCGCACCAGCACATGCGGCAAGCCAGCCAAGGTTTTTCCTGTGGCTTCGAGCGCCAGCGCATTGTAGTCCGCGCCAATCAGCGTGAGTGGATAGGCTGTCAGAGCCTGGCCCCTGGCCGATCGGGTTTTGACGAGTTCGTAGATGCGGCGCAATAAACTCCCATCACCGCATCCCATATCTGCGATATAACGCGGTTGATTGTCCAGCGGAGATTGATCAAAGATACGTAAAATGAGGGTATCCAGTTCAGCAAAGTGGCTTTGATGCTGCACGCCGCTGGCCGTGACATTTAAGGTGCGGTCGATATGTGATTCGTGCCCCTGCTCATCCGCATCGAATACTGCCTCCGCCTTGCCAAATAGTAGGTCATCGATGCCACGAAACATCGTCACATAGGACACCACCACACCCAAGGCCCCGCTGCTCGCCAGCAAGGCCTGGCCGCTTGGCGTCAGCCGAAAACCAGCCGCCCCGACTTGCCCCCAGCCACGTTGAACAAACAGGTTCTGAATGGCGTGTAACGCAGCTATTGATATTTCGTTTGGCTGAGCCTGTTCAAGGACGTGATTGCCTAGCGTCGACAGCTTGGCCAGCAAGGGCGCCAGCAAAGCACCGTCCAACACCCTCACTACGGCAGGACCAGCGCCAGCCCAGCCTGTGCCACAGCGCTCCAACCAGCCCAGTAAGCGCTCGGGCTGTTCAGCCTGCAATGCATGCGTCATCGACAAATTGATCAAATCAGCCAAATCGCTCGGCAACTGTTGCGCGAGGGTGGCGCCTTTAGCTGCCTCATACTGATCCGGCTCAAGCCGTTCAATCCAACCCAATTCATATAAGAGCCGAAGTGCGACACGCAAGTGTCCAACATTGCCGCGACAGCGTGACGCCAGTTTTTTAAGCGTCATGGGTCGTGCTGACATCGCCTCGAAAACTCCATGCCGCGCAAATGCGCTAATCACAGGCGTTGCAACCCATCCGTTGGCCAATCCATTGATGACATCTAGCATAAAGATTCTCTCTTCATTGTTACAGACGGGATCGGCAATGACTTAATTAAAAAGTGTATAACGCTTTCATCGCCGTCATTTTTGAGCATTAAGGAGTCTCAGGTGTTCGCCAATATACTCCTTTCCCCTCTTCATTTTATTGACATTAAACTCTAATGATGCAGTACCCCAAATCTGTATATTTTTATTCAGTCTTAGGATTTTAGCCGCGCTCACCAAACTGATCGGGCAGCGATCTGTCTGGAGGGCTATAATGAAGATATCGAGTTAGGCAGCGTTCAATTTACTGAATACACAATAAAAGCCAACTCCCCGCTTCCCGGTGTAATGATGGCCCTGCAAATCGTGATGCCTCAACTCAGCGAAACAGATTGAAAAAAAACAGGAAGAAACCCAACGACTGTCATTGAACTTCAGTCAGACAAGGTTAATAAATGTTTTGGCGTGAGTTCGGCCTAAACTGATCAGGCCTCTCAGGATGAGTGAAGGAAAGCGCATCACAGCATCAAACATCGGTCTTGCAAAATGGGGGCCCCGTAGATTTTTTGAACGGCCCCCATAATCCCTACTGTATAGTTAACCTGCCTTATGCTGACGATAAGGATCATTCCTTAACCAATTGGCCAACCTTGGGTTTTCCCATACCTGCGCCCGTGTCAAGCCAATATCTTTCAAAGCTTCGTCATCCAGCAGTCCTAATTCCGAGCGCATACATGTAAAGCGCCATTTATTTTGTAACCTTTTTAGCGTTTTCCCTATAAAATTTGCAAAAGCCATAACGATCCCCGTTTAGTTTGTTGCTTTAAAAGTGAATCGAAATCAATCGATACTCTTCTAAAATAATCCATGAGAAATCTTTGTCAAGTTGGGGCCAGCAACGACATAAATAATGTATGACATTTGGGGTCTAACTGAAGCGACTCAGCCATACGCTGACGCTAGATTGCCGTGCCTCAAATCTTAAACTGGATTAGACTAACGCCTAACAAAAGTACGCACTTAAGCCTGACTCAGACCGGAATATGCCTTTTCAACCATTAAACGAAGACCTTTCTACCTCCAGCATCACGCCCCAGACTCGCCCAGCCAACGGCCATACGCCAATGATGCAACAATACCTAGGCATTAAAGCCGAGCACCCGAACACTTTAGTGTTGTATCGGATGGGGGATTTTTATGAACTTTTTTTCGAGGATGCGGAAAAAGCTTCGCGCTTACTTGATTTGACGCTAACGCAACGCGGCGCATCGGCTGGACAAGCCATTAAAATGGCCGGATTGCCGTATCATGCACTCGAGCAATATCTAGCAAAATTGGTCAAACTAGGGGAATCTGTCGCTATTTGTGAGCAAATTGGCGACCCTAATACCTCAAAAGGGCCCGTCGAGCGCAAAGTCGTGCGCGTGGTCACGCCCGGCACACTGACCGATGCCGCTCTGCTTTCAGACAAGCAGGATGCCTGCTTGCTGGCTTTTTACGCGGTGCCAAACCGGCGCAACCGGACGCCAACCATTGGCCTGGCTTGGCTCAATTTAGCCAGCGGCGCTTTGCGGCTTAGCCAGACCGCTCCAGCCGATCTGCTGGCGACTCTTGAGCGGATTCGCCCGGCCGAGATCCTGGTCGCAGATACGGATCATAACGACGCCACGCTCGCTCATTGGTCTAGCGCCTTAACACGTGTTCCCAGTTGGCATTTCGACCTTGCAGCGGGCCATACACGCCTCTGTGCGCAGCTTGGCGTCGCCAACCTCGATGGCTTTGGCGTTGATTCCTCAGCCGTTGCCTGCGGTGCAGCAGGCGCCCTCTTACTCTATGCCGCAGCCACTCAAGGCCAGCAACTGCGCCATATCTGCAGTGTACAGTTTGAGCAAGAAACCCACTATATTAGCCTCGATCCAGCCACGCGCCGTAATCTTGAACTCACCGAAACCCTGCGTGGCACGGAAGCGCCAACCCTCCTGTCCGTGCTCGATGTCTGTTGCACTTCAATGGGCAGCCGGCTGCTGCGCCATTGGTTGCACCACCCACCCCGTGCAGCACACCTTGCCCGTACCCGCCAACAAGCCGTCAGCGCGTGGCTCCAGGCAGCACCGAATGCTGCCGGCGACGCCCTGCTTGGGTTACGCCAGAGCCTACGGCAGATAGCGGATATCGAACGCATCACCAGCCGGATTGCACTGCTGAACGCCCGCCCGCGTGATTTAGCTAGCCTGCGCGATTCGTTTAGCCAATTACCCACCATCCGCACGCATCTCACCCCGCTGACTGAACACGCTCCGTTGCTGAGTGCATTAAAGGCCGCACTCGAACCGCCTGCCGAGTGCGTAGCATTACTGCAGCGAGCCATTGCAGCTGAGCCGTCGGCCATGATTCGTGACGGCGGCGTGATTGCCCGTGGTCACGATGCACAGCTTGACGAGTTGCGTGAACTGTCCGAAAACTGCGGCCAGTTTTTGCTTGAGTTAGAAGCGCGTGAACGCACGCGGACTGGGATTGCGAATTTACGAGTCGAATATAATAAAGTGCACGGTTTCTTTATTGAAGTAACCCGTGGTCAAACCGATAAAGTACCCGCTGACTATCGGCGTCGGCAGACCTTAAAAAACGCCGAGCGCTATATTACCCCTGAGCTCAAAGCCTTTGAAGACAAAGCCTTGTCAGCTCAAGAGCGCGCCCTGATGCGTGAAAAAACCCTCTACGATGAACTGCTGCAAACGCTCTTGGCGTATATTGCAGAGTGCCAACGCATCGCGGCCGCCTTGGCTGAACTCGATGTCCTGGCAACCTTCGCCGAGCGTGCCCGCGCTCATGATTGGACGGCGCCTGAATTAACCGATGAAAGCGGGATTGAGATTGAGCAGGGACGCCACCCAGTGGTTGCCGCTCAAATTGAGCGCTTCATTGCCAACGATTGCCAGCTTTCTACGCAGCGTAAACTGCTTTTGGTCACCGGCCCCAATATGGGAGGTAAATCAACTTTTATGCGGCAAACCGCACTGATTGCGCTGATGGCCTATATTGGTTCTTATGTGCCTGCTCAGCGCGCGCGCTTCGGGCCGATTGACCGCATTTTTACGCGGATTGGCGCCGCTGATGATTTGGCCGGGGGGCGCTCAACCTTTATGGTTGAAATGACAGAAGCCGCTGCTATTCTGAATAATGCCACGCCAGCCAGCTTAGTACTGATGGATGAGATCGGCCGCGGCACCTCGACTTTTGATGGGCTGGCACTGGCCTGGGCGATTGCACGGCATTTGCTTAGCACGAATGGCTGTTACACGCTATTTGCCACCCATTACTTTGAGTTGACGCAATTACCTGACGAGTTTGCACAAGCCGCCAATGTGCATTTATCCGCCGCCGAGCATAAACAAGGGATTGTGTTTTTACACACCGTGAATGAAGGTCCAGCCAATCAAAGCTATGGCTTGCAAGTAGCTCAATTAGCTGGCGTCCCGCCCGCGGTGATTCGCGCTGCGCGCAAACACTTGCAGCACCTGGAACAGCAAGCTTCAAGCCGCCCTTCGATGCAACTCGATCTGTTCAATGGTGCGCCCATTGCCCCGCCACCTGACGAAAGTGTAGACACGGCTCAACCGGAACACCCTACCCTGAGCAAGCTACGTACACTTAATCCAGATGAAATGCGGCCACGTGAAGCGCTGGAAATATTATTTGAATTACACGCGCTCGCGACGCAAACAGAATAAACCAGAAATCCCCCCCACTAAGGGTTGTCATAGCAATCAAGGTGGGGGCGAAAGCAGAAAAGCAGCAGTTAAAATTTAGTGCAGAACAGGTGCAAAATCATCTTCTGGCGCAGCAGAATGCAGTGCCAGACCATCCGCTCCATGCACATGATGATGGTCAATTTCTTCGGCCGTCGCAGCACGCACTGCCACTACTTTTAGGTCAAACCTGAGCGCCACGCCAGCCAGTGGATGATTGCCATCCAGCACCACATGATCCTCGGCAATATCAGTGACGATATAGATCGGCAAATCGTCTGGATCCTCGTCCTCATCCTCTTCGTCTAACAGGCCCTCAAACTGCATCCCGACTTCCAATGGCTCGGGAAAACGGCTACGCGGCTCGACTCTAATGAGTTCAGCATCATATTCCCCAAACGCCTCGGTGGGTTCAAGTTGTATCTTGGTCTCAAACCCTAGCTCTTGACCCTCTAAGGTTTGTTCAATTTTTGGGAAAGTGCCCTCATAGCCACCATGCAGATACACCATTGGCTCACTGCTTTGCTCAATCAGTTCATTCTGCGCATCTGATAGGGTATAAGAAAGAGACACTACGGTATTTTTTACAATCTTCATCATTAAATTCTCCACAACACAGACGATATTATACGATGCGAACATCCACCTGGCTTTGTGAGCATAGAAAATTTTCAGATTTCACGTAACCACACCCTCAAGCAGCGCGCAATGCGCAGCAGGCGATTCATGCTATGCACAACCACGGTGTCGCCGGTGCGAGCGAACTCTTCCCATCCTCGGCAGTACGTGCAAAATTTGCACATACTGAACTTTCCAATGGCTAATTCGTCGATCCTGCAGGCTCAATCCAATTCCTGCTGCTAATCACTGCGGGCAACTGCTTAGGCGCTTTAATCCGCAATTGCTTATTCACACTCATCCGGCCAAATACCACCTCGATCGCCGAAGTTGGCACGCCAAACTCTCTCGCTAGAAAGCGCAGCATATGGTCAGTTGCCTTGCCAGCACTGGGCGCCGCCGTAACGCTCACTTTCAGCTGATGTCCTTTGACCTTGCCAATGGCATTCTGTTTTGCGCTTGGCTTACCAAGAATATTGAGGACCAGTGTATCGCCATCCCAGGAAAAAACGGATGGCTGCACAGCGCGCTGGGTTTTGGTCGTTTCTGTCTTGGCTTTTTTGCGTTTCATCGCGGCTATTGTGACTGTCCAAAACGATCCCAAAGCCGGGCGATGTGCAATCTTAGTGAGCGATTGTGTGCGAAAAGCAGCGCTTAAATATCGCCGCTCTCATGGCTTAAAATTATTTGCTTTCCGGCTTTACTTTAGGGGCTGGGCGCGCCTGAGCACTGAGTTGGTCTACCTGCGCAGAAGTCAGCCCAAATTGTTCCATCAGCCGGTTCAATAACGCTGTTTCAAGCCCCGGATTGCGCGCCCGATCTTGCCAGCGCGAGCTTTCTTGGGAACGTCCAATTAACACCTCTTCCATCCCACGGTGCGTAATTGAAATCAAAGTCGCTCCGTTTGGATTGCCTTCTACTAACATCCGGAAGCGGTCACGCATGCCTGATGAATATAATTTATCTGCAACTTGACCAAGCGTGCGACGCAGCCAATCATTAGAAAGTTGCGCGCGATTTTCGGTCCAATCGGTTTCCATTAAACCCATCTCAGGCCGATCTAGGGTTAAAGTAAAGCCATTCTGCGTCCAGAATGCTCGCAATAATGGCCATAATTGCGTGGGGGTATAGCCTGACACGACCAGCCAACGTTGATAACCATCATCCTCAACCTGTAGCCTCACCGGCTGCGCTGCCTGCTCTAAAAGTAGCTTGGGCGTCGCTGCCGCACGTTGCGATACCGTCCCTAACGCTTTAATCGTAGTCTCTGTCGGCGTAGAAAAATACTCGTTAGGCTGATGTACCGGCGCCAAGTCACGAGGTATTGACAGAGCTGGCGCTGCATGTGCGCTTTTATAGTCGACCCGGTCTGGGGAGAACCATTCATTGACTGAGCTACAGCCCGTCAGGGTCGAACCGATCAGCAAGGTAGTGACAACGCACTGGGCAAAAAAATAAGGCTTAATAGGTTTCATCGGAGGTTGTTCAAGACTGGCTCACAGCCGGAAGGTAGATGAGTGGCAAGGGGGCTTTACGCCAAACCTGCTGCGTGTAACGCGGTACGCACAGTAGCATGATGAGCTTCATCCAGTGGCGTCAGCGGCAAGCGGATACCGCTTTTAATCTTACCCAACTGCGCCAATGCCCATTTTACTGGAATCGGATTCGATTCAATAAAAAGATCACGGTGCAACGCTAAAAGTTGCATATGGATTGCCCGGGCACGCACTACTTCACCTGCCATCGCTGCCTGACACAAATCGCTCATGGCCCGTGGCGCAAGATTGGCGGTCACCGAGATATTGCCGTGGCCGCCCATTAATATCAATGCCACCGCCGTCGGGTCATCACCACTGTAAATTGCAAAATGCGCAGGCGCCGAGTGAATTAATTCAATGCCGCGCTCCAGCTTGCCGGTTGCATCTTTAACCCCAACAATGCCTGGCACTTGCGCCAGTTGCAAGATCGTTTGATTGCTCACATCCGCCACCGTGCGACCTGGCACATTATATAAAATCAGCGGCAAATCAACCTGCTCGGCAATCTTCGTAAAATGCTGGCGGATACCCGCTTGCGTTGGCTTATTGTAATAAGGCACGACTTGCAAAGTCGCATCAGCGCCGACTTGCTTGGCATATTCAGTCAGGGCAATCGCCTCCGTCGTCGAATTACCGCCAGCACCTGCAATCACCGAAATGCGCCCGGCCGCGTGGGCCACTGCAGTTTTAATTAATAGCTGATGCTCGTCGATTGAAACGGTAGGCGATTCTCCGCTGGTGCCGACAATCACAATACCGTTGGTGCCTTGTTCTACATGCCAGTCAATTAATGAGCGCAAGGCGGGTAAATCAAGGCTGCCGTCTTCGAACATCGGCGTGACCAGCGCAACAATACTGCCGCGCAGAGAAAACATAGGCATTTCTTTCACAGAATAAGTCATCGAATTATGGATAGATCAGGCAAGCAAGTTTAATTGTAGCGGATTATGAATAAGACAGGCCCATCGCTTCGCGCACATCGCGCATTGTCTCTTGGGCAATTTTGCGTGCTTTATCGCACCCATCGGCCACAATCGCGCGCAATAACGACGGATCATCAATATATTTTTGGGCCCGCTCAAGCATCGGCTGTTGCTCATGCAAAATCGCGTCAATCACGGGTTGTTTGCATTCAAGACAGCCGATGCCCGCGCTACGGCAGCCTTTTTGCACCCAATTTTGCGTGGTTTCATCCGAGTAGGCCAAATGCAACTGCCATACTGGACATTTGTCTGGATCTCCCGGATCAGTGCGGCGCACCCGGGCCGGATCGGTTGGCATGGTGCGCACTTTCTTTTCAATCGAGTGCTTATCTTCACGTAGTCCAATCGTATTGCCATACGATTTTGACATTTTCTGCCCATCTAAACCTGGCATGCGTGAAGTCTTAGCCAATTGCACTTGCGGCTCAACCAAGATGAGCTTACACGCGCCCTCAAGGTAACCAAACAGCCGTTCCCGGTCGCTCATGGATAAGCTCTGAGATTCCTGCAAGAGCGCGTGCGCTTGTTCTAACGCTTCACTCTGTCCTTCTTGCTGGTAGGCATTGCGCAATTCATGATACCGTTTGGTGCGCCGGCCACCGAGTTTTTTGGCCGCGGCCAACGCTTTTTCTTCAAAACCGACCTCTCGACCATAGAGATAGTTAAAGCGACGCGCAATCTCGCGCGTCATTTCGACATGGGGGATTTGATCTGCGCCAACCGGCACAAGCGATGCGCGATAAAGCAAAATATCCGCCGCCATCAACACCGGATAACCCAGAAAACCGTAAGTCGCTAGATCTTTCTCTTTGAGTTTTTCAATTTGCTCACGGTAAGTGGGTACCCGCTCTAACCAACCTAGCGGCGTACCCATGCCAAGCAGCAGAGTCAGTTCTGCATGCTCAGGCACGCGGCTTTGGATAAACAGCGTCGCCTGCGCTGGATCAATGCCCGCCGCCAGCCAATCGATCAAGACGTCCCAAACATGCTGCTCGATCATGCCCGGGGTTTCATAGTGGGTGGTCAATGCATGCCAGTCAACCACGCAAAAAAGGCATGGATATTCGGATTGCAGCCGACTCCAGTTTTTTAAGACACCATGATAGTGGCCAAGATGGAGCGCCCCAGTTGGGCGCATACCGGAAATAATACGATCTGGAAACAACATAATCTCAGCGCATAAGAGCAACAAAAGGGGTTAACAATAAGGCGATGATATCGTAGCCCAGGCCAATCAGCGGACGCAGCCACACTTTGCCTAGCACACCCGTCATCACCAACGCTAGCAGGATAAAAAAACCATACGGTTCAAGCCGAGCTAACTTCAGGGCGGGGCGAGGCGGCAGCAACGAAACCAGTATCCGCCCGCCGTCTAACGGTGGCAGTGGCAATAGATTAAACACGCAGATCACTAGATTCACCAGGACGCCGGCCATTGCCATGCGTAAAAAGAAAGGCTCATCGACGCCCAGCGCCGCCAAAATAATAGCCGCCAGCGCCCAGATAAAAGCTTGTGCAAAATTGCAGCCCGGTCCGGCCAGCGAGACCCAAAGGCTATGCCAACGCGGATTGCGTAAATTACCGAAGGCCACCGGCACCGGTTTTGCATAACCGAACAAAAAAGCGCCACTGGTTGCAAAATAAAGAAACAGCGGCATCGCAATCGTCCCCACCGGGTCGATATGCTTAAGTGGATTAAGGCTCACTCGCCCTAATATATAGGCCGTGCTATCACCAAACAATCGCGCTACATAGCCATGTGCAGCTTCATGCAGAGTGATTGCGAATAAAACGGGTAAAGCATATACCGCAACAGTTTGTATTAAATGGTCCATAACCTGCTATTGTAACCAAGCGCGGACACAAGGTTTAAAAAATCCAAGATGAATGATGCATTTAGCGCCTACTTCAGAGGCCTAACGAGACACATAGAAGATCAGCGCGGCCATTAGTTCAGCTTACAACCACGCTTGCCAGACAGGCGTTAGATCAGCCGGTAATGTGGGCAGGCTGCCCAGCGCCGTCCGGCTTTCTTTGGGCGCATGGAAATCTGAACCACGCGAAGCCCAAAACCCGTAGTGACGCGCAACCTGCGCATATTCCTTATACTGCTGAGGAGTATGGCTACCGGTGATGACCTCAATCGCCATACCGCCCAATTCTTTAAAAGTGGTAAACAACCTCTCATATTCAGGCGGCGTATAGCGATAACGGCCTGGATGCGCGATCACGGCCACGCCGCCGGCCGCTTTAATCCAACTGACTGCGTCCGTCAGCGGCGCCCAACAATGCGGCACAAAACCAGGATGACCTTCAGTTAGATAGCGTTTAAACACTGCCTGCAGCGATGGCGCAAGACCCGCTGCAACTAAATAGCGCGCAAAATGTGTCCGTGAAATCAAATCCGGGTTAGAGACATAACGCAGCGCCCCTTCATAAGCATCCGCTATACCCACATTGGCTAGCCCTGTGGCCATTGCCTGCGCGCGCACCACTCGCCCTCGGCGGGTCTGAGCTAGGCCATCAACCAGAGCGACGCAGTCTGGATCAATATTCAAGCCAACCACATGCACGGTGCGCTCAGACCAAGTGACCGAGATTTCAACGCCATGGACATATTGCATGCCGAGTGCAGTAGCGGCTTGATGCGCTGCGTGCTGGCCGCCTAATTCATCGTGATCCGTCAACGACCATAGCTTCACGCCGCCCTCGTAGGCATAACGAGCGACCTCTGCCGGCGTTAAGACACCGTCTGAAAAATTTGAATGGCAATGAAGGTCAGCGTTGAGCATAATGAAAGTTCGAGAATAGGTATATTTTACTTGTTTTAATCGGTAATTTTTAAATTTTTCTTGTGTTAGGGGAGCCGTTATCACTGGCCTGATTACGATGGTCGTTAGAGCTGGCCTTATAGGGAGTGGGGAGAGTATTATAGTCGCTATAGAGGGTGGTCAACGAGCTACCTGTTAACGTCCTGCTTTTTTAGCGTAATTTGCGTATAGGAGTTCAGTATGAAATTGATTCAAGACTTCAAAACATTTGCCATCCGCGGCAACGTGATGGACTTAGCCATTGGTATCATTATTGGTGGCGCCTTCTCGACGATCGTTAATTCAGCCGTGAAGGATTTAATTATGCCTGTGGCGAGTATATTTACAGACGGCCTAGATTTTTCAAATAAATTTCTCAAGCTAGGCGCAATACCCGCCAACTTTCAGGGCAACCCCCACTCCTATAAAGATTTACAGACAGCTGGCGTAGCGCTTTTTGGCTATGGCAGTTTCGTGACGGTCGTGATTAATTTCATTATTTTGGCTTTTGTGGTTTTCTTAATGATGAAATTTATTAACAAATTGCGCGATGGTCAAGCGCCCATCGTAGGCGCCCCCGCTGCCGCTGTGCCAGAGAATGTTGTACTGTTGCGGGAAATCCGCGATGTACTCAAGCAACAAAAATAAGTATCCGTAATCTACTGTTGAAGCAGCAAAGGCAATCGAATACAATGAGGCCGCAATTCGTTGGTGATGGTAACTCATGCCATCCATATGCACCGCCCAATTCGGCTTCATGCCAGCTCAACAAACTTAACCATGCCAACCCTCCACTGGGTCGGAAAAGAGAAGATAGTCAACCACCACCATGATGGCTAAGCTTAGCTAGCCTAGCTTGCCAAGCTGCCAGTTGCATGGGGCGTAATCCATAGCGAGCCAATACACCTTCATGCAAACGCCGCAACTCTTCAAGCGTCAACGCTAAGACATCCGCACGCTTTTCTTCAGGTATGCCATGCTCTTGCAAATAACCTTCTAGCAAAGCTAAAGCATCCTGTTCTGGGCGCACTACCACATCGTGCACCATGCGTTTAATCAAAGTGCCATAAGCCAAACGTACTAGGTCTGGCTCAGCTAAATCCTGCTTAATCGCGACATACTCTTGAGTCGAACGCTCATAAGCCCAAAGATATAAATCTCGTAATAATTGAACACGTGTTAGCTCATAGACGCCAAGAATGGCGCAGTTTTTATAATCGCGCCATAAAAGTGGCGTGGTTATAAAAACTGCGCCACTTTTTGAACGCTGTTTAACAAATCTACGCCACCCCTTGATATTTTTCTTGCGGACATACCTCAGCTACCTTAGGCAAGGGGGTCAGAGAAACTCTAGCAGGAAAGAATTCATTGGACTGTGCCAAACCGGCGGCACTATCTGAAGCGGATATCTAAGCAGTCATCGCCGCAGGGGGTAGGCCTTCATAGCCCCATGTCTGCGCTTTTTTAAAACTTGCTCGCGCTTTATCTGCATCTCCTAATTCTTCCAGCAGTTGACCACGCTCAAAATAGATCTCAGCGATATGTCGCCGTACAGCCCCATCTTCTGGCGTTTGAGGGGTAAGTGCTTGACTTACAGTGACGAATCACTCCCTGGATCATCGCGCCCGCCTCCGATGACGAGACGCGCTTGAGTTGAGAATAAATACAGCAAGAATTCTTATCGACATGCCAATACACCATGACCCCACGACCACCGTATCGCATGTGCCATTCCGTTAATAGGTTTTGATCCCATGCCGGAAGTGGTGTTTGGTCGGCGGACAGGGCAACGGTGATTAAAGGCGTGCAAAGCTTAAGCGAGATGAATGGACGTCTGTTGAAACAGCGTGGTGTAGTAGGTAGTTCGTTACTGCTGAACGGTTAAACATAAGCATGTCGGTCGGGTGAGTGGATTCGTGCCTGGAACCAAGTCCGATCAGACTGCCTAAAGTCGGGGTGCTTCATATGAGATGAGCAGACTATTTTACGAGTCCCTTGAGTAACGAGATCATCCCTTCCTCTGCCTGAACAGCGTCAAAAGCTTGGGTAAGATTATTGATTTTCTCAACCTGTTCAGCGTGCCAATAGGGAGAATCTTGCCGCAAACTACGTCAATCCCTTTGAATGTTTCGATCTTAATTTGGAAACCAGAATTCCGTTCGGAAGCCGTATTGAGCTTCCAAATGGAGATAAAAACTGTTTTGCCCCTGATAGGGCGTATGTTGGGTTTACCCCAACAACGGATTACGGATACCAAAAATACAGGGCCTGCTTAAATGTCAGCAGCAGCGCGACTGATATGCTGCACGCCACCCTTGTCAACCCAAGTGCGTATGCGCTTGGCATCGCCAAGTCGTGAATATTTACCCGTTGAGTCAAGCAAGACGATAATCAGTGGGCGATTTTGAACGGTAACTTGCATCACCAAACATTCTCCCGCTTCACGGATAAAGCCCGTTTTTTGCAGGCCGATTTCCCAGCTAGGATTGCTTACTAGCGCATTGGTGCTTGTATACTGAATGGCCTTTTTGCCGGTAAAGACATGATGGCCTGTAGCCGTTGAGAACTCACGAATCAACGGATACTGATAGGCCACGTTGACCATTTTAGCCAGATCACGCGCGCTGGAAACATTACGGCTGGTGAGTCCCGTGGAGTCGAAAAAATGCGTATCCATCATCCCCAAGGCTTGGGCTTTTTGGTTCATCGCCGTAATAAAAGCCAGCCGGCCCCCTGGATAGTGGCGCGACAAAGCAGCCGCAGCGCGGTTTTCAGATGACATCAACGTAATATGCAGCATATCGGCGCGCGATAAGCGCGACCCTACGGATAAGCGCGAACTCGTGCCTTTTTCAAAATCGCGGTCTTCGTTGCTAACTTCAAGTGTGTCAGTCAGCGGCAAATTCGCATCGAGCGTCACCATTGCGGTCATCAGCTTACTAATCGAGGCAATTGGCAACACTACCCCGGCATTTTTTTCAAACAGCGTCTCATGCGTATTTTGATCAATCACATACGCCACACTTGAACGCAAAGCTAGCGCATCGGGCGTTTGGTGGAGGCCAAAGGAGCGGCCTAGCGATGGCGCGGAGGGCTTAAATGCTACGCGTCGCACCTTCGTGCGCCGCACTTGTGCGCGCGACCGGTAGACAGGAGTCCGATAGGCGGCTGGATTACTTTTTAGAGGGCTAGTGACAACCCGTTTGGAGCGGGCCGCGCTTAGCTTACGCGGCGCATAAGTCAAGCCCTCTGCCGCGCTCGTCAACGGCGCCACGGCACTACGCGCCGCAGGAACCGCAGAGGCGAGCCGGGGCAAAATGCTAAGCACCATCATCACGCTTAAACACAGCGCCAGCGGCAGCGCAGAGCAAATCAAGCTATTTCTCATGAGCCAAAACTAAGAAAAATGGTTAGAACTCATTCATGTTGTTTAATGTCAGCAACCCAAATAAGTTTATCAATGTCGTCAGGGCTTAAATAAATAACCATAACACACTGTATCAAAGTGAGCTTAAACGAAGTGGCAGCTTATAAGGTTTGCATCCTACGTTTACGCTCCGCGACCTGCATCATATGGGTTGCAATCACAACACCAATGGTTACCACTGTAATAAAAATCGTCGCCAGTGCATTCATTTCTGGATTTAAACCCAGGCGCACGCGCGAGAAGACAACCAACGGCAAGGTGGTTGAACCCGGTCCCGACAAAAAGGACGATAACACAAGATCATCGAGTGACAACGTAAACGATAGCAACCAGCCGGCGATCAAGGCTTGTGAAATTAAAGGTAAAGTGACCGTAAAAAATACCTTAATCGGGGTCGCGCCAAGATCAAGCGCCGCTTCTTCTAGCGCCGGATTTAAGTCGCGCACGCGCGACTGCACAATAATCGCCACATAAGAAATGCCCAGCATCACGTGACCCGCCCAGATGGTCAGGATCCCTCGCTCAGCCGGCCAACCAAAACAATTGCTTAATTCGACAAAGAGCAATAATAACGAGATTCCTTGAATCACCTCGGGAATCACCAACGGCGCATTAATCATCGCACTATACAGCGTAAAGCCGCGAAAGCGCCCCATGCGCGCGAGTACAAAGCCCGCCCAGGTGCCAATGGCCACCGATGCAAAGGCCGTCAGCGCCGCAATCCGTAACGATAGCCACGCAGCGGCTAGCAGTTCTTCGTCATGCAGCAGCGCTTGATACCATTTCAGCGAAAAACCCGTCCAGACCGTGACTAACGCTGATTCGTTAAACGAGTAGACAATCAAGCTTAGAATCGGTGCATACAGAAAAAAGAAGCCCGTACCCAGCATGGCCAGGCGTAATGATCGGTTTGGTTTGATCATGACTTGCTTGCGAGTTCTTTGACTTGGGCGTGCTGAAACAGCGCCATTGGCACGAGTAACAGCAGCACCATCGCACAAGTCACGGCCGATGCCATTGGCCAATCAGCATTATTGAAAAATTCGTTCCACATGACGCGGCCGATCATTAAAGTATCCGCTCCGCCAAGTAATTCTGGAATCACATATTCCCCCATCGCTGGAATAAAAACCAGCAGACAACCCGCCATAATGCCGTTTCTTGAGAGCGGCAGCGTAATTTGCGCAAAGGCTTTCCATGGCCGCGCCCCCAAGTCATGAGCTGCCTCCAATAAGCGCAAATCCATTTTGACTAAATGCGCATAGAGCGGCATCACTAAAAAAGGCAAATACGAATACACCATACCGATATAGACAGCGATATTCGTGTGGTAAAGCTCAATCGGGGTTTCAATCAAACCGGCCCACAGCAGAAAATTATTCAATAAACCATTATTCTTCAGAATCCCAATCCAGGCATAAACGCGAATCAAGAACGAGGTCCAAAAAGGCAGCATCACGGCCATCAGCAAGATATTGCGGGTGGCAGGATTTGAGCGCGCAATGTAATACGCCATCGGATAACCGATCAATAAGCACAGTCCGGTCGAAATCGCCGCCACTTTTAATGAATTAACATAGGTCGCAAAATACAGGTTATCGGTTAGCAAAAACGCGTAATTCGATAATTGCAGAGTGATTTTTAGCGCGCCATCTTTGAGCGTGGCGAGTTCAGTATAAGGTGGAATCCCCAGCCGCAAATCTGTAAAGCTAATTTTGACGACCAGCAAAAAAGGCACAAAGAAAAAAAGTAATAGCCAAATATAAGGACCCGCAATGACCGCGGCGTGGCCCTGGGGGGCTAAGCGTTGCAGGCGTGACTTCATTTCGTCAGCACCACGCCCGACTCTGGGCTCCAACTGATAAACACTTCATCATCGTAAGTCGGCGCTTGCATTTCAGTGAGCGCTAGACTTGAGACGTTGGCCACCACCATCTTGCCGGAATCAAGCACCACATGGTAAAGCGTGTAGCCGCCCCGATAGGCAATATTGTCGACTTTACCGCGCGCCCAGTTGTAATCTTGCGCCGGTGCTTGCCGCGTGACGGCAACCCGCTCTGGGCGCACTGAAATCATCACCTCCATATCCAACTGGCCAGTGACCCCATGGCTGACATATAAGGGTTTAGGCAATTCCGGGCTATGCACAAAGATATGATCGGCCTCGTCCTCAACAATCGTGCCGGCAAACAGATTGGCCGAGCCGATAAACTCAGCGCAAAAGCGGCTATTGGGATATTCATAGACTTCGTGCGGCGTGCCAATTTGCACAATCCGCCCATCCGTCATTACCGCCAGCCGGTCTGCCATAACCATGGCTTCTTCTTGATCATGCGTGACCATGATGCAAGTCACCCCGACTTTATCGAGAATATCCATCAATTCAATCTGCGTACGCTGGCGGATTTGTTTATCTAGCGCCGACATCGGCTCATCCAGCAACAGCAACTTGGGCCGCTTCACCAGGCTGCGCGCCAGCGCCACACGCTGTTGTTGACCACCTGACAGTTGCTGCGGCTTACGCTTAGCCAGATGGCTCATTTGCACCAACTCAAGCGCACTCGCGACGCGCTCTTGAATTTCCGCTTTGGGCCGGCCCTCTTGTTTTAACCCAAACGCGACGTTAGCCTGTGCCGTCATATGAGGAAACAGCGCATACGACTGAAACATCATATTCACCGGGCGCCGATAGGGCGGCATTTGGGCCAGGTCTTCACCATCAATCAGAATCCGGCCCGAAGTCAAGGTTTCAAAACCAGCCAGCATCCTGAGCAAAGTCGATTTGCCACAGCCTGAACTGCCAAGCAAAGCAAAAATTTCCCCTTTTTTGACTGACAAACTGACATTTTGCACAGCAGTCGTCGCCCCAAATTTTTTGACTGCATCAATAATTTGCACAAAGTCACCTTCCTGGCTGAGCAGGCTAAATGGCTTAGCAGGCGTAAAAGAAGGGGCCCATGCCACTCCATGCGATGCATCTCTGTTCATTAAAACCTAATACCCGTTAGTCAAGAAAGTTGAATTTTACCGTTTGTCATCGGTTTAGAGCGGATCTCTGATTTAAAAAAATCAGATTTTATCTATGCTACAGCTTACTGCCAATCAAAAATTTAGATCATTGGTCTTGGCTTCATTGATACCTGCGCTTAGCGACGATAAATTTAGATCATTTATATTGACTTCATTGATGCCGGCGCCTTCGCCACCATAAAAAACTAAAAGCCAGTTTTAAACTCAGTCCACAGTCGCGTCATTAAACGCGCCGTCTCAGGGGGTAACGGCTTAAGCAAAAATAGCTTTTTAATCATCTCGGGGCGGGGATAAATGGCCGGATCGTTCGCCACTAATGGATCGAGATACTGCTTGGCCGCCAGATTCGCGCTGGGATAATAGACTTGGTTAGTAATCGCGGCATGCACCTGTGGCGTTTCAATATAATTCATCCATTGCAGCGCAGCTTCTTTATGCGGTGCATCTTTGGGAATGGCCATCACGTCAAACCAAATAGGCGCCCCACTGCGTGGAATAAAATATTGAATCTGATACTCTTTCTTTGCCTCACGCGCCCGGCGCCCAGCAATCACCACATCGCCAGACCAGCCAAAAGCAAAACAGATATCGCCGCCGACTAAATCATTGATATACCCCGCTGAATTAAATTGCGTAATATAGGGCCGGATTTGCTTGAGCACCTTGAGCGCCGCCCTATAATCTTCCGGGTTTGTACTGTCGGGGGCTTTACCAAGATAATGCAGCACTGCGGCAAACAATTGATCTGGCGCATCCAGCATAGACACCCCACAGCTTTTTAGCTTGGAGACATATTCGGGCTTAAAGAGAATATCCCAACTATCAAGCGGCACATCCTCGCCGAGCACCTGACGCACTTTTGTGAGGTTATAGCCTAGACCCGTCGTGCCATAGGCCCACGGCACAAAATAACGGTTACCCGGATCGGCGCCGGCAACAATCTTCATCAGTTGAGGATCAAGATTTTTCAGGTTAGGCAGTTTTGCGTGATCAAGCGGCTCAAAAATGTCTGCCGCACGCAGCCGGCCTGCATAATTGCTGGTGGGAGTCACCACATCGTAACCCGAGCGTCCAGTTAACAGCTTTGCTTGCAAAGTGTCAGCACTATCGTAAACGTCATAGCGTGCTTTAATGCCCGTTTGCTTTTCAAAACCGGCAATCGTATCCTTAGCAATATAGTCAGACCAATTATAAAGATTCAGCCGCGGCTCGTTTGTTCCAGCCAACGCAGATGACGTAGCGCACCCTACACAGATTAAAACTTGCGGCAAGCGCAACCCACGCTGTAATGCCTTGAGCAAGAACGATACAGCAGATAAAGTCAGATGGCCGGCGATTTTAATCTTCATTTTTGCGCTTCCTGGTTTTAACGCGAGGCGAAACTTACCCTTGAAAAACGCAAAAATATCACCAAACTCCAATGAAAGCGACCATCGTTATAAAAAAATGCGCGATATCGTCGTAATAAACTTACAGCTCGGCTACAGTAGCCCTCTTCTCTCTCTTTAAAGGTTGCATATGAACGCTCCCCGGACCCTGGTTTTGGCTGGCTCACTGCGCACTGGCTCCTACAACCGCTTACTTGCCAAAGCAGCCGCACAGCAACTGGAAACGCTAAACGCGCAGGTCACCCAATTAGATCTAGCCGATTATCCGCTGCCAATTTATGACGGCGACCTAGAGCAAGCCAGCGGTGTGCCAACCATTGCCCGCGAGTTGCACGCGGTCATCGCGTCTCATCAAGGTGTGTTTATTGCCAGCCCAGAGTACAATGCAAGCGTTTCACCGCTGTTACTCAATGCCATTGCTTGGGTCTCCCGCGTCAATGAAAATGGCGGCAAACTCGCCGCCTTTGGCCAGCCAGTGTTTGCTCTTGGAAGTGCGTCACCCGGCAATTTTGGAGGCTATCGCGGGCTGTTAGCATTGCGTCAATTATTGGCCTGGACGCTACAAAGTCAGGTTTTGCCACAGGTGGTAGCAGTGGGCCAAGCTCACATTGCCTTCGATGAGCAGGGCCAACTCAAAGACGAATCAGCCAAAAATATGTTGCAGGAATTGACCGCGCAGCTCGTCAAAATAGCCAGTTGTGTAAAATAAAAGCAACTTTATATCCCCCCTACGCGGAATCCTGATTCACAAAAACTGATGTCATCCACACTACACGATCTTCCTGATAGCCCTTGTATCGGTATCTGTTCAACTCTTTTTGATGAAGTTTGCATAGGCTGTGGGCGAACTGCATTTGAAGTCTCAAACTGGGTATTTTTTAGTGATGAAGAAAAGCGCCTAGTATGGCAACGCATTATCCAAGAGAATCAGGCCATGCGTTTCACGCCCGGGCCGACTTAACCAGAGAGAAAAACCGATGATTGCAAGCATTTCGAGTTAAGCTAGCGTGAGTTGCATCAAGCAACCGCCTTTCAACCTATTTATTTAAAGAGGTCGTGATGCTCACTTTATATTTTGCCCCTCATACCTGCGCACTTTCTGTACTGATTGTATTGAAATGGCTTGATGCGCCTCATAAAGTTGAAAAAGTGAAGCTAGGCGACCCAGCATATCAAAAACTCGTACCGCTTGGCATGGTGCCGGCGATGACGGATGATGGGGGCCCGATCATGACGCAAGCGGCCGCTCTTTTAAAATATCTCGTCAATAAATATCCACAAGCACAGCTAGGCAGCGATGGCACCCTTCTTGGCAACTATGCGCTTGATGAAAAGCTATCCTTTCTGACCGGTGATTTTCATCCAGCTTTTTGGCCTTTTTTCTCGCCAAAGCGCTATACCGTAAATAGCGATGAAGAAAGTATCGCAGCGGTAAAAACCGCCAGCCATGCTCGAGTGGATCGGGTGATGCTAGCATTGGATCGCCAGCTTAACTCAACTCCATATCTGCTCGGTCAACGCCGCAGTATTGCCGATGCCTATGCATTTACCATGGCGCGTTGGGCAGACTATTTTCCTAAAACGACTCGCCACTATCCTAACGTCCATCGTTTCATGCAAGCCATGCATACAGATGAAGGTGTGCAAGCCGCATTGCAACATCAAGTTTAAAATAGCCCGCACAAAGCGGGCTTCCTAAGAAACTCACTAGCGTTATGCAGCTTTTTGCTGCAGTGTATAGCCAAACGATTCGGCCCGGCGAGCCAAGTTGCCTAAGATTTTCTGACGGTGACGTTCCTCATAATACGCTGCCCCAGGGTCTACATAATCCATGCCGTATCGCAACGTATTGTAGAACAGCACCGCAACTTTCCGCGCCGTTGCGGTAACTGCCTTTGCTTTACCGATACGAGCAGATAGTCGTCTGTAGAATGCGCCTAGCGCAGTATCTGTTCTACCGATCGTAGTTGCCGCTAATCGTAATACAGCTGCCGCTTTACTTGAGGAACGGCGCGTCTTCGAAGAGAGGATTTTACCGCCTGAGACCTTGTTTCCCGGAGCAAGGCACAGCCATGAAGTGAAATGTTTCGCGCTCGGCCAGCGGGACATGTCCGTACCACATTCCGCTACGAGCTTGAGCGCCAAGTACGGTCCTAAACTGTGTATCTGCGTAAGGTCAACACCTAACACACCATATAGAGCTGCCCGTACATCAAATGACAAACTGTTGGGTTGCTTGGTTCGATGTCGAGCTTTAGGCAAGGGAGTTGTCACAGGCTCAATGTCGGTTTGTAGTTGTTTCAACGCTAGCTCAATTCGTTGATCGCATTGCATGATCTGCGTCTGGTAAAAATCGTACAAAGTAAGCGCTTGCGTTAATTCAAATACATGTTCAGGCTGATAATGGCCAATCAATGCGGCACGAATCACCTCACTCGACGATTTGCAACGAATATCACGATGCTGAGCAAGTACCTCAGCACTACGCTCACCCGCAACGATGGCTCTGATAATCTTCATACCAGTGATACCTGTTATGTCCGAGACGACGTGATGCAATTGCAAATTCATCTGCATTAATGCTTTTTGCATGTGCTGGATATGCGCAGCAGCGTATTCGAGCAGACGTTCACGCTGGCGTAGATAAGAGCGTAGCGTGGCAACATCATGACGAGGACGAAAGCTTGCACTGAGTAATCCGTAAGAATGAAGCTTTTGAAGCCATTGCGCATCATTCACATCTGTCTTACGACCTGGCACATTCTTCGCTTGTCTCGCATTAACCAACACTACTTCAAAACCACGCGCTTCCAATATTTCGAACACAGGAATCCAGTAAACGCCTGTAGATTCCATCGCCACAGTAGTAACGCCGCTCTGTTCTAGCCACTGGGCAAGCGCGTAAAGATCCGCTGTGAAACTTCGAAATGACCGAACTGGCTCAGGATCGCACTCAGCACCAACTGCTACAACGTGGAACTTTGAGCCTATATCGATACCTGCGGCATGCGGATGAATGACTGAGATGTCTACACAACTGGACGTTGTGGGCTTAGGTTTTTGGCACGTCATGGTAAGTCCTCCGAGAACTGTAAATTGTCGAAGGGCGGGATCGCGGTATCTATCACCTTCCTAAACGGGATCACCTTACAGTGTCACCAATGCTGGGTCCGCATCAATCCCTGGACCACGTTTTTTAACGGGGTAAACCACCAAAAAGCCAACGGCCGCTCCGATCGACATTTTCAGTGTAGTCCTTCCTGAGTTTCTATGATTCGGGTAGGGTGCGCCCTTTGGGGGTTTTTTAAGCTTTTAGTCCAAAAAATCTAAGCAATTTTCTACTTCTTCTCGAATTTCTACGGATAGTGAGAGTAATCAAGAGGTTGGAGTTTTTTTGCCCTACAGGATAGTACGGCATAGCGGTCAGCATAGACCTTGCCCCCGAGAAACGTATCTTACTGAAGGTTTAGAATTCAGAAAAGAAATCCACTCATTTAGTTTAAATAAAAAAATCTCTTGCTTAATAGAATTTTCCTCCTATAGTGATAAGACACGCGATGGAATGTATCGGGGAATTTCCACGAGTAACTTCTGTCCGTGTAATCACTACTGTCATTCGTCTGCATTTTGGGCGGCTTGTTTTTAATAATAAACATTAGAGGCTCTTGCAAAAAACCTCAACGTAAAGATCGGAAACAAGAGCGATCGCTGTT
>JASSUB010000068.1:0-16896 GCA_031963205.1 Mycoavidus cysteinexigens
GCCAGAAAAACGGGGCCATACTCGATCAGTTGATTACGTCAGCCCCCGGTTTGGATCACTCTCCTTATTAAGTGGGTGTATCAATTTTTCCATTAGGTGCATACACAAATAGATTCTAAAATTCCCTGACTTTTGCTAGCGCGATGATTGATTGAATGGCAGCGTGGGCCTGTGGGCTATTCTTCCAACATGTTGACCCAGTGAGTGCTGATACAGCAGATACGACGTCAAGCACGTTGGCGTTGCTGAGATGGGCCAGTGATTCAAAGCCAAGTTGTTCGAGGCGAGCTACAACGGTTGGTCCAACCCCCTTCAGATCCAGAAGGGCTTGTCGTTCTTCGAAAGCAAAAGGCATTACGTTTCCCTCGCTGTTGTTCTTGATGGATATACCCAAATGAGGAGAAAGGCAGTCTGGCCACCTTGCCACCTTGCTTTACAATTTTTGCAGTTACGGACAGCGGCTGTTCGCAATTCTAGGGCTGAATTGTGGCAACCCCATCAAATTTAGGTTAAATCATTTCACATAATTTCACTGTATTTCACCCAATTTCACTGTATTTGGGCACAGATTATCCTTCTACCTGTTGCGCCGTTTGGCGCGCAGCAGGTAGATAGCGATACAATGTCGATGACCCGACACCGAGCCTGCGCGCCACGTCTTCAACTGTGATTTCGGGGTCAGTCAACAGTGCACGTGCCTGTTTCAAGTCTTTCTCTGCCAGTGCACGTGGGCGTCCACCTTTGCGGCCATGCGTACGGGCAGCATCAAGGCCAGCACGAGTGCGCTCACGGATAATTTCCTGCTCGAACTCCGAGATCGCACCAAACACTGTAAAGATAAGACGACCACCAGCGGTGGTGGTGTCTATATCTTGAGTCAGTGTTTTAAGCCCGATACTTCGTTGCGCTAATTTTTCTACGGTATCTAACAGTTGGCGAGTGGAACGGGCCAGACGATCCAATTTCCAGATAACCAACGTATCGCCAGCGCGCATGAAATTTATAGCCGCCTGGAGCTCTGGCCGCTCACGTTTGGCTCCACTCGCCGTTTCTTCGAAGATACGCTCACAGCCGGCTTCCAGCAAGGCATCTAACTGCAGGTGTGATTTCCGGTCTTGTGTAGAGACACGAGTATAGCCGATTAGCATCGCTCAATGTCCGTTTGCGAGAAATCGTTACCCACAAACAGCAACGGCTCATCAAGTGATTGGGCTAACGCATATACTGCACAGTCACCAAAATTGAGCTGGGCTGGATGTCCTTGCCCTTTACCATATCGCTGAAAGGCAGTATCGGCGAGACGAGCTTGCTTTTCGTCAAAGGGCATGACGATTGCAGTGATTTCTTCGAGGAAACGCTGTAACTTTGTCGGCATTGTGTGATGTTCGCGCGCTCGCACCACAATATTTGCCTCCAACAAACTGACCGCCGATATGCGGCACACCTTATGAACCTCCAAAGCAGCGACAATGCGCTCGCGTTCTGGCTCCTGTTTTAGCCAAGCCAATACGGCAGAAGTATCGATTACCATGTACCGTGCTCGTTGTAACCTAAGATATCGTCATTGCTACGATTGTCAACCGAAGTGTGTGGTGGCAGTGCATCGACTTCGCGTGCTAGCTTGGCAAGCCGTTCACGTAACGGTAGTTTCTTGGCGGCTAGTCCACGTATACCCGCTAGGGACAGTAAACTTTCACGCACCACTTCCATGACACTAACGCCTTCAGCTTTGGCGATTTGCTGTGCCAGTTGTTCCATTTGAAAATCTTCAATCACAATAGCCATATTAATCTCCCATTACTCATGAGTATGGTAAACATTTCGGGGCATCAAATCAAGAGACTGTTTTAGGAGATAAATTTGAAGCCCATGCGAAAATTTGTAACTTTGATCGCTAAATGGCACGAATTATCAGGGCTATTTGACACTCTGGGTCACGCCGCGTGGCGTGTAGAGCGCCCATAATAGAGAAATTCCCAGAATACTCATATCACCTTCTCTAAAACTTCGCCCGCCTGTCGACTGAGGGTCCGGTAGACAATCGGCCTGGAGATTGAAAGCAGTTCGGCGAGATCGCTAATCGAATCATCACCAGTGTCATACATACGCCGTAGCTCTTTCTGTTGGCGATCGGACAGTTTCGGCTTCTTTTCGCGCAGCTTTCCCTTGGCGCGGACGATTGCCATCCCCTCTCGCGTCCGCAGTTTAATAAGGTCCGCTTCGAATTCAGAGAAAGTAGCCAGGATGTTGAAAAATAGTTTACCCATCGGGTCGTTGGGATCATAAACGCTCGACCAAGCTGTCGCCGATCGCACGAGCGTCGGGAACTGAGCGTGCCAACCTGTCGAGTTTCGGTACCACCAAAATGTCACCATTCCGCACAGCCGCGAGTGCCTGGTCGAGACCAGGCCGTACCCAATTCGTGCCAGTAAAGCCGTGATCAGTGTAGATGCGATCTGGCGTGACGCTTAAATATGCGCCCACTAATGCGTGTGAGAAACGCGTTTTGTAATATTCAGGCCGTACTTCTAGCGTCCTGATGCCATACTAATCAACGCGTTAATCGCTAGCTCAAAGCGCTTCGGGTCACCACCAACATATTCCGGATTCACCTCGTACATCCCAGCCACCGTAACACGTGGGGCTGAGGTTATTTGATAACGCTTCATGAGGATGGCATAGTTGTTCAGATCGTTGATCAAAATGGCCTTATTGTCGAGCATCTTCTTCAAGACTTCTTTGGAGTCCAGCCTTGTGGCGGTCAATGTGTCCGCAACATTCTTGATCAACAATGGAGAGAGGTTGTGTTCTTGGGCAATGACAAACGAGGCCTTGATAAAATTGCTGACGTAGGCCGGATAGAAGCGCCGAACGGTTGCATAGGCCATTGCCCAAGTAACGCCATCCCGAGCGCCTTTTTTCATGTCGAAATTGAGGACTGGCGAAAACTCGACAATCATCCCCGTCGCCGGAGGCACCGACCTTGCGAGGTTTTCGAAGAAGTTATGGTACTCGTAAGAATAGCTGCAAGTCGGAGAAAACCAGACCCGCACGACGTTTTCATCTCCGTCAACGCGGGACTGTCCAGTGAATTCGACGTACGGCCTCGATGCACGTTCGACGGCCTGTTGTAGGGATGGCTCAGAATTTTGAGCATACACATGCATATTGACAGCTGCAAGGACAAGCGACCCTGCAGCACAAAAATTAAGCGTGTAACGGCTCATCCTCATAGATCTGTCTGAGAGAGAGGGCATATTGGTGGCATAGGTCGTCAAGGTCAACCTTCTCATTCCGTTCGCGCCGCTCGTAATAACTGGAGATAACCTCGTCAACCTGGTTCATCGAAAGATCGTATGACTTGGCCAGCTTGAGACGCAACGTCGGATACCGACTAGCCATCGGCTGGCCACCCAACCATCGGTTGCAGTCCTCGAGGGCAATCAGTCCTTTCTCAACAAAGCGTAACCCTTGTTGTAGCAACGTCTCGAACTGCGGCTGTTGCGCGCCCAATGCAAACACACGCTCAATGTTAAATTCTGCGATGGCCAGCTTAACGTCGTAGTCGACCACAAGCATTTCCACCATTGCCTGGCGGCTAATCACCGCATCGCAGGCAACCCCATATCGGTCAAAGTCAACCCCGGAGTGCTTCAAAATCCAGTCATGTTGGTTGACGCTAGTCTCGGCAGATCGACCAGTCGGTTCTCGCAGGGGGACCAGGCGCTGACAAATCACTGCTTGTAACGCATTAGCCAATGTTGCCAATTCTGCCTCACGCATATCCTGTGGCAAGAGTTTGAATAGCCGGTCGACCGCACCAGGAACATGATCGGCATGCACCGTCGCAAACACCAAGTGGCCGGTTGCAACGGCCGACAACGCGGTTTGCAGCATTTCTGGGCTTCGAATTTCACCGATCATCAGAATCTTCGCGGCCATCCTAAGGGTTTGCCGTAATGCCCGCTCGGGCGGAAGATCTGGAGTCACCTCTATATGCACAATGGACCCAGGACCTTTCAGCATGAACTCAACCGGATCTTCGATGGTGACGATCTTCTTCTGCCCAGTATTGGCCCGGGAAAGACAGGCATATTGCGTCGACGATTTACCTGATCCTGTCGGCCCAGCAAATAAGATCAAACCAGATGTGACGGCAAGCAGCTCTGTCATTTCGCACAGCACTGCGTAGGAAAATCCCATGTCCTCCAAGTCCTTGGTGCGATTCTCGTCAATCAAGCGAAAGGTAAAGGAATAGCCGCCATCAGTCATTTGAATAAACGCCACGCGTAACCGCAAGTTGTACTTGTCGGAGTCCGCGAACTCTAGCTTTATAGGGATGCCCGTCTTGCGAACCCACTGCATCGGAAAATCAACCGGAAGCGCCGCATTGAAATCTGAGCGGTCCTGCGACCCCACTGGGATGCCGCACCGGGTGAGCACAAGGTCCTTAAGTATCTTTGCATGGTCAACGCACAGATGATCGGTGCCGATGTGGACACCGCCCCGCATCGTCGAAATGTTGAGCTTGTATCCCCATCGCGAGTGAAACTCGAGATGGATATCGGAGGCCGCTTCGCGCAAAGCATATGCAAAGGATAACAAGAGCAATTTAGCGAAAGGATATTTGCTGTCAGTCTGGCCTGGCAACGCCCAACTGACCTCCCGCAAATAATGCTTGAACAACTCATCCAAGTACGGAAGCTGATCAAAATCGAGTAAATCAACGTAATTGTCGTGTTTCATGCGACGCCATGAAAAAACATCTCAACTGGATTGAAAATATAGCACGAAATGTCAATTTATATTTGTTTATCACCAGCATATCTGGTAAAGTTAAATTCAGATTATTTTTCCTTTATACATATAAAAATTAATATACTTTAACTCTCTATGCGGCATAGTTATGCTATTCGCAATATGAAAATTATTCGCATTTTATCAATGCTCTGCGCTGTGATCACTGTTGTGCCAGCGTATGCTGAAATGCGGACCGCAGAGGAGATCGCCGAACGCACACTGCGTCAAGCGCAAGCAATGGCTGAAATGCCACACAGCAGCGGCCAGGCAAAAGCTGCCCGTAGCAGCAATACGGCCGTACTCACCAATGCCGCACGCTCGAATACCGAAGAAGCAAAAGCACAAATTGCCCATATGCTGGAGCACGCAACCAACGCCTCTAAAGAGGAGGTCGCGGCACAAAACAAGACGGCCCTGGATATTGATGCAGAGAAGCTTTCAGCGATTCTGGAAAGTCTTCCGAGAGACGTCCTCACGAACGCGATGCAGCTTTACGCCAAAGGGCAGCTTGGCATTGTAGTGTCGCCCGATGGCAACACTATTATCGCTCTGATCCGAGGTCTGACAAGCATAAAAGACCGCCCGCGGAATTTGGCGTTGCTACGACAATACGCGGACGCCAAACGACCGGAAGCGCTTAATTTCTTCGGATATATGTATGACGTCGGTCTGTTCGTTCAACGCGACGCACGCACCGCAGAGTCATTTTATCGCGCCGCTGCCGCGAGATATGCCCCAGCCATATATAACCTAGGCATAGGCGAATTCTACGGGCGTCTTGGAAATAGCCGCGCCAGCGATATGCGCCGCGCCCTGGCTTATTTTGAGCAAGCTAGAATGATGGCGAGTGATGGTTCGGGCCGTATCTGTGGTTGGGCTTCATTCACGAATTGGCGCATTGGGCGCATTAAAGCCAGCGAACAGGCTGCGTCAGGATGCGCATCCCCGCTCGCGGCGCTTGGAGCTGCCTCAAGTTTAAAAAACCACCCGGAACGATCTATTTCCCTATATAGCGGATTTTTTGCTAGTGGCGCTGATGATGCTTTCCCAGCGCTTTACCAGTTCGCAAAAGCCAAAGCGCCCAATCAAGCCCCGGAGTTTTACGTGATCAACAAGTACCGCTGGAACCTCGAGAAACAATCGTCCGGCCACCTAGCCGAAGAAATCTCGAAGTTACGCGGAAACACCAGTAAACCTGAGATCCAAGATCACTCAGCCGCCAACAGCGCCAAGATCAGGGTCGCAAAACTCAAACAGATGCGTGCTGCCAACCGGATGCAGTTCAGTACACCCGTTCCTTATCTTCCATTTCGGCAGGCGGACGTCGAAATGTTCAAGCACATGATCGGACCGCAATCCCAATGAGAAAGTCTAGCGTACTGCTTGCGGCCGCCCTCCTGCCACTTCAGGCCGTTGCCCAAGCGCAAATCTACGGCGTCGACCTTCCTAAGCTCTTTCTACACGGCGAGTTGATCTCAGATATTCCGCCTTTACCACCGGATAGCCAGATCTATCGTGACAGCGTTGCCGCAATGAAAGTCCTCACGGGTTCAGACGCCCCCATCCAATATTACTGGAGAGTCACCAAACTAAAGCAGCAGCCAACGTGTGGCCGGGTTTCTATGATCCCGGTTCAAAAGAATATCGCACTTGGCCAGTTTGCGATGGGTACCTTCCTTTGTGAAGATGGAACACCGCCATTTATGGTTTGTCCGAAAAAAAAATCCCAACGGATTTCTCCGGCAGCTCGTTGTAAAGACGGGACGTTGCCAGTGTTCACGGACGAAGCCCAAGCGATGTACGATCAAGCCATCAAGGATGGCGGGAAAACGACTGCCGAAATTATAAAGAGATTAAAAGATGCCGCGCCGAAAAAGTAACATCTTAACCATTCTGAGCACCTCGCTGGCGTTACATAGCGTAAATGCCGAAATGCCGGCCAGTGCAGCTCAGGATGGAAGTGTCTTTGCGGATTCGGTAACAGCAAAAATTCCAGTGGCCACAGCACCCGCAAAGGGCTTTGGCGCCTTCGATACGCCGATTGACAAAAACGCTACGAACTACAGCGGCCTGAACTACAAGGGTTCGCTTGGAAAGCTCGGCGTGCAGGCGATAGACCGTTGCAAGAACTACGTCCCGACCGGCAACGTGGCACAGGACCAAGAATGCGCTGGCTTGAATTACATGGCAAACAATTGTCTACAGACCAGTGCGACGCAAAATAAGATCATCGGCTCAGTTGCGAATGTCCCCGTGGCATCGTCCAATTGTGTCGGCACCTACGGTGGCGGTGCTGGCGTCTTCGAATTGTCAGCGAAAGATAAAGCCATGATCACCCATTTCGGCAAAAGTACGCAGAATGCGGTCTCGGCAGCCGAGGACTGTATAGAAGTTGAGAAAATCGTCCGTCCGGCAACGACGGAAATATTCAACTGCACCAAAAACACCAACTACACGGAGGCCGCCTGTACGCAGGACCTTAACCCACAATGCTTGCTCCGGGGCGGCGACCTGGTCAGCACCGCCGTCAATAAAGGATCGCTCAGTCACGCATACATCACCAAAACGGACGCGGCTGGGGTGTATAACTACCGGATGTCTGTGGATTACCGCTGCAATAGTGAAGCATCGGGGTCAATCTCGTTTGAGATACAAGACATTGCCTGGGGCGCCTCGATCACGTTAACGGTGAGCAATCTGGATGACGCAGCCGCAATCGGTGTCAATGGAACGACCGTTTATGCCGGCTATCCGAACGCCGGACCGCAGTATTACGGCGGCTTTTTTCCGACGTCGGCAAAGGGCTTCCAGATCGGTTATTCCTGGACTGAGAAAGTAGGAACGACTGACCAGCAGTTCTACGCGAACACCAAGCTGTTAGATTATTGCCCCAGTGGCTACTCGCCAATCTCGCAAAGCCAGTTAAAACGCGGCTATCGTAGTCCATCAGATTACACGCCCAACAATATCCTGGGTTTCTTCTGCAACGCAGAAGGAAAGTTTCTGATGAACCGCCATGAAGGTATAGGGACATGGAGCGGCACTATTCCAAGCAGCACCTGGCCCCTGATCAACGGGGTGAACACCATCGAGGTTTATTGGGGCACGGCGCCGTGGGAAGGATGCGGAAATGTCACCGTGCAGGGAGTAATTACCAACAAAGTTCCGGCCTGTGACACGCTTTGGACAAACAACTGTTCCACCTACGAGGCGTCGAGCGGCATGACGCTGGGAAACCCGGAGTGACCTCATGACCCTGTTCGTCGTCCGCACCCTTGGATGGATCGCTCTGCTCATTGGCGCGGGCGTGTCGGTTGCTGAGCCTCTGACGAATTTTGGCAGTTGCGCGGTTGCACCCAACAAGCGTCAAGTCTGTGTGGACACAACCCCGTGTAAGACGTTACCCAGCGGTTATACGGTATGCCTGAAAGGGGTAACGCCACCACGAAATGCCGCCAGAGTAAACGCTTCCTGTTGGAGTTATCAGACAGTTTACGCTTGCGAAGATTCTACGTCGATCGATACCTGCTCAACGGCACCGTGGATGCAAAAATATGGCGCCTCTTGTCAACAAACCAATGTTAGTTGCCAATCCACGATCCCTGAGAACGGCAAATGCGCCGCTTGGACTTACACCTACGTCTGCGAAACTGAACCAGCGCAAAAAGCGATAGTGATGCAATGCACATCAACCGCCCTGGGCACCGACCTGTCAATGGCAACACCGCGAGTGGCACCCAACAGCCCGGCTAAAGCGGTCGCATTACTCGAGGCGGCCCGGGAGATCAGTGCATATTCGACGTGCGATGCAGCGACAGCACTCGCAGATCCTGATGCATGCCTGAACAAGAAGATGTTCAATGGCGTTTATGAAACCTGTAAAAAAGGGTATTGGGGCCTCAAGAACTGCTGCAAGGCGATACCTGGCGGTAAAAGTAACGCTCAGATAGCGACCCTGGCCTTTTCAGCCGGTGCTAGCGTTGTCAAATACGCTGGCGCCAAAGCAGTGGACGCGGCCAGTCCGTATGTGTTCGATGCGCTGTATGCGATGAGTGAGTACGCAGGTGGCATGGCGGCAAGTAGTGGATCGATGATAGCCGGCACAAATTTGGCCGTATCTGGCCTGACACTTAAGGCCTATGGCTTTACGTACGGTACTGGAGTTTTCTCTGCAGGCTCGTCTCTGCCTGGAACAATGCTCCTGACAAAAGGTGGTAGTCCTGGGTTCGTAACCTTCAATCCATACGTTTTCGCGGCCACGGTGGCCTTCACGATAGTTCTTCAAGAACTGGTTTCCTGTGATCAATCGGAACAATTGTTAGGTATGCACAAGGGCCAGAATCTAAGCATTCAGATCAGCGAAGAGTGCAGATCGAAGGTCTTAGGATCATGCGTGGAGTGGGAAGAGGGCTGGTGCTCTTATAACGGGGTGATCGGTAAAGTCCTAGGAACCCAGGGCCGGCGCCAGTTTGGACTTAGCCTAGACCAGTCCTGCGAGGGAATATCAGTGAAGCAGATGCAACAATTGGATTGGAGCAAGCTGGATCTCAGAGAACTCGAAGGACAGGTTACGTCCCAGGCGACCAAAAATATTCCCAACCCGTCGACTGTGACGACGATCTACGAAAACAAACTCAACCAAACGCCGGTTACCGGAGTTAACACCGATACTGCAAACGGACTTGGTTATCCCTCCAACGACAAAGCTCCCTAAAAGGAAAATGCAGAATGAAACTCAGCGAACAACTGGCCTGGTTCAGGCAATGCTTGGTTAAGCAAGCCCCGAAGATCATCATCTTGCTATTGGTGATCGCATTGATTGGGGCCTGCGTGAAATTGGCGCAATCGATCCGCGAGAACCAAAAGCTACGGGCAGAAGTAAAGACAGCCGATTCAGAGGTCGAACAATTGAAAAGTGATATCGTGCAAACCAGGCACGACAAAGAAAGAGCCGTGCAGCAGGAAAAAGACTACTGCAGGTTGCTCACGACCGAAAACGAAGAACGCGTTGCCGCCTTCGCCAAGCAAGCGGCGAAATGCATTCCGCTTATAAAGCGTTTCGATATTAAATATACAAGCCCTAAGGAGAAGAGATGAAAAATTTGGCTGCAATCTTGCTAACTGCCGCACTCACCGCATGTACCACCCCGGCGATCAACACACCAACCGCCCAGACAGTGGCCAACGCGCCGGCCTCGCCAACGGTGATCGACACACCAGCGGCTAGAGTCATTGTTATCCGACCATCAGAGCAATGGACACCCAAGCAAGCAGTTCTGGACAATTACGATGCTGGGATGCAGAAGAAGCGTTACTTGCTGACTGCACAGGACCAGAACGGCAAAAAACAATTTGCCACTTCAGCGGAACTTTCCGGTTGGCTGAAGGTAGCCGTAGACGATATGGCCGAAGCTGGTTGGAAAGCCTCTGGATGGATGCCGAAAAATATCAGCACCATTGGCCCGGCAACAACCATGACCGGCGACGAATATAACAAAGTGGTCGATATTCAAAAGCAATATTTCAAGGCACTGACCGAGAAGGCCGGAAGCCCCGAAAGGCAGAGAACCAAACATAAAATCGGTTCGGCGTTAAGTATGGCGCTAGCGATCGGCACTCTCGGTGCAGGATCAATACTGGACATACCGAGCCATCTGCAGTGGCTGACAACAGACCTCGCGGAAATAATCGGATCGATCCCGCCGGCGTTGCTGACCGTGGTCTCGCCAAACTGGCCGCCCGCACAGGATTTCAGTCCATACCCGGCTATCGATGTACGCCAGGTGACGTCAGACATTGGCAGGATTTTTGGACAGATCGTCATCGCCTACAAGGGTGCAAAAACGCCCGAGGCAGAAGAGGAGGCGATGGCAAAGGCGGCCCGGGCCATTGTCGGAGTCGATACCTCGCTCGAAGCAATCAAGCGAGCTCGCCTCGAAGACTACAATCGGCGAACTGCGATCTGGAAAGACTGCGTGGCTGATGGCAGGTGCAAGGAGTAACCGTGAGCGAAGAAAAACCGAATCGGGTAACCCGAACCTATAGCGCCGGCGTACGGGCAGTCAACAAGTTTAGCCTTGTCGTCTGGCTGTTGCTTTTGATTATGCTGGCTAGCTGGCTGTTAAACTAGCTTTGAAATGGCGACTACTTTGGCTTTTTTAGCCATCTCGTCACGTCTTTAATCGACAATGGCACCGCTATCTTAACTGTTTTCACGCCAGTCGATTCGGACAGCTTCTTTCCACCTGTAGCCGAAACCGACTTCTGGTTGCGAGCGCGTGGCGGCGCAGCAGCTTGGCCAGCCACCTTACTCTCCCGCACGACGGTTTGCTCGATGGCGGCCATATCAAGCAATTCTTTACGGGTAAATGTCTGATACAAGAGCGCAAGCGCGGAACGGGCCTCGGTAGGCCACTGCATAAACGCTTCCTTGGATGCCGGCAACACGGCCGTCAGGGTCTGATCGCCGGCCATCGCATCATATGCCTCCGACAGACGGGTTTCCAGCGTCTCCTCAAGCGCAAAATCTTGGTGCGTGAGCAAACCGGCCTTGATGTAGATCGTGACCACGGGAACGCCGAGAAGCCTGGCTAGCGGCCGCACAACAGTATCTTTGTCGCTATGCGCGACCCACCGGGTCGAGTTAACGACACTGTTAAGCATCGAGTAAGAAACCTGGTGACGATCTGCAAACGTACTCAGCGAACATCTTTCCTCGATGAGTTTACGTTGGATCATATCAACCAACGGAAGCTGTAACGATGCAATGCTTTTGGATTTGACGGACCGAGGCTGTTTATCCCGCATAGAGTAAAAATATTAACAATAGGTTAAAATACCGCCAATTTTGCGGAAAACTTCACCATAAGTCGTAAGTTAATCGGAGCCGCGCAGTATACAGTACTGCCATTCGTAACATAAAAGATCATCTTCTGGCGAGTAAGGGATTAAAAGCCAAAACCGCAGATTGTTAAAATTGTTTAAGTATCTTCTCAAAATCTAGACCGCATCATTTTTCAATGTTAATGTATAATTACAATTACAAATTATGCAGCAGGAGAGATAAGATGAACGTAATGAAGCTAACAAATAAAGGGCAATTCACTCTTAGCAAGCCATTTCTTAAACATATGTGTGCGAAACCCGGTGATCAGGTAGTGGTAACGAAACTGATGGGCAATGCTGTAAAAATTCAACCCAAAACCAACTTCATGCCACTCAATATCTTGCAAGGCTGCATTGAAGTGAACACGAACTACAGCGATGATGCTATTCAAAATGCAATCATGGCTGCTTATGTTAAGAGTGGCATTTCTGGCTTAGAGGGCGAGTAATGAAAGCCGTTATAGACACCAATGTTTTACTGAGATTTCTAGTTAAGTCTGAGGCTGACAAAAGCCAAAACGAAGCCGTGGCTACACTATTCAATGATGCAGATGAGATCATTATTCCCACGCATGTATTTTGTGAATTGGTTTGGGTGTTCACTTCACTTTATAAGTTGACTACCGAAAAAATTCAGTCAGTAATCGAGATGCTGCTTAACAGCGATCCTAAACTCAACATCAAAGAAGACGAGATAGAGGCAGGCATCGAAATGCTACAACGCGGTGGTGATTTTGCTGATGGGGTGAATGCGTATACTGGAAGAGCTATGACACGTGGCAAAACAGTTTTTGTATCGTTTGATAAAAAAGCCATTCGGCTATTGAATGAACAAGGCGTGTCAGCTATGTCACCATTATAAGATTAGAAAAATTACGGCTATGGACTTTGACTACAAACGGTTCACAAGGACGCAATATATTGCTGTCTTGCCATTATTTTGCGCCATTGGTTTAATCATCCTCGCAAATTTCTTTGAATCTATAAGCATTTTTTATCGGTTAGCCTTGGCTGGCAGTATTGCAGCCGCTGTATTTTCTCTTAAAAGTACACCTTTCCCACGAAAGAACGGAGCATGGCGACGCATTGGCCAATCTAAATAAAAGAGTATGAAACAGGAAATGCGCGTTTGAAGTTATTCCCCTCTCACAGACAAAAAATTGCTACAACGGTAATTTCGAGAGTGATCCAGCAAGATACAAGGGGAGCTACCACCAAATTCAGAAAATTTGAACAAGAACGTACCAGAAACGCGTGACATCGCTCTGAATTAGTCCGAAAGCGAGGCACGAATTATAGCTTACGTCCGAAATGCATTTAGCTTGCTTTCGTACATCTATAAATAATGAATGACCGAAACCGTTCATTTTCGGACGACTTGGCGATCCGTATTCTTTAAAAAGGTTTTCAATATTTCAACGTTTGATCGAACCGACTACCTCAGCCATCAGCCGGGTTGTTTTTGACTAAAACTGCGAAATACGGATGATCAAACAAGGCCCACCCAGATATTTTCATATCGTGAAATATAGGGTGTTTTAAAAACGAGCTTTGCCGCAATCCGCTCGTTATGGTGCTCTACGAGTGAAATGCTCTGCTAGAATCCGTTCAGCCATAAGAATTGAACGCGAGGTTGGATCACGCTCAGGAGACTGGATCAAGCGTGCATAGAGAACTGACTTTAGTGGAGTAATCAAGTCAGGAACCGAGTTAGCCTCAAGAAAAGGCTTAATACACTAAGAAAGTAAAACGATCATGACATCAAAAATATCCGGGGTTTCGTATCTTAAGCGCACTGTTTTGGGCCATGAGGCGGCCTACTACGCTAAAAAAGGAGTTTGATAATGTTAGGCCACCCTGTTTCCCAAGCTCTGATAAGCAAACAACTGCAGGTGCAAGCACAAGGCTATCTGGAGCAGGCCCGTCTACAGAGGACAGTGCAGCATCTCGAGATGGCTTTAGCCTCATATGACCAGGCAAAAGTGACTTTTAGACATGCTGCGGATGTATGCCAACTGGTTCCTACGTTATCGGAAGTGAAAAGCGCTTTGAACCAAGCCCGTACGCCTCAAACGCACAAAGAAGTGGGATTGCGAGAACGCATCGCTGAGGTCTATTTTGAGCGCGCGGAACTGCTGGAAAAATTAGGTAAAACCACCAAAGCGCAGGCAAGTTATAAAAAAGCGCAAGCTTGGGGCTATGAGGAGACTAAGTCGGCCACTACTATGCCGGTCATGTCGCTGTTTACGAGCAGTGCGCCGACTTTGGCTCGGACTACCCTGCCTGCCTCAATGCCATTGCAGCAGCCTGCTGCCTCGTCTGCCCATGAAAAAATCGATCTGGTGGATTATCTGTTTGAAAAGGCGCTGTTGACGCTAAGCTCCTTAGATGTGCCCGATCAACCCAGCCTTTTTCTGGTATATGCCCACGACAATCGAGCTCACGGAGAGGCGGAGGCCAGTACGTCTAAATATTTAATCAATAAATTATTTGAACTCCAAGGAGTTAACCTATTTTCCGATCAAACGCCGATGGGGCAACCGTATTCAATTTCCCCGGAAGATCTGAAAAAAGATTGTAAGCTAGAAGATATCTTAACCAATCAGCTTTGTTTGTTGCCTGCTGAGTTAAGAAACGGTGTGAAGCCGGTCAATAAGGTTGTAGTGTGTTGCTCGGAGGTCTTAGGAAGCTACCTAAAATGGCAGTACTATGACGATTTTTATAAAGCACTTCAAACAGCCTATAGCGAAGATCGAGAGGCCTATAGCAAAGACAGTAAACAATCGGACGCTTTAGCAATACGTGAGGTGGTCAGAAAATTTTCAGAAGAGCCAGGCTATCAGGAGGGGTTCCACCATGTGTTGACGGAAATCGCTTTTTTGCAAATCCGTGCAGAGCATCTGAAAGATCACGGCATTATCCCGGTTTCGTTAACCAAAGATAGCTATCAGGACTGCCTGAAGGATTTTATTTCAACGACCACGGTTCGCATGGAGGATATTTCCCGATTTTCGGAGCAAGCGCAAGCGGGGCAAGAGGTGTATCCGAATAAAAGCCGGCACTGGGTGCTGTTTAAGCTGGTCGAGCGACTTTTGGTCAGCAGCGCTGAGGCGAAAACGTTTTTAGGCAGCTTTTGGACGGGTTACGATAAGTGTATTTCCCGTTTAAAGGAAGAGCCAAAGTTTGGCGAGCTTGGTTTTGCCAAGCTATTAGATGGCATCTTCGACGACATACGGACAAAGCTGCACAGCCAGCTTGCCTCAATCGTGAAGCAACAAAACCAGCAGTTGTGGATACTCAATGCAGATCCCAAGGCCGCGCTAAAGGGGCAATATTTTGCTGGGCTAGAGCAAGATAAGGCGTTTCAGGAGACTCTGCTGCTCTATGTTGAGCCGCGCGGCAAAGCCAGCCTGCAAAAAACGGGCCCCCTTAACCTCCGATCCCAAATTGAAGGGTTTCTAAACGATAAACAACAAGTGATCTTGTTGACGGGAGACTCCGGGGCGGGCAAAACGACCTTCAACCGCGTCCTAGAAAAGCAATTATGGGGCAATAAAGAAGATAAAAAAGAAGACGACGCGATTCCGCTCTTTATTTCCTTGCCGAGCATTGACAAGCCTGAGCAAGATCTCATCGCCAAAGCGTTGAAGAAAAGAGGGCTGTCAGAATTACAGATTCAGAAATTAAAGAAAGAAAGGTTCGTGTTTATTTTGGACGGCTATGATGAGATACGGCAGACGCAGAATCTGTATTTGAGCAATGGCATCAACCAGCCCGACGGCTGGCAGGGTCAAATGGTCATCAGTTGTCGCAGCGAATATCTGGGCCAGGACTATCGAGGCCGTTTTCAACCGAATCCGAGTCAGCAGGGCGAGGCTCCGTTGTTTCAAGAAGTCGTGGTCGAGCCGTTTTCAAAAGACGAGCAGACTCAGTATCTAAAAAACTATGAGCAGCTCAACCCCACGGGCTGGACGGTGGGAGAATATCAAGACGCCCTGGAACAATCGCATTTAAAGGCCTTGGTGAGCAACCCGTTTTTGCTGCGTGTGGTGCTAGACGCCTTGCCATATATGGAAAATGAGGGGCAAGTGCGAAGTGCCGTGCAGTTACGCCTGGACCTGTATGAGCAGTTCGTCAGACGCTGGTTCAAGCGCAATGAGCAACGCTTAAGCACCCAAGATTTAACGGGAACTCAAAGAGCGATCTTCAGAGAGTTATGCGACGAAGGTTTTGCCCAACATGGGCTCCGATTGGTGCAGGACTTAGCGGCGCATCTCTACACTGAGAATGCGGGTAACCCGGTGGTCGACTATTCGTCGCTCAAAGATAAGGGAAATTGGAAGGACGCTTTTTTCGGTCGCGAAGAAGAAAAGCAATTGCTGCGCGAAGCGTGGCCCTTGAACCGAAGCGGTACTCAATACCGCTTTATCCATAAATCGCTGTTGGAATATTGTGTGGCACGCGCGCTGTTTGAGTCGTTTGATGCGTGCATCGCGCCGAACACCTGCCTCCGTCGTGGTAGCGATGCGTCTGTCTATAGTTTTGAAAACCTACCTATTGTACTCCGCCAAACGCTGAGAGATTCAGCGTTAGCCCCCAAGCATTGGGTAGGCGATTTGGGCGTTGTGCGCTTGCTGACGGAGCGTGTTCAGCAAGAGCCGTCATTTAAGAAACAACTGTTAGCGATAATCGAGTGCTCTAAAACGGATGCGGGTGTGCGGCAAGCAGCGGCGAATGCGATGACGATTTTAGTCAGAGCGGGAGTACAGTTTAATTGGGCGGATTTAAAGGGAATCCAGATACCCGGTGCAGATCTGAGTTTTGGGGTATTCGATTCAGCGCAGTTGCAAGGGGCGGATTTAAGAAAGGTCCATTTTCGCACGAGTTGGCTGTGCAATGCCAATTTAAGCGGAGCGCAGATGGCTGGGGTGCAGTTTGGCGAATGGCCGTATCTGAAAGAAAAGAGTAGAGTGAATTCCTGCGCGTATTCCCCGGATGGGAAAACTTGTGCCGTGGGTCTTGATAATGGCAAGATCAGTGTATATGACGCTTCGAGCTGGAAAAAAATCCACACTTTAAAAGGACATACCTCCGATGTTAATAGCGTGGTGTATTCGCCGAGCGGTTTGCAGCTGGCCTCGGGGAGTTCTGACAAGACGGTGCGTCTGTGGGACGCGCAAAGCGGAGCGGCGGGTCACACCTTAGCAGGAC
>JASSUB010000042.1:0-4330 GCA_031963205.1 Mycoavidus cysteinexigens
CCGTGAACCCGGCGAAAAGCAGAGCCTTCAGGCAAGCCGCTAATATAGAAACCACCGCTAGCGCTAGCTGATAGCAGTGCCAATAACTGTTGCCCGTAGGCGGTGAGTGATAACCACCATTGCCACTGAGATTTAACGGGTGGCGGTGTCAGGGTGACAGCGACTTTATCGACGGTAGAGGCAGAGATCATGCTTGGCATTTGGCCTGCTTTTACGATATCGGCTAAGGCGATGAGGTGCGCAGTCATTAGATTAATTGCTCTGGCGCGGCCCTCTCCCTGTAGATAGCCGTAATTTTGCGGACTGATATAGCAGGTGGCGACCTCCCAACTCGCTAAAATCGACGCATCGGGATAGGTCTCAATGTTTGCGAACGCCTCGAAGGATAAGCGAAACACAGGAAGATCAAATTGAATGATCCCGCCCATCATCGCTCACCCTTGGTTTTAGTCTTGGGTTGCTCATTTTCTGCGAAGTCCTGCGGCACTAGTGGCGATGAGCCATCTCTGCTCGCCATGTTGGCAGCGACTTTTTCGGGATCGATTTTTGTACGCTCGACACGAATATAGCCCCGTTTAACATGCAGTTTAAAAGCGTCGTCAGCTTCTAGAAGTGCCAGTTCTTCATCGGTTACTTGAGTGACTATTCCATACGGCGTAATGAAATCTTTGCTCGTCGCCCCTTTAATGGCAATACCCGTACCACCTTTAATAACAATGGAGCGGCCCGCAGTGGGCAAATCATTGCCGCCTGGCATCCATACACAATAATCGGTGCTGGCCGTCAGAGTCGAGTAAACATAATTCATCGCAATCTCCTTTACAGTCCAAAACGTCGCACTACCGCATAAGGCCGCTTGCAAATGACACCGGCGGTTGCATTGACGTAACTCTCTTCATGCCCTTTTACGAGTTTCTGGACACCGAGCAAATTAAATTTCGCTGGTACGACCTGCACAAAAGTATGGCCGCCGTCCGTAGATAGATCGTTCACCCTTTCTGGATAGAGATACGCTACGTTATCGCCACCGTGGGCAGCATCGAATTCTGGACACGGTACAGTACGCAGTGCCGGATAGTTATCTGTTAACCATCCATTTACGGACTGACCTAACTCAGTAACAGTGAGAAAATCGATTGTCGATTCACCCAGGACGAGTGTAGTAGGGATTATTTTTGGTTTGATGTTCCCGCCTGCCTGGCTACGCAGATCGGAAAGCATCGTGCGAATGTCTGCGGTAATTTCTGAGAAAGATTTGTCTCTCCATTTTGTCGAGCCGTTGCCACCTTTGCTCTTGGGTAACGTCCTGTAGGGCGGTAGACTTGGATCATTTAATAGGCCATAAGTGATATTTTGGCCTGCGTTGTAGCCAAAATATCCGATCCGGTTTCTGGCTTCTTCCAGTGCGTCCGCTGCTGCTGCGCGCTTGATTGCGGCGCTATCGACGCCCATTTGGGACGCGCGCTTTTCTTCTAGAGGGACGGTGCGCATTCCTTTTTCAAATCGCACGACAGTACGCTGCTCAAAGTTGACATTCCACGACGATAAAGGGACGTTTGTATAGTCGCCATAAGGTCGAGCCGTGCCGGTGAGTTCCATCACACCTTGCACAACCTCTTCATCTTCCCAAGAACCCGCCGTTAGAATGCCGACACATTCATCAATGTTGCGCGCTTGCGTGATCACTCGGACGAAACCCGGTAACCAGTTTTGCAGAAATTGCGTAGGCGTTGTAATACTCGGTGTCGTTAAGCCTAGCATAGGCGAAGCATCGGGCATCACATCCATCATGCTTTGCACAATGGCATCATCCATGCCAATCCCGATCCTAGATAGCGCCGGGTATCCGTCAACATTGGACAATTCGAGTTGTCGCACTGAACGCGGGCCGATATACGAATGTTCTTTACTTTGCATACTCAATGCCTTAATTAGTCAATTTGATTACAGACAATTCCGGGGCGGCGGGTTTGTAAGAGGTGGGCGCATAGCCAGAGACAACCGTATTCGGTAGCTTAGCGCTTCCCTCTGGCGCCTCTTTGTCTGCTGCGATAGCGGAAAGTGCGCCCGTGGTCGTGTCATAAATAACCACGTAGCCAACCTCTGCCGGAGGAATCAGATTGACGATAATTTCCCCCATCGTGAGCAATTCACCTATGCTGTTATTGGGTAATGTCAAGGTAGGCGCTAGAATGCCCTCAGCGGTGCCGCAAGAAGCGTAATGTTTAGGATGGATTAAAATCCCTGCGAATGGGCCTATACCGCCCACTTGCGCCACCCCTTTACTAACGAAAGTATAGGCGTAACCAATCACGTTAGGCTTATCAGAAAGTAAACTCCACGGTGCAACCCGCGTCGGGCCGCTCGTAAATAGCTCACCTGGCACGCCTAGTATCATCTCAGCACGTACCGTATTTTGAAAAGGCATGGCTTAGGCTCCTTGTAGATAGTTCTCGATATCTTTCACGACTGAAAGATTTGCATTCATTACGTGAGACAATCCTGCTCCGGGCTGCGGTGCGGCTCGAGCATGCAGATAGCCATCGAGCGCAGCCATTTCTTGCCCTTTAGTACAGGGAATACCGAGCTTAGAGACGCCATAGCATGCGATTTGATTGAGCGTTTTGTCGGCATGATCGAAAGTCCCAATATGCTTAGAAAGGCGAGTAGCCAGTTCAGCGCATTTAGGGGCGTCACTCTTTTGGCATTCCAGTTTTTGAACACGTGCGCGTAGGGCTTTAATATCAGCCTCATCGATGGTAGAAACGATTCGTTTACTTTGCTTTGATTGAGTTTGAGCGCTTACCTTGCGTAATCGATTAATTGCGCTATCCATGCTTTTTAGCATGGCTTTCGGTGCAGACTTTGACGCCGCTCGCAGTACTCGAATTGCTGAATCCATCGCTTGCTTTGTTTCGTCGTCTTCTTTTTCGTCCTCATCTTCTGCCTCTTCCTCGTCCTCGGTTTCTTCTTCGCCCTCCATCAATGGGGGGGTATCATCGTCGTCTTCAACCGGCGTTTGATTGAGGTCTGTTTCGTCGACAGGTGTTTTGTCCTCGTCATCGGTGGCAGGGGTACGAGCTGCTAGCGCTTGCAGAATCGGCATTAATTGCTTGACTGCATCAGCTAAAGACACGTCTTCATCTTTTCCTGCTGTGTTTTTCTCATCATCTGGCATACATAGCTCCTTTGCATCGAATGTAAATGTCATATGGTCTAAAACGGCCACGTCTGGCCCCATGCGTCCTTCTTTAACCGATGCAAGGTGATTGCCTCTAATTGTTCGTTGGATCGCGTCGTAATGTTGTCCGTTGTATTGGCCCGTCGTAAATTCGTACTGACAACGATAACCAGCGGATAGCTCTCGCTTGCCGCTATTGATCAGCGCTGCGAGAGATTCGGAGAAAACTTTGAGATTGCCTTTGAGTACGCCGTTTTCGTAGTACACCTCTTCACCGATGACGCCGTGAATGCCTTTTTTTTCGGGGGCGGTATATCCGGTATCTTGATCGCCTAACATTTCGTGTTCATCGACCCACGGCAGCAGCCGGAACGACTCGATACAGTCGGGGTCAGATAATTCTTTTTCAGGGCGGTAGACCATGTAGACCCTATCTGGCTCAGGTGCGCCGATAGATCGGCCAAGATAGGGAAACACGCCGACCTTTGAGAGGGGGTTGTCACGAATTTCTATCCAACCGTTGGTGTCGATAGCGCGGTTTGTCATGCGTTACCCCCGGTAAATTGGAGGACTGGGGAAAAACTACATTTGCAATTTGGTTCTTCTCCAGGCTGGACATAGGCGTCATTTGGGCCAATGGGTGCACCTTTTGCTAAATCGAATACTTGGCCAGAAAAGTTCAGGTGTTTTTCTCGCGGGTGTAGACCGCCGCCACTATGGATCCATTCGCCCTGAGTCACACCAGCACCTACGCAACGGCCTCTGTTGAACCCGTTATAAGCCTTGCGTGTTTGATCAAGTGCAATGTTTCGTGCGCGCCGCCGTGTCATGCCTTCTTGCGACTGCAAAAACGGAATTAAATCTTCTAGCCCGTTGCCGCTTGTAATGGAATGCATGGCAGCTTCTGTGACGTTATCCAGGTAGTGCTTTGCAATCGATTTAATGAGATTCACGTTTTCTGTTACTGAATTTGCCAATAGTTCTTTGGCGGCGGGTGAAATAGCGCTGGTTTTGAGCGATACGCCGCCTGACAGATCACGCAAACTGGTATTGACACTAGCGCTACTGGCCTTATCGGCCTCAATTAGCATGCGCTTAACACATTGCTTTGCTCGTAGCGTGAAATGCTTACGGATATGGCGTGTTAAT
>JASSUB010000002.1:0-112199 GCA_031963205.1 Mycoavidus cysteinexigens
TCCTGAATATTGGCCCCCCCGCCTGGAGTCTGTTCAACGATACGGTCGATCTCGGCTTGGGTAAGGTCGATCAGCGGCAGTAGGTCTGGTGTCAGCACAGCTGTATCGGGCGTAATGAGATTCGGCGGTACAGTAATTTCTGTAATTTCTCGATGTTGGCCCAGCGATTGAGCCAGCACGCTAAGCGTAGGCGTATTGAACAGCGCGCGTACGGAGAGCTTTAGGCCGAGGCGACGCAGGCGTTCAATCATCTGCACGGCAAGCAGCGAGTGGCCGCCGAGCGCGAAAAAGCTGTCGTGACGGCTCACGCGCTCCAGACCCAATAGTTCGCTCCAAATTGCGGCGAGCGTAGTCTCGATCTCGCCTTCAGGGGCTTCATACGTCTGACGAGCGAAGGCTTCATCATCTGGAGCCGGCAGCGCACGGCGGTCTAGCTTGCCGTTGGGGGTTAATGGGAGTGCATCTAGGCGCACGAAGGCGGCCGGCATCATATATTCAGGCAATCGAGTCGTGAGGTGCGCGCGTAGCGTGCTGGCGAGCTGTTCGTCCGGCTCAGCTACGACATAGGCAATGAGCCGTTTCTCGCTATCTTCGCCCAGCGCAAGCACGGTGGCTTCGCGCACCTGCGGATGCTCGATAAGGCGCGCCTCAATCTCGCCGGGTTCGATACGAAAGCCGCGGATCTTGACCTGATGGTCATTACGGCCCAGAAACTCCAGATTGCCGTCGGGAAGATAACGAGCCAGGTCACCGGTCTTATACATTCGGGCATCGGGGGTATCCGAAAACGGATCGGTAAGAAAACGTTCGGCGGTCAATTCAGGGCGGTTCAGATAGCCACGGCTAACACCGGCCCCACCAATATATAGTTCACCGACCGCGCCCAATGGCACGGGCTGGCCGTGCGCGTCCAACAGGTAAATCCTCGTGTTCGCAATCGGTCGGCCAATGGGGACCAAACCAGACTGCGATAGCGGTGTGCGCATGTCATACACGACACACCCGACGACCGTTTCGGTCGGCCCATACTCGTTGATCAGCCGCACATCCGGCTGTATGCGTTGCCACATCGCAATCGTCGAAGCACTTAGCGCTTCTCCCCCAATCACGAACGCATCCACTCGCGTTTTTGCCCCATCAGTCTGCAGTCGCTGCCCCAGCATTTCGAAATGCATCGGGGTAATTTTCACCAGCCCCCTACCCTGTGCCTGATGCACATACGCTTCCAACTCATCGATTTCCTTACCTTCGCTCAGCAACAGCGCCGTGCTGCCGTACAGCAACGGCGTCCATAGACTGGTGACCGTCGCGTCAAAGGATAGTGAAGAAGACACCACCGTGCCCCGTTTGGGCGCGTATGTTTGCGCGGCCCAATGTAAATAATTATTCAGTCCACGATGAAGGACCATCACGCCCTTGGGCACGCCGGTCGAGCCGGACGTATAGATTACATAGGCGAGATGGTGTGAGGCCAGTGCGGGTACATCCGGATTAGTTGACGCTTCTTCTGGAAGCGCATTCGGATCGAGCACGGTCAGTGCGGCGAGCATCGCCTCGCCCAGTACGGCACGGCCAGCCATATCAGCTAGCAGAAGCGCGGGCGCTGCATCGGTGAGAATGTACCTCAGACGCTCATTCGGATACGCTGGATCAAGTGGCACATAAGCGCCGCCAGCTTTGAGGATCGCCAGCAACCCGACCACCATTGCCGGTGAACGTTTCACACAGATCGCCACGTATGTGTCCGGCTGAACGCCCAACTCAATGAGCTGATGCGCAAGGCGGTTAGCGCGGGCATTCAGTTCGGCATAACTCAACTCTTGATTCTCGTATACAAGCGCAGTGGCTTCTGGCGTGCGCTTGACCTGCTCTTCGAACAGCTGGTGGATGCACTGATGTTCTGGATATGGCGCTGTCGTCGCATTACGTGTCTGGAGCAAGCATTCGCGCTCCTCTATAGGCAACACCTCTAGTGGCCAAACGGGCATATCGGGCGCTCGCTCTAGCGCGTCGGCCAGGCTTTGCAGCGTCTGCTGCATATAGCCACACACCCTAGCCGAATCAATGGGTTCCACAACCTGAGCAGTCAGACCAAGCGCAGAGCCGAAATCCTCGACCGACAGCGTGAATGGGTAGTTGGTGGACTCCTGAGCATTCAGGAATTCAATACCGGGCGTAGTAGGAGTTGCACCCAACGGCATGGTGTTGTGCCGGTAGTTCAGCAGTGCACTAAACAGTGGCACACCAGCTGGCACGACACTGCAGCGTTGTGCCAGTGCGAGCGATGCGTATTCATGCTCAAGCAGTGAGGCCAGGTGTGCATGGACCACACGCACACTGTCCTGAACGCTGCCACTATCTAGGTCAATGCGTAGCGGTAGCGTATTGATAAATAGTCCCATCGCATGGCCGGCTCCTTCGCCAGCATGCATGCGCCCGAACAATACAGTGCCAAACACCACTTGCTGTTGAGCGCTGGCGCGACCAAGTACGAGCGCCCAAGCCAGATGACATAGACTAGCCAGGCTAACGCCTAACCGTTTGGCTTGAGCGCGCAGGCGGTCGTTCAAGTCCTGCGGCAGCATTTGGTGCGATTCGGTAACTTGCGCGCCATTGCCATGGACTTCGGCCAGTCCGAAGGGCAGCGTAGGCTCCTCCACGTCGGCTAGCATTTCGGTAAAGAAGCGCTTGTGCTCTTGCTGGCTTAGCCCTAAGCGCGTTTGTGCGATCAGATTACGAAACGGCTGAGGTGACGGCAGAGTGTCACCACTACCGTCAAGAAATGCCTGAATCTCAGTCTGCATCACCTCTAGCGTAGAGTGATCGCCAATGAGATGATGGAGCAATTCGACGAGCAGCCAGCGGCCGTTGCTGTCTTGCGCAATCACGAAGCGCAGCAACGGAGCTTGAGTCAACTCAATGCGATGTCGACGCGGATCGACGCGCTGGGCCAATTGCTCGGGGATCGGTCCAGCGGCTGGGTCCAAAGCGAGTTCGGTGATTGACAGCGGCGCGTGACGCCAGACTACCTGGGCGGGCGTGGACTGACTCTCCCAGACAAAGGCCGTGCGCAGGATGTCGTGGCGATCGACTACCTGTTGGACCGCCTCCAAGTAGCAATCAAGCAACGCTCGGTTAGAAAACGCCATCTGGATGATCAGCAGATACGGATCGCCCTCAGTCGTCAGCAGGTGGTGGAACAGGATGCCATCCTGCAGCGGAGACAAAGCATAGATGTCCTGAATATTGGCCCCCCCGCCTGGAGTCTGTTCAACGATACGGTCGATCTCGGTTTGAGTGAGGTCGATCAGCGGCAGTAGATCCGGCGTCAGTCTGGTGGTATTGGGGGTAATGAGATTGGACGGTACGGTCACTTCGTGGTGTTGGCCCAGCGATTGAGCCAGCACACTAAGCGTGGGCGTCTCGAACAGCGTGCGTACGGAGACGGTGAGCCCGAGGCGACGCAGGCGTTCAATCATCTGCACGGCAAGTAGTGAGTGGCCGCCGAGCGCGAAGAAGCTATCGTGGCGACTGATCTGTTCAATCTTGAACAATTCAGCCCAAATGCGCGCCAGCGCGGTTTCGATCTCACCTTGCGGGGATTCATATGTCCGACGAGCAAAGGCTTCATCATCCGGAGCCGGCAGCGCACGGCGGTCTAGCTTGCCGTTGGGTGTTAATGGGAGTGCATCCAGGCGCACGAAGGCGACCGGCATCATATACTCAGACAATCGAGTCATGAGGTGCGCGCGTAGCGTGCTGGCGAGCTGTTCGTCGGGCTCAGCTACCACATAGGCAACGAGCCGCTTGTCCCTGTCCTTGCCTAGCACCAGTACTGCAGCTTCGCGCACCTGCGGATGTTCAACGAGGCGTGCCTCGATCTCACCTAGTTCAATCCGAAAACCGCGGATCTTGATCTGCTGGTCGTTGCGGCCCAAAAACTCCAGATTGCCATCAGGTAGGTAGCGGGCGAGGTCGCCCGTCTTATACATGCGGGCATTCTCATGATTACTGAACGGATCAGAAAGGAAGCGTTCGGCAGTCAATTCGGGGCGGTTCAGATAGCCGAGGGCAACACCTGCTCCGCCGATGTACAGCTCGCCCACTGCGCCCACTGCGCCCAATGGCACGGGCTGCCCGTGCGTGTCCAGAAGATAAACACGCGTATTTGCAATCGGCCGACCGATAGGGATGCTTGCTCCCTCTTCTGGGGGAGAAACAATGCTATATGTGGTAGCAAACGTCGTACTTTCAGTCGGACCATATCCATTGATCAGTCTTTGTGGTGGCGCATTGCGCAATACTTGCGCGATGACGCTCGCATCGAGTGCGTCTCCACCAACAATCAATGTTTTAAGTTGCGGGAATACGGGTTCTAGCGATACTGCTAATTGGTTAAATAAACCAACGGTTAGCCACATAATACTAATGCGCTTTTCCTGCAGAGTATGGACAAAAGCATTGGGCGTAAGCACAGTGTCGTGATCGATCACAACCAGGGTTCCACCATTCAGTAAAGGGGCCCAGACTTCAAAGGTGCTTGCGTCGAAAGCGGGGTTGGCGGCAAAGGCCACGCGATCAGTAGCATCAATGTCGACATAACCGTTGTTGATAACCAGGCGAGCAATGGCGCGATGCGGCACGAGCACGCCTTTAGGCGTGCCGGTGGAGCCAGAGGTGTACATCACATAAGCGGTATCGAGACTGGAATGGACCAGGTCGGGATTCGCGATGGGTGCATCCGTTTCATTTGTGTGGCTCGAAGTCAGACGTAGCAAGGGTACCAGCAGGGTGGCTGGAACTTCGGTATGCGCATCGGCGATCAATAGGCGTGCTGCACAATCGGCCACGATCCAGGTTTGTCGCTGCGCCGGGGCTTTAGGATCAATCGGCACATAGACGGCTCCCACTTTGAGGATCGCCAGTTGAGCCGCGACCAGCTCCATAGAGCGCTCGAGCACCGTAGCGATATAGTCCCCTGGTTGCACACTTAACTCCAGGAGCTGATGCGCAAGGTGGTTGGCGCGTGCATTCAGTTCGGCATAACTGAGTACTTGATTTTCATACACCAGAGCAGTGGCTTCTGGCGTGCGTTCAGCCTGCTCTTCGAACAACTGATGAATGCATTGGTGCGCCGGATAATCCCGCTCGGTCGCATTCCACTCGACCAGTAACTGTCGCCGCTCTTTGGCATCGAGCAAGTCAATGCTACTAATTGGCTGCGCAGGCTCGATGGCCAGGGCATCCAAAAACTTTAAAAAGCGACATTGGTGTGTAATCAGTTCATCGATGGTGTAGAGCGTGGGGTTCGCTTCAAAGTCAATCCGTGGTGGGCTTCCATCGGATTGGGTATAGACCGCGATCATCAAATCTTCGACCGGCCCATTAACCAGATTATGATTGCTCGACGCATGCCCGCCAAAAGAGAGGTCATAGTCAAACGGCATCAGATTGATCGTGGGGCCGAACAAGGGCTGATTGGGCACTAGCCCAAGTTCTCGCCGTAATGCTTCATAGCGGTAGCGCTGATGCCGAAACCCGCGTTGAATCTCTTGCGCCGCCTGTTCTATCAATGAAGATAAGCTCATATCCGACTGCACAGTAAGCCGGATAGGTAAAACATTGCTCGCTACACCAGGAATGCGCCGGTCTTCTCCAAAGCGGCCCGTCACGGGAAAACCCAACACAATGTCCTGGGCACCGGTTAAACGATGCAGATACGCCGCCATGGCAGCGGTAATGAGCTGCGCTAAACGACTTGCATCAGCAGCGTAAGCACGCACCGATTCAGAGGAAAGATAAGCAGTATGATGAATACGGTGATGTAAGGCGGGGGCATATCGATTTGCCAGCGTGACCGGTTCTGGCCAATTTGCACAATACTGAAGCCAATAAGCGCGGTCTTTTATATATTGCGCAGAGGCACGATAACGAGCATCATTTTCCAGTAGCAGCGAGATGGGCCCGAAAGGGCATTCGTTTGCCGCCACGCCCTCGACCAGCGCGCTATAGACCTGCGCCATACGTTGCGCAATGAGGGCGAATCCCACTCCATCCACTACGATATGGTGAGCACGTCGATACCAAAGACATCGGTCTGGTGCGACTTTTAACAACGCATAGTCAAACAGCGGGTCGTGCAGCAGGTTGATTGGCTGCTCGTAGTTCGCTCTCATCCAAGCTTCAGCTGCAGCTTGAGGTTCCCCTTCTGTACTGAAATCAATAAAGGGCAGCGACCACTTTGGTGAGCCAACACATTGTCGAAGGCCATTGCTATCTTCGACGAACTGAAGACGCGGGCTTTGCGTTTCTGCAACCACTTGCCGCAAGGCTATCTCGAACAAATCTCGGTCAACGGCACCATGAATTTGTGTGAACTGACCAATGTTATAGACTGGGCTATCAGGGTTTATTTGCTGTGCGAGCCAAATCTCCATTTGTGCAGTGGATAGAGGATAGAGTACCGGATTGCTGCAAGCAGGCATAAGTCACCTAGGACAAAAGTTAAAGGGCGGGCCTAGGGGAATAGGCCGTATGACGGAACGTAAACCGATATGTGCGTATTCCACATTCCAAAGAGGTCAGGGCCGCTCTGTGCCTGGGTATCTCCGTGGATCGTATCCGGCTTAATGTCGGCGCCGTTCTGAATCAGTCCATCAAGGATATAGACAGCTTCGTGTACTCCGCACGGAATGAAGTGGCTAAACAGCGCGATATACATATCAGACACATGATAGTAGCCGATGCCGCCGTATCCGCCGTAGCGCACGTGATACTCAGACAAAAGGTTCTGCTCGTAGAGGTTCCACTTGGTGCCATCCGCCGACGAGCGCTTGCCGCTCCTCCAGAATTTCGGCAAAGCAAACTGATTGTACGCGTTGATAGCCTTCACGATCGCCTTGTCGAGCCGTTCCTCAGTGATGTGCTTCAGCTTCAACCAGGCGACCTGCTTGCGGCTGAGTCCTTTCACTGACCGCGCAGTTTGGCTCGGACCCAGGTTGCAACCATAGCAAAACAGCGTGCTAATGAAACGCTTGCGCGGCTCGTCGATCTTGGCGTCGAACCCGGATAGCGGCCCGAACAGTTTATGCAGGTTGAGCCACTGTTCAGTCTCGGTGAGCAGATCCAGGATGCTGATCTGCAGCATCGAGGCTGTGATCGCCTGATCGATCAACGCCCGGTTGGGTGGCTCGGGTTCCTTGCCGGGCTTGTGAATGATCAGGCCGTTCTCGCCAAATTCAATGCTGTCGTTTTCCTGGAAATACGCGTCGGTTTTGTCGAGCGCGGTGTCCAATCGCTCGCGCAGCTTTTTCACAAAGGTCTTGCTGTCCAGCGGTAGCCCCACAATCTCGCAATAGCGCGGCAACTCACGCCGGAATTCCTCATCCGAGACCTGATGGATACGATAATCGTCGAAGCGATCGCTACCCTCTACATAAAGTTCGCCAGAATTGAGCTCACGCATGATCTGGTGGAGAACACATAGTTCGAAGAATCGCCGGTGTAGCATGCGACTGTCTCGCCCGTGCGGGAAGATCGCTCTTTCCCACTTCTGCGGCATCCAGTTCAACGGGAGATTCGCGATGTCGTTGTCGGTCAGCAATAAGTATTCGCGATGCGCGGTCCGAAAGCCTTGCAGCCACGCGAGCGCGATTAGCACGGACCGATCTTGAGAACTTGACTGCAGCGGCAATACATCCAGGCACTGGAACAACAGCGAGCGTTGGTTGCGGTACGGCGCGAGCATAAACGGCAGATCAAAATTGCCGGCATAGGCGATATGCTCATTGCACTGCGCGAGCACCGCAGCCGGGTCGCTGAGGGCCTGATGGATTCTTGGCAGTCTTTGAGGTTCCGGGACACCTTCGTCCTGGAGGATTTGCAGTACCTCCCGGAAATGCCCGACTAAACCTTCCCTTGCATCAGCGTGGTCGAGATGATACTTCTGCAGTTTGGCCTTTGCGTAGGGCTCGTACTTGCGCATCACCTTGATGAAGATTTCTGCCACGTCGTCGGGTGCCTTTTGCAACTGCGCTTGGATAAAGAGTACTGCGAGCGCGTAGCGCTTGGCGGTTTTGAGCGAACGCAATTCCGCGACGTCGAGCGCCCGTGCCTCGGTGACGAGCTGCATTCGCTTGCTAGCGGACAGCATCGAGGGCGGCGTCGGTAACCCTTCGGCGAGCTTGCGGATTTCGTCGATATGCTTGAGAAAGCTCGCGATGGCACGCGTCGTTGGCCGCCTCGGCTCCTGCTTTAGGTCTTCCCAGCCTGATTTACCCGTCGTGACGGCCAAGAGCGCGTCGATTCTCGCGATAAGCGCGCCGTCCAGACTGCCGGTGATGGCTTGGTAGATCGTTTCGTTGACGGCGTTGCGGGCTTGCGCGGCGATTCGCTGCAACGTCGTGAGCGGCGGAAGTTCGTAACGGCGACGCACCAGTTCCTCGATCAGCACATTGACGATGTCGGGCAGTTCAGCCTTTGTTTGTGCTTCCTCGCATGCGAGTTCGAGTAGCCATGCGCTTTCCTCAGCCTCGATCGGTTGGATGTTGAGGTAGGCCCGCAGTAATTTCTGGTGGCGAATCCGGGTACCCAACTGATCGTAGCGTAAGATCGCCGCGCGAGACAACGGGCGCGACCGAAGCACGGTGCGAACTCGATCGATGATGGGGGGCGGCACGTCTGATAGCATAGGGTTCATCCCTAAACAATCCAGGTGGTGCTGCCACGCCTCTTGGTCAGTAAAGCTTGTGCTCTCGTGTTGGCGCAGCGCATCTAGGAACACTTGTGAGAGCTTCTGCTTTTTCATGTATGCGAGCGCGTCTTCGTTGATCTGGTAATCGCCATGGCCCGCACGTAATAACTCAAGGAAATTGCTCCGGCTCTTCGAGTCCGTGCTTTTGAACCACGCGAAATGCGGGTTACCAATGTGGGTGACGTAGCCGCTTCGGCCTTGATGCCGCGTGCCGGTATCATCGACCGTTACATACGCCGAGAGCGCCAAGCCGGTCGATAACAGCCCGTCTTTTTCCGCATGAAACTGCTCTTTGCCTTCTTGCAACAGTGTGTTTACCTGCCCCGCCGAGATCTCAATGCCCCATTCGCGCAGCTGCTCACATAGCAGCGGCTGCGTGACGTGACAATGGTAGTGCTGGTAGAGCACATAGCTCACCAGAGCCGGGCCAAAATGGCCACCGCCGACTGCCTTGGGAAGCTGCCCGATCAGAGTCTGGCCATCTGGCGTTTGCCAGCGTGTCAGTCGATACCGCGTATTGCATGATTCGATTGTCAACTCTTGCACTACGAAATCACGATAGCCCTTGAATCGGGAGCCTGGCGGAATCGGCTCGGCCGGTTCGATGATTGTGTCACGGTCAATCTTCAGTTGCGCCGTCTTGTGCTTCTTCGCTGATCCGGGCCGTTTGGCCGCTTCCTCATTCTGCATTTGATCTGGTTTGGTAGGCTTGCCGGATACGTCTTGGCTTGAACGTCGGGCGCTTCTTTTCCCCCTGGAGCACCGCGACTTCGTCTTTCAAATGCCCCGTTTCCTCCAGTAATTGATGGATGATCTCGACCAGTCCGTCACTCCATGCGAGCACCTCCATAAGCGCCGGCGTCCGGTCGACTTCGGCGACATATGGTGCTGAGAGTTTCTTCAGCATGGTGCTTCTCACGCTACTTACCCTTGGCTTTTTTGAGTCGGGCGGCCTTCTGTTTCAATTGCTCTACTTCTTGCTGCAAGCCATTAGCTACTTCTACGAGTTGCTCCATCCACGCCCGCAATTTCTGATCCTGCGGCCCGAGGTCCTCTCGTGCAATGTCGGGTAGTGTAAATTTTGGAGGGAGGGTCATAAAATGTAGCGGAAATGATGTCGGCTTGATGAACGTTAACATCACCCTCTATCGTTTACAAGTGGAATTCCTTACGTCGCGCGAGCACGCTGCTCCGCCGCGCTTGACCAAGCGAGCCGACTAAACGGCGCAGCGTCGTGTGATGGTTGCCCCGGATTATTGAGAAGTTACAATCAAGACTTACAAAAATATTTCTGACGATGACACTTTAATTGAACAAGAGAATATCTATGCTAACGCCCATTTCGAATTCTGCTATTACGCCTTATCCGGCACTGCAAAAATCTCTGATGCCTTCATTAGCGTCATTACCTACCTGGCTTCCGCCTGAGATTCGAGAAATCATAGAAGATCAGTTAGATGTACCAGACTGGCAGAATTTTTTTAAAGCGTTGACGATCGTGACTCGCGATGGAGAGCCGATAGATTCTCCCACCTTAAAATTGCACCTACTACAGCAAAAAGTTCCAACCGACTATCAGTACGATGTGGCAAGATCAGACAAGAGTTTGCAAGTATTTGCATTGAATCAATTAAAAATATTATGGAGGTCTGGCCAACCGACGCAAGTTATAGAAAAGCCAGCTCTTTTTGAGTTGCTGAAATTGGTTGGTGGCCCAGTGCTATTTAGATTTTTACAGGAACGCGTCGAAGAAGATGCCGAGTTTGAGCACAGTCTATCGAATTGGGTCGAGCGCTCAAAGACGGAGGAAGTCCAAGCCATCGCAGCCAATGCTTTGACCTTATTGGTCAAAGCAGATGTAGATATGAGCGGACGTGACTTTAAAGGAATTCGGGTGCCGGGTGCAGATCTAAGCGGAGGTCAATTCGATCAGGCCGAATTTGAGGGAGCTGATTTAAGTTATGTAAATTTTCGTCGTGCGCGGTTGCGTGGGGCTAATTTACAACGAGCAGATTTGACGGGCGCTAACTTTGGGGAACTGCCAAATATAAAGATAGAGGGGGATGGCCGGTTTCAAACTTATTTTTACTCACCAGACGGCCGCTGGTTAGCTACTGAAGGAAATAACGAAGTTAGGCTATATAACACTGAGACTTTGGAGCTAGTCCATACGTTTTCAGGGGCAGCTGGTTATTATTACGATAGCATGGCTTTTTCGCCCGACGGGAAGGCTTTGGCATTACTTGAGAACTGGAGAGAAGAAAACTGGGATGAACCGATAGTGAGAGTATGGAGGATAGATACCAGAGACAGTTGGCGTACTTTTAGAGGGCATAGAGAAGGGAGTATAAGAAGCGTCACATTTTCGCCGAACGGTGAGTTTTTGGCGACGGGAGGCGTAGACAATACGGTAAGGCTATGGCAAGTTGGGAGTGGGGAACAGTGGCATACCCTTGTAGGGCATACTGATAAAGTAAATAGCGTTAAATTTTCGCCAAATGGTGAGTTTCTAGCATCGGCTAGCCGGGATGAGACAGTGAAGCTATGGGAGGTGAAAAGTGGAAAAGAATTATATACGCTTCAGCAGCATCGTCATAAGGTGATAGCTGTGAAATTCTCACCAAACGGCGAGCTTCTATTGTCGGGCAGCTTGGATCATACCGTGAAGCTGTGGAAGGTCGAAAGCGGAGAACATTTACATACTTTTGGATGGGGCGAATATAATTATTCAATACATCACGTCAATTTTTCGCCAGATAGTAAATTTCTAGCGATCTTTAATCACTTAGATTTGTTTCTTGAACGTAGAGATAGGGCTGGACACTTATGGAGTGTCGAGAGTGGAAAAGTATGGAAAACACTTGAAGGCCATAAAGATATGGTGCGCAGCGTGCAATTTTCTCCGGATGGCAGGTGGTTGGCATCTAGCAGTAGGGAGGGGACAGTCAAACTGTGGCGTACAGAAAGCGGAAAAGTAGTGCATACATTTAAGGTGCACAACTGTAGCGCTTATAACACGTGGCTGGTAAATTTTTCGTTGGACAGTAAAATTTTGATGTGGAACGAAGGTGGCGCGGTGAAGTTGAAAAATATAGATGGGCAGAAAGCCGGTTTGTACTGGGGTCCCTCTCAAAAGAAACTTAAGGTAGCTGATGTATCGATTGAAGGAGCGCGGGGTTTAAGTCTGATGAATAAGGCTTTGCTTAAGCAAAAAGGAGCGTATGGAGAACCCTCACTAGTGTAAAGGGTTATTACAATGTGGGCAGCCTAGCCCAATGATTTTGCTTAATGGCGCGCCAGGCACATCGGCAATCTTAGGCATGAATTGGCCGGAGTCAGGATTGTTCACATGCCGGTTCAGCGCTTCTGGCACTGCTGTTAATTTGTAAAAGTTAAGACTTAATCTTACGAACAAGGTCTAGGACCGGCAATGTGCAAATTTTGCACATTGCTTTCTTCAACCAGTTCGCCGAGAAGGCCGCTTACACATCACCCAATCGTATCAATATTCTTAGCCCGCAACGCATTCGTTTCAATAAACGCCCGCCGTGGCTCAACCTCATCGCCCATTAATGTTGTAAAGATAGTATCAGCCGCAATCGCATCCTCAAGTTGCACGCGTAACAGACGTCGCACATTCGGATCCATCGTGGTTTCCCATAGCTGGCTTGGATTCATTTCACCCAGACCTTTGTAGCGCTGTTTGCTAACGTTGCGCTCAGCATCGCTAAATAGCCATTTCATCGCGCTCTTAAAATCATGCACAGCGATGCTGCGCTCGCCACGCTTAATCACAGCCCCTTTTTTAATTAAGCCTTTAAAAATGTGTGCACTGGTTTGTAATTGTTGGAAATCAGACGTGGCTAAAAACTCTTCATCAATGACGCTGATTTTTAGATTGCCATGATGGCTGCGTTCGATGCGTAGTGAATGAGATTCAAGGGTCTCATTATAGATAGGTCGTACGCTAATTTCAGGCTTAAGCGGCTCGGCGCGTAATGCCGCTTCGAGCATTGCGGCGCTGGTTTGAGTGGAGGTTAATGAGGATAAGTCAATCTCAACGCCATCCATAATGGCTTCCAGCGCACCTGCGTCGATCATCTGGCGCAGGCGATCAATCACTGCTTCGGCGAGTAAGTAAGAGCGCGTCAGTTCGCCTAGCGTATCCCCGGTGAGGGGTTCAGCGCCTTCTGCTGGCACTAACTCGGCCCCTTGTAGAGCAAGCCGCAACATATGCTGGCCTAATTCGTGGTTGTCTTTCAGATAGCGCTCTTCTTTGCCATGTTTAATTTTGTAAAGTGGAGGTTGCGCAATATAAATATAACCACGTTCGATCATATCCGGCATCTGCCGGTAGAAGAAGGTCAGCAGTAGGGTTCGGATATGGGCGCCATCAACATCCGCATCGGTCATGATAATGATGCGGTGATAGCGTAGTTTGTCGAGGTTATAGTCTTCTTTGCCGATACCGCAGCCAAGGGCGGTGATCAGAATGACGATTTGTTCTGATGATAAGAGTTTGTCAAAGCGCGCTCTTTCGACATTCAGCACTTTGCCGCGCAAAGGTAGAATGGCTTGAAATTTACGGTCGCGCCCTTGCTTGGCGGAACCGCCAGCCGAGTCTCCCTCAACAATATAGATTTCTGATTTGGCTGGATCGCGTTCTTGGCAATCAGCCAGTTTGCCAGGGAGGCCACCGCCTTCTAGAATTCCTTTGCGTCGCGTCATTTCGCGCGCTTTACGCGCCGCTTCACGGGCGCGTGCTGCTTCAAGGATCTTGGCGCAGATGATTTTTGCGTCACTCGGTGTTTCCAGCAAAAATGCCTCGAGCGCTTTGGCCACTAATTCTTCGACGGGTGCTCGCACCTCTGACGAAACCAGTTTATCTTTTGTTTGCGAACTGAATTTGGGCTCAGGGACTTTGACGGATAAGACACAGGTGAGCCCTTCGCGCATATCGTCGCCGGCGGTTTCGGTTTTATTTTTTTTGCTTTGATCGTGGCTCTCAATATATTTATTGAGGACTCGCGTCATCGCTGCCCGTAAGCCCGTTAAGTGAGCACCACCGTCGCGTTGTGGGATATTGTTGGTGAAGCACTGTACGTTTTCGTTGTAGCTGTCGTTCCATTGCATCGCCACTTCGATGCTCACATTGTCTTTTTCACCCGCCGTGTGAAAAATGGTTGGATGCAGGGCTTGTTTTGATTTATTAATGTATTCAACAAAGCCTTTGACCCCACCTGAAAAGGCAAAATCATCTTCTTTGCCTGTGCGTAGGTCAGTTAGACGGATACGTACGCCGTTATTCAAAAAGGAAAGCTCGCGTATGCGTTTGGCTAGGATATCGTAATGGAATTCAATATTGTTAAAGATTTCTTCGTCGGCTAAAAAGTGCACTTCTGTGCCACGCTGTTCAGTGGCGCCGACGACAGAGATGGGCGAGACCGGTTCACCATTGATCTGCTCGATCACTCGGTTTTGCGGCACCCCGCGGTGGAATTCCATAAAGTGCTTTTTGCCATCACGGCGGATGACCAAGCGTAGCCATTTTGATAAGCCATTGACGCACGATACGCCCACGCCGTGTAAGCCACCGGATACTTTATAGCTATTTTGGTCAAACTTACCGCCTGCGTGCAGTTCAGTCATGACAATTTCGGCGGCGCTGCGTTTCGGCTCATGCTTATCATTGAGCTTGATATCAGTCGGGATGCCGCGGCCATTGTCGGTGACGGAAATCGAGTTATCCGCGTGAATCGTGACATGGATATCATTACAATGACCTGCCAATGCTTCGTCGATAGCATTGTCGAGCACTTCGAATACCAAATGATGCAGGCCGGTGCCATCGGAGGTATCACCAATATACATGCCAGGCCGTTTGCGAACAGCTTCTAAGCCCTCAAGAATCTGGATCGACGAGGCGCCATAGCTGTTGTCGGCGTGTGGTTGTTGCTGATCGGTCATGAAATTCTTCCAATTTTGCTGGTGCGTTAAAAACGCCAAAGGGGCACATGGCCCCCGGTGAAATAGTATCTATGTCTGTGCTTAAATTCTCATTGGCATGACGACGTATTTAAAATCTTCATTGCCTGGAATCGTTAAAAGTACGCTAGAGTTAGAGTCTCCTAGGCTAAATTGCAGCATGTCAGCCTTTACATTGGAGAGTGCATCAAGCAAATAGGTTACGTTAAAGCCGATATCGGCTGACGCGCCATCATAGGCAATTTCTAACTCCTCTTGAGCCTCTTCTTGCTCTGCATTGTTCGACGTAATTTTTAATTGGCCCGGCGCAATTAAGCAGCGCACGCCCTTAAATTTGTCGGAGGTCAAAATGGCCGAGCGCATTAGCGCCTGCTGGAATTCGCCGTGGCCAATGGTAAAGGTATTGGTATAGCCCTTTGGAATGACGCGCTGGAAATCAGGAAATTTACCCTCAACTAATTTAGAAATCAGTTCAATCTGGCTAAAAGTAAAGCGCGCCTGAGTTGGGGCGAGATCGATACAAAGCGCTTCGTCATTGTCTTCAAGCAAGCGCTGTAATTCGAGAATCGTTTTGCGAGGGATAATCACTTCCTGCCGTGCAAATGAACCCTCAATGGAGGTGGACGCGAACGCTAGGCGGTGACCGTCGGTCGCCACGGCCATCAATTGGCTGCCCTCAACGATGAGCAACATGCCATTTAAGTAGTAACGGATATCTTGTTGGGCCATGGCGAAATGCACAAACCCCAACAGTTGGCGAAAGGCTTTTTGGCTAATGGTGAAACTCGCATCGAACGCCTGATTTTGCGCAATGGTCGGAAAATCACTCGCTGGAAGCGTTTGCAAGGCGAAACGGCTTTTGCCGGATTGTACCGTCAGGCGCTTATCAGAGAGGTTTAGGCTCACCTCTCCATCAGGCATAGCCCGCAGGATATCGACCAACTTAAGCGCGGCAACCGTGGTTGCGCCCTGCTCTGTGCCGGAACTTAACTCGGCCCGCGTCATGATCTGCAACTCGAGGTCAGTAGACAAAAATGATACCTCTGAGCCCTGTTTAGTGATCAGCAGGTTAGTCAAAATAGGCAGGGTGGTATTGCTACGGCGCTTCACGACTCCGCTGACAGCTTGCAGTGGCCGCAAAAGCTTCTCTCGTTCGGTCTTAACCAATTGCATACATATCCTTCTTTAGCTTGAACGGGTTGCGCCTCGCTTAAAGGGAAGCGCTAATATAATGTTCTACCTAAAATGGGCAGAGAAAAACCTATATTGTGCCTGAAAAATCAACCTTTCAGGGTTTGTTCTAATACATGCAGTTCACGGTTGAGCAGCGCATCTTTGCTGCGGACATCCGCAATTTTGCGCACAGCGTGCAAAACCGTGGTGTGATCGCGCCCTCCAAAGAGTTCGCCAATTTCGGGCAGACTCTTTTGCGTGAGCTCTTTGGCCAGATACATCGCAATTTGGCGCGCGCGGGCAATATCTGCCGGACGTTTTTTTGAATACATATCCGCTATTTTTATGCCATAACGGTCAGCGACTGTCTTCTGGATATTGTCAACGGAGATTTGCCGATTTTGCACGGTGAGCAAATCCTTGAGCGCTTCTTTAGTCAACTCGATGGTAATTTCGCGGCCATGAAATTTTGCATAGGCAAGAATTTTGCGTAGGGCGCCTTCGAGTTCACGCACATTTGAGCGTAAATGTTTAGCCACGAAAAACGCGACATCCTCTGACAAATCAACGCCTTCCGAATGCGCCTTGCGCAGCAAAATAGCCACGCGCATCTCCAACTCAGGCGGCTCAACGGCCACGGTTAAGCCGGAGTCAAAGCGTGAAATGAGCCGATCGTCTATGCCGGAGATTTCTTTGGGATAGGTATCGCTGGTGATAATGACCTGTGCTTTATTGGCAACTAGCGCTTCGAAAGCATAAAAAAACTCTTCCTGAGTGCGCGATTTGCCGGAAAAGAATTGAATATCATCAATTAACAAAAGATCGAGCGAGTGATAATACCGCTTAAATTCATCGAAGGCTTTACGTTGATAAGCCTTTACAACATCTGATACATATTGCTCCGCATGAATGTAGCGAATCCGCGCGCCCACTTTTTGCTGCCTAAGTTGGTTGCCAATTGCATGAATCAAATGTGTTTTGCCCAGACCTACACCGCCATATAGAAAAAGCGGGTTGTACGAAACCGCAGGATTATCGGCTACCTGAATGGCGGCGGCTCGCGCGAGTTGATTGGCTTTGCCTGTGACAAAGTTTTCAAAGGTGAGCACGGGGTTCAATTTTGAGCGCTCTGGCGCACCACTGCTCTCGTGATTGGTAAGCGGTGAACCTGACCATCCGGATCCTGCTGCTGCGCTGTTTTTCTGTTGGCCGATAGATGTCTCACTTGTAGTCGAGTTAAGTGATGTTATCTGGGCGGTAAGGTCTGCGGCAGCTGCAAGCTGAACAGAAGCGGAGTCAACGGAGCCGGCCATGGTTGCTCCGTTTGCCCGGCGTGCGACTTTGGGATCAAGCACAAAATGTACCACCATGGGTTTACAACAAAAATCTCGCGCCAGATCGGCGATACGGCTAGAAAATTGGCTTTTTACCCAATCGAGCTTAAAGCGGTTTGGTGCGGCAATATGCAGAGTGCTTGCCTCAATATCAAATTCGAGCAACGAGAGTGGTTTGATCCACGTCTGATATTGCTGGGAGGGAAGCTCTTGCTCCAACAAAGTGGAGCATTGTTGCCAAAAATCATTCATATTAAATCGAGGCGCAGGCTAAATAGGGTCGTGGCGGCACAATATAGCGAAAAAGACATATAACAGCGCGCAACAAAAACAACAAAAAAGAGCCGAGACAAGCGGCTTGGCATGTGCAGGCAAGCCTATTTAAATAAATAGGGAATGCCAAAGGAAGTGAGATTTTACCGCCAAAAACCGTCGGGCGGGTCACTTATCCACAGGACTAGGCTGCGCTTGGTGGAGGGCTTGTGATGCGTCATGCGCGGGCTAAGCTATTGACTATCAATAGAAAAAACGATTAAATAGAGGGTTCGCGCAAAAATTTGGCGAAAAATTCTGGTGGATTAGGCCGATGCTCCTTGAAGCAACTAACGGCTGATCCAAATAAGCAAGAAAATTACCAACACTTCGTCTTAACGGACGGAGCTTGTGAGAGCATTAATCATGAAACGTACTTATCAGCCTTCTGTCACACGTCGTAAAAGGACTCACGGTTTTCGCGTCCGGATGAAAACTGTAGGTGGGCGTAAAGTCCTTAACGCACGCCGTGCCAAAGGTCGCAAGCGTCTAGCAGTTTAACGCGTGAGCGTTTAATACGCCTTTCGTTATTTCATTGCAGGCCGCCGACACTGGCTTTCCAAAAGCCGCCAAGCTTTTAAAGCCGGATGAATTTTCATCGGTTTTTCGCGTGCGCCCTTGGGGGCGCAGCGTGCATTTTGTATTGTATGGGCGGCACACGGGCCAAGCAGCACGGCTTGGCTTGGTGATTGGGCGCAAGTATGCGCCGCGTGCGGTCAGTCGCAATCTCATTAGACGCGTTGCCCGCGAAATATTCCGCCGCAAGCGTTCGGAGTTTTGCGGCTGGGATATTTTGCTTAGATTGCGTACTAAGGTGGACCGAAAAACCTGGTCAAGTGCCTCATCCACGGCTTTTAAGGCGGTCTGCAATAACGAGCTTGAAGCGTTATTAATCGATGCTATGCGTCATCATATTAAGCGCTCGACATGATGTTTGCGACTTTTATGCAAAGTATGCTGCTGGCGTTGCTACGCGGCTATAAATTTGTGCTTAGCCCGTATCTTGGCAATCGTTGCCGTTTTATGCCGTCTTGCTCAGAGTATGCCCGTGAAGCCATCCAGTATTATGGTGCGGTGCGCGGCAGTTATCTTGCCCTCAAAAGAGTGTGTCGCTGCCATCCGTTTGCCGCCGGTGGTGTAGATCCACTGCCCCCGCTTAATCTTTCAGGCGCTGATGCCGTCACCCAGTATCAAGATGAGACAAAATCAAATGGATATTAAACGCAACATTTTGTGGATTGTTTTAGTGATTTCGCTGGTGATGCTGTTTGATAACTGGCAGCGTTACAATGGACGCCCCGCGAGGTTTTTCCCCGACCCGGCGCCTGTCCATACAGTGGCTCAGGTGACTTCTTCTGATGCACCGCCTGCGGCGTCCTCAGCGCTTAGCGCAGCAACTGTGCCGGCGGCCCAAGGGGTAGCAAATAGCCAAAAGATCCATATTAAAACGGATGTGTATGAAGCGGACATTAGTACACAAGGCGGTACGCTATCTAAATTAGCGCTGACTCAGCAAACAGATAGTCAACAAGCTAACCAATATGTTGCGCTTTTTGATGAGACGCCCACGCATGTTTATTTAGCTCGTACGGGCCTAATTGGCGGCGATTTTCCTAACCATAATGATCTTTTCAGCGTCCAGTCTGGCCCTCGTGAATTAGCAGGTAATGCAAATACGCTTGAGGTTCAATTTGAGTCTCCCGTGAAAAATGGTGTCAAGCTTGTTAAGCGTTACACTTTTACACGTGGCAGTTACGTGATCGATGTCCAGCACGACATCATCAACGCCAGTTCAGCGCCGGTACAGCCAGTACTCTATATGGAGTTAGTGCGTGATAGCACGCCTGTTGAAACCCCACGGTTCTCGCATACCTATATCGGGCCGGTGGTGTATACCTCACAGCAAAATTTCCAGAAAGTCGGCTTTAGCGATATTGATAAAAATAAAGCGGACTATGCCAGACAAGCCGATAATGGCTGGATCGCCATGGTGCAGCATCATTTTGCCTCGGCATGGCTGTTGCAGCAAGGCGTGGCGCGAGATATTTACGTCAATAAACTGGATTCATCACTGTATCGTGTAGGGGCTAAACAAGCTGTGCAAACCCTGATGCCGGGGCAAGCGGTCCAAGTGCAGGCACGTCTTTTTGCGGGTCCTGAAGAAGAGCGCATGCTTGAAACGATTGCACCGGGTCTTGAGTTGGTGAAAGATTATGGTTGGGTGACGATTATTGCCAAGCCATTGTTCTGGCTGCTCGACAAAATACATAGCTTGTTGGGCAATTGGGGCTGGTCAATTGTGGCCTTAACCTTACTGATTAAGGCCGTATTCTTTCCATTGTCGGCCGCCAGCTATCGCTCAATGGCTCGCATGAAAGAGATTACGCCACGTATGCAAGCCTTACGAGAGCGTTATAAAGGCGATCCGCAGAAGATGAATGCTGCGTTAATGGAGCTTTATAAAACAGAGAAAATAAATCCATTGGGTGGGTGTTTGCCGGTAGTCATCCAAATTCCCGTGTTTATTTCGCTATATTGGGTATTGCTGTCGTCAGTAGAAATGCGTGGTGCGCCTTGGATCGGCTGGATTCATGATTTGTCACAGCAAGATCCTTATTTCATCTTGCCAATTCTGATGGCGCTTTCAATGTTTGTGCAAACGCGCTTAAACCCAACGCCGCCGGATCCGCTTCAGGCTAAGATGATGATGTTTATGCCGCTGGCATTTTCGGTTATGTTTTTCTTCTTTCCCGCTGGCTTAGTGCTCTATTATGTAGTGAATAATCTGCTGTCTATACTGCAGCAATGGTATATCACGAAACGGATTGTACGTAATTAGTTAGTAAACGATTGAGCCCTAACTTAGGGGCTCTTCTGGCCACAAAAAAAATGCCCTTCAGACTGAAGGGCATTTTTTTGCTAAGAGGATGGGATTATTCGGGTACTTTCCCGTAGAACTGCGTAATGAGCTCTTCCACCAAATATCTTTGATGCTCAGGCAGTGCTTCAATTTTCTTGGCAAGCGTAACGGTTTCCGGCGAAGGCGGATACTTAGCTTGTTTAAGCTTGACCTCTTTAGCTTTTAGCAGTGCTGGATCAGGTGGCGGTCCGTAATGCAGCCAATGCTCTCCAACACCAAGCCATTCGGCGAGTGTTTTGATTTTATCCGCGGTTGGAATGGCGCGGCCAGTTAACCATTTATGCGTCGTCTGCACCGAAACGCCGGCACCGTCACGATGTTGTAGGTTAAAAAGGCGCGCTAGGTCTGTTGCACCCTTAACGGGTTTGGGGCCTCGCTTTAATGCGAGCCGCAAACGCTCTGAGAAGGCTGATCTTTCTTGATTAGATGGCATGGGGGAATTCTGCCGTATCATATTTCCCCATGGTTCAACCCTTAATGTTATATATACCCAAAATAGTTTAGGGTTTTGCTTTATTGGGCTATTTTTTTAGAATTAGTCCCCTATTGAGCTAAAAACATATGATCGAGCGCATCCTCTTAAGTTAATTTGCTTGTAAGAGGGATTTCTAAAAGGCTGGCCTGAATGCATGCATAGCTTCCCGAAAGATCGTCGGCAGATTGCCTGTGTGCTGTGCAGTTTTGAGGGAAATGCGGGGCTAACCTTTGTAGGAAGCTCTAGCCTTCAGGTCAATGAGGATTTGACATCGGCCCCGCCTAGAGGCTGGATATTCGTATGGGCGCTTGGCGTTGGCATTGAGCCAGGCGCCAAGTCGCTGTCGTGGATTTCTGCTGCTAGCAGTATGACTGCACCGCTCACCAGGTCAATCTGGCCCTTGTCCATAAAACTGAGTGATCAGTTCCTCTACCAAATATTTTTGATGTTCGGGCAATGCCTCAATCTTTTTAGCCAGTTCAATGGTTTCAGGAGAGGTTGGATACTGAGCGTGCTGGAGTTTAGTCTCTTTGGTTTTTGACAGGCTTGGATCGGGAGGGGGTCCATAATGTAACCAATGCTCACTCACACCGAGCCATTCAGCTAGTGTCTTGATCTTTTCCGTAGTTGGAATTGCGCGGCCGCTTAACCATTTATGCGTAGTCTGCACCGAAACACCGGTACCGTCATGTTGCAAATTGAACAGGCGGGCTAAATCTGTTGCCCCTTTAACAGGTTTATGGCCTCGCTTTAACGCAAGCCGCAAACGTTCTGAAAAGGCGCTTCTTTCTTGGTCGGATGGCATAAAGCGATTCTGCCGCATCATATTTCCCCTGAGCTAAACTTTTTGTGCGATATTTAGCTAAAATAGTTTACATTATCTCTCAATTGAGTTATTTTTCTTCTGTGTGGCATGAAAAGGCGTGGTTGCAACGCTATCTGGCCGCCAGTAAAGGATCTTTTGAAATCACAAACCGACGAGGCTGATGCCTAGGCAATATTTTTTGCAGCCTCTAAAAGAATGGAGATTGGCCCGTGAGCGAACATCAATATATGCCCGAAAGAAAATCAGCGTTTAAACGCTGTCTCAGCTGCTTTTCTAAAACCCTGAAAACCCTGTCACATAAGTCAATTGGCATTATTCCGTTGCCGGTGTATCTAATTCTAGTGGCATGTTTAGCGACGATGGTGCTAAACCATCAGTTGATGGGTAACAATATTTGCACAATGATTGCCTTATTGGCGGTATGTGGTTATACCTGCTCTGCGATTGGCCAATCAATCCCATTTTTTCGTCGTATTGGAGGCTCGGTCATTATTGTGACTTTTGTCCCCGCTTATCTGGTGGCTCACCAGTTGCTGCCAGCAGATTTCGTCGATCCTATTCACGCCTTTTGGGAAAACAACCATCCGATTTATCTATTTATTGTCGCCGTCATTGTCGGTAGCGTGCTTAGCATGGATCGCCAGATATTGATCAAAGGATTTATAAAGATTTTCGTTCCGTTACTGATCGGCTCAATTGTGGCCGCAATCACGGGCACTTTAGTTGGCTTGGCGGTTGGTTTCGATTTATTTCATATTATTTTCTTTATTGTTGTGCCCATCATGGCCGGAGGACTCGGCGAAGGTGCGATTCCGCTATCGATTGGCTATGCAAAAATACTCGGCCAGCCACAGGGAGATTTATTGGCCCAAATTTTACCGGCAATTATATTTGCCAACCTGTTCGTGATCGTGATGGCGGCCGCACTGAATCTTTTGGGGCGCCATTACCCTCGCTTTTCGGGTAATGGGCATTTGTTAAGAGCGGATAGAGAAAAAAACCATATCGTCAAAGCAGAGGGTCCGCATGAGGAAGTCAGGCCTTTGCTGACGGATGTGGCGACTACCGGGATCATCGCCATTTCTTTTTATTTGATTGGGGTGCTCACACATCAATTGTTTGGCTGGCCTGCTCCAATCGCCATGCTTTTGATTGCGGTCTTAGTCAAGCTGCTGAATTTAGTTTCGCCGGCTATGCATGAAGGTGCGGTCGGTTTATATCATTTTTTTGTGAAGGTCACAATTTATCCTTTGTTATTTGCTGCTGGGATGACAATTATTCCATGGGAAAAGCTCGCCGCCGCATTCAACTTGCCGTTTATCGTGACGGTTTTTGCAACCGCCATTTCATTGATGGCGACGGGATTTTTAGTTGGCCGCAAAGTCGGTTTATTCCCAATTGAAGCCGCCATTGTCACGGGCTGCCATAGTGGCATGGGAGGCAGTGGCGATATCGCTATTCTATCTGCTGCTCATCGCCTATCTTTAATGCCATTCGCGCAAATTTCTACGCGTATTGGGGGCGTTATTGTGGTCATCATCGCTTTGTTAGCGATTGGCTGCTTAAGTTAACCCCGCATCAAACTCATCTGATTTCATCCCATCTGCCTAGTACGCAGTCATTCATTATGACTGCCGTATGAATCAGCTTATTTTCAACTTAACTTAGGAGTGCTGCTATGATTTCCAACACCTATTGCAGATCTGTATTATTTACACCAGCACTGCGACCCGAGCGAATTGCTAAGGCGGCTCAAAGTGGTGCGGACGTTTGTGTGATTGATTTAGAAGATCCCGTTGCACCTCATCTGAAGGAAGACGCAAGGGGAAAGCTTGCTCAATGCTTGGCCACTCCGCACTCTGAGCAAGTTAGATTTGCGGTCAGAGTCAATTCGTTGCGTACCCAAGATGGGCTTAAAGATTTGCTTGAAATCTTCCGGCAAACCTTATTACCTGATTATATTCTCTTGCCAAAGGTGGAGAGTGCGCAGGAAATCATTATCACTGAAAAAATCTTCGGCCATAAAGAGAATAATATTCAATTTCTGGCTTCGGTTGAAACGCCTGAAGGGGTCGCTAATGCTAAAGAAATTGCTACGGCCTCTTTAAGGCTGAAAGGGCTTGTTTTTGGCGCTGCTGACTACGCAAGTAGCACAGGCGGCACAGTTACCTGGGAAAGCCTTTATTTTGCACGGACACAGGTTTTGAATGCAGCCAAGATATCTGGCATTGAGATAATCGATACGCCTTATTTTGATGCTCATGATTTCGATGGCTTGATTGCCGACTCACTCCGAGTTAAAGCGCTTGGCTATACCGGGAAATCCGCCATTCATCCATTACAAATTCGACATATTAATGAAGTGTTTCAGCCGGATGAGACTGCCCTTGATAGGGCAAGAAGGATCGTTGCCACCGCTCAGGAAAATGAGGGCAATGCTTATTTATTAGACGGTACTTTGATTGGTACGCCATTGATTAAAGCCGCTCAGAAGTTACTGGATAAATATGGTCAGACTAGGTAGATAGGAACGTATAGAGTACTGTTCGCTGTATCGGCTCTCGGCGCAAGCCGGGAGTTCTCGTTTTGATTGTACGCCAGCAGATTTTCAGAATTGGGTGGGTCTCTGTTTATTCAATACTATTTCACTATAGTGAGACAAAAATTGTTTATTTGTACCACTATAGCAGTACAAATTAATCATTTTTGCCCATCTATATGGTACAAATTAACTAAATTGTTAAGCAGATGACGACTTCTCAGAACTTGCGCCTCAACCAAGTATGTCGCTCATTACATAAAGTGATGGAATTAAAGCGCGTTGGCCGGCCACCATATTGTATATGGCGCCTACGAAAATGCAAGTTATCGCTTAAACATAAGATAATCTCAGCTAATTTTTTCTCCTCTCTTTTTGGCCGTTTTCTTGGCGGCAGCAGTGGTTTTCTTGGCAGCTGCCGCGGTTTTTTTGGCTGCAGGTTCTTTCTTTTCAAACTCAAACCCAATCTTGCCGTCATTTTGCTTAACAAGATAAGCTTTAAACAGACGGCCCGTACGAGCTGACTTAAAATTGGTCAGCAAATCCGTACGGCCAGCGTCCAGTAGCTTTTCCATCTGCTCGCGTGAAATTTCTTGCTGCAGAATGATTTGGCCTGAGCGAAAAGTGCAGCTCTTTGGCTGGGCAACAGATTTTTCACATACATAGCTTAAGCCGTACTCAAAAACTGGGCTGTTACATTTTGGACAGGGGCCAACGGGTGTCTGAGAGGAAAAATCAGGCGCTTCACCACCCTCTTCATTTTGATCTTGACCAAAATCAAATTCGAGTTTGTAGTTGTTTATTTCTTTATCTTCTACCAGCTTTAAAATCGCCGCAAAAGGCCGCCCCATTTTGCTGCGAAAACCAGAAAGCGGTCCAATTGATTTATTGCTCAGCAAGCTTTCAACTTCTTCGATTTCAAATTGCCGGCTGCCCGGAATTTTGGTGATTGAAAACTCGCAGTGAGTGCATGCAAAACGCCGGTAATTTTCTTTTACTTGGTTGCCGCAATGTGGGCAGGGTGTGGACAGCGTGGCGTAGTCGCCCGGAATGGTATCTGAGTCGTATTCTTTGGCACGCTTGACGATCAATTGCGTCATTTGTGCGATCTCGCGCATGAACGTGTCGCGCGTGAGCTGGCCATGTTCCATCTGCGTTAGCTTAGACTCCCATTCTCCGGTCAACTCAGCTGCGGTGAGTTCTTTTACATTAAGTCCTCGCAGTAGGGTCATTAATTGAAATGCCTTAGCGGTCGGAAGCAGCTCGCGTCCCTCGCGAATCAGATATTTTTCTGTCAGTAAGCCTTCGATAATCGCTGCGCGAGTGGCTGGTGTTCCTAAGCCCTTGGTTTCCATGGCAGCGCGTAGCTCATCATCTTCAACTAATTTACCCGCGCCTTCCATGGCCGATAGTAAGGTGGCTTCGTTATAACGCGCTGGCGGTTTAGTGGTGAGTAAATGTACTGCAATTTTATCGGTTTTAACGGTTTCGCCCTTGGCTACGGGCACTAAATTGGCACTTTCATCCTGTGCCTCATGTCCATATACTTGCCGCCAACCCGGTGTAACCAACACTTTACCTTCCGTTTTGAAGCGATGGCCAACGACTTCAGTGATGCGTGTGGTCAGTTGATACTCAGCTGCCGGGAAAAATATTGCTAAAAAGCGCTTAACCACCAGGTCATATAATTTCTGCTCTGCTTCCGATAAATTTTTAGGTGCTTGTAGGGTTGGAATAATCGCGAAATGATCGCTGATCTTGGCATTATTGAAAATGCGACGATTCGGTTTGACCCAATTTTTATCAAGAATCTGTTTAGCAAAAGGTAGATAGTTGTGGCTTTCTTTTAATACTCCGAGGGTACGTTTGACGGTGTCGAGATAATCCTCGGGCAAGGCACGCGAATCCGTACGCGGATAAGTTAAAACTTTATGCCTTTCATATAGGGCTTGTGCTAACCCCAAAGTATTTTTTGCCGAGAAACCAAAGCGTCCATTTGCTTCACGTTGCAAACTAGTGAGATCAAATAATAATGGAGAGAGTTGAGTTGAAGCTTTGGTTTCTTCACTAACGATGCCGGGTTTACCTCGGCACGCCGCTACGATAGAGTCAGCTGCGGCTTCGCTCCACAGACGCGAGTCGCGTTGCTCTGGGTCGAATTCATTTTTCTTAAATTTGGGATCGAACCAACGGCCTTCATAAAAGCCGGCCGCGCTCACAAATTCAGCTTTAACTTCCCAGTAGTCACGCGGCACAAAACGGCGAATTTTTTCTTCACGCTCAACCACAACAGATAAGGTGGGAGTTTGCACACGTCCAACGGTCGTTAGGAAAAACCCGCCGCCTTTACTATTAAAGGCGGTCATGGCGCGAGTGCCATTGATGCCTACTAGCCAATCAGCTTCTGAACGGCAACGTGCAGCATCGGCCAGCGGCTGCATCTCACTATCGCTGCGTAAGCGTGCAAAACCGTCTTGAATGGCCTGTGGCGTCATGGATTGTAGCCATAGCCGCTGCACCGTTTGCTTGGCCTTGGCATGTTGCGCGATGTAACGGAAAATCAGTTCGCCCTCACGCCCCGCATCGCACGCATTAATCAGAGTATTGATATCTTTGCGTTTAATCAGTTTGCTCAGAAGCTTGAGGCGTGTTGCGCTTTTGGCGATTGGCAGTAGATCGAAACGTGGCGGAATCACCGGCAAATGCGCAAAACTCCATTTGCCGCGCTTGACCTCGTATTCTTCGGGAGCCGCAATTTCTAGCAGGTGACCAACCGCTGACGATAGCACGTACTGCTCGCTTTCGAAGTATTCGTCATGTTTGGTAAAGCCACCTAAGGCGCGCGCGATATCGGCTGCAACGGAAGGCTTTTCGGCAATGATTAGAGCTTTAGGCATGAAAAAAATATAGAGTGGATCTCGCAAACGGCTGTTTTATAGCACAGTTTTCGGCAAATACGCGGTAAGTAGTGGATGTAGCTTAGGTGCGACAACCGCCTTGCTGACTGACGGTAAGCTAGCTAATAACCGCTCAACTACGGCCGCATAAGGGAGTACTGTACCGAAAAAGTAGGTATTGTGCGCGTCTTCGATCAAAAGGGTTGGAAAATCTTCAACATCGATTTCATCAAGTTGATCGGCATGTGTCTCGATATCGATCCAGACAAAGCAGATAGATTGATGTATATCGGCCAGTGAGTTAAAAAGTGTTTGATACGCTCGGCAAGCATCGCACCATTGGGCGCAGAGACAGACAACCAGCAGAATATCTGGCTTGGTCAGCCGGGTGGCAATGGCGTGAGCATCTGTATCGAGGTTAAATGCGGGCATCGGCGTATTTCTCCTAACTTTGAGGCGGGACAGTTCTATCGGCTGACAGCGTCGTGCTTGATGCGTTCTACACGGCCGCCAGGCAAGGCCGCAATCCAACCGCCTAGCTCTAGCTGCAATAGGGCTGCTTGCAGTATCGCACTATTTAGTTGGGTGCGCGTGGCCAGCGATTCAAGTGGGGTTGGGTCATAATCTAGCGCGGCCAGCACGCAGCGCGCGTGGCTATCGAGCGTATCTATCATAGCGTGCACCGTTGGCGCATGCTGGGCTGGCTGTGGCTGGCGGGTCTTTGGCGTGGTTTTAGCTAACTCAGAGTTTTGTTCTGGCTGAGCTGAATGTGTGTGACTTTCTGAGTTGACAATGGATCCGGGCAAACCTTTGTGTGGTATCTCATCAAGGATATCTTGCACGCATTCGACGAGCTTCGCGCCTTCTTTGATGAGCTGGTGACAGCCTTTAGTAAGCGACGAATGAATTGAACCCGGTATGGCGAACACCTCACGCCCCATTTCACCCGCTAAGCGAGCGGTAATCAAAGAGCCAGATTGCGCGGCCGCCTCAGCCACGAGTACGCCTTGAGTTAAGCCAGCAATCAACCGGTTGCGTTGTGGAAAATGCTGAGCACGAGCCGTTGTGCCGAGCGGCCACTCAGAGACAATCGCCCCGTGCGCCGCGATTTCATGCGCTAGCGCGTAATGACGTGCTGGATACACTAGATCGGCGCCAGTACCCATGACGGCAATGGTGCTGCTAGGGCTACCCAGTGCGCCACGATGCGCGGCACCATCGATACCTAGCGCTAGCCCAGATACAATCGTTAAGCCTGCATGAGCGAGTGCGTGTGCAAATTGCTGAGTATTGGCCAACCCCTGAGCCGTGCCATTCCGGCTGCCGACAATCGCCAGTGCGGGCGCATGCAGTAACTCGAGCCGTCCTTTTACGTAGAGTATGACAGGGGGATCAGCGATCTCTAATAGCGTGCGTGGATAGGCTGGATCAGCTAGGGTGACAAAATGATTGCCGGCGATGGCCGCCCATTTGAGCACGCATGCAACGCGTTCAGCCAGACCATCAGGGGCGGCGCGTTTGATTGCCGCAGCAAGTTTGGCGCCAACGACTTGCGCTAATGCTGCCGGCGATTGCTCGAAAATAGCGTGCGGTAACCCATAAATACTGAGTAAATGGCGCACCGCAACTGGACCCACGCCACGCATACTGACAAGGCGTAGCCATGCAGCGATTTCATCGTCAGCGAGAGTGAGGGTTTGCATTTCAGATAGTTGGTCCGAGGCGCTAGCCTAGGTCAATAAGCTATGTTAAGTTAATATTACGTTATTCGTTAAGTAATTTGCGGTGCCTAAGGTATGTTTCCTAGAGGTAAGTATGCGGTTTTTCTGGATTGTGCATGGACTCTGGGGTTATCGCAAGTTGGCCATTTGGCTATTTCAAATTGATTTATCATGGCTTTATTAAATATATTAAATTATCCTGATTCCCGGCTTTACAAGAAAGCGAAGCCGGTTGCAGTCGTCGATGAACGTATCCGTCAGCTTGCGCGAGATCTGGCTGAAACGATGTATGCTGCGCCGGGCATTGGCCTGGCTGCTACTCAAGTGGATGTGCATGAGCGCGTGGTGGTAATTGATATTTCTGATACCCGAGACCAACTGCAAGTATTGATTAATCCAGAGTTGCTTTGGGCAAGTGAAGAGAAACAGGTCTTCGAGGAAGGCTGTTTATCCGTACCCGGCATCTATGACAAAGTAGAACGGCCAGAGCGCGTAAAAGTACGAGCACTCAATGAACGCGGAGAAAGTTTTGAATTGAATGCAGAAGGCCTACTGGCGGTTTGTATTCAACACGAGATGGATCATTTACTGGGTAAAGTATTCGTTGAATATTTATCACCACTTAAACAAACGCGCATCAAAACAAAAATGAAAAAGCTCATGAAAGCAATGTAGTACGTAATTGGATATTGTTCTAACATTTTCCCCCAAACTCAATGTCAAGCAAGCAAGTATCTAAAACGAAAAATTTAGCGTCTCTTTCAGCCAACGATGCGCCGCCTCAGTGTCAGTCGATTTACTGGCTTTCTCTATGGCTGGTTATTGGCTATATGCTTGCAGGCGTATTTGGGCGTGATCCATGGAAAGCGGATGAACCTTATTCATTTGGCATGGCCTTAAATTTTCTGCAGGGCTTACCCTGGAGCGTGGATTGGATCGTGCCTTCTGTGGGCGCTGATCCTTTCGTTGAAAAACCGCCATTAATGTATTGGACTGCGGCCTTATTGGCTTACCTAACCTCGGCTTTTTTGCCGTTGCAAGAGGGCGCGCAGTTGGCGGTGATCGCATGGATGGCGATGACGCTGATTACGTTATCGATAATGGCTCGCTGGCTGTATGGCAGCCGCTATCGTTTACCGGCTTGTATGCTTTTACTCGGAACGCTAGGCGTTGTCGTACATGTGCACAAGTTGATTGCAGACGTGCCGCAATTGGCTGGGACGGTATTGGCGCTAGCTGGGTTGGTGCGTTTTGTGATGGCACCGCAAGCGCCCTCTTGGAAGGCTGGGCTGATGTTAGGTACGGGCGCTGGCATCGCGTTTATGAGTAAAGGCGTGTTGGTGCCTGGTGTGTTGGCGTTGACTTATTTGGTCTCGGTGATTGTGCTACCCGCGTTTCGCACACGCCGTGCGGCTGTATTGTTATTGTGGGCGGCTTTGGCGGCGTTACCCTGGCTGATCGTTTGGCCCTATCTATTCTGGCGTGCTGCGGAACCTTTATTTATTGAGTGGTTTTGGGATAATAATTTTGGTCGGTTTTTCGGCTTTTCTGAAATTGCCGGGTCGCGCTCCAATTATTTGCAAGACATTGGTTTGGCCATTGCCTTAGCCTTTCCTGCTGGCTGGTTAGCCGTCGCAGAAATGTTCAAGCGCTGGCGCGGGTACTCTGCGACAGGAGAGGCGCAAAAAGCACGGGTCTTTAGTGGTGTTAGGAGTGAAGTTAAATTAGCCCGTACGGTTCTCTGGATTTATGCCATAACTTTTTATACGGTCTTGTTGCTGATGTCTGCCTCGCTGCGCGAGGTGTATCTCTTACCAGTATACCCTGCATTGGCGTTACTAGGGGCGAGCATCACCCTGCCTCCACGTTTAGATCGTATTTGGCGTGCTGTCGCCGTGATTTTCTTTTCTGCCTGCGGGATTTGGCTTTGGCTCTGTTGGGGGGTATTGTTGGCTGGCCGCGGTCAGTTAATCCCGGCTTTATTCGCGCGTTGGTTGCCGCTGGACTATGTTCTGCCGCTCAATCTCGGCTGGCTATTGGCGGGTCTTAGCTTAAGCGGACTATGGGTCTGTGCAATTGTTTGGCGTGTGCGCCTTGGTGCAATTGCCACGAGCTTTGCTGGCATAACGCTAGTTTGGGGGCTGCTGCATACGGTATTACTGCCCTGGTTTAATGAGGCTCGTAGCTATCGGAGTGCGTTTAAAGCATTACAGGTGGCATTGCCTAAGCAGTATGATTGTCTGGCGGTGTTTAATGTCGGCGAATCAGAGCGAGCTATGCTGCATTATTTTATTGACGTTAAGCCGCTACAAATCGCAGCTTTGAGGGCCACACCTTGCCAGGCGGCACTTATACTGGATAAAGCGGACCATCGCTTGGCCGGTTTCGCGCCCGCCGAGTGGCAAGAAATCTGGCGTGGTGGTCGGATGGGTGATGACAATGAACGCTTTCGCGCCTATTTGCGGCGCGAATTAAGCGTTGATAAGAATCAACGGTAGAAAATGGCGGTGATCTTGCAAAGCTGCTCATTGGGACCCATATCTTGTGCTGTGACAGAAGGTGATGATTTGAGTACTGCGCGCAACGAGCGTATTGTGGCGTTTGCATAGAGGATATGGTTATGTTCAATTGGATCAAAACAACCCTATTAATGGCCGCTATCACGGGCCTATTTATTGCTGTTGGCGCGATGATTGGTGGCCAGCAAGGGATGGTGATTGCGTTCTCATTTGCGCTCATCATGAACTTTTTTTCCTATTGGTTCTCTGACAAAATGGTGCTGCGCATGTACAACGCGCAGGAAGTCGATGAAATCAGTGCGCCACAGTTCTACCGAATGGTGCGTGAACTGGCGGTACGCGCCGAGTTGCCGATGCCACGTGTCTATTTGATTAATGAAGCTGCGCCGAATGCTTTTGCGACTGGGCGTAATCCGCAACATGCAGCGGTCGCCGCGACTACAGGGCTGTTGCGGATTTTATCTGAGCGCGAAATCCGCGGCGTGATGGCCCATGAGCTAGCCCATGTGAAGCATCGCGATATCTTATTATCAACGCTTTCTGCCACGATGGCGGGGGCGATTTCGGCCTTGGCCAATTTCGCCATGTTCTTTGGCGGGCGTGATGAGCATGGCCGTCCGACCAATCCGTTAGCCAGCATTGCTGTGGCTATTTTTGCGCCTTTGGCTGCGGCGCTGATTCAAATGGCTATTTCTCGAGCGCGTGAATTTGAAGCCGACCGGGGCGGCGCTCTCATTTCGGGTGAGCCGCAAGCATTGGCCTTAGCGCTTGAAAAGATTCATCACTATGCAAAGGGCGTTCCCTTTGCAGCAGCTGAATCTCATCCGGCGACAGCGCAGATGATGATTATGAACCCTCTCTCAGGCGCTTCGCTTGCGCGCCTTTTTTCGACTCACCCCGAGGTTGAAGAGCGGGTGGCGCGTTTAATGGAGATGGCGCGCGTCGGGCATTATCCAATTTGAGTGGTATGCGTGGCGGCCAGCGCTCATCATCGTGTGACCCTCTAAAGGCGCTGTTTTCATGTCTCACAATTTAAAAGTGATTTTTGCCGGTACGCCGGCATTTGCTGCGACCATCCTCGCGGCTATTCATGCGGCAGGTTTTGCGGTACCGCTTGTACTGACGCAGCCTGATCGGCCAGCGGGCCGTGGCATGAAGCTTACGGCCAGCCCGGTTAAGCAGTTCGCCCTTGAGCACGGCTTGGCCGTTATGCAACCGGCATCACTACGCACGGATGGTAAATTTCCGCTTGAAGCGGCGGCGGCATTGGATCGTTTGCATTCAATCCCGCATGAGGTCATGGTGGTTGCGGCATACGGCTTGCTGCTGCCGCAAACAGTGCTCGATATTGCCCGGCACGGTTGTCTCAATGCTCATGCTTCTTTGCTCCCGCGCTGGCGTGGGGCGGCGCCAATCCAACGCGCACTTGCCGCTGGTGACACGCAAACCGGCATTACACTCATGCAAATGGATGCAGGGCTTGATACGGGGCCTATGTTAAGTCGTGCGCACATACCCATTTCACCCGCAGATACGGCAGCAACTTTGCATGACAAATTGGCGTCATTAGCTGCGCGACTTATCGTTGAAGAGTTACGCATACTGGCCGAGCAAGGTAAGTTACTCGCAACACCGCAACCTGTTGAGGGCGTAACTTATGCGCAAAAGATTAGCAAACACGAGGCGAGGCTTAATTGGCAGTTGCCAGCCAAGATGCTGGCTTGTCAGGTGCGTGCTTTTGACCCGTTCCCAGGCACGTTTGCCATGCTTGATGACGAACCACTTAAAATATGGGAAGCCGCGCCTGTTGCCGCACATAAAGTGGCTATGCCGGGAGAAATCATTGAAATTACCGCCAATGCGGTGACGATTGCATGTGGCGCTGACGCGCTGCGTGTGACGCAGTGGCAAAAACCAGGTGGGAAAAGGCTTGCGGTAGGTGAATTTCTAAAGGGTTTTAGGTTGCGAGAAGGGCAGTGTTTTGTGGTTTGAGGGGGCAATCATCGCAACTCATACCAAGCGCCGCGACCACTACCATGATTTGAACCAATAACACACCCATTTACACCCATTTAATACCCTCAATACGGTCTATCCTTATTTCGTTATGCAGCTTGCTCCAGATTCCCTTGCTTTTGCCCTCAATCATGCGGCTCGCGCGCTTGCTGCTGTGCGCGCTGGGACGGCATTGCCGGCAGCGCTTGCGGCGTTATTTGCAACGATTGAGGTTCCGGCGGCCCGCGGGGCAACTCAGGATATTGCTTACCGCACGTTACGCGCCTTAGGCCGGGCAGATGTATTGATGACTACGCTGGTGCGTAAACCACCTGCGGCGCCGGTGGCAAATCTGTTGATTTGTGCCTTGGCTTTGCTAAGCGATGCACCTGAAGATGCCGCTTATGCGCCTTTCATTGTGGTGGATCAGGCGGTTCACGCAGTGAGCGCGCACCGCGACACGCGTCCAATGAAAGGGCTGGTGAATGCGGTATTACGTAATTTTTTGCGCTCACGCGATACCTTACTTGTGCAAATCATGAATAACCCGGTTGCTCGCTGGAATTATCCGCTCTGGTGGATTGACCAAGTGCGTGCCGCCTGGCCGGCTGCTTGGCAAAATATTTTGTTAACTGGCAATACGCATGCGCCCATGACTTTACGCGTCAATCAGCGCCGTTCGACAGTTGCGGCGTATCTTGAGGTCTTACATACGGCAAAGATCCCAGCAGTAGCGGCCGGTCCCAGTGCGGTGCGACTATTGCGCGCATTACCCGTTGAGCGGGTGCCTGGCTTTATGCAAGGCGTGGTTTCAGTGCAAGATGTTAGCGCACAGCAAGCAGCTGCGCTCCTTGAGGTGCATAATGGTATGCGTGTACTCGATGCGTGCGCAGCTCCTGGCGGTAAGACGGGGCATTTGCTTGAATTAGCGGATATAGATTTAGTGGCACTTGAGGCGGATCATGCGCGTGCACAGCGTATCAATGAAAACCTGAAGCGTTTGCGATTAACGGCAACGGTGTGCATCGGTGACGCAGGCACGCCCAATGAATGGTGGGATGGGCAATTATATGATCGAGTGCTGATTGATGCCCCGTGTTCTGCCTCGGGCATTGTGCGTCGCCATCCGGACATCCGTTGGCTTAGGCGTATAACTGATTTGACGGCGCTGGCCAACGAACAGCGTCGCATTTTAGCGGCACTCTGGCCGTTGCTGAAAACCGGCGGTGAGTTACTCTATGCTACCTGTTCTATTTTTCCGCAAGAAGGCGAACTTCAAGCGCAATGGTTTGAAAGTAAACAACAAGATGCGGTACGATTAAGTGCTCCGGGCCAGCTTCTGCCATCAACTATCCTGCCGGGCAGTGACTCAAATACGGATGACCATGACGGATTTTTTTATGCGCGTTTTCGTAAACAGTGATTGATTTACGCCTTTTTCTATGCAAGCAGATAGTTGCGATCTGTCTTATCTGGACTGGCCTTACAGTCACCTTCGCGCACGCGAATACGATCTATGTCCAGCGTGCTTCGTTGGAGGCCGATAGCGCCGGTTGGGCGCTTGATGCGCGTTTTGATTTTGTTTTAAGCTGTAGTCTTGAAGATGCGATCAACCGGGGAATACCGCTTTATTTCACCACTGATTTTAAATTAACGCGAGCGCGCTGGTACTGGTTTGATGAACAAACGGTGAGTACTTCACAAAGTATACGGCTTTCTTATCAACCGCTCACTCGCCAATATCGACTCTCAAGCGGTGGTTTGCAACTCGGTTTCCCCACCCTTTCAGACGCCCTTAAAGTGATCAAACATGTCACTGTATGGCATACCATCGACCGTGCGGCAATCACGCCGGGATATGTTTACACCGCATGGGTGCGCATGCAACTCGATACTGCGCTGATGCCTAAGCCATTTCAAATTGATGCAGTGAACAACCGTGACTGGAAGCTTTCTTCCGATTGGAAGCGTTTCGATTTTGTGGTGAATCAACATGCCGAATAAGACGGCTTTCACGCGTTTTATTGTGCGATCGTTGCTTACAACGATCGCCGTCCTAGCATTGTTGCTGCTTGTATTGCTGGCGCTAGCCAGCGCCAATACGGAATTTTTTGATCGTTATTATTCGTGGTTATATGCGGCCAACGTTGCGATCACGTTAATTTTCATGTTGATTGTCGGCGGCTTAATATGGATTATTATCGCTCGTTTACGCCAGGGTAAATTTGGTACCCGGCTGTTAGCAAAACTAGCCGTATTTTTCGCCTTGGTTGGGGTCCTGCCGGGGGGCATTATCTATTTGGTCTCACTGCAATTTGTGTCACGCAGTATTGAATCATGGTTTGACTTAAATGTTGAAAAAGCCCTAGCTTCTGGGCTTGACCTTGGCCGCGGCTTACTCGATAACTCACTAGCGGATCTACAAAATAGCGGCCGCTTAATCGCGAACCAACTCGCCGCCGCCGATGAAGCGAATTTGACGCTTACCTTATTGCGCTTGCGTGAGCAATTTGGGGTGCACGAAGCAACTGTCGTATCTTCGGCCGGCCGTGTGGTGGCGCAAGCTTCCCCCAGCTTTACGGCCCTGGTGCCAGATGATCTGCCCACCCCTATGATGTTGCGCCAAGCGCGCACAAGCGGTTATGCCGGGCTCGAGGGCGAACTTGAAGCGGAACATACGAGTAAGCCTATTGAAAGCGAGAAAGGGGCCTTACGTTTGCGCATCGTGGTGCGCATACCCGCAGGGTACAAAACTTTAGCGCGTCAAGACGAGCGCTTTTTGCAATTAACCCGCTCAGTCCAACCGCAATTGGCGCGTCACGCGGCGGATATTCAACGCGCTTGGCGTGATTACCAAGAAAAAGCATTGGGCCGCACCGGCTTGCGTAAAATGTACATCGGTACTCTAACGTTGGCCCTTTTTTTGGCAACTTTTATTGCCATGATGCTTGCTCTGGGGTTGGGCAATCAACTGGCGCGCCCCCTTTTCTTGTTGGCTCAAGGCACGCTTGAAGTAGCGCGAGGCGATTATACGCAAAAGCATGAAATCAACACGAATGATGAACTTGGTTTTTTGATGCAGTCATTTAATGCGATGACCCGACAGCTATCGGAGGCGCGCGTAGCCGTTGAGCGGAATCGGATTGCACTGGAAAATTCTAAGGCATATCTGGAAAGTGTCTTGGCGAATTTAACGGCGGGGGTCTTCGTATTTGATCGAAAATTTCGGCTCACGATTGCTAATGTCGGAGCTGAGCGGATTTTCCACCAACCGTTTCAGGGGCACTTAAATTGTCTGCTTGAAGAAATTACTGTGTTGGCCGGTTTTGCTTCGATGGTACGCAAGGCTTTTGCGGTACGAGACGTTGCCCTGGCGACAGCCGAGAGTGGTGATGCAGGGCATTGGCAGCAACAATTTGAAGTGCATGTCCAAGGCGAAGGAGACCCTCTGACCTTGCTTGTGCGGGGGACGCGTTTGCTGTTGCCGGCAATTGAGGCGGGTGAAACCATGCCTCCTAAAAATCCTGTGATAGCGGGTTATGTGGTTGTCTTTGATGATATTTCAGATATTATTTCTGCGCAGCGTTCGGTTGCTTGGGGTGAGGTTGCGCGCCGCTTGGCGCATGAAATCAAAAACCCGCTAACGCCGATTCAACTCTCGGCCGAGCGGCTGCAAATGAAGTTAGCTGGCAAGCTTGCGCCCGCTGACGCAGAGGTCTTGCGGCGAGGCTCTGTGACGATTGTTAACCAGGTTGCTGCGATGAAGCAGATGGTTGATGATTTTCGAGAATATGCGCGCATGCCGCCGACGATTTTACATGATCTGCAATTAAATGATTTGATCACCGAGGTCCTGGCACTGTATGGTGTTGGCGAAGATAAAAGCCCGATCCAAGTCAATTTGGCTGCGCTGCCGATGATTCGCGGCGATCCAACCCAATTGCGCCAAGTGATTCATAATTTGCTGCAAAATGCGCAAGATGCCGTGGCTGAAGTCCCTTCGCCAAGTGTGCTGATTGAGACAAAAGCAGTAGAATACGAGCATCCAGATATGCCTGGTAAAAGTAGCTCAGCAGTGAGGTTAACCGTAACGGATAATGGCCCCGGCTTTTCGGCGCGGATTCTCACACGCGCTTTTGAACCTTACGTGACGAGCAAGGCCAAGGGTACAGGCTTAGGTCTTGCCACGGTTAAAAAAATTATTGATGAGCATGCTGCTAGCATTGATATTCGTAACCGTCCGCCGGTGGATGGGACGAGTGTAGGCGCCAGCGGGGCGCAAATTTCGATTCTTTTTCTTCAATTGGCAGATAGCAAGTTAGGGCTGCATACAGGAAGTTAATTTCAAGCAAAATCGAGCATATAGCGAGACAGCGGACAAAGGTAGTGTAAATGACAACCATTTTAGTGGTAGATGATGAAATGGGTATCCGAGAGCTTCTCTCGGAAATTCTGAACGATGAAGGTCATGTGGTGGATGTAGCTGAGAATGCGCAAGAGGCGCGCGCTTATTGCATGCGTCAAGTGCCGGACTTGGTTTTGCTGGATATTTGGATGCCAGATACCGATGGTATTACATTGTTAAAAGAATGGGCGGCCCAGGGCCGCCTAACGATGCCGGTGATCATGATGTCTGGGCATGCAACAATTGATACAGCCGTTGAGGCCACTCGAATTGGCGCGCTTGATTTTCTTGAAAAACCGATCGCTTTGCAAAAGTTATTACAGGCCGTGAGGCAGGGGCTTATGCGAGGATCGGAGATGAATGCGCAAGCGAATGCGAATGCCCAACTCACCCTAAGGCCAATCGTCCAGCCCGAATCGGAGTTAATGGCCTCGTCGTCAATGGGGACAGTAGCGTTGTCAGTGGCCAGTCATTGCGCGGCAGACACGACTCTCGCGCCATCGAGCGAGTGCGTGACTATTTCTCTTAAACTGCCGCTGCGCGACGCGCGCGATGCCTTTGAGCGCGCCTATTTTGAATACCACCTAAGGCAAGCCAATGGCAGCATGACGCGGATTGCCGAGCGGGCTGGACTTGAACGGACCCATCTTTACCGGAAACTGAAACAATTAGGCATAGAGTTATGTAAAAATCGAGCTGAATCATGAATCATTTTTATCAACACCATGTTTTTTTCTGCCTAAATCAGCGCGCTAACGATAGCCGCGCTTCTTGCGCAAATTGCGATGCGCAGCGGATGCAGGAATACGCAAAAAAAAGAGTGCGCGAGCTAGGCTTAAGTGGGCCGGCGCAGATCCGCATCAATAAAGCGGGTTGCCTTGATCGCTGCGAACAAGGTCCGGTGATGGTTGTGTATCCGCAAGGCATTTGGTATACCTATGTGGATGAGGCTGATATCGATGAAATTATTGATTCGCATCTGGTCGGCGGCAAGATCGTTGAACGTTTGTTGATTTAGCTCGATAATTCTCTGGGATTTTAAAAAAGAGCGCAGGATAGTTTCAAGTAGTGATTAATTGAGGTATTTAAATTAAAAAATGGCGGACCCAAAAAAATATTTAATCGATGGGCCAATTGGCAAAATCGAAATAGCTGTCGATTGGCCAGCAGAGGTGATTGAACAGAATACCCCGGCGCGTGGTATCGCCCTGATTGCGCATCCGCACCCATTACTGGGTGGCACGATGGATAATAAGGTCGCTCATACGCTCGCGCGTACATTTATGCAGCTTGGCTACGTTGCGGTTCGTTCAAATTTTCGCGGGGTGGGTCAAACGGCAGGCGAGCATGACCAGGGTAACGGCGAGCAAGATGATTTATGGGCGGTGCTTGAGCATCTTCGGGCGCAGCCATTTTGTGCCGATAGCCCACTGGTGTTGGCGGGGTTTTCGTTTGGCACCTTTGTGTTGTCGCATCTTGCACAACGTTTAGCGCAAAATAATATCAGCGTGCAGCGGCTGGTTTTCGTTGGCACAGCAGCCGGCCGTTGGGCGGTAGCACCCGTGCCGGAAGATACGATTGTCATTCATGGCGAACAAGATGAGACGATTCCGTTGACGGAGCTCTTTGATTGGGCGCGCCCGCAGGAATTGCCGGTGACCATTATTCCAGGTGCGGATCATTTCTTTCATCGCAAGCTTCATCTCCTTAAGCGAATTATTGTGGAGAACTGGCGCGTATAGTAAAGTGCTGTAGTCAGCGGTTGTTGCGTATTCTCCTAGCCTTTTTCAGCCTTACTTTTATGCAAACTATGCGATTTCCGATATCGTTCTCCTACTGGGTTCTATCCCTGTTAAGCGCTTGTTTGGCCTTAACCTCTGTTTTGGCGCAGGCGCAAGTGCCGCCGCCGACAGTGTTGGCGCGCTCATGGATATTAATGGACGCCACCAGTCATCAGGTTTTAGCGGCTAGCAATCCGGATGAGCAAGTTGAGCCTGCGTCGTTAACCAAATTAATGACGGCTTACCTGGTTTTCGAGGCGCTTAAAGCTAAAAAGATTGGCCTGGAGCAAAATATCGTCCCGAGTGATGCGGTGCGACGCGTTAAAGCGGATGAATCACGGATGTTTATTCAAGCGCATAAACCGGTCACCGTTTCCGATTTGGTGCATGGGATGGTGGTGCAATCAGGCAATGATGCCGCAATTGCCTTGGCTGAATTAATTGGCGGTAGCGAAGCCAATTTTTTGACCTTGATGAACCAGGCAGCTCAACGCTTAGGCATGAAACATACGCACTATGCTGATGTAAATGGTTTGTCTAATCCACAGCACTATACTTCAGCCAGTGATATTGCGTTGTTATCGACCCACTTGATGCAAGATTTTCCAGAGTATTACCCGCTTTTTGCCCTTAAAGAATTTACCTACAATAAGATTCGTCAATTTAACCGGAATCGATTGTTATGGCTTGATGCCACGGTTGATGGCATGAAGACAGGGTACACGGCCTCCGCGGGTTTTTGTCTCGCGGCATCGGCCAAGCGTCCGCTACCGCAAGCGCCAGAGATAAACCGGCGCTTAGTCACGGTGATGATGGGTGAGCGCAAAGAACATGACCGGGTGCAGGATAGCCTGAAGATGCTCAATTACGGCTATCAGGCCTATGATATGGTCCGGCTTTACCCTGGGGCGCAGCCGGTTGATACGCCGCGGCTTTTTAAAGGCGCGGCGAATACGCTGAAAGTGGGTGTAAAGTCTGATAAATTCATTACTGTACCTCGCGGTATGGAAGATAAGATTAAGCCGATTGCGCATTTAAAGACACCTTTGATTGCGCCGATTGCGGGTGGGCAAGCGGTTGGCATGGTGAAAGTCATGGTGGATGATCAAGAAATCGCGGCCTTTCCACTGGTGGCGCTGGAAGGGGTTAAAGAAGCCGGCTTCTTTGGTCGTTGGTGGGATACTGCTTGGCTAATGTTGCTAAAAATTTGGCAGAAATAAAAAATAGGGTTGCATTGCATGAATGACTCAACAGTTTATCTAAATGGCGAATGGCTTCCTTTGTCAGAAGCGCGTATTTCGGTGCTGGATCGAGGCTTTATTTTTGGTGATGGTGTATATGAAGTGATACCCGTCTATCGAGTCTCTGATCCGGCCCTTAATGTTTGGCGGCCGTTTCGGATAGAGCAGCATCTGGCGCGGCTTGTCCGCAGCCTGGCAAAAGTCCGTATTACCGACCCGTTTAATGAGGCTGGCTGGCGCAGATTGATTGAAAAGGCGGTTACCCTGCATGTGAGTAATCACCCCAGTGACACGAGTTGTTTGATTTATATCCAGGTAACGCGTGGCATTGCAGCTCGAGCGCAGGTGTTCCCAGCGCACAGTACGCCAACCGTACTGATGATGGCCAATTCATTTACGCCGCCTAGTGCGCTAAAGCGTGAACAGGGCGTAGTCGCGGTGACGGCGCCAGATGCACGTTGGCTGCATTGCGATATTAAATCCACTTCGCTACTGGGCAATGTGTTAATGGCGCAATATGCGGCCGACCACAATGCGGTTGAAACTATCCAGTTACGTAATGGAGAATTGACCGAAGGTTCATCATCTAATATTTGGGTGGTAAAAGCCGGCAAACTTCTTGCTCCTCCGTCTAATCATTTGATTTTGGAAGGGATCCGTTATCGACTGCTGGAAGAGTTGGCTGCTGAGGCGGGCATTACATTTGAAGCGCGGATCATTACTGAGGCGGAGTTGCGTGCAGCCGATGAGATTATGATGAGTTCGGCCAGCAGAGAAATTCTACCGATCACTCAGCTTGATGACTGTGCCGTGGGCAATGGTCGGCCTGGCCCTGTTTTTGCAGCGCTTTATGCAGGTTATCAGCGCATGAAAGAAAGACCGCTCGCGACCGATGAAAGCATCAAGATTGATCCCAAACGTTTGGCCGTGCAGTAATTGCTCATGAATCAAGGATGCGTGAATGAACCCGGCGAATGAGTCATTGATCGAGTTTCCGTGCGATTTCCCGATTAAAGTGCTAGGCAAAACCCAGCCCGGCTTTGCTGAAGAGATACTGCGATTGCTCAAACAGTTTGACGCTGATTTTGATGGCGCGTCTATTGAAATGCGTCCTTCGCGTAATGGCAACTACATTGGCTTGACGTGTACTGTGCATGCGCGTGATCGTAACCATCTGGACGAGATCTATCGCGCGTTGAGTTCGCACCCGATGGTATCCGTTGTTCTTTAGTTTCAGCGGGCCCAATGCGAGGCCAAACACATGTTGACCCCTACCGATGCGTTAAAAATCCGCCTGCAATGGCGCGGCGTTGAACCGTATCAAATAAGCTTTGATGCAATGCGTGCCTTTACTGAAACGCGCACCAGCGACACGCCAGATGAGCTTTGGTTGGTTGAGCACCCCCCCGTTTATACTTTAGGGCAAGCCGGTAAGCCCAGCCATTTATTGGTGGCTAATCCAGAGATTGAACTGGTGCAGGTTGACCGGGGCGGGCAAATTACGTATCACGGCCCTGGTCAAGTGATAGCGTATCTGTTGTGCGATCTGCGCCGTCGCCAGTTAATGGTGCGCGAATTGGTCGCCTATATCGAGCAAGCGGTGATTGAGACGCTGGCAGCGTATAATATCGTCGGTGAGCGTAAATCCGGCGCGCCGGGTATTTACTACGCAGGATCTTCCGAACGGTATGCTGACTCATTGCATGGCGCAAAAATTGCCGCGCTCGGACTCAAAATCCGCCGAGGGTGTAGTTACCACGGCGTGAGTTTAAACGTAAAGATGGATTTACAACCCTTTAATGACATTAATCCTTGCGGTTACGCAGGTTTAAAAATTGTCGATATGGCTAGCTTGGGCGTCGTTGCCGACTGGCGCGAAGTTGCACAGACGCTTGCTAACCAGCTAACCCACCATATTGCCGCGCACAATCCGGCGAGACCCTCCGCCAATGCCAATTGTGCTGCTTGATAGGACAATCGTATGACCACAGAAACACCGGTGAGCCCATTGACGGCTTCGCCCACGATCGAAAACGCACCGCCATTTTATAATCCTGCTATTAAGCAAAAATCCCAAGCTAAAACGGCGCGTATCCCGATTAAAATCGTGCCTGCCGAGAAATTAAAAAAGCCGGACTGGATTCGCGTGAAAGCCGCCACTGGTAGTTCAAACACGCGCTTTTACGAGATTAAGCAAATTCTGCGCGAACACCAACTGCACACTGTTTGCGAAGAGGCGAGCTGCCCAAATATTGGTGAATGCTTTGGCAAGGGTACGGCGACCTTTATGATCATGGGCGATAAATGCACACGGCGTTGTCCATTTTGCGATGTGGGTCATGGCCGCCCCGATCCACTTGATCAAAATGAACCAGAGAATCTGGCCAAGACGATCGCTGCATTAAAACTTAAATACGTCGTGATTACGAGTGTTGATCGTGATGATTTGCGTGATGGTGGTGCGGCCCATTTTGTCGCATGTATTGAGCGGGTACGAGCGCTTTCTCCACAAACGCGCATCGAAATCCTGACACCGGATTTTAGAGGCCGGCTGGATCGTGCGCTTTCTATCCTAAATGCAGCGCCGCCTGATGTGATGAATCACAATCTTGAAACTGTGCCACGTCTATATAAAGAGGCTCGGCCTGGCTCCGATTATCAACATTCGTTGAATCTGCTCAAAGAATTTAAAGCTGTGCATCCTAATACCCCGACCAAATCTGGACTGATGGTTGGGCTCGGTGAGCGTGAAGAAGAGATCTTGCAGGTTATGCGGGATTTGCGTGCGCATAATGTTGATATGTTAACGCTTGGTCAGTATTTGCAGCCGTCGGAGCATCATCTGCCGGTACGGGATTATATTCATCCTGATACCTTTAAGATGTATGAGGAAGAGGCGTACAAAATGGGCTTTACGCATGCTGCAGTGGGGGCGATGGTGCGTTCAAGTTATCATGCAGATGAGCAGGCGCATAATGCGGGGGTGATGGATTGACGGTTTTAGCGGTAAATGCGTGGCGGAAAATCACTCATTTTTTAGATGGACTTTTATTTAGCTGGGACTGAAGGTAACGTCACAATGATAGGGCTGTCGATCCAACGCAGAATCGGCAGGCGTGCGCCTTCAGCACACGTAAAACCTAATACGGCGAGCACCACGATTATTACAGAGAGTTCACTCAAGACCCGGCCTGCACCCGTGATGAGAAAAATGCCTAAGCACGTTAAAATCAAAACAAAAACGGGTAGCGGTACAATCCCAATGTGGCAATTTACCCAACCAGTTGAACGATAGAAAAAATTGAGTGATTAAAGAAGGGGACGGCAAGATTTGCACGTACTGAGAAAGGGAGATAGCATGGCGCCTAAGGCGCGGTTTATTTCCTGTTAGCCTTCTGTCTTCGATGATCGTTTGGAAATATGGAATAGTGGGTTACTACCTCCTAAACTCACCGTTGATGATCTACGGCATCCTCATGACTCTGTGCTCAGAAATATATTGATTGCCAATATCTTCTATGTGCGTGGCTATATTGAGAAATGGGGAATTGGCACCAATAAGATGATCGATTTCTGCAAAATGGAAGGCATCCCAGAGCCTATATTTGAAGAACGCTCAGGAGGCCTGGTAGTTATTTTTAGATTTAAAATTCCTATTAGTCAGCCTAATCGTGTAATCAATACCATGAACTCTAGGCAAGAAAAAATAATGGAATTTCTCAAAGAAGGTATAAGCTCAGGTAGCGTAGCGCTTTCAAATTCGCTAGAATCAATGGCAGAAGCTACTAGAGCGGGACGATCCATGTATGCACAGATAAATAAATTCCGATTGATTCGATACGGCCAAGCGCTTTTTATCGCTATTTTGCTGGTGAGTTGCGCAACCACCTCCAATTCAGGCGAGTATGTGAGCCCCACTCTAGCGGATAGCAATCCTAGCCAAAATCCAATACAGACATTAAGCGACTCATGTGCTTAACTGTGTGCGTCTCGGCTTTTCGCTTGTAAATCGAGCGCTCGTGCGTAAAGGGAGTCACGCGAGACGTGCGTGAGCGTAGCTGCAAGCCGTGCTGCGGCGCTAACAGGCAGATGTGTTAACAATAGCTGTAACAGTTCATCGTGCTGGCTCGCGTCGTTTGCCTGAGCGAGGTTTGCGCCTTCTGCCACTAATACAAATTCTCCGCGCTGCCGGTTGCTGTCTTCCTGTAGCCAGATTAGTCCTTCGGCTAGGGTGCCACGGTACAAATTTTCGTGTAATTTTGTTATTTCGCGGGCGATGAGTAGCTGTCGTCCGCTACCAAGTACCGTGGAAAGCGCACTGACTGTTTCTAAGATGCGATGCGGTGTTTCGTAAAAGACCATCGCATAAGGATGTTGAGCAAGTGAGCGGAGTTGTGCGATGCGTTGTTTGGGCTTGGCAGGCAGAAAGCCAATAAAAGTGAAGGTTCCGGCGGGATTAGGCGCGCTGTGGCTGAAGCCTTCACCCGTAACACTAAGGGCCGTAGCGAGGGCATTGCAGCCAGGAATAGGTATCGTGGCAAAGCCCGCGACGCGAACCGCATCCACTATTTTTGCGCCTGGATCGCTAATGCCGGGGGTGCCGGCATCGGAGATATAAGCCACTCGTTCACCTGCGCGCAGGTGCTCCACAATCCGTGCAGCGGATTCATGCTCATTATGCTGGTGCGCGGCAAACAGAGGTTTGCTGATGCCGTAACGAGCAAGCAATTGCGTGCTGTTACGTGTATCTTCTGCGGCTATGCGATCAACCAGCTTGAGCACATGGAGCGCACGTAATGTAATGTCAGCGGTATTGCCGATGGGGGTGGCAACGACATATAACGCTGCGGCCGGATAAGCCTGATGCTGGGCGAGTGAAAGTAAATCAATCAATTCATGTCCTGAGTATAAAGCGGGGTATTGCGATGCTAGCCATTGTGCCATGCAATCACCTATTGACTGTGAGTAAAGGGCGGTGTCATGGCTATGTTTAAAACCACAAGAATGTTTGGCGCTGCGTTTGAAACGCGTGCATTAAACTATTTGCAGCAACGTGGCATGACGCTGGTGGCGCGCAATGTGACTTATCGCAGAGGTGAAATTGACCTGATTATGCGCGATGCAGAGAGTGTGCTTGTATTTGTTGAGGTCCGCGCTCGCGCCAGTATGCGTTTTGGTGGGGCATTAGCCAGTATTGACGCAACTAAATGTGCGCGCCTGCGATTAGCCGCGCGTCACTATCTGGCTAAATGGCGCGGTGAATTGCCGGTGTGCCGTTTCGATGCCGTCATATTTGACGGTGAGCATATTACTTGGCTGACTGATATATTGGGCGCTGATTATGACTGAGGTGAGCGCTTCCTATAAAGCTCTTGGCTACGAGTTTAGGGCTTGGTTTAAAGAAGTTGTCCGATATTGTTCGCCAAGGTTGTGAGCAAATACGATAGAATCGATTGTACTATTTTAATTATGGCTCATTGCCAACGGAAAATTCGATGTTGATTGAAAGAATTCAGCAACACTTTCAAGATAGCGCGTCTACTAAGCTCGCCGCGCTTGAAGTGCTTGCGGCGCCAATTGCTGCTGCCATTGATACAGTCTTTGCGGCGTTTGCCAACGGTGGTAAAGTGCTGATATGTGGTAATGGCGGTTCAGCTGCGGATGCGCAACATCTTGCGGCTGAGTTGATCGGCCGTTTTGAACAAGAGCGGCCGGCTCTGCCGGCGATTGCTTTGACCACCGATTCATCCGTGTTAACTGCGATTGGCAATGATTATAGCTTTGCGCAAATCTTTGCCAGGCAAGTATCTGGGCTGGGCCAGCCAGGTGATATATTAATTGCCATTTCTACTTCTGGTAACTCAGAAAATGTATTGGCTGCTATTGAAAGCGCACATGAACGAGAAATGCTGGTGATTGCATTAACGGGTAAAGGTGGCGGGCGCATAAAGGATGCCTTGCTCGACACAGATTTACATATCTGTGCGCCTAGCGAGCGTACAGCACGGATTCAAGAAGTTCATTCGCTGACGGTGCATTGTCTATGTGATGGCATTGATGCAATGCTACTCGGTGATAGATCTTAGTCGTATCTTCATCACGTTAACCAAAGGAGTTTGGCATGATTTCAATGCAAATAAGCAAAACAGTTGGCCGCGCTATATTAGCTTTTGGTTTACTCTCTTCATTGCAGGGATGTCCTTTATTGGTAGCAGGTGCAACCGGTGGCGGTGCATTAGTTGCATTGGACCGCCGTACCCTAGGCACGCAGACGGAAGATCGAGAGATTCAAGTCAAAGTGGCGACACATCTCAAACGTGAGCTAGCAGACGAAGCGCACGTTAGCACCACCGTATTTAACCGGCGTGTGTTATTAACCGGTGAGGTGCCAAATCTAGCGACCAAACTGAAAGCCGAAACTATCGCGCGCACCGTTGCCAATGTAGAAGGGGTTGTCAACGAGCTTGTCATTCAGGGGGCGAGTTCCTTTGGTTCGCGCTCAAATGATTCGTACCTGACGGCCAAAGTCAAAGCATCGCATGTCCATGCATCTGACATTTCCGCTACCTTTATCAAAGTGGTAACCGAGCGTGGCATCGTGTATCTGATGGGCTTGGTTACAAAGAATGAGGGCGATCGTGCAGCCGAGCTTGCTGGTCGTGTACCTGGTGTATTGCAAGTCGTAAAAGCGTTCCAATATATTTCTGAACCAGAGGCTAAAAAACTATCGCTTGGTACGCCACCGCAGCCTGGTCACGCACCTGCCACGGTAAATAAACAATTGCCGACGCCGACGCGGTCGCATTAACCGTAAGCAACGCTCATTTCAAACGCCGTGTTTGTCGACAGTTTGCATAATATTCTGCGCCAAATAATACGCAAGTCGGTGATTTTTCTGGGGGTTGCTGCATGCGTGGTGAATAGTCTCGCGGCGCATGCACTCGATGCAGTTCATGCGCAGTTATTATCTCGGCGCAATGCATGCATCAGTTGCCATACGGCTGACCAGAAACGAATCGGTCCTTCTTATCGGGACGTCGCGGCGAGGTACAGGGATCAGCCTGATGCCTTGGCAAAACTAGTTGAAAAAATAAAAAAAGGGGGCGCGGGGGCATGGGGGGCCGTTCCAATGCCAGCACATCCTCGTTTAAGCGAATTTGATGCACAAACGATTGTGGTGTGGGTGTTGGCGGACGCGCCGGCAGAATAAATCGGCGAGGCGAGAAAGCTTTGTCAATCTGTATCGCTAAATTTTCTAAGTCACAGGCGGTGTGAATTGGGGCGTCAGTTTGGGAAAAGTTGAGGTAAAATGGCAATCGCCTTACCGCAAGGCCTGCTGCGCAACCCGTGTCACTCTGCCGAAAGACTGCCGCAGTCTACCTGTTTTGTACATGGCGCCGGGCAGGCGGGCTATGATCCACACCGTATTACTACCGAAAGCATCCGCTAAATGAGCACGAAAAAATCTTTGACTGAAGCTGAAATCCTAAAGATGAGCGAAAAGGATTATATGAACGACGAGCAGCGCGATTTTTTCAAGCGCAAGCTCGAACAGTTGCAAGCAGAGCTTTTGCATAACGCCGGTCAAACTACCGAGCATTTGCGTGAAACGGTGGTGGTACCCGATCCGGCTGATCGCGCTACCATTGAAGAAGAGCATGCACTGGAATTGCGTACTCGCGATCGAGAAAGAAAATTACTCAAAAAAATTCTGCAATCACTCGCACGGATTGAGTCGGGCGAATATGGTTGGTGTGAGGAAACGGGCGAACCGATTGGTCTGGCGCGCTTACTTGCTCGGCCTACTGCTACCTTGTCGCTCGAGGCGCAAGAGCGTCGGGAGTTGCGTCAAAAGCTCTTTGGCGATTGATTAGAGCCAGAACACGCCGGGTTTTGCTTTTAGGCCCAAGCATTAATTAAATACCTATAACGTATCGAAAAGTGTTTTGCGTTGCCCTTGATAATCTGGGCAGCGCCCTAAAATAATCGCATTAACGCTTAAGGTTAGCTCGCTCGGCCCCGTGGTTGTTTGGCTATACGTCTGTTCTCAGCCATGAGACGCAGTCAACTGAGGGCGTAGCGTTTTCAGAAGGAATCTATATGGAACAGTATCACGGCACCACCATTGTTTCGGTGCGGCGCGGCAAGCACGTAGCTGTTGGCGGAGATGGTCAGGTTACCTTGGGTAATGTCGTTATGAAAGGTAGTGCCAGAAAAATTCGCCGCATTCATGACAATAAAGTACTGGTCGGCTTTGCCGGCGGCACGGCTGACGCATTCTCCTTGCTGGACCGCTTTGAGGGCAAGCTTGAGAAGTATCAAGGCAATTTAATGCGCGCTGCCGTTGAGCTTGCTAAAGATTGGCGTACCGATCGGATGTTGCGTCGCTTAGAAGCGATGATGATCGCAGCTGATGCGGAAACAACGCTGGTCTTAACCGGTAACGGTGATGTGCTTGACCCTGAAAGCGGTATCTGTGCGATTGGTTCGGGGGGAACTTACGCGCAAGCAGCCGCCCGCGCGCTGGTGCAAAATACCGAACTGGCGCCGCGCGAGATCGTTGAAAAGTCACTTGGCATTGCTGGCGATCTCTGCATTTATACTAACCATAATTTTGTTATCGAGACCCTCGACTGAGTACTCTGATATGAGCAATATGACCCCCGCCGAAATCGTCTCGGAACTGAACAAGCATATTATTGGCCAGGATAAAGCCAAGCGCGCGGTAGCCGTGGCGCTACGCAACCGTTGGCGCCGGCAGCAAGTGGCAGAGCCATTGCGCCAGGAAATTACCCCCAAAAATATTTTGATGATTGGCCCAACTGGCGTAGGCAAGACAGAAATCGCCCGCCGTCTGGCAAAGTTAGCGGAGGCGCCTTTTATCAAAATTGAAGTCACTAAATTCACTGAAGTGGGCTATGTCGGCCGCGATGTTGATAGCATTGTGCGTGATTTGATCGAGATTGCGGTTAAGCAAACGCGCGAATCTGAAATGCGTAAGGTACTCACTAAAGCAGGGGATTTTGCTGAAGAACGGGTTCTCGATATCTTATTGCCGACGCCACGTTCGTTAGCGGCCAACGCATCGCCTGACGCGGTCGAGCTAGAACCTCAAGTGGTGGATGACAAAGCTGACAATGATAAAAAAAATAATGCCACGCGCCAAACTTTTCGTAAGCGTTTGCGCGAAGGCAAACTCGATGATAAAGAGATTGAACTCGATTTAGAGTCGGCGGCGGCCACGATGGATATTATGGGGCCGGCCGGGATGGAGGAAATGACGGAGCAAATTCGCAGTATGCTCTCGAGCATGGGGAGTGGGCGTAAAACGCGACGCAAGGTTAGCATTAAAGAAGCGATGAAGCTTTTGACCGATGAAGAAGCGGCGAAGATGCTGAATGACGACGAGGTCAAATCAAAAGCTGTGCAGAGCGTTGAGCAAAACGGCATTGTATTTCTCGACGAGATCGACAAAATCGCTTCGCGCAGTGAAGCCAGCGGAGCCGAAGTATCGCGCCAGGGGGTGCAACGTGATTTATTGCCACTGGTTGAAGGTACAACCGTGAGTACTAAATATGGCATGGTTAAAACAGATCACATTTTGTTTATCGCATGTGGTGCTTTCCATCTATCTAAACCGAGTGATTTAATTCCTGAATTACAAGGACGCTTTCCAATTCGGGTTGAGCTTGATTCACTCTCCGTTGAAGATTTTGAAGCTATTTTGAGTGGCACTGACGCAAGTTTAGTGAAGCAATATGAAGCGCTTTTATGGACGGATGGTGTAAAGCTGGATTTTGTTAAAGATGGTATTCGTCGCTTGGCGGAAATTGCCTTTTTAGTGAATGAAAAAACCGAGAATATTGGTGCCCGCCGACTTTATACCGTGATTGAAAAATTGCTGGAAGAGATTGCCTTCGTGGCGGGCAGCCAAGGCAAGCAACAGGTGAAAATTGATGCGGCTTATGTGGATGCGGCACTCAACGATGTGGCTAAAAACGAAGATTTATCGCGTTATATTTTGTAAGCGTATTGATTCGAGTTTATGCGCCTTACAACACTTACTGCTGAGTTATTGCTGCTATGTCCAAACAATTTGATTTATCGTTAATATCGAGTGAATTAAAGGCTCATATTCTCGCGGAAGCGCTGCCCCATATTCAACGCTATCACAATAAAACTGTGGTCATCAAATATGGCGGTAACGCGATGACTGAACAGCACCTCAAACAAGGTTTTGCGCGCGATGCGGTGTTGCTCAAGCTGCTCGGCATTAATTTAGTCTTAGTCCATGGCGGTGGGCCGCAAATCGATCGGGCTTTGCAAAAAGTCGGTAAGCAACGCGTCTTTCTACAAGGCATGCGTGTCACTGATGCAGAAACGATGAGTGTCGTGGAATGGGTCTTGGCCGGTGAAATTCAGCAAGAAATTGTCTCATTAATCAACCATTATGGCGGCCAGGCGGTCGGCTTGACCGGCAAAGACGGTGGTTTGATTCGGGCGCACCGGATGCGGGTGCCGGATCGAGAGCGCGTGGGCGAATTCCTGGATATTGGCCAAGTGGGCGAGGTTGAGGCAATTAATCCGGCCGTCGTCAAGGCTTTGCAACGGAGTTCTTTCATTCCAGTCATTTCGCCGATCGGTTTTGACGCTGATGGCGTTTCCTATAATTTAAATGCAGATTGGGTCGCGGGCAAACTGGCTACTATACTCAATGCGGAAAAATTATTGATCATGACAAATATTGCTGGCGTGATGGATAAAGAAGGCACGCTGCTGACCGATTTAAGCACCTCCCAAATTGATGCGCTATTTGCAGATGGCACCATCTCTGGCGGGATGTTGCCTAAAATCAAGGCGGCCCTTGAGGCGGCCAAAAGCGGCGTGCCGTCGGTGCATATTATGGATGGCCGCATCGAGCATTCGCTACTGCTTGAAATATTGACCGAGCATTCGCTTGGCACGGTGATTCGCTCGCATTGAATGGTTGCCGGCTAACCTACTCAAGCGCGGGTTGCGCATGGCGCAAGAATGTAGCGTCTCATTTCCTAATTTTGGCGATTGGTCGCATCGACTGGCGGTGCTGGGTGGCCGCATGCCGGTATAAGCGTCTTGGCCCTATCAGTGGCACAATACCCCGAATGTCCAAGTCTTGACCGTGCGTGATTTTGCAGCGCATGCGTATGCGGCGGGCATTGAAATTATTGGCCGAGTGGTTCTGCATTAAGTGAGGGTTGTGCGCTGGGAACAAAATTAGCATGGTAGTCTTGCGGTTTATCGTGTCAAACAATATGACTAGCCGGCTCATCTAGCACGCTAGAATCGCAAACTGATTATAGGTCTTTTATATGAAGCTTAAGCACGGCTGGGGTGTATATTTCAACACGCGCATGCTGATTTGCTTTTTTTTAGGCTTCACGTCCGGTTTGCCACTCTTCGTTTTGCTTAATTTGGTACAGGCATGGCTGCGTTCTGAAAAAATCGACTTGGAGTCAATTGGGCTGTTTGCATTGATCCAATTTCCGTACACCTGGAAATTTATCTGGGCGCCGATGATGGATCGCTTTATCCCCAAGCTACCTGGCGTGCAGTTAGGGCGAAGGCGTGCGTGGATGCTCTGCACGCAATTATTGGTGGCCGGCACCATCGCTGCGCTGGGTTTTGTTTCGCCTCATGATGCGTTGTGGGCGGTTGCTGCACTGGCGGCAGCACTCGCATTTTTTAGCGCGAGCCTAGATATTGTGCTGGATGCTTATCGCCGGGAACTGTTAAATGATCGGGAACAAGGGCTTGGCACAGCGATTTATGTCAATGCTTATAAGATTGCCGGTTTGGTACCCGGCGCATTAGCATTGATTTTGGCAGATCTCCTTCAATGGTCGGAGGTTTTTGTGATTACGGCGGCTTTTATGTTGCCAGGCATTATCTTGAGCTGTATCGTGCGCGAACCCAATGCGCACATCCTGCCCCCCAAAACATTGCGAGATGCCGTCGTACTACCCTTGCAAGAATTCATGATGCGTAATGGTTGGCGGCATGCTTTACTGATCCTGACTTTTATGTTTTTATACAAGCTGGGTGACAGTATGGCGACTTCGCTGGCCACGTCTTTTTATCTAGATCTAGGGTTCACTAAAACCGAGATCGGGATGATCGCCAAAACGGTTGGGCTTTGGGCGAGTATTGGCGGTGGTATCGTCGGTGGCGTGTTGCTGCTGAAACTCGGCATCGCACGGGGCTTATGGTTGTTTGGTGTGGCGCAAATGCTGGCGATTTTAAGCTTTGCTTGGCTGGCCCATAGGGGGCCGGTGGAGTTGTGGCTGGCAGTAGTGATTGCTTGTGAGATGTTTGCTACTGGGCTTGGTACAGCCGCATTTGTTGCCTATATGGCGCAGACTACGAATCCACGTTACACGGCGACTCAATTTGCCCTCTTTACCAGCTTGTCCGCTGTGCCGCGCACTTTTGCTAATGCAGGCGCTGGCTATATCGTTGAGCAGATCGGCTGGTTTGAGTTCTTCTTTGTATGTACCGCGCTGGCCCTGCCAGGCATGTTATTGTTGCCTTGGGTTGCACCTTGGAAAACTCGGCAGGCCTAAAAAATGCCATCCTATTTCAAGGTATACGCATAATCGATGGTCAACGGCGCATGATCGCTGAACTTGATCTCTTTAAAGATTGAAGTGTTGATTGCCTGTGCGGCAATCGCTGGCGTTGCAAGCTGATAATCAATGCGCCACCCGACATTTTTTGCATAGGCTTGTCCTCGGTTGCTCCACCAAGTGTATTGATCAGCACGTGGATCAAGTTTACGAAAAACGTCCACATACCCTACTTCATCAAAAAGCTTGGTAAGCCAAGTGCGCTCTTCTGGCAAAAAACCGGAATTTTTTAGATTGCCCTTCCAGTTTTTAATATCCATTTCCGTATGCGCAATATTGATATCGCCGCATAAAATGACTTCGCGTTGCTGTTTTAATTCAATCAAATGTGGCATAAAAGCGTCCATGAAGCGGAATTTTGCTTGTTGCCGCTCATCTGAACTGGAGCCTGAGGGCACATAGACGGACACCACCGATAGCGCGCCGTAACGAATCTCAACATAACGCCCTTCAGCATCGAATTCAGGGTTGCCAAAGCCGATAATGCAGTCATCGGGTTCGTGTCGCATATACAGACCCGCTCCGCTGTAGCCCTTTTTAATGGCATGCTGAAAACAGCTATGATAACCATGCGGTGCTAGAAAGTCAGGTGTCATATCGCCTTGTTGCGCCTTTAGCTCTTGCACGCAGACAATATCGGCTAGTTGTTTGCCGAACCAGTCAAAAAAGCCTTTTTTTGCCGCTGAACGGATGCCGTTCAGGTTGGCACTAATGATGCGTAACATTTGCGTTAAATCACGATCCTATTTTTTAGAATATCCATAAACTAGTTGATGCTTCCTATCGGGCAATAATCAAGCTAGTTTGCGCTTTAAAATCTCATTGATCTGTTGCGGGTTGGCTTTGCCGCGGGTGGCTTTCATCGCTTGGCCGATCAATGCGTTAAACGCCTTTTCTTTACCCGCACGGAACTCCTCGACGGATTTTGGATGGGCGGCGAGCACTGCCTCGATGATTACGTCGAGCTCGCTGGTATCGGAGATTTGTTGCAACCCTTTGGCTTCGATGATGCGGTCTGCTGCTTGCTCATCATTAGATTTTTCATCCCAGATCGCTTGGAATACTTCTTTGGCAAGTTTGTTTGAGAGTGTGCCATCAGCAATGCGCACGAGTAGCCGCGCGAGTTGCTTAGGGCCGACCGGGCAAGCGCTGATTTCAATGCTGTCACGGTTGAGTTGTGAACTGAGCTCACCCATCACCCAGTTAGCCGCGGCTTTGGCTAAATTTGGATCAATCGCTTGGTTTTTTTGCAGTGTGCTGATGTGCGTTACGACGCCCTCGTAATAGGCTGCCAGCGCTTTTGACGAAGTCAATACAGCAGCATCATAGGAGCTTAGCCCATATTGCTCAATTAAGCGTATTTGCATGGCGGCAGGTAGTTCTGGCAAGGCGCTGCGCACGCGTTCGATCCACGCGGCATCAATCACCAACGGCATCAAATCTGGGTCAGGAAAATAGCGGTAATCATGCGCATCTTCTTTACTGCGCATCGGGCGTGTCTCGCGCCGTTCGGGATCATATAAACGTGTTTCTTGTTTAACCATCCCGCCATCTTCAAGCAGCTCAATTTGGCGTTGTATCTCGTAATTAATCGCCTCTTCCAAAAAGCGAAAAGAATTGAGATTTTTGATTTCGGTGCGGGTGCCAAGCTCTGCTTGGTTGATTGGACGCACGGATACATTGGCATCGCAGCGGAATGACCCTTCTTGCATATTGCCATCGCAAATACCAAGCCAGACCACCAACGTATGTAAGGTTTTGGCATAGGCCAGCGCTTCGGCGGCGCTGTGCATATCGGGCTCGGTCACAATTTCGAGTAAGGGCGTGCCAGCGCGATTTAAATCAATGCCGGTCATCTCAGAAAAATCTTCGTGCAATGATTTGCCGGCATCTTCTTCAAGATGCGCGCGGGTGAGGTGGATGGTTTTTTGGTAGGCGGCTTGTTTGGTTTTTTCATGCGCCGGGACATGGATTGTCAAGGTGCCGCCTTGTACCACAGGAAGCTTGCATTGGCTGATTTGATAGCCTTTGGGTAGATCTGGATAAAAATAATGCTTGCGCTCAAAAACACTGCGCGGCGTGATGGTGGCGCCAATCGTCAGACCAAAACGAATCGCGAGCTCAACTGCGGTTCGATTCATGACGGGTAAAACGCCGGGTAGCGCAAGATCTACTGCACTGGCCTGCGTATTGGGGGAGGTCCCAAATTGCGTTGAGGCGCCGGAGAAAATTTTTGAAACACACGTGAGTTGTGCGTGTGTTTCAAGGCCGATAGTGGCTTCCCATTGCATAATTAAACTCCCGCTGGCATACGGGTATGCCAATCTGTTACTTGCTGAAAAGCGTGCGCAATTTGCAGCATGCGCGCTTCGCTAAAATAGTTGCCAATGATTTGTAGGCCAACCGGCCTTAGAGAGGTATCCCCATTGCCAAAACCACAGGGTACGCTCATCCCAGGTAGGCCTGCTAAGCTGGTCGATAGCGTGTAGATATCTGCTAGGTACATGCGCAGAGGATCAGCGGTTTTTTCACCGAGGTTCCAGGCGACAGTCGGTGACACAGGTCCCATCATAACGTCGCATTGAGCAAAGCTTTGCTGGAAATCCTGGGCGATGATGCGGCGAATTTTCTGTGCTTGCACATAATATGCATCGTAATAGCCATGCGATAGCACGTAACTACCCATCAGAATGCGCCGTTTAACTTCGGCCCCGAACCCTTCAGTACGCGTTTTTTGGTACAAATCGGCAAGGTCGCGATAGTGTGCCGCACGGTGTCCGTAGCGCACGCCATCAAAGCGCGACAAATTAGAGGACGCTTCAGCTGAGGCCAGCACATAGTACACCGGAATGGAGAGCTCGGTCTTAGGCAGTGAAATTTCAATTAGCGTCGCCCCTAATGCTTCATATACCTTAAACGCAGCTTCAATCGCCGTGCGTACATCAGCGGCTAAACCGGCGCCAAAATATTCTTTGGGGACACCGATGCGTAGACCTTTTAAATTAGGCTGCTCTGGTCGAGCTGGCGTTGGCTGACTGGCATGGACCTGAGCGCTCCATGAGTGCCCGAGGTGGCGGCTGAAATCTTCGGTCTCACGCTCAAGGCTGGTTGAGTCGCGTGGATCAAAACCTGCCAAGGCATTCAGAAGGAGCGCGCAATCTGCTGCGCTGACCGCGATTGGACCCGCTTGATCAAGTGACGAGGCAAACGCAATCATGCCGTGTCGTGAAACGCGGCCATAGGTTGGTTTAATACCCGTCACGCCGGTGAACGCGGCGGGCTGGCGAATCGAGCCGCCGGTATCGCTGCCGGTGGCCGCACTCACTAACCGAGCCGCGACAGCGGCGGCCGAGCCACCTGATGAGCCGCCTGGCACCGCGCTAAGATCCCATGGATTTTGGGTCGAACCAAAAAAGGAGTTTTCAGTGGAAGACCCCATGGCGAATTCATCCATATTGGTCTTACCAACGCAAACCATCCCGGCATTGGCTAACCGCTCAACTACGGTGGCCTCAAACGGGCTTTTATAGTGAGCTAGCATTTTTGAGCCAGCGGTGGATTTCCAGTGGCGGGTCACAAACACATCTTTATGGGCGATCGGGATGCCGGTTAAAGGTCCTGCCTGTCCGTTGGCAATCGCGGTATCGGCTTGCGCTGCAGAGGCGAGCGTGCACTCGGGGTTAATGTCAAGAAAGGCATTCAGCGCACTGGCAGCTTTAATGCGTGCTAGAAAGTGCTGCGCGAGTTCGACCGCTGAGACGGCTTTGGTATCAAGCGCTAAGCGCAGCTCAGTTAAATTCTTTTGATGCATCGTGCGGTTTTCCGAAAAAAGCAAACGCAGTGAATAAAGAGATGAAATAACGTCATCGTTTTTAGGCTGGGTGGCGGCTATTCAATCACTTTGGGTACTAGGTAAAGGCCGTCTTGTATAGCGGGCGCATTACGCTGATATTCATCGCGGGCCGGGATCTCAGTCACTGCATCATCACGCAAGCGCAAGCGCGCTTCTTGAATTTGTTCAATTGGATGAGCTAGGGGTTCGACCCCCGTGGTGTCGACCAACTGCATTTGCGCGACCAGATCAAAAAAATGGTTAAGCTCAGTCAGCGTGTGTTCAACTTCGCCTGCAGCAAGCTCCAGCCGGGCAAGCTGAGCGATTTTTTTTACATCAGTTAAGGTCAAAGCCATAAAAATAACGAAAAAGTAGTGGATTAACCAGAAAAACTAAATAGAAATGCAAAGTTTTGTGGAAAATCAATTTGCAGCACAAAAAGAGTTTTCCTGCAAGTAAAGGCAAATTATAAGGTATGATTAGCTATTTTATAGAGTCAGTTAGGATCCTTGAATGTTTGGTTTTCTGCGTAGTTATTTCTCTAATGACCTGGCGATTGATCTGGGTACCGCGAATACGCTAATTTATATGCGCGGCAAAGGCATTGTCTTAGATGAACCGTCGGTAGTGGCGATTCGCCAAGAAGGCGGGCCAAATGGCAAAAAAACCATCCAAGCCGTCGGTAAAGAAGCCAAACAAATGCTTGGTAAGGTACCGGGCAATATTGAGGCCATTCGCCCAATGAAAGACGGGGTGATCGCGGATTTTACGGTCACCGAGCAGATGATTAAGCAGTTTATCAAAATGGCCCATGAGTCGCGCATGTTGTCGCCCTCGCCGCGGATCATTATCTGCGTGCCGTGTGGCTCAACTCAGGTTGAACGCCGGGCCATCAAAGAAGCTGCGCATGGCGCTGGTGCCTCTCAAGTTTATTTGATCGAGGAGCCGATGGCAGCCGCCATTGGCGCAGGCCTGCCGGTTTCTGAGGCCACCGGTTCGATGGTGGTTGATATCGGCGGTGGCACCACTGAGGTCGGCGTGATTTCGCTTGGCGGTATTGTCTATAAAGGATCGGTACGCGTTGGCGGCGATAAATTCGATGAGGCTATTGTCAATTATATCCGTCGCAATTACGGTATGTTAATTGGCGAGCAAACTGCAGAAACGATTAAAAAGAAAATTGGTTCGGCTTTTCCAGGTTCTGAAGTCAAAGAAATGGAAGTCAAAGGACGCAATTTATCAGAGGGCATTCCGCGCAGCTTTACGGTCTCTAGCAATGAAATTCTTGAGGCGCTGACTGAGCCCTTGAATCAAATCGTCTCGCAAGTCAAAATCGCCCTGGAGCAAACGCCGCCTGAACTCGGCGCGGATGTGGCCGAACGCGGCATGATGCTGACAGGTGGCGGGGCATTGTTGCACGATATCGATCGTCTGCTTGCTGAAGAAACAGGGTTACCCGTTCTCATTGGCGAAGATCCGCTTACCTGCGTGGTGCGCGGTTCAGGCATGGCGCTAGAGCGGATGGATAAATTGGGCAGCATTTTTTCGCATGATTGATCAACCAGAGCGTGTCGGTACCGCGACGGCACGACACGAATAACTAATGATTGGCGCCGACCATGGAATACAGTCCGCCGCCACTTTTCAAGCAGGGGCCGTCTGCATTTGCGCGGCTGATTGTTTTCGTTGCGCTAGCACTCGGCTTGCTGATTTCCGACGCTCGCTATCGGACGCTTGAAACGCTACGCCAAATTATCGGCACTGGGCTTTATCCATTACAACGCGTAGCGCTCGCGCCGCGTGATCTGGTGCGTGGTATTTCAGGATTCTTTGTCACGCTGACCACCTTGCGGGCTGAAAACCAGGAACTCAAAACACGCAACTTAAAACTCGCACTACAAGCTTTACAAGCGGTTCAACTTGGCTCTGAAAATGCCCATCTGCGCGCATTGCTGCAATTTGAACAACGCGAAGCAGTGGGGACGGTGCTCGCTGAAATTCAATATGATGCTCATGATCCCTTTACGCAAAAAGTGGTGATTGACCGTGGCCTGCGGCAGGGCGTGCAAGCCGGCGCGCCCGTGGTCAATGAAGAGGGCGTGATTGGTCAAGTCACCCGGGTTTATCCACTGCAAGCAGAAGTGACTCTATTGACGGATAAAGATCAGGCGGTGCCGGTACAATTGGTGCGCACGGGGGTTAGAAGTATTATTTCTGGTACGCCTCGCGGCGATTTGCTTGAATTGCGCTATATCCCAGTCAGTGCGGATATCCAAGCGGATGATCAATTAGTCACCAGTGGTCTGGACCGGGTCTTTCCGCCAGGTTTGCCGGTCGCAAAGGTGCTGCGGGTTGAGCGTCAAGATGGCGCTGAATTCGCCCGGGTCATTTGCGTACCTTACACTCCAGTCCGAGGGACACGCCAGTTACTGGTGCTACATTATGAAAACCCGCCGCTTGAGTTAAATGACACGGCAAAGACCCCAGCAAAAAATACAGTGAAGGTCCCGCAATGAACCGCTTGCATCACATCTTATTGCCGGTGAATCGGTTATTTATTGCGTTTAGCCTGATTGTTGCTTTTGTATTAAATCTGTTGCCTTGGGGGCGGCTGATGGGAATGCCGGATTTTGTCGCGTTGGTGGTGCTGTTTTGGAATATCCATCAGCCGCGCAAAGTTGGCATGGGGATTGCGTTTGGCTTGGGCCTATTGATGGACGTACATGATGCCAGCTTGTTGGGTGAGCATGCGCTTGCCTATACCTTGCTTTCATATGGCGCCATTATGATCCATCGCCGCGTCTTGTGGTCTCCGCTACTAGGGCAGGCGCTGCATGTCTTGCCGTTACTTCTGCTGGCGCAAATCGTACCCTTTACGATTCGCTTGATGACCGGCGCTGCTTTTCCGGGGTGGGGATACTTGGTAGATGGTTTGGTCGAAGCGGCGCTATGGCCCGTGGCCAGTGTCTTGCTGCTCGCCCCGCAAAAGCGCTCAGCCAATACTGATGATACGCGTCCAATATGATCAAGCGATTTAGTTTTATCATAAAGCGGATATCGGTTAGCGGGTTAGGGCTTTTACTCGCCTTTAAGTTGGGCTCATTAGTCGCTTGGGCCTAAATTCATGTCTGAATTCAAAGATACCGAGCAGCAGCTACTGCAATTCCGCTTGCGTGTGGCCGCGGCCGCGATATTTGTGTTTTTGTGTTTTGCGCTATTGGCGGGACGTTTTCTATATTTACAAATCTGGCGCTACGGACAATATTCATTACAGGCGAATGAAAACCGTATTGCGGTCGCGCCGATTATGCCAAACCGCGGCATCATTACCGATCGCAACGGTATTGTGTTGGCCAAAAATTACTCCGCTTACACGCTTGAAATTACGCCCTCAAAAATTAATCGCACACTAGACGAAGTGGTCGATAGCCTGGCGCAAATTGTGGTGATTGATGCACGGGATCGGCGCCGCTTTAAAAAGCTGTTAGAAGATTCAAAAAATTTTGAAAGCTTGCCATTGCGTATCCGCCTTTCCGATACTGAGGTGGCAAGGTTCACTGCGCAGCGCTTTCGGTTTCCTGGCGTTGAAGTGCGTATTCGTTGGTTCCGCCAATATCCACTTGGCACCACTGCGGCGCACGTGATTGGTTATATTGGCCGGCTCTCGCAGCGTGACCAGGAGCGCATTCGGAACGCAAGCGAGCTCAATAATAGCGGGCTTAAACCTTATGATCCGCGGCTTGATGCAAATAATTATAAAGGCACTGACCATCTCGGCAAAATTGGCGTTGAGCAAAGCTACGAGACTGAGCTACACGGCCAGACGGGCTTTGAGGAAGTCGAAGTGACCGCGGGTGGACGCCGAGTACGTACTTTGTCGCATAGCCGGGCAGTCGCCGGCAATAATCTAGTGCTCTCACTGGATATTAATTTGCAGCAAATTGCTGAGCAAGCCTTTGCTGGCAAGCGTGGGGCGCTGGTAGCGATTGAGCCTGCGAGTGGCGATGTTTTGGCTTTCGTTTCCGCCCCTAGTTTTGATCCCAACGCTTTCGTTGATGGGATTGATCAGCAAACCTGGGATGAACTCAATACGTCAACCGATCGGCCGCTTTTGAATCGTCCACTGCAAGGTACTTATCCGCCAGGCTCAACCTATAAACCCTTTGTTGCGCTGGCTGCGTTAGCATTGGGTAAGCGTACCTCGCAATGGGGTTTTCAGGACCCTGGGTCTTATACCCTGGCGGGGCATACTTTCCGCGATGATGTGCCCTGGGGGCATGGCTGGGTTGATATGTATCGTTCGATTGTGCTGTCGTGCGACACTTATTACTATATGTTGGCGCGTGACCTAGGCGTAAATGCAATGGCTGGCTTTATGGCGCCATGGGGCTTTGGGCAGTTAACCGGCATTGATATTGACGGTGAGACGAGAGGCGTATTGCCTTCGACCGATTGGAAAAAGAAGGCTTACCGGCGCTCTGATTTGCAAAGATGGTACGATGGCGACACCATTAATTTGGGGATCGGGCAAGGCTATAACTCATTTACTACTTTGCAAATGGCGCATGCAACCGCGATACTGGCTAATAATGGCGTAGTGATGAAGCCTCATTTGGTAAAAAAAATCGAGCATCCACTCACGCATGAAACCCGTCTGACGGTGCCAAGCGCAAGTTATCAGGTCAATGTGAACCAGCAGGATATTAATTTTATTAAGCGCGCTATGGTTGGCGTGATCACCCAAGGGACTGCGGCGAATGCTTTTAGAGGGGCGGGCTATCAAGCCGCCGGTAAAACCGGTACAGCTCAGGTATTCTCGCTGCAAGGCGCAAAATATCGTGCGCATACGCTGGCCGAGAATCGGCGCGATCACGCCTTATTTATTGCTTACGCACCTGCTGATAAGCCATCGATTGCGCTTGCTTTAGTGGTCGAAAATGGTGGTTGGGGCGGGCAAGCTGCGGCGCCGATTGTACGCAAGCTGCTTGATTACTATTTGGTGGCTCGTCTCAAGCCCCAAACGAGCGCTGCTGTAATCCCAGCCACGCCTGTCACTGCCATTCATAAACGTGCCATCAAACAATAATGCGCCACGGCTAGCGCTCTTGGCTTGAGGACTAGAATGTCGATTAAAATTCATTTAAAACGCATTAAACCGCTTTTCGTTGGTTTTGACCGGACTTTTTTCCTGTTTGTTTTAGCCTTAATGGCGATCGGCATGCTGACTTTATATAGCGCGAGCTTTAATATGCCGGGTCGGATGCAAGGCCAATTGCGCAACATCTTATTGACCTTCGCCCTAATGTGGGGCATTGCCAATTTATCGCCTCAAGTGTTAATCCGTTTGGCGGTTCCTTTATATACGTTCGGTATTAGTTTACTCATTGCCGTTGCACTCTTTGGCCTGATACGCAAAGGCGCGCAACGGTGGATCAACCTTGGGTTGGTGATTCAGCCTTCTGAAATCATGAAAATTGCGATGCCATTAATGCTGGCGTGGTACTACCAGCGGCGTGAGGGCGCGCTGCGTTGGTATGACCATATTGTGGCCTTAGCATTGCTGGCAGTCCCGGTCGGTTTGATCGCTAAGCAACCTGATTTAGGGACCGCAATACTGGTGTTTTCGGCCGGATTTTTTGTCATTTATTTGGCTGGTCTGAGCTTTAAATTAATTGTACCGGTATTACTTGCGATTACGATTGCCGCGGGTTCGCTGATTGTATTTCAACAAAAAATCTGCCAACCACAAGTGCAATGGCCATTATTGCATGACTATCAGAAACACCGTGTTTGCACCTTACTTGACCCAACCACCGATCCTCTTGGTAAAGGCTTTCATACGATTCAGGCGGTGATCGCGATTGGCTCGGGGGGCTTATTTGGTAAAGGCTGGTTAAAAGGGACGCAAGCCCATCTTGAATTTATTCCTGAGCGCCATACCGATTTTATTTTTGCCGTGTATGCAGAGGAGTTTGGCCTAGTGGGCAGTATTGCTTTACTTTTGCTTTATTTATGTTTGATTGTGCGCGGATTATATGTTGCCGCTAATGGCGCGACCCTTTTTGCTCGTTTATTGGCAGGCTCGCTCACGTTAAGCTTTTTTACCTATACGTTCGTCAATATTGGCATGGTGATTGGCTTATTGCCCGTAGTCGGGGTGCCGTTGCCCTTCATGAGTTATGGTGGCACGGCCCTGGTTACGCTGGGTATTGCGGTTGGTTTAATCATGAGTCTGGGTCGGCAAAAACCTTTAATACAGAGTTAAGTTCAGGCAGGGTTTGACTCGCCGGGTGCTCAACCTCGGCCCAACAATTGGGGGTTTCATATAAGCGCACCCGCTTAAGCCTTAAATCTGCGCCATAGTGACTGTTATATGTCAGAGCAAGGGTATCAAACGCAATCGCGGCCAGATTTTCGACGGTAGGTATCTGTTCGAGGACTACCGTTTTATGGTTTGGCAGCGTATCAAGAAAGGCGCGTACAGCAGTATCGCCAGCGTACACTAAAAAAGCATGATCCCAGTGCTCGACCAAGTGCTGAAGAGCGAGCGCTTTGACCTGTGCGAAATCCATCACCATGCCACGATCAGGCGCGCCGGCGGTGGCTATTGGCTTGCCTGTTAGCGTAATTTCAAGCACATAACGATGACCATGTAGGTTGCAGCATAGGCTGCGATGGTCTGGAATACGGTGACCAGCATCAAATTCAAGTTTACGAGTGATGGTTAACACGGCAGGACAAATTTAGGGAATGTGTAAATATTTATGGGTTTGCATCGATAGCCGCCAACGCGGATGCTGCTTGCACCAATCGATGGCAAAGCGCGTATTAAGCTCGCGTGCTGCATTATCCATCGGTTGCACCAGAAAATGATCGAAGTCGAGTTTCTCATAAGCCAAGAGCTGCTGATGGTCCTGCGGCACCACCACTTTGAGTTCATTGCCCTGTGTGACGAGCAACGACGCAGCCGCTTTGGGGCTGACGCAAATCCAATCAATGCCTGCGGGTATTGGCAGTGTGCCGTTGGTCTCAAGCGCAATTTCAAACTGTGCGGCATGCAGCGCTGCGATCAATTCATCGTTAAGCTGTAGTAAAGGCTCCCCGCCGGTACAGACGACCAAGCGATGCGCCGCGCCTGCAGGCCAGAGCGAGGCAATCTGGGCGGCTACTGCGGCGGCGCTTTTGTATTTGCCGCCATTTTCGCCATTTGTGCCAACAAAATCAGTATCACAAAAACGGCAAATCGCTTGCGCGCGATCTTGCTCGCGGCCGGACCATAGATTGCAGCCCGCAAAGCGGCAAAACACAGCGGGCCGCCCGGCATTAATACCTTCACCCTGCAAAGTATAAAAAATTTCTTTAATTGAATAAAATGCCATGACAAAGAATTCTATCGACTTAAGGCCGCCACGTCTTCAACTTAGGCCCGCTATGAAAGTTTCATAACCCCGTTGACGTAATAGACAGGATGGGCATTCACTGCAACCATAGCCCCAGTCATGCAGCGTACTACGCTCACCCAAATAACAGGTATGCGTTTCAAGGCGGATTAAAGCAAGCAATGCATCACCACCAAGCGTGTGTGCTAGTTGCCAAGTTTGCGCCTTATCCAACCACATCAGCGGGGTTTCAATCACAAAACGACGATTCATTCCCAGATTGAGGGCAACTTGCAATGCCTTGAGGGTATCGTCGCGGCAATCGGGGTAACCAGAAAAGTCCGTCTCGCACATACCGCCGACCAGTACTTGCAAGCCACGCCGATAGGCAAGCGCTGCGGCCATCGTCAGGAACATCAAATTGCGGCCTGGCACAAAGGTGTTTGGCAAACCGTTGGCAAGCGTTTCAATCTGAACGTCACGCGTCATGGCGGTGTCGCTTAACGCACCGAACATCGATAAATCAACCAAATGATCGTCGTGTAGACGCGTACGCCAGGGTGCAAAGGCTTCGGTTTCTATAAGGCGTGCCCGAAAATGGTTGCGGCATTCAAGTTCAATCCGATGTCGCTGACCATAATCAAAGCTGATGGTCTCAACATGATGATACCGCTGAAGCGCCCACGCAAGACACGTAGCAGAGTCTTGGCCGCCAGAGAATAGTACGAGTGCGCGGCTATGAGGATATGTTTGTGCCGTCACTTTAGTCTCCTGTCATGGAACCTATGCTGACAGTAAAAAGGACTTGCAATCATGCAAGTCCTGAAATGCTGGTGGCCTGGGGCGGGTTCGAACCACCGACACACGGATTTTCAGTCCGCTGCTCTACCGACTGAGCTACCGGGCCACTTAAAACGAGAGTATAGCAAAGAACCTAAGTGGGTGTATATATTCGCCACACATATGACGCTTGTGTGTAACCAACTTAATACGATTGTTTTTTATTATTTTGCTCCGCAATCCTTACTTTTGGGAGTGGATTCAATATGCTTAGCGTCATCAAACATCGGCGGAAATTCCACTTTCAAATCGTCCATTTTGTGGAAGGTTTACCCGCTGAAATAGCTTAGCTGTCAAACCGCCCCACTGGCACCTATTTGGCAACTGGCTGTGCTGATCAATCTGTTCGCCTATGGCAGATCACAGAAGAGTGGAGTTGGCTCATTTTCGCGGACACTTTTAGACTACCGAAAAGGAGTTCGTAAATCACACAATTTAACCCTTCTACACCATACTAAATCTCTAATTCTTCTGCCCGATGGCAAGCAACCTGCCGCTGGTCCACCTCACGTAAGAGCGGTACTTCATGCCGACAACGCTCAATCGCATACGGACAACGTTGATGAAACGTGCAACCAGGCGGAGGGTTGAGTGGTGACGGCAGCTCTCCTTCGAGGCGAATTTGAATCCGTCTTTCAGCGGAGCGGATAGCCGGGGTCGCAGACATAAGGGCGCGCGTATAGGGATGACGAGCGCGGGCAAAAAGCGTAGCCTTATCGCCAACCTCAACAATACCCCCAAGGTACATCACCATAACGTCATGCGCGATATGTTCGACGACGGACAGATCGTGCGAGATAAATACATAACTAATGCCGAAACGATCCTGCAAATCCATAAAGAGATTGAGGATTTGCGCCTGAATAGACACATCAAGCGCGGAGACCGGTTCATCGGCCACCACAATTTGCGGCTCAAGGATCATCGCTCGCGCAATCGCAATGCGCTGTTGCTGACCGCCAGAAAACATATGCGGATAACGCCGCATATGCTCGGGCCGTAAGCCAACCGTAGCCATCATCTCCTGAATGCGCGTAAAGCGGGTGGCGCGATCAAAGTCAGTATTAATGATGAGGGGCTCGGCCAGAGTAGCGGCGACGGTTTTTCTTGGGTTAAGCGAGGCAAATGGGTGCTGAAAAACCATTTGCACGCATCGGCGTAGCGCTGTGCGGGTAGTGCGGTCAGCGGTGGCGACATCATGGCCATTGATCAAGAGCGTGCCAGAGGTTGGCTCTTCAACCATCGTGATCTGGCGCGCAAGCGTTGATTTGCCACACCCTGATTCCCCAACAACAGCAAGCGTTTTGCCACGGGCGAGCGAAAACGACACTTGATTTAAGGCCTTGACCTGGCTGTGTCCAAAAAATCCTCGGCGTACCGAATAATGTTTGGTTAAACGGTCCGCGACGAGCACGGTGTCTGGTGCATTCATGATGTAGAGTGAGAAACTACCGGCGTGCTGCCAGCCGATGGCAAATTGAGTGGCTTAATGCAACGCACCGCGCCTGCGGCAATCGGGGCTAATGGTGGTCGTGTTTGTTGGCAAGCTTCAATCCTATATTTGCAGCGCGGCTCAAACAAGCAGCCCGGTGGCCGGTCGTGCTGACCAGGCACCACGCCTGACAAAGCGACTAGGCGCTGAGCGCCGCGATTATGCTCGGGGATCGCAGTCAATAATGCTTCGGTATAAGGATGGTGCGGTCGCTCAAAAATATTGGGGACATGATTGGTTTCAACAATTTGGCCAGCATACATGACGGCCACCCGCCGAGCGACCTGCGAGACGACCGCAAGGTCATGTGAAATCAGGACTAAAGCCATACAACGCTCTTTTTGCAAATCAACCAGCAATTGCATAATCTGGGCTTGGATGGTGACATCAAGTGCCGTGGTTGGCTCGTCAGCAATCAATAATTTGGGATTGCAGGCAATGGCCATGGCAATCATCACGCGTTGGTTCATCCCACCCGAGAGTTGATGCGGAAAAGCGTCCATGCGATTTTTGGCGTCTGAAATGCCAACTTGATCAAGTAACTCTAGCGTACGCCGCTGCAGCACTGCGCCGCGCAAATTCTCATGTTGCCATAGGACTTCCTTAATTTGCGCACCAACGGTGTAGCTTGGATTAAGGCTTGCCAATGGGTCTTGGAACACCATTGAGATATCTTTGCCGATAATTTTGCGCCGCGCACGAGGCGATGCATTGAGCAAATCTTTGCCATCGAAGCTAATCTCATCGGCGCGCACTTGACCCGGTGCATCAATCAGTCCCATTAAGGCCAGCATGGTAATGCTTTTGCCGCAACCTGATTCACCGACAATCCCGACAACCTCGCCAGGCGCAATCTCGAGATCAATATGGTCCACGACGGGCGGCCCGCCGAAATTGACCGAAAGTTGGCGGATAGTTAAAAGGTTTTGCTTCATTGAAATTAGTGAATTTGTTTTAACTTGGGGTCAAGCGCATCGCGCAGTCCATCACCAAGCAGGTTAATAGACAGAACGGTCACCAAAATAGCAATGCCCGGCAAGGTCACCATCCACCATGCGCTATTCATGTAATCGCGTGAGGAAGCAAGCATTGAACCCCATTCGGCAAGCGGGGGCTGCACCCCAATGCCAAGAAAGCCAAGCGCTGCCGCATCGAGCAGCGCCGTCGAAAAACCAAGTGTTGCTTGTACAATCAACGGAGCTGCGCAGTTTGGCAATACTTGCAAAAACATCAAACGCAAGGTACCAGCGCCTGCCACGCGCGATGCCGTCACATACTCTTTGCTTAATTCAGCCAGGGCTGAGGCGCGTGTTAGTCGCACATAACCGGGGAGGGTCACAATGGCGATGGCATACATCGTATTGGTCAGCCCTGGACCCAGTACGGCGACGACCGCGACCGCTAGCAAAAGTGCTGGCAAGGCAAGCAGTACATCGATCAAACGCATGATCGGCACATCCAGCCAGCGCTGAAAAAATGCCGCGCATAAGCCAAGCACGGTGCCCAGTGAAAGCGCGAGCAAGACGGAGATGCTGCCGATCCAAAACGACAAGCGGGCGCCATGCATCAAGCGCGAAAGCATATCGCGTCCGGCTTGGTCTGTGCCGAGTAAAAAACGCCAAGAGCCGCCCTCTTGCCAGACGGGAGGGACGCGAATGGCATCGCGATATTGCTCAATTGGATCATACGGCGCAAGCACCGGCGCAAAGATCGCAGCAAGCATAAAGACGATAAGCAGCCCGCCCGCTAAGACAGCGCCCCGGTGGGTGCGGAAATGCGTCCAAAATTCCGCTAAATTGGATTGGTTCATTGTTACCTCGAATGGCGAATACGCGGATTAAGCACGCCGTATAACACATCGACTAACAAATTAACGATGATAACCAGTGTGGCCAGGACCAGAATGCCACTTTGTACAATCGGATAATCGCGCCGGTTGATCGCATCAATCAGCCATTTGCCAACCCCAGGCCATGAGAAAATGGTCTCTGTTAGCACCGCGCCTGAAAGCAGCGAACCCACTTGCAGGCCAATTACGGTTACCACGGGAATTAAGGCATTACGTAACGCATGGACGATGACCACTCGGCTCGGCGAGAGCCCTTTGGCACGTGCCGTACGAATGTAGTTTTCACGCAAAACTTCAAGCATCGATGAGCGGGTCATGCGCGCGATGACGGCGAGCGGAATCGTGCCTAATACAACCGATGGCAAGACTAAATGACGCAAAGCAGAGCGCAAAGCGCCCTCTTGGCCGGAAAGCCAGGTGTCAAGCAATGTAAAACCGGTCACGGTGGGTATATCGTATTGAATCGCCAGATGGCCCGATACCGGTAGCCAACCAAGCTGCACTGAAAAAAACATAATTAAAATCAAGCCCCACCAAAAGATAGGCATTGAATAGCCAGCCAGTGCAAGGCTCATTATAGCGCGATCAAAAATCGAGCCAGCCTTAAGCGCCGCCAAAATACCAATTGGCAACCCAAGGATGAGAGCGAAAGAAAGTGCCCCCAACGAGAGTTCAACCGTGGCTGGAAAGCGTGCTAAAAATTCCCCCATCACACTCGTGTGAGTGGCCAGCGAAGTGCCGAGGTTGCCGTGCAGCACATCTGATAAATAGCGCAAGTATTGCACCGGTAATGGCAAATCAAGCCCGAGGCGATGTATCGCTTCAGCATGAGCTTCAGGGGTAAGTCCGCGATCACCCATCATGACTTCGATTGGGTCGCCAGGAATCACATGAATAAGCGTGAAGGTAAGCATTGTAATGCCGATAAAAGTCGGCACGAACATACCAAGACGGCGTAGGATAGATCGCAACATAGCGTTATTTTATAACTGATTGATTCAATGATTGTACGGCAGACTAACGTAGCGTGGTGCGTGGTCCGTTAAAATACGCTTACTATGGTTTTTTCTTCGACTTCCCTATTATCTAACACCCGGCGCATTGACGGTGAGCGACTTCGTACACTTTTATCCGCCTCTTTACAAAAATTGACGATTGAGGTGGTGGCTAAGACCGGTTCGACGAATGCTGATTTAATCGCCCATTTAAGGGCTGCGCATAAACCCACACTACCCATTGTGCGGGTTGCGTATCAACAAACGGCTGGCCGTGGGCGGCACGGGCGGCCATGGTTTGCCGCGGCGGGCGATGCGTTACTTTTTTCGTTTGCCTATAAAATAGCTCGGCCACCTGCCGAACTTGCTGGACTTAGTCTTGCCGTAGGTACCGCGATAGTCGCTGGCTTGCGCACTCTGGTGCACACAGATACGCCGCGGCTGGCACTTAAATGGCCCAATGATGTCTTGCTCGATGGCGCAAAATTGGCGGGCAGTTTGATTGAAACGGTGCGTTCTACCCGTACCTCGAGTACGGTGGTGATCGGTATTGGACTTAACCTAGATGGTGAGGCTGCGCTAGCGGCGCAGCTTGATGCCCGGGCCAATCCGCCGGCGGCCTTAGCACGGGTATTACCGGCGGTGGCCATGACAGATGTCTTGGCCCATGTACTGAATGCCCTAGCCACCATGCTTGAGCTTTTTGAGAAACATGGTTTAGCGTCTTTTCTGCAGGCGTGGGATGCGGATCATGCTTATACTGGCAAGGAAGTGCTGATATTAGAGAATGGCCATGAAATTTTGCATGGTGTCGCAACTGGCATCGACTCATATGGCCGCTTGTTGATTGATACGGGCAACGGTATTCAAGCGCTGGCAAGTGGTGACGTTTCGTTGCGAGCATATATTCTGTAATATCGTCGCTTTTTCCTATTTCGCCTATAAAAGGGCTTCTTTTTCAATACACTCATGATGTTTTTTGCTCCATCTGCGGCTCCTTTTCTTCTAATCGATGCGGGTAATAGCCGCATTAAATGGGCACTGGCCGATGCCGGCGGTACACGCATTGCATTGGGTGCCTTTGCGCATGAACGTGGCGCGTTACTCTCGTTGCCAGAGCCGGATTGGTCGATGCTGCCAATACCCGGTAGTATTTGGATTGCAAATGTGGCGGGCGAGCGTACGGCCAGGCGCCTTGAAACCTTAACTAGCACACGTTGGCCGCATGCCCCGCGCCATACGGTAAGCGCCCAGCCCAGCCTGTGCGGAGTGCGGAATAGTTATCGCGATTATCGGCAACTTGGCAGTGATCGTTGGGCCAGTCTGATTGGCGCGCGCGCCACCTATCCGGCGGAACATCTGCTGATTGCTACTTTAGGCACCGCGACTACATTGGAAGCGCTTTATGCCGATGGCACTTTTGCTGGCGGCTTGATTGCGCCCGGCGGGACGATGATGATGCAGTCGCTAGGTCAACATACCGCGTTGTTGCCGACGGCGGAACACATGATTGAAGGACAAGAGCCACATGGCGGGCAGGCTGGAACGCCCTTTGCGGTTGATACGCAGACTGCTTTGCATGAAGGTTGCTTACTTGCTCAAGCTAGTTTAATTGAGCGCGCGTGGCGCGATTTATGCACCCAGATTGGCGCTCCGGTCCGATGCGTATTAAGTGGTGGTGCGGCCAAAGGAGTGAGTCGCTTGTTGACAATTGACTACACCTACCATGAGCACTTAGTGCTAACAGGACTCGCATTAATTGCGCAAGAGCAAGTGAACTCGCCTACTCATAAATAAATTCAGCTTGCTGATGCTTCATTATTTAAACTGAAAACGCCCGCACCCGATGCAATAAAGCAGAGGTTGAGCGCTGATACTCAAAAGGAATCGTCAGCGCTTGTCCGCCCCAACCGCGCACCAGCGCCGCTTCTGGCAATGCGTCCATATCATAATCGCCGCCTTTAACGAGAATCTCCGGCCGTAATGCATCAATCAATGCAGTTGGCGTTGGTTCCTCAAAACATACTACCCAATCGACACTCGCAAGTGCTGCAATCAGCGCCATGCGATCAGCTGTACTGTTGATTGGGCGATCCTCACCTTTACCCAGTAAGCGTACCGATGCATCGCTATTAACGCCAACCACCAAACATGCGCCTAATGTACGCGCTTGGGCTAGATAACTGACATGGCCGCGATGCAAAATATCAAATACGCCGTTTGTAAAAACAACTGGCGCTGAAAGAGTTGGACGCTTTGCGACGAGACTTTCGCGGGTTAAAATTTTCTGTTCAAAATGAGCAAGCATACGAAATACGATTTTGAGTGTGTGTTAGCTTGTTATAATACGCTTTCTCTTGGGGCGTTAGCTCAGTTGGTAGAGCAGCGGACTCTTAATCCGTAGGTCGAGCGTTCGAGCCGCTCACGCCCCACCATATGCCATAAGGGTTTTCAGCGGTTTTTACAGGGCCTCTTTGTTCCTGCTTTGGCTCGTAAATCGCGGAATTGGAAAGCTTCAATACGAGAAGCTAATTCATACTGCCCTCGCTCTTTTGCAACTTTCGCAGCTTTTTCACGTGCAAGAATTTGCTTCAATTTATCAGCCGCAACAGTGGGCCTCAGCGGTGCGTATGTTGTACGATTTAGCCCAGATTGCTGCGACGCAGCAACGCCCAAGGTCACCATCGCCGATTAGCTCACGCCCCTCTATGCTAGCCGACATTCCGCTACCCCCCTCTCATTCTTCAATAAATAAAAAACCTTTTTATATCAATCGGTTACATTTTTATTAAAAAAAGGTAGAAGTAGTAGCAGGTGGGATCAACACGGGAATCAAGCGACTAGGAGTGAAATAAGCAACTTGTCAGCCGCAAGGACTGCCAAAGGACTTCGGCAGAAATATAAAAATCCTTATATATCAATGGGTTAAAAATCCTGCTTTTTGAAGGCAGGGTAGCGGAATGTCGGTGCTAGGCAAGTCTACCGTGAATTATGCGCAGGAGCCTGAAAAGCGGATAGAGCAGATTATGAAAAAGATGGGGTTCTGATAATTTTTTGGTATTTGTTCTTATAGGGAAAGTCCCACATTAGGGCTTTCCCTGAAATAATATTGGCTATTATCAATATTCCTATTTTTATCTTGGAATAATATTTAAAGAATAAAGTTTCATTCCAACCTCCATATATCTTTTAGACTCATCATCATAGGGGGCTTTTGGTAGATTAATCCAAATAGTATTATTATCTTCATCTGTTGTTTCAAATGAAACGCTAGCATAATCTTTGGTGTAATGATCTCTCCAACCCTCTCGAACTAATTGAAATTCTTGTTTATGCCGTTTTTCTTCAAGCTTTCCGACATGGACTTCAAAATTTCCATTTTTTATGCCCCAAACTCCAAGGTGGGGAATATGGCCTTTGATGTCAATTGGACAGTTACATTCGAACTTTGCCTGTACAACGTATCCCTTCCCATTGACAAAAATTAGTGAGCGCGCCTTTAGTTGGGCTTTGAAGTACGCTTAGCTTTGATCCTTTGATTTTCCGATCCAAACGTGCTCCTAGGAGTCCAAGAGGGATACAGTGCTGATTTGTAGAAGGCATTGTAGTTTTGGAGAGCAGCCGAACATCAAGGACATGGTAAGCACTCCATGACCCTTGCAATTACCCACAATTCTGAGCGAGTTCGAAGTCGAGTTGGATATCGAAGAGCCTATCAACTGAGGTAAACTCAGTTCTTTGGGGCGATTGAGGAACACGCCCTAAGAAAAAAGGCCGTAGTACCCATGATAGATGACGTGGGCGCTACGGCTATGCATTGCATCAGACTTTTGAAAATACACCAAAAAACTATTCTCTAAGCATTTTCCCACAACCCATCCAAATTTCACAGGCCGCAAACAAATCCTGATAACAACGACTGAACAAATACCGAAAGCATAAGCTTTTCTGTATTTGTTTAATTACCCCGCAGCTTTTTCGTGGGCCCGGGCGTAGTCGATCGCCTGTTGCACGGTCGTAATTTTTTCGGCTTCTTCGTCGGGGATTTCAATCCCGAATTCATCTTCGAGAGCCATCACTAGCTCGACTGTATCGAGAGAGTCTGCCCCTAAATCATCTACAAAGCTCGCTTCATTTTTAACTTCTGCTTCTGCTACACCCAATTGCTCAGCAACGATCGCTTTTACACGCTTTTCAAAATCGCTCATTCATATCTCCCTAGTTATTTTAAAAGCAGTCCGAAAACCCCCAAAGAGCCTTTCTTTAAGGAAGAATAAGAGCGCGGGCGCTCAAAGTATACTTTAAATATAGTCAGGATTCTAAACACTGCAAGACCACAAAGAAAGACTCTATGAGAAATTATAGACTGATTCTCATCATCGGGGGTATTCGGCTTACGCGCTTGCTCCAAGCTAAATCGTAAAAATACCGTCTGTATGTTCTATGCCCGAAGCTGCCATGCCATACGTCGACTTTGTCCAATACATATGTCGATCAGAAGCCATTTTCGGTTAACTCATGTGTATTGGTTTTGGCTTGATCGCATAGCAGAAATGAGCCCTTTGTACCTTAGCTTTCTACTTTTAAAATCCATTAAAAAAGAGGGCGGTGCCAAATTATCCAGACTGAATTTAAGATACACTCAGCATACATTCCCCTTTAAGGAAACGCCATGCTCGAAATACGTAAAGCCGATGAACGGGGTCTGATGCGCTCTAGCTGGCTGCATTCCCGCCCGACTTTTTCTTTTGGTCAATACTACGATCCTGCGCATATGGGGTTTTCTGACTTACGGGTGATTAATGATGACATCGTGGCGCCCGGCCGTGGGTTTGGGATGCATCCACACCAGAATATGGAAATCGTCACCTATGTGCTAACCGGTGCGCTAGAGCATCGAGACTCCACGGGTGCCCATGGGACGGTGCGTGCTGATGAAGTGCAAATCATGAGTGCTGGCACGGGTATTATGCATAGCGAAATGAACCCTAATCCAAATGAGCCTGTGCATTTGTTACAAATCTGGATCCTTCCCGGTAAGCCGGGGCTTTCTCCTCGTCATGCGCAGATGCATATTTCGCAGGCTGATAAAAATGGGCGGTTACGGCCAGTATTGTCACCTGATGGGGCGGCAGGCACTCTCCAAATCCATCAGGATGTGCATATGTATGTAGGCCTATTTGACGGTGCGCAAGCTGCTAACCTAGAGCTTGATCGTAGGCGTTGCGCTTATGTGCACGTCGCACGCGGCTCTATCATGCTGAATCAGAAAGAGCTAAACGCAGGCGATGGAGTGCGTGTGAGAGATGAATCTTCCTTACAATTTTCGGCAGGGAAACAGGCTGAGGTGTTGGTATTTGATCTGCGCCCCGAAAATTCTGCGCAAGCTCTTTGATTGGCTTTGAGGTTTTCGAAGACCTAAGAGGTTGTTATAAAGGTGGCGAGATTAGGTGGTAGCAGAATCGTCATTGGATTTGATTGGTGTTCTGCCTCGGTGCTTAAACAATGCCAATGCTTTATCGCGTTGACAGGCGTGATCAACTATTGGCCATGGGTAATCCACGCCAAGCGTAACATCCGCAGCAGCGAGCGTGGCTTGATTTGCCAGCCATGGCGCATGAATAGCTTTTCCTTGTAAGGCGCTTAGCTCCGGACAATAGCGGCGAATAAACTTGCCATCAGAGTCGAATTTTGTGGATTGCGTGACCGGATTGAAAATGCGGAAATAGGGCTGGGCATCGCAGCCGGTGCTCGCCGCCCATTGCCAACCGCCATTGTTGGAGGCCAGATCGAAATCAATCAGCTGTTTGGCAAAGTAACGCTCTCCCCAACGCCAATCAACCAATAAATCCTTGACCAGAAAACTCGCCGTGATCATGCGCAGTCGATTGTGCATATATCCAGTCTGGTTGAGCTGGCGCATGGCTGCGTCAACTATAGGATAGCCAGTTTGTCCTTGGCACCAAGCGGTAAATAATATTTCATCGTTTGAGAAGGCTAACGCATCGTAGTCCCGCTTAAAGGCATGGTGCACCACATAGGGTCGGTGCCAAAGAATCTGCTGATAGAATTCACGCCAGATCAATTCTGAGAGCCACGTCTGAGCTCCTTGGCTGCCTTCACGCCAGGCATAAGCCGCTAATTCACGAATCGATAGCGTACCAAAGCGTAGATGTACGGACAAATAAGACGGCCCTTTGACTGCTGGAAAATCGCGGTTGAGGTGATAGCGATCAACACGTTCCTTGAAATTCTCAAATAGCGCTTCACCGCCTATCGTGCCAGCTTGGATAGGTAAGTCAGCTAATCCGGCAGGCACAAAATTGAGTTCTTGCAATGACGGAAAAGGTTGTGCAGCCAATTGAGCTAAGTGATGCAGGTAACGCGCTACGGGATATGAGCGTAGGTAGAAATCGTTTAACTTGGTAAGCCATGCACGTTTGTAGGGCGTAAATACGCTATACATACTATTGGTTTGAGTGACAATTTCGTCCTGCTCGAAAATCACCTGATCTTTGAATGTGCGCAGCGCGATGCCCTGCTCACGAAGAGCCGCGGCGACTTCGGTATCGCGCTTGATGGCATCTGGCTCATAGTCGCGATTAGTATACACTGCGCTAGCTCTAAATTCGGCGACTAACTCCGGAATCGCTGTAACAGGATTTGCATGCCGTATGACAAGATCGCTCTTGGCTTGTTGTAATTCGTCTTTGAGTGCACGCAATGATGCATGAATAAATTCAACGCGACGATCTGCACAGGGTAGGGGCGCTAAAATGGTGGTGTCAAACACAAAGACGGGGATAACCTGATCGTATTCTTTCAACGCATGATAAAGTGCGGTGTGATCAAATAATCGTAGATCTCGACGAAACCAGACAAGCGCAATGCTGGTCTCGCTATCTGCGGATTGTATCGCCATGGTTAATCTCTAAACTTTGCTGTTAATCTTTTTGTCATATTCTCACGAAACTGATCTGATGTGTTTTCTATAATGACAAAGATCGCAGGTGTGCCGCTAATGTTTACAACTCATCAAGATCCAATTATTGCTATTGCTACGGCCCCAGGCCGGGGTGGGATCGGCGTAGTGCGCCTATCGTTTGGCAAGCTGGGGGCAGAAGTGGTGGCCCGCTTGATGTTGGCAGTCTGCGGTCAGGAACTCTCGCCACGTTACGCGACTTATGTCCCCTTCTTGGATGCACAGGGGGGTATTTTAGACCGCGGGATAGGCCTTTATTTTGCTGCGCCTCATTCTTATACCGGCGAACATGTACTCGAGTTGCAAGGACACGGTGGGCCAATCGTTTTGCAGTTATTGTTACAGCGTTGTCTTGCTGCGCATGAAGTACCGGGCTTGCGTTTAGCTGAGCCTGGTGAATTTACGCGTCGGGCTTTTCTTAACGATAAGCTTGACTTAGCGCAAGCCGAAGCGGTTGCTGATTTGATTGAGGCGAGCACAGAAGCCGCTGCCCGTTGTGCCGGACGCTCGCTGGATGGGGCATTTTCGCGCGCGATTCAGCAGTTGGTGGAGGATTTGATTCGCCTTAGAATGCTGGTTGAAGCTACCCTTGATTTTCCGGAAGAAGAAATTGATTTTCTGGAAGCCGCAGATGCGCGTGGCAAACTCGCTACACTTCGTCATGAACTGAGCCAAATTCAATCTGATGCGCGGCAAGGCGCATTATTACGCGAAGGGCTGTCAGTGGTGTTGGCCGGACAGCCTAATGTGGGTAAATCTTCATTATTGAATGCGCTGGCAGGCGCTGAGCTCGCGATTGTAACGCCGATTGCTGGCACCACTCGCGATAAAATTGCGCAGACGATTCAAATTGAAGGTATCCCCCTTCATATCGTTGATACCGCAGGTTTGCGCGAGACTGAGGATGAAGTTGAGCGGGCTGGCATCGCTCGTACTTGGCAAGCAATTAAGCAGGCGGATATTGTGTTGCATTTGCTCGACGCGCGGATAGGCTTTACGCCTGAAGATGCAGCAATTGCTGCAAACTTACCGGCAGGCGTGCCGATGATTCAACTCCATAATAAGATTGATTTGCTTGCAGAATCGGCTGCTGTGGCTTTGGCCACCGAGGCCAAAGCTGTGCGGACTGTACGCTTGTCAGCGAAATCAGGCGCGGGGATTGTCGATTTGCGGGCGCAGTTGCTTGAGATTGCTGGCTGGCAAGTCGGTACTGAAAGTGTTTATTCGGCGCGTGAGCGGCATTTGATTGCGCTGCGCGCAGCCAACCGTCATCTCTTGAACGCGGCAGAGCAAGCTGCGCAGAACGCGCAGGCGCTTGATCTGTTTGCCGAAGAACTGCGTTTGGCGCAACTGCAACTTAATACCATTACAGGTGAATTCACGCCGGATGATTTGCTTGGCGAGATTTTTAGTCGGTTTTGTATTGGCAAATGACACTGAAGTTGCCCCCCCTTTCAGACAAAAAACTATTTGCTAGAATGCGCTCTGAAGTAATCTATGAGGCGTATGCGATAAGCGAACGCGTCAAAATAAAATCTATAAAGAGGAGAAGTATGTTGTCTTTCAGAACCGGCGGACAATCCTGTAACTGTCAGCAGCCAATAAATGTACCGACTGCTCAGATGCGAGAGGAGATATTAGGGTACCTTGAAGAGTATAAGAGAAGCGTTGAATGGCATCAATGGCTTAAAGAGCCTATTGAGATCAGGAAAGTTTATCAACAAGCTGAAGCCTTGCTTGATCATATGCGTGATCAGAATTTTTTTACGCAAGCCGAGATCGATCAAATGCTTGCAGAGGTTTATAGCGAATTCAGCCTCTTTGAGCGTAACCAAGGTGAAGAGGAAGAGGCCGATGGGTTAGCCCGCAAAGCAATGGGCTTATCTGAGCAGAACCGCGGCTACGAGCGCATGACGGTCAAGCTCAACGCGCTGGAGGCAAGTGTGAGTCGGGTCAGCGGGAATGCGCGAGTCAACGCGGAGGGCGCGTACGGCTCGCAAAAACTTGAAAAGGCAACTAATGAGACAGAAAGTGTCTGAGGGGGCCATAAACACAATTGGCTTGGCGCAGTCGGCTGGCATAAGCTACATGCGCATCGTGACAACTTGGCTGATCGCGTGGCCATTTTTAGGGTGCGCGCAGATTGTGCCAATGCCAGAGGTAATCGCACAGGACATTCAAACACAACGTGGTCAGATTACTGTGCTGCCCGGCGCAATGTCGCATACCAGTACGCTCACGGCACACCGAAACCGTAGCGGCGTCAAGCTAGAAAATATCCCACACTGGAATTTCATTGCGCCGGACCGCCGCCAGGTACAGGAAGACACGATTCGAGCAGCAAAGGCCGCGCCGGAAAAATTTATCAACGCGTATCGAAACGATGCGAGATCGTTCGAGGGGCAATATGTGAACTCCGACCTGTTCAAGGAGGTATTTGCAGCCTATGCAGCGTCACGGGAGTCGCGTAGACGGTACAACAACCCGGTTCACAGCACTGCCGCCGTGCTAGCGGCAGCTCTTTTTGTTGAAAATTTGCAGGCGCCGCGCGAAAGCGAACGCACCACCGTGTATTTCCTGACTGGGTCACCCGGTGCGGGAAAAACGTCCATGGTTCTGAAAACGGCAGAGCTTCCGAAAGATGCAGTTATGTTGTTCGAAGGACAGATGGCAAATTTTGACGTCAGTCGCGACAAAATCCAGAAGGTGCTTGACGCAGGATATCAGCCGAAGATTATTGTCGTGCACGCGCGTGTCGAGGACGCTTTTGACAAAACCGTGCAGCGCTATAATGAAATAGGTCGCGGCTCAAGCATTCACACCATTTCAAGCATCGTCGGAGGACTGCCTGATTCGCTCCAGCAATTGCATAATCTTTTTGGCCCAAGTCTGTCGCTGGACATCGTGGATGTGCGCGACCGCGCGAATCCGGTCCAGTGGCAAGGCTTTGAGAACATCGACATACTGAGGTCGGAGGGCAATTATGAATCTATCAAGCAACGACTTCAGGCCCGTGTCCATCAACAAAGGGAAGCTGGAAAAATCAGCGAAGGCACCTGCAGACAGGCTCTCAGCCTTTCACCACGAGATTGGCCCCGGGCTGGATTCGGCGCGGCATGGAAAGCATCAAAGAGAGTGCGCCAAACTGGGGGCTAACGTAATCAACTGATTTTTTTGATTGTCGAGTATGGTCCGGCTTTTCTGACGGCTGTTGGACAATGTCAAAGCGCTCGCTTCCATGGGTTCGGCCGCCAGCCCCCAGTTTGGAACACTCTCCCAATAGGGTTGTTCTGGAATTTTCGCTATGATATTGATTTAGGCTCTAAAAGTTAATGAGACAGATTCTGAACATCGGACTGCATGGTTAAAGGTGCCGTTAAGGTTGCAGGTCAAGTAATTTCATTTGCAATTAGTATGAGCACGTGGTGATAGAATGCAAGCCGATCACGATAAATGCAAGCTCATTTGCAGTTAACCTGAGCATGAACAGCTTTTCATTTGCACTTAATTTGAGCCAGAAAGTGCGCTGATTGCGAGCATGACCAGTTTCAAACGCGAGCCGTTACATCTAGCAGTCGCGAATCGGTCGGATGCGCTATCGCCTTCTCCATCACCGTGGTGTCAACGATTACTCGTTTTACGCTCGACGCTTTGATGACATCACTATGTTTGGCTGCTTCGATCGTCTCCGCTAATAACTCTTCTACGCCTGCTTCACTCAGCCGATTACGCCAACGCGTTAGACTTGACGGGTCAATCGGCGCCTCGGTTTGGAGGTACGTTTCCCCTGTAAAAAATTGATGGTAGGGGTTTTCCAGCTAACCCAACACCACTTCTTCATCAGACAAATTGAATGCGTATTGCAGATACAGTAAGCACGCTATCAGCCGCGGCGAGGTCGCAGGTCGACCTCTATTTGAGGTGAAGCTCTCACTCATCAACGCGCTAAGCTGATCCCGGAATAAATCTCCTGTGCTCGCCGTTGCCTTTGGACCCATTTTTGCCTCATCACAAATTGCAGGATTTATTTTCTTAATATGCCATTTTATTGCAATTTATGCCACTATATTTCGACGAAAAACCTTTGCCATATAAGAGTTTACGAGTTATTCAGGGTGGACTACTTAGAAACCATTAGGTTTTAGACTAATTCTTCAGATTTTGCATTAGGCCCTTGCCTCTTGATTTCAAGGGACAAGGGCCGATTAATAATAGTTAATGTAGCATATTATTTAATTACAATGGCGTCCCATTGACCGTGTAACTTAGTTTAGTGACGGGTTTATCAATCTGTATAGATGCCAAAGCTGAACCATTATGCATAATAAGCGCTTTCACCGGATTGCGCGCCTCTTCAACATTGATATGGAACTTATTCATACAGCTGGAGTCTATTCTGTTTGCGCTTAGCTTATAGCGCAATTTATCTCCGCTTGCAGTTTCCACCTGTAGATAGTATTGACTTGCATTAATCTCTTTAGCCGCATCGGACTCATAAACCATACCAAAAGAACCATGCAATGCTGGGTAAATATAGCTCTTCAGTGTGTTAAGTGGATCATAATAGCCAACCAAGGTTGTCACTGCAGTGCCTTGCTTATAAGGCCGTTTTGCTTCTTGGATCGGGTAGGCACCCACCTTAACCCAAGTATCACCCGTCGATTGGTAAATTAACTCGCTGCCCTTTGAGACAGTGATCTTGTCATTGTTGACAAAAAGATAGGAATTGTAAGCTGCCAGGTGTTTTATCTTAACGGCTTTCCCTGAATTTGCTGATGCTGCTTGTGGCAGATAGATATTCTCAGTGTAGTATCCATCCCTAAATGAAATATTAATCAGATCGTAGCGCTCAAGTAGTCCTCTCATTGCGGCTAAGCTGACATCAGTTGGCGCTGCGTCTTTTGTTTCTTTGGTTACAATAGTATTTTCCCAAGCTTCCATTTTTTGCGTAGTGGGATTCCATTTGCTGAATCCGGTTGGGGAGTTTCTGTCGAAGACAGCTTTACTTTCTAAAAATTTTTGAATGGAATTGAGTGCGTACGGAGTGTGCAGCGTAAAAGCGTTGCTGTTTGGAAAAAATGGCTGACCGCCAGCCATCGCGTCCCGTCCTAAAGAGTGTCCCTCAAAAGGATCTGCGCACTGATTGTCTTGACAGGTGGGCTGATTGCTAGTGCTTTTCTCAAAGCTCGGAATAAAAAAATCTTTATCGCTGTCCCAGCCCCAGGCTGAGTTTATCTGATCGGGGGTTCGATGTATGGACCCTGCAAAACCATTGGGATAATGTCCAAGCCCATAGTTATGCCCGACTTCATGGCTGAACTCGTTGCCAATACTGCTCTGCAGGGTAACGATGCCACCCCCGCCAGAAAGCCCATGAACCACTACGCCATTCACATATTTGCCGACAGAATTATGCGCGGTTAATTGCGCGGCGCTATATGGATGCCCAGATTCTCCCTGACCTTCAGATGAATGGATGCCATAGTTAGCATTATTGATCCCTAAAGAGATCAGTTCTTTCCCGATCCTCTGACGCATCGTTCCATCATAGACGCCGCCAGTGCTTGGATCATAATCTTTGAGCAGGGTTCCATCTGGCAGCATGACCTCTTTGAAATGCCGTGGCTCATATTCTGAGACGATTAAACGACTGATCGGAACCTGCTGGAAATATTGCCGATGAAATTCTGATTGTTTCTGAAAGGTAAATTCATTTCTATAAGGCGTTAACATTCCCAGGTCGATGGTATGAAGAATCACCTCGGATGATCCGCCAATATTAATGTTTTTTAATTGACTGCTCTTGGCGCTATGCTTGAAATCGAAATATATGCCTGGCCGTACTTTTTCGTAGGACAAGATAGCCGACCAATATCCTTCACCATAAGTAATTTTACTGTATTCGATATCCGCTAATGTATACCAAGTACCATTAAAATTTCTGAAAAGAAGCGTCATGCCTTGATTTAAGGTTAGACTTTTTCCTGAGTAGTCAATGGTTGAGCTATAGCCCGCAGAGGATGAGAAAGTTACAATTTTTCCGTTTAATTCATGACCTATGGGTAAATGAAACTCTGGAATCCAAGCACCATTCGCAGTCTGGATTTTAACTGTGTTATGGCTATCCAATATCGTCTTCAGATAATTGCCTGACGGGTCATCTTTCAGATTATTGAGTTGAGTCTGCCCTGATATTGTCTGGCTATAGCTTCCTGGTTCCTTGAAATCATCCTCATGACCGTCAAAATCAGCTGCGTATTCAACAATTTTAGTCAGTCTATCAGGCTGACTCATGGAAAAAGTGCCAATAACTTGGTTCTCCCCATTTTTTACGGTCATTGTTATTGGGACTGACTCATCGAGATACTCTTTGGGCTGAAACAGTACCATGGTTTTTCTAAGCGCTGTTAGATGGGGCTGAATATCGCCCTGGATATGATTTCTAGCTGGAATAATAGAGTTTTGCACAAAGGAGACTGACGCTGCAAGAGTGCCCTCAACGTCACTGGGAAAATTATTGGTATTGAAGGGGAGCGTATTTGTATTTTTATTGAAAGAAAGGGGGTTGGTACTAGAAGAAAGGGGGTTAGTATTAAAAGGAATTGAATAATTAAGGGCTGCGAATTTTGCCATATTCACGATTTTTGTAATATTCATACATTCTCCATAGGTCGCTTTTAAAATTTCTTCTTTACTCCCCGGCTGGGGTGTGAATTAATTAAAGGTGGCTTAGAGGCTTATGTCAAGTTATTTTTTCTGTCATCAAATGCCCCACACAATATCGGCTTCTTGCTGATGCGCGACCCGCATCATATCCAGCAGTGGAAACGCACGTTGCGCCAGCCCAACAGGGGGTTCATCGGCTAGCTCGTCATCATGGTCAAAATGATGTTCGGCACGCGCTAGCGCTGCTTTTTTTTGCTCATCATGAATCGCGGCTTCTAAGCGAGCAATGGCTTGCGCTAGCTCGTCATGGCTAATCACCCCCTGCTTATCCAGTGGTTTGCCGATAATCCTCAATAAGAACCGTGCAAGGTTATCGAGCATGATAATCTCAGGGGTAGCGATTGATTTAAAAGTAATCAGCATAGGAATTCCTTAAATTTTGTCGGTTACAAACTGAAAGCGTTATATCACTGCTAAAATCCTCCCTTCCGCGCAAATTTGTGCATTACGTTTCTTTGCCTTGCATGTTACCAGCCCAAAAACAGATTATCGAAGCCATTTTTACTGACGCGATCAAAAATGTAGCGCCATCATTTGCCAGTGAGTTAGATTTGCTGATTATGCTCGAGCGCCCTAAGATCGCAGCCCATGGCGATGTGGCGAGTAATCTTGCCTTACAACTCGCCAAACCATGGCGCATGAATCCACGCCAGCTTGCGCAGCAACTCGCAGATAGCGTATGTGCGCATCCGCGTGCGTCAGGGTTGATTGAGTCGGCCGACATTGCTGGGCCGGGTTTTATCAATTTAAAGTTATCGGCTGCGGCGAAGCAAGCGGTGGCGCTGGCGGTGCTGAATGAAACCACGTCGTTTGGGTATGCCTATGCAGTGGCTGAGCAGCCGGCCAAGCGCGTGCTGATTGAGTTTGTATCTGCTAACCCGACGGGCCCACTGCATGTTGGCCATGGCCGGCAGGCCGTGCTAGGCGATGTCCTGGCGAATGTGCTGAGCACGCAAGGCTGGCAGGTGCATCGTGAATTTTATTACAATGATGCGGGCGTGCAAATTAATAATCTTGCGTTGTCAGTGCAAGCGCGTGCCCGCGGTTTGACGCCAGGTCATGCCGATTGGCCAGAAGCGGCCTACAATGGCGAATATATTGCTGAAATCGCGCGCGATTATCTGGCTGGGGTTACGGTCATAAGGCAAGATGCTGAGCCGGTAAAAGGGCTGGGCGATGCGAACCACCTTGATGCCATCCGGCGTTTTGCGGTGGCGTATTTACGCCGCGAACAAGATCTGGATCTGCAGGCGTTCGGGGTTAAATTTGATCAGTACTATCTTGAGTCATCGCTGTATCGCGATGGCCGGGTTGAGGAAACGGTTGCCGCGTTAGTGGCAGCGGGCAAAACGTATGAACAAGAAGGTGCGCTCTGGTTGCGCACAATGGATGAGGGCGATGACAAAGACCGGGTCATGCGCAAAACCGATGGCAGTTATACGTATTTTGTGCCAGATATTGCCTATCATGTGACAAAATGGCGGCGCGGCTTTAATAAAGTGATTAATGTGCAAGGTTCTGATCATCACGGGACAATTGCGCGAGTGCGAGCGGGTTTACAGCAGTTGGGGCTGAATATACCGCAAGGTTACCCGGATTATGTGTTACACAAGATGGTGACGGTAATGCGCAACGGTCAGGAGGTTAAACTCTCAAAACGCGCAGGCAGTTACGTGACGGTGCGTGATTTGATCGAATGGTCAGGCGGCGGCCAAGCTGCACCAGAAAAGCTGCCAATAGCTGCGCCGGCTTATGATGATGTCATTAGGCGTGGCCGCGATACCGTACGCTTCTTTCTGGTTTCTCGTAAGGCGGATACGGAGTTTGTATTTGATATTGACTTGGCATTGCAGCAAAGCGATGAAAATCCGGTGTATTACGTGCAATACGCGCATGCGCGTATTTGTTCAGTGCTGGCGCAGTGGGGCGGGGATTTGACTACCTTAACGCAAGCGGATGTCACGTCACTGGTTAGTCCGCATGAGAACGCGTTGCTTAAGTGTTTGGCTGAATATCCTGAAATGCTAACGCGCGCGGCGACTGAACTCGCGCCTCATGCGGTGGCTTTTTATTTGCGCGAACTCGCCGGTCAATTTCATGCGTTTTACAATGCTGAGCGGGTTTTGGTTGATGACGACGCTAAGCGCATAGCGCGTTTAGCCTTGATTGCGGCAATTCGCCAAGTATTGGCGAATGGCTTAGCTATACTGGGTGTCAGCGCACCCGCTAAAATGTAACTGAAAGACCCCATGAATCATGGGCCTTATTTTGAAATTACTTGGGTACTGTTTGAATCATGAGAAAGCAACGCCGTTCTTCTAAGCAAAATGGGGGGACACTTTTGGGTATCGTACTCGGTCTCACAGTTGGATTGGCGATTGCGGTTGTGGTTGCGTTATACGTGACGCGGGCGCCCACGCCTTTTGTCACAAAGACTGGGCCAGCACCTAACGTGGAGAATCTAAACAGCCAAGCCAGCGCTGATCCAAACCGACTCTTGCAAGGCAGATCTCCTAGTCAGCCCGCGGCGCCATTGTCTGAGCCAGGCTCAGGGTCGCCAAGGCCGGGCTCGATGATCGAACCGCAGATTGTCGAGGTGCCATCGTTTGCCGATGCGCTAAACAGCGGCCAAGCTGTGAATAAATCTGAGCTAGCCTCTAGCGGGGCGAGCAGCAGTTATTATTTGCAAGTGGGCGCATACAAGACCCGGGCAGATGCTGAACAGCAACGGGCTAGACTTGCCTTACAAGGCTTTGAGTCGAAGGTAACCCGCTACGAGAGTGCGGGCATCTTGTATTATCGCGTGCGCCTTGGTCCGTTTACGCGATTCGAGCAAATGAATCAGGCGCGTTTGCGGCTGACTGATGCGGGTATTGATACGGCGATTATCCGTCCATCAAACAATAAATGAGCGCGTTTGCCTAAATGATATATTTCTGTATTTTTAACTCGATAGTGGTTATAGATTAATATGAAAAAATCGCTTGGTGTTTTCTTCGCCTTGATCCTTTTTGTCGTGGGTAGCGCTTATGCGTCGGCTTTAGTGCCGCAAGCGGGCAAACACTATAAAGTACTGAAAACCCCGCAGGCAGTGAGCGTGCCGGCAGGCAAAATCGAAGTTATTGAGTTTTTCTGGTACGGTTGTCCGCATTGCAAAGACTTTGATCCTTTAATTGAAGCGTGGTTTAGCCAACAAGGTCCCGATATTGTGCTTAAGCGTGTGCCAATTGCGTTTGACGCAAATCTTGCGCTGTATCAAAAGCTGTATCATGCGCTTGATGGACTTGGGGTCGCTACTCAGGTGGCGCCCAAAATTTTTAAAGCCATTCATGTCGACCGGAATTATTTGCAAACCACCGAAGCGCAAGCCGAATTTATTGCGCAGCATGGGGTTGATAAGAAAAAATTTCTCGAGATCTATAACTCTTTCAGTACGGCAAGTGAGCTACAGCGTGATAATAAATTGATGGTGGATTACAAGCTGATGGGTGTACCTGCGCTCGCTGTGCAGGGAAAATATGAGATTTCTCCGGCGCTGACGAATAGCCTGGAAGGGGTCGTGCCAGTGTTAGACTTTATTGTGTCGCAGATTCGTGCGAAAAAAATGTAAGTTGGCTGTTAAAAGTTAAAAAAACGCAAATGAGACGCCAGTGTAAGGCCACACTCGCATGCCAATTATCAAAGAGAAGGGCTTTATGAAGCAAAAACTGATCGCTGCTTGCTGCGCGAGTTTATTATTGTTGAGCGCGCCGTTAACCGTTGTCGCTAAATCTGTAGTGTCCAAGTCTCTAACTGTTTGTACCGAAGCGAGTCCCGATGGTTTCGACGTTGTTCAGTACAATGCGCTGGTGACCACGAATGCAAGCGCCGACCTTATTTTTAATGGTCTAGTGGCTTTCGACGAGGTGACCAGCAAAATCGTGCCGGCCTTGGCTGAGAAATGGGAGGTGAGTGCAGATGGACTCAATTACACTTTTTATTTACGCCCCAATGTGCATTTTCAGACCAGGGGCGCGTTCAACCCGAGCCGTACGTTGCATGCGGACGATGTGGTGTTCACTTTTGATCGGATGCTGAATCCGGCCAACCCTTGGCATAAGGTGGCAGGTCCCAGCGGCTTTCCACATGCGCAATCGCTGCAATTGCCGGAGCGGCTAAAAGCCATCCAAAAAATTGATGCAAATACCGTACGCTTTACGTTGAATCAACCCGACGCCACCTTTTTGTCAGTACTGACGATGGGTTTTGCTTCGATCTATTCGGCCGACTATGCAAACCAGTTGCTCACCGCGAACCGCACTGCAGATTTCAATTTAGAGCCCGTCGGTACGGGGCCATTCATGCTGCGTAGCTACCAAAAAGATGCGCTCATTCGTTATGACCGTCACCCACAGTATTGGGGTGCGCGCCCGCAGGTTGACCAGTTGATTTATGCGATTACTCCCGATCCAGCTGTGCGTGTGCAAAGGCTGAGGGCTGGCGAGTGCCAAATTTCATTGTCGCCACGGCCGCAAGATGTGAGCGCAATGCGGATAAATGAATTGGTTAAAACGATTGAAACCCCTGGTTTTATGACCGCCTTTGTCGCTTTGAACACCCAGCATAAACCGCTCGATAATAAAAAGGTGCGCCAAGCGATCAACTTAGCATTTGATCGCACCAATTATCTGAATACGCTATTTAATGGAATGGCGTTGCCTGCCGGCAATCCTTATCCGCCGGGTACTTGGAGTTATGCGGAAAATATTCAACCACGGCCGCACAATATTGCCCGAGCCAAACAACTGCTTGCTGAGGCGGGCTATCCTAAGGGCTTTGAGACCGTGATTTGGACTCGTCCAACGGGCAGCACGCTGAATCCAAATCCACAAACGGGCGCCGAGCTATTGCAGGCCGATCTTGAAAAAATTGGTATTAAGGCACAGGTCAAAATTGTTGAATGGGGTGAGTTGATCCGCGAGGCGAAGCAAGGCGAGCATGATCTATTGTTTATGGGCTGGGCTGGCGATAATGGAGATCCAGATAATTTCTTGACCCCCCAATTTAGCTGTGCAGCAGTACGTTCGGGGACTAACTTCACGCGTTTTTGTCAGCCTGAACTCGATGGGTTGATTGCTAAGGCAAAGGCTACGACGGATCAAGCGCAGCGTACCCAATTCTATCTTGCAGCGCAGAAAATCATCTACGATGCAGCACTGTGGCTGCCAATTGGCCATCCCAAAGTGATTGCATTGGCGCGTGGTAACATTTCTGGCTACCGTGTGAGTGCGTTCGGGCGGCAGAATTTCAATGCTGTATCGTTTAATTAATTCGCTCAACTGACATGTCGCGTAAATTGGAAAATGACCCTACTCTGATGGATACAATCAATCATCCGGCGCAAGATCATCCCGATCCCCTTAGCCATCTGTTCGATAACAACAGTGTCTGGGTTCAGCGCATGTTGGCTGAAAATCCCAATTATTTCTTAAGCTTAAAAGATCAGCAAACACCTGAATATCTATGGATTGGCTGCTCTGATTCGCGCGTGCCAGCAAATCAAATTATCGGTTTGCCCCCGGGTGAAGTATTTGTCCACCGTAATATTGCGAATGTGATTGTTCATTCCGATTTAAATTGTTTATCGGTGATTCAATTTGCGGTTGATCTGCTCAAAGTTAAGCATATTATGGTGGTTGGCCATTATGGTTGTTCTGGAGTGGGGGCGGCGCTTTTTGAGCGACGTGTGGGGTTGGCGGATAACTGGTTACGCCATATTCAAGATGTCCAAGACAAGCATCGGCAACTGCTAGAACAGGTACCTGCTGGCGAAGAGCGGCATCGGCGTTTAATTGAGCTCAATGCAATTGAACAAACCGTCAACGTATGCCGTACAACCACCGTGCGAGATGCCTGGGCGCGTGGCCAGGAATTGATGATTCATAGTTGGGTGTATGGTGTACATGACGGTCGCTTACGTGACCTTGGGATGACGGTGTCTGAGCCGGGTGCGCTCGACGCCACCTATGCGTGTTGCATCGAGGCGCTTGGCTCACCATAATGGCGCTAATGCCCATTGTGCGTCATCATGCGAAAAACGGCAACGAACTGCATTAATGCAAGATGACCGGATGCGTCATCAGACTATCAAATTGACCGAGGAAATCATCTATTTCGTCAATAGTGGGCTGTAATTCAATCAATTTTTGCACATTTTCTCGAAATTGCGCGGCCATTTCACCATTAATAAACAGTTCACGTTGTAGATTTTTCGCAACGATTTCATAAGCTCCAGCCTTCAGCGAGAAACTGCCGACTTGTGCTGGAAACTCGACGATACAATAATTTGGGCTGTTATAAATCATCTGCATGGTATGACTCCTTGTTCCGACGCTTCGGTGATGCTCAACGCATATGGAGCGGTTTGGATCAAATTCAATAGGCAGCCTATTTATAAAAACTATGCTATTCCATCGTAGCGCGCTTTAGCCGAAATAGGGGGAAATATGTGCATTATTGAGCATTTCCTCAACAAAATATCGAATATGATCGGCTTAAGAAACAGTTTTAGTTTGATAATAAGTAACTCCCCAGGTACCTTTGACTACTATATTTTGATAAAAACCTTTTCTTTTGCCTATATATTGAAAATACAGCACGAAAATTGGCCAAAAATAGCAGTGCAACTGCAGCATAAGCGTTGACCAAACATCTTAGCCAACAATATATTGTGCAAACCTTTCTTCTGGTGACAATATGTTGTACCTGGGGAGTTACGATAATAACTTGTTTGACCCGATTATAAACCGTGTATCTATAAGGCGGTGTCAACAAGCCGACATAGAGCGTGCTATCATAAGACAATTGAGGAAGTCTAGTCCGCCACATTGTAGATGGCGCGACACAGGAATGAACTATATTATGGACACGATGCTTTATCCCGAGTTGTATAAGTCGCTCGAAGCTGTACGTTGGGACATGGAAAAAGACATTCCATGGGACCGCTTTGATGCCTCTTTATTGACATCAGAGCAGGCTAACACGATTAAGATGAATGCCATTACCGAATGGGCGGCGCTGCCTGCAACAGAAATGTTCTTGCGCGATAACCACCATGACAGTGATTTTTCTGCATTCATGAGTATCTGGTTTTTTGAAGAACAAAAGCATTCTCTGGTGCTGATGGAGTATCTGCGGCGTTTTCGCCCGGAACTATTGCCGACGGAAGAGGAGTTGCATGCAGTCCGCTTTCCGTTTGACCCAGCACCGCCGTTAGAAACGCTGATGCTGCACTTTTGTGGTGAAATTCGCTTAAATCACTGGTACCGGTGTGCGGCCGGTTGGCATACTGAGCCTGTCATCAAGCACATTTATGAAACTATTTCGCGCGATGAAGCAAGGCATGGCGGCGCTTATTTACGCTATATGAAAAAAGCGCTGGTGCAATCCGGTGATACGGCGCGCGCTGCATTCGCTAAAATTGGCGTGCTGATGGCGTCGGCCCGCCGAACTGAAAAACCTTTGCACCCGACTAATTTGCATGTGAATCGCGCGCTTTTTCCGCGTGACACGGTGCAATCGCGGTTACCTGATCCTGAATGGCTTGAACACTGGCTTGATGAGCAGATACGTTTTAACGGCGATTGGGAAACTAAAGTGGTTGATCGAATTTTGCATAATTTATCGCTTATTTTTGATCGCTCGTTTAAAACCGCGCAAGAATTGAACCGGTATCGCAAAGAAGTCATTTTACGCTTACAAGCTCAGAGCAGCAGTGCAACGGGCGAAGTGCCGCAACCTGTTTAAACGAGAGTCTCTGGCTATAGGCCGTTTGTGGGTGGTGGGAATCTTAATCGTGCTTGTCTCTTAATCACAAGTCAGCGCCCAATTATGTGCTGACTTGGTAACCCTGGACACGCTCTTGCAAAAGAAGCCAGCCATGCCACAGCCTGCTCTACCAGTATGTTTGGTATGGGTAAATCCACCCAGTTCATCACCTACAAACATCTCTGCCACTTTCACTTGTAAAAGCTTGCAGATTAATATATGCAACCTAATAAAGAGACCTGAAAAAGCGTAGAGCGACGTCTAATTTTTTGAGGTCTCTGCATTTCTTGCTTGATTAAAAAACAGTCGAATAGGCATGGCCTTTTTGCAATAGGAGGTTAACTTACGGTAGCGGCATTGATCGTTGAATTAGGCGCCTCTGAATAACCCTGGAGCGAGGAATACCGACGCAGGCAATACAACTGTCCGGCGAACAAGCATGACGGCACTACGGGGTTATTCAGAGATTCCTGAACATCTTTAATAAAATATGGAGTTTAATATGACAATAACCTCTCTAAATTCTTTACCAACGAAATGCATGGTAGATATATTAAAATATGTTTCACCTAGAGATACAGTGGTAGTTTCTCAAGTATCAAAAGACTTAGAAAAGATAGCGGATAGCAATTCTGTATGGGATGATTATTTAAAAGAAGGGTATAAATCATTTCAAACAGGAGAATCTGCAAAAGATACTTTTAGAGATAATTTATTCGCCATACACTCTAACTATCTGACCCTACATCCAGAAAGAAAAAAAATTTACAATGAGCTGCTGGAATTATTATCTAGAGATGAAGAATACAGTGCCTCACTGTTAAAAATATCTGCTTGTGAAGACCCCAAAAAAGCTGCAATCATTCTTAATGATTGCGCATTTTATAATTTCATTTTACTATCATTTTCTTCAGCCTCTTATTTATCAGCTATAGCTCAATCTCATGTTGATGCAGCTGTGACTATTCTTAATGAGGAAAAATTCTATAGAGAGATTTTAAGATCTTCTTCTTCATCCCATAACCAGTTATCTGCTATAGCTAAATCTCATCCTAATGCGGCAACAATCATTCTTAATGAAGAAAAATTTTATCGAGAAATCTTAAAATCTTCTTCTTTATGTAACCACCAGTTATCCGCCATAGCTCAATCTCATCCTGATGCAGCAGCAATCATTCTTAATCAAGAAAAATTCTACACTCCAATTTTAGCAGCACGTACTTTTGCATCTGAACATTTATTATTCATAGCACAGTCTGATATTAAATCAGCTTTAATTATTCTGAGCGAAGAAAAATTTTATAGTAAAATTACTCCAACCATTCATGGAAAAGTTTTTGAACTTATAAACACGTGTTATTTAGGTGAGGAAGCAGTATATAAAGATCGAGAAACGCTTCTTGAAAATCTCAGGCGAATACAAGTGAGTAACGCAGTAGATATCCGAACTATTGTATAGAAAATTTAAAAATGCAATATAAAGTGAATAGAGGATTTAGCCATCTCTTTTATATTGATTCGTTTGATATTAATTCGAGAGTGGGGCTGCCCCCATTCTCGACAGCATCCCACTCGACTCAATGACACTACGTCGCTTGATGAGCGCACGTAGCGTGCGTGTAATATATTGCAGCGATTATGGCCTGTAATCGCTTCATAGGCAAGTCAATTAAGCAAAATCATTGATCCCCAAGACCTTGACATGCAAAGCGCTATCTTCAACTCTGCCACATACTTTTACGACAAGGCTATGCAAGGTGAGTTTGCCCTCTTCATCAAGTTCAAATTTTTCCTTGTGCCCCAAGTAGTGTAGATTGAAAGCTTGAATTGCATTCCTAAGCGGCTCTACTTGATACCCAAGTGTCGTTAACGCATCGGTGGAATCAAAATTCTCTGGCAGGTCGCTCCGCCGCTCTCCCGGCTTCAGCCACAATCCGAACCCCTCGTTACCTAGCAAATCCCATGGGAAAAACCAATTAGGATCAACTTTCCGCCCGGGTGAGATATCTGCATGGCTAATAAAATTTTCAATCGGGATCGCGTGACGATCTTTGAGATCTTCGAGTAATGCCAATAACGTGTCGATCTGCTCATTTGGAAAAGGTTCAAATCCATTATTCACCAGTTCGATGCCAATTGAGCAAAAATTGACATTTTTCATTTCCTGCCACTTTGATACGCCAGCATGCCAAGCTTGATAGTTATCCGGAACTAAGCATATCAAATCGCCATCACGGTCAATCAAATAATGAGCGCTTACATTACGATCAGCCATAATTTTCACCGTTTCGGCGGCACTGTTAGTCTCAGTGTGATGCAAAATGATGTGGGTAATTTGAATGTCGGCAGGCCCGCGCTCATTTTGATTAACCGTAGGGAAAAATTTCATTTGTTCCCAAAATGTATCTGGCTGCCTGCTTATTTTTTGCTGATTAGCAATATCATGTTTAAAACGTTGTGATAGACAATGTTGAAAAACGTCATCTTGACGAAGCCTCTCTCGAAACATATATCGTTCAGTTTGTTTGAATTCTTTAAAATAAGTTGTTTGAAAACGCTCATTCTTTGCTGCATCTAAAAAAGAATTTTTTAATAACGTATTGTCCAGCGCGGCAGCGGATTCAGGCTGTGCTAATGCCTTTTCCAAGGCGGCTTCTGGCGATAGAGGGTGGGTGCTTGTAATCAGCATAGCGGGTTGGATGGAGCGTGTGGAAAACATTTGAATTTCCTTTAAAGAGTGTTCTGGGAAATTTGTATCGCCCCAATATAATCGATGTTACCTTTGTGGTCAGGAGCGAGAGCAGCCCCATGATGATATTACCTAATATTCCCGCCCGAAGATAACAGAGTGTGAGTCGAGAGACTCACACTCTGTTCTACAAACCGCTGACAGTAAAGCGTCACCAATCAATTTGTTGCATCGTATAATCAGCGGTAAAATCTCTTCCACTTCGTAGGTCGCGCAGCGATGTCAGTCCGTTTAGCTGCGCAAGACCTGCATGAGTAATATCATCGCAGTATCGTAGGTCGAGATGCTCTAACTGAGTTAATTTGCTTAAGTGCACCAAGCCGGCATCAGTAATACTAGTGGCTGATAAATTAAGCAGCCGTAGCTGAGTCAATCTGCTTACATACTCAAGCCTTGCATCAGTAATCTTAGGGCAGTCATATAGATCAAGCTGCGGCAACTGGGTCAATTTGCTTATATGTTCAAGCCCTGCATCGGTAATATTGCGGCATTTCCTTAGACTGAGTTGCTGCAACTGGGTCAATTTGCTTATATGTTCAAGCCCCGCATCAGTAATATTGAGGCATTTCCATAGAGTGAGCCGCGGCAATTGAGCCAATTTACTTATATGTTCAAGCCCCGCATCGGTAATGTTGCTGCATTCATTTAGAGAAAGCTGCTGCAACGGAGTCAATCTGCTTACATGTTCAAGCCCTACATCGGTAATACCGCTGCCTAATAGATACAGCCGCCGTAGTTGCGTCAATTTGCTTACATGTTCAAGCGCTTCATCGATAATATTGCTGCTTTCTAGGTGAAGATGACGCAACTGAGTCGATCTGCTTAGATGTTTAAGTCCTACATAGCTAATATCGATTGATGATAGGTGAAGCAACTGTAGCTGGGGCAATCTGCTTATATGTTTAAACGCCTCATTGGTAATACTGCCTTGTAGGTAAAGCTCCTGTAACTGAGCCAATCTGCTTATATGCTCAAGTCCTGTATCAGTCACCTCCTCGCACCCCCATAGGTTAAGTTTTTGCAACTGCGCCAATCTGCTGGCATGTTCAAGACCTGTATCAGTAATGTTGTTGCAGCCATATAGATTAAGTTGCTGCAACTGCGTCAATCTGCTTACATGCTCAAGACCTGTATCAGTAATGTTGGCGCAGTACGTTAGATTAAGCTGCTGCAACTGCGTCAATCTGCTGACATGTCCAAGACCTGCATCAGTAATGTCGCGGCACCACGATAGGTCAAGCTTCTGCAGCTGCGTCAATTTGCTTACATGCTCAAGGTCTGCATCGGTAATGTTGTTATTTTGTAGATCAAGCTGTTGCAACTGCGTCAATCGACTTAAATGTTCAAGACCTGGATAGCTCATGTCGTGGCAGAGTGTTAGGTTGAGGTACCTCAGCTTTGTCAGTCTACTGATATGTTTAAAGCTTGCATCAGTAATTTTGTCCCAGAACTTTAAAGTTAGGTGCTGTAACTGAGTCAATCTGCTGATATGTTCAAGGCCCGCATCGGTAATATTGTTGCAATGTTGTAAAGTCAAACTGTGTATCGACGATACTGGCAAATTTTGTAAATCTTCATCTTTAAAATCCGACCCATTAAGTATGAGTGAAGCAATCTTTCTCTTGCCATCATTCAAAGCGCTTAGCGCCTCTTGAAGCTCATCCCTGTTGTTAATTATTTTTATAGGCACAGGAACGGTGATGGCAAATTGATTCAGGGTAGAACTGACTAGCCGCAACTTATTGAGCGCCGCTGTATCTAAATAACGCATCACCATCGGTAACAGTTCCGGAGGAAGGGCTTCTAAATGGAGATGCGCCTTTGGGGCATGAGATGCTATTAGGCTAGGCTCACTTAACTCAACACTTTCGGAAGGCTGATCAATGCGTTGAGCGTTTGGGGTCTGAAAGAATAAGGGAGAAATGTTGGAATTTATTGAGTTTGTCATGACCAAGCGTTGGAGTAAATATCTAGAATAGAAGTTCAATGACTCCGAATTTTATACGCGACAGGCTTAACCAAAAAGGAATAATGGCCTGTCCTCAAAAATTAGAAGGTGGTGCCTAACCCTTTGGGTCACTTCACCAAACCTCTTTGCACCGAATAAAACATAAGTGAATACGCCATTCCCAGCCACGGCCCGGCAAATACGGACGGATTAGCCGGTACGCTGCGCGAAGTATTTAAAAAGCTCATGCAAGGCATCGATGACATGTTACCTGCGAAGATCATTGACTACGACCGCAGGCGCAACGTTGCCACGGTGCAACCCCAAATTAGGGTAGTAACGACGGGAAACGGGATCGTATCGCGTCCCTTGCTTGCCTGCGTACCCTTTTTGGCTCTTTAATTTTTTATACAGTTTTTTGACTGGAAAATTTTGACGCTGTTTGACAGCTTGACTAAAAGGGCGATCTCCATTTTATAGAATCATTGATCGACAATTTTTCATTGACCTTGCGTTTATTTCGATAATAATAAGATCGAAGCACCATCAACCTGTCTGTGAAAAATGTGATTCTTAGCACGAATCAAATCTCAACCTAGAGGCCAAAATGTTTTTATCAGGACTTTCTCCAATTGCTTTTGCGCTCAGTACATTTCCCTTTCTTCTAGCCCATGCCCGCCAAAGCGAAGGTGGTGAAGGCCTCAACGACGGTCCGACTGCTTACCCACCCTCACCTACGACAACCTCACGTCCCCAAGCCACCCATGTATCTCTCGCTACAGCTCGCTCGCTCCATGGGCTGGTTTATGGCATGCCTGACACGAGCGTCCCTGCTGGCGAGGGCATAACTATTACCATGATGGGGCAGATGAAAGCGCTCTTTGATTTGATTAAAAAATCACCTGATTTCACACAGGTCGTAATGGACCTTGGAGACGGCACTCCGGTGCGTGTGTTGGATACAAATACAGGAGATAGATTTTTGCCCGGTAAGTTAGCGCTTGGCCTGTCATATACATTGATTGATATGCAAGCAAAAGATGATCCGAATTACGCAGACTACCTTGCGACGTATCAAAATATAACGACTGCGACGATGGCCCAAATGAGTGGCGCCAATTACGTATATACCAATAAATCTTGGGGTAATTATTATTACCTCATTACGCTTAATAATTTTAAAGCGCATGGTATGCTCGACCAAGTCTTCAGTAAGGCAATGCTGGCTACGCTAAAAGATCGTCTGACCTTCTGCGATATGTTTGGCCCAGTTGCAAGTGGCAAGTTAAATAGATGCCCTGAAGCGGACGTACCGATTGATATTGCATCGCTTAACACGGCTCAAAATTACTATGCGGTTTCTTACGGAATCGCTGGCTTGAGACAAAAGTTGGGTTGGAACAATCCAACTTTCTCTTCCTCTACCAACCCAGCGGTAGCTTCGATGGAGGCAAGTGACGCACTTTTATACGCACTTACAGATCATTTTAGAAACGATTCTTCAGGCGGGTTTTCTGACGAGGCCTCGAACGTTAATACGACCTATTATGATCAGGCGCGCTTTGATCGATATAGCATTTTGTTAATTGCCGAAGTCATCGAACACATTCTTACAATAGGGAATCAGGCTAGTTTGACACAGGAGCTAAAAGATTACCTGAGAAAATCAGTCGATCTTATTCTTCCGCAAATGAATACCGAGGGTCAAGGTTTCAACTATGGCCGATCCATTGGCCCATATGGGGATTCAGCTTTCTCAGAAATCCTAACTGCAGCGGCAAGTGTCGGTGTGTTATCTGAACAGGAAACGCAGATAGCCTATGCATTTATCTACAAATCGGCTTACCGCTTCAACGCTTTCTGGTATGACTCGACTTTGCCCACTCCATCAGTGAATATGTGGGTTAAAGGCCGCGGAACCGACACATACCGTGGCAAGCATCGCGTCATGGGTGAAAATTTTAGCCTCTTACACCATTACATGTATGTAAATGCCCGGTGGCATAGCCTGGGTTTTGGCAATCGAGCAGCAATGTCTGACGCTAACCTCCAAACCTGGCTAGATACAAGGCCGCGCTGCACGTTCACGCTATACAATTTGCCTTCCGATAAAGCGCACCCGTATAGTGCGGCGCTGATCACAGTGCGTGATGGAAAGCGCGTCATTAATCTGAATCTGAGTCAAGCACCTGATGAAGACTCGTGTACTCCATATTATCCAATACCTTTTTCCGACAATTTGATCTATGGAACAACGGATCTGAGCTATGCTTTATTGATTCCTCAGGTTACTTACAACCAGAAATCATACATTCCAGTCACATATTATAAAAATCTTAGTGTACGGGAAAGCAACGGTCAGATTATTGTTTCCTTCGACACAGCCAAATTCAGGCTGGCGGTAAGAAATGCGGAATATAGTACGGATCTTGACCTGCAAGCCCATACCGTTTTTACGTTTGACCAGGGCGCTATAACGCGAACGGATACGCTGAGTTCTGGAACACTCACTGGAAATATCACGGTCGAGACAGATTTCGCGTCTTTTGCCGATTTCAAAGATGCCACGGCCAGTGGTAATGGTTTTTCGGTTACCTATACAAACAGTGACGCCACTCATTACAGTACCATAGGATTTGATCGCTGTACGCTGTCCAGTTTTGCGGAGGTTGGCGGGAGAACCAATCCGTTTTCCACTACCCCGATTGGGCAGCTGCGTTCGAATTTTGCTTGTACCACATATTCCTTCGCGCTTAATGCGGACAGTCATCGTACTTTTACTTGGGCTTTAAAGTATGCTTGATCTGTCTCTCATAAATGCATGATCTAGCAATACGAACGGTCCTACAGCTATCGAAGCTTGGGCTATCCAGCTTATAATTGCTTGCGGGCAGCAACCCGACTCTTTGGATCATTCTTTTGCGCTCTTGCCTGCTTGCCACTAGCTCTATGATTTGTTGACGAGATGCCGTTGGATACGGGGCTTTAGATTGACGCATCGTGATTGTGCTGCATGCAGCACTGAAACACATTCTGTAAAAAAGCGCGTGGCCTGTGTCGAGCAGGTGCGTAAATAAGTTGATTGATTCAGTGTAATGCCGACTTGAGTAACTGATGGAGTTCGTGAGGGTTTGGCGTACCGATATAGCGCTTCAAAATGCGCGCATTTTTATCAATCACAAAAGTAGTGGGGGTGAGTTGAATATTGCCAAATTGCTTAGCGGCGCGACCATCATCAATGGCTACTTTAAACGGCAATTGGCGTGTTTGACTATAGTTTTTCACATAACTTGGCGTGTCGTAGCTCATTGCAACCGCGATCACTTCGAGCCCTTGGTCTTTGAATTCATTGTGGATGCTCACTAGCGTAGGCATTTCCTGGATACAGCTAGGACAACTCGTGGCCCAAAAATTGACCAGATAGACTTTGCCTGTAAGCTGTTCAGTGGAAATTTTCTGGCCAGAAAGAAGCGTAAAGGTCGCATGAGGCACATGCGGGGTCGAATTGAACGCGAGCCACGCAGCGCAGCCAAGGACGGTGGCGATGACTGATGCGATAACGTAGGCAATCAGCCGGCGGTGAGGACAAAGGCGCTGAAAAATATTCATAACGCAAATTGTAAAGCATGAATGATGGTCGAGTAACCATCATTTTTCCAGTTTCCAACCCTATTTGAATACCCGGCGATACTGAATGGCCTCGGCTATATGAGAAGCGTCGAGCATTTTACCATCAGCGAGATCGGCAATCGTCCGTGCGACTTTGAGGACACTGTAATAAGTTCGGGTTGACCAGCCAAAGCGAGAGCTTGCGCTGCGCAATAAAGTTTCTCCGGCCGGGTCTGGTTTGCACAAGGAGTCGATTTCACGGCCGCTTAGAAATCGGTTGGGTTGCTGTTGCCGCGTGAGTTGGCGCGAACGCGCCGTGACCACCCTGGCGGCTACGGTGGCGCTTGCTTCAGATGATAGTGTAGTCCGTTCGGCTAATTCGGCGGGAGTCAGCGCGGGCACTTCAATGTGTAGGTCAATGCGATCTAGCAGCGGCCCGGATAATTTGCGCCAGTAGCGGGCAGTATTTTCTGGCGAGCAGTGACATCGTCCATTTGGGTCACCCAGCCAGCCACAAGGACAAGGGTTCATGGCTGCGACTAATTGACAGGCAGCAGGAAACTCAGCCTGATGCGATGCGCGTGAGAGGGTGATGGAGTTGGTTTCTAAGGGTTCTCGCAGCATTTCCAATACGCACCGGTTAAATTCCGGCAATTCATCTAAAAATAATACGCCATGATGCGCTAGCGTAATTTCTCCTGGCCGAGGCGGGTTGCCACCACCGACTAGGGCGGTCGCCGTGGCCGAATGGTGTGGCGCACGAAACGGCCGACAGCGCCATTGTGCTGGTGTGAAGCCTAAAGCGCTGGCGCTTAATAGGGCCGCAGAGGCCAGCGCTTCTTGATTGGACATTGGCGGCAAAATACTGGCAAGACGGGTGGCGAGCATCGATTTTCCGGAGCCAGGCGGACCGATCATCAAAATATGATGGGCGCCGGCTGCGGCCACTTCAAGCGCGCGTCTGGCGGTACTTTGGCCGATAATGTCTGCCATATCGGGGAGGATGGCGGAAGATATTGCCTCAACTGACTTAAGCGGTAGCAGAGGAGGGCTCAGCAAGCCAGCTAGATGAGCGCATAGGGTGCGCAGATCAGGGGCCCCAAAAGCCGCAATCGTAGGCACGAGTGCGGCTTCAGCCGCGCAGCCTAGCGGCAAGTAGAGATGAACGGGCGTTGCGGGCGCTGGATTGGCTTTTGCGGCTTGGGCCGCAAGTCCACATGCCATGGCAAAAGCGCCGCGCATCGGCCGCAAAGCGCCGGTCAGGGATAATTCTCCAGCAAATTCGTGCGTGTGCAGTGCCGCGGCGGGCAGTTGCTCGCTAGCGACCAAAATGCCGAGCGCAATCGGTAGATCAAAGTGGCCAGATTGTTTGGGCAGATCAGCCGGCGCTAGATTGACCGTGATGCGGCGCACCGGAAATGTAAAACCAGAATTTTGCAGCGCTGCGCGCACCCGCTCTCGGCTTTCACGCACCTCAAGTTCGGGCAAGCCGACAATAGAGAAGGCAGGCAAGCCATTGGCCAAATGGACTTCAACGGTGACTTCAGGTGCGCTTGCCGCCGTGAGTGCGCGGCTGTGAACCACGGCAAGCGACATACCTTATTTCCAGATACTGGTTTAATCCGTTTTAGCCAAATTGAACTCGCGCTCAAGCTGAGTCACGCGCAACTCAAGTTCTTCAAGTAGTGTTCGGGTGCGGGCGAGGACTTGTGTTTGAATATCAAATTCTTCACGAGTGACCAGGTCCAGTTTAGCAAAGCCTTGCGTGAGCATGGCTTTTAGATTGTGTTCAATATCTTTGACGGGTGAGTTTTTAAGTAAATCAGAAATTTTCGCCTGCAAGTCTTGAAAGAGTTCGCTAGGTTTCATAGTGTGACCTCGGAGCAATGCACAGAGGCTGTGCGTAAAAAAGGAAAGATGAACGACGCAATGACTGCGCTATGGAAATGAATGATATGCCATACTAGTCACTGCTCAGTATCGGCGTGATGCAGATACATCACGCTTAGATAAGACGACTGTAGCATGAATGCCTCGTATACTTAAGTCTATTGGGTACGAATTAGCCATTTAGGCTAGACAAATATTTTTTTGGTTTTTGACGGAGTTTTTAATGAAATGGATTACCGCAATCATCAAGCCATTTAAACTCGATGAAGTGCGTGAAGCCTTATCAGAAATTGGTATTTCTGGGATCACCGTGACCGAAGTTAAAGGTTTTGGCCGGCAGAAAGGGCATACGGAATTATATCGTGGCGCTGAATATGTGATCGATTTTTTGCCGAAAGTCAAAATTGAGATTGCCGTGTCGAAAGAACTCGTTGAGCAGGTGATTGACGCCATTGAGCGCACAGCACGCACAGGAAAAATTGGCGATGGCAAAATTTTTGTGGCACCGATCGAACAAGCAATCCGTATTCGCACTGGCGAAACGGGCACGAATGCCCTTTAAGTATTCGCCACAAAGTGCATTATCATACGTATATTAGTATATGCTAGGCTGGTTATAAATGGTATTTTGTACTCGACTACAGTATTGCATAGTCATAGGGTCTTCTACTTTAGGCTGATATGGCAGGTATTCTAATCATCGCACATGCTCCGCTCGCGGGGGCTTTAAAATGCTGTCTGTCGCATATTTATGGTGAGTTGCCGACGCGCATTGGGGCGATTGATGTTGTCCCCGATAGCGATCCAGCAGAGCTACTTGCCGTCGCGCACAATGAACTGTCTTGCTTAATTAAAGACAATGGCGCGCTGGTGCTGACGGATCTTTTCGGGGCAACGCCTGCCAATATTGCGAGTCATTTGATCCACCTGCCTCAGGTACGAGTGCTGGCCGGGGTTAATTTGCCGATGCTGGTACGGGCTGTTTGCTATCGTACAACCCCGCTTGATCAGCTGGCTGAGAAAGCGCTAGCGGGTGGCGCAAAAGGTATTCAAGCGATCACTATGCCCTCGGGTCCTTTACCGCCCACTTCATCTTTATCTGAGTTTTACCAACCCGAGTACCATGCTGCAACAAGAAACCATCATTGTTAATAAACTGGGCCTGCACGCACGCGCTTCTGCCAAACTGACGCAACTTGCTGCGCGTTACCAATGTCAAATCTGGATCACGCGTAACGGGCGCCGGATTAATGCTAAGAGTATTATGGGCGTCATGATGTTGGCGGCTGGCATCGGTAGTGCCGTATTAATTGAAGCAGACGGGGTGGATGAAGCCGAGGCAATGGCAGCGCTGCTAGCACTGGTCGCAGACAAGTTTGACGAAGGGGGATAGTCGGTTGTTAAATCGTTCGCAAAGCAAAACAAAAAGGTTACCTTAGGAGATTCGCGTGTCTTTTATGCTGCATGGAATTCCCATCTCCAGCGGTATCGCGATCGGACGGGCTTATCTGATAGCGGCCACCGCGCTTGAAGTGGATCACTATTTTATTGATCCGGACCAACTCGAAGCTGAAGTCGCGCGCTTTTGCGCGGCGCAAGATGCGGCCCAGCGCGAGCTCGAGATTTTATGTGCAGAATTGCCACTCGATGCGCCGAGCGAAATGAGTGCATTCGTCAATCTGCACACCTTGATTTTGCGTGATGCAATGCTGGCCGAAGCCACCGTTGATTTGATTCGTACCCGCCACTACAACGCCGAATGGGCATTGATGGAGCAGCTTGAGCGCTTGGGCCGCCATTTCGATGAGATTGAAGATGAATATCTACGTGAGCGTAAGGCAGATATTGAACAAGTTGTCGAGCGTGTATTAAAAGCCTTGGCGGGCTCATCCTTTGCCGTCGCGGCGATTGCCGATAAAGCCGCCAGCACGGCTGGCCATGGTGAAATGATTATTGTGGCGCACGATATCGCGCCGGCCGACATGCTGCAATTTAAAGCCCAAGTTTTTCATGGCTTTGTGACAGATTTGGGTGGGCGGACTTCGCATACGGCAATTATGGCGCGCAGCTTAGGCATTCCGGCCGCAATTGGTGTGCAACAGGCCAGTTCTTTGATTCGCCAAGATGATCTGATCATTGTAGATGGCGAGCGAGGCGTGGTCATTGTTGATCCTCCGCCGATTGTGCTGGAAGAATATATCTATCGGCAAAGCGAAAAAACGCTGGAGCAACGCAAACTACAAAGACTTAAATTCTCGCCGACGCAAACCCTAGATGGCACGCCGATCGGACTTTATGCAAATATTGAACTCCCTGAGGATGCGGGCGCTGCACTGGCTGCGGGGGTGGTGGGCATTGGCCTTTTTCGGACAGAGTTTTTGTACATGCATAATCAGCATGTGCTACCCGATGAAGAAGAGCAATTTGATGCCTATCGGCGCGTGATTGAGGCGATGAAAGGCTTGCCTGTCACCATTCGTACCATTGATGTGGGCGCGGATAAATCGCTTGATATGCGCGAGGTTGAGGATACGGTTAATCCGGCGCTCGGTCTACGGGCGATTCGTTGGAGTTTATCCGAGCCACAGATGTTTCTGACCCAGTTACGCGCTATTTTGCGGGCCTCGGCATTTGGGCCGGTGAAATTACTCATCCCAATGTTGGCGCATGCGCAAGAGATTGCTCAAACGCTCGATTTACTTGAAAAAGCCAAAGGTCAATGCGATGAGGCCGGGCTGGTTTATAGTTCAGAACTTAAACTTGGCGCGATGATCGAAATTCCGGCGGCAGCACTTGCTGTCCAGCTTTTTTTAAAGCATTTTGATTTTTTGTCAATTGGCACGAACGATCTGATTCAATATACGCTGGCGATTGATCGCTCTGACAGCACGGTCGCCCATTTGTATGATCCGTTGCATCCGGCGGTCTTGCATTTAATTGCCCATACTTTGCGGCAAGCAAAGCAAGCCGGTGTTTCGGTGTCAGTATGCGGTGAAATGGCGGGCGATCCTGCATTTACCCGTTTATTGCTGGGTATGGGTTTAACTGAATTTTCAACCCATCCTAGCCAGCTACTTGTGGTTAAACAAGAGATCTTGCGCGCCCATCTGCCGACGCTTGAAATCGCTGTGAAAGAAGTCCTCGCAGCCTATGCGCCGACAGAACTGCAAGCGGCACTACGGCGATTAGCGCAAGTGTAAAGTTTGGCTTGCGTTGGCTAAATAAGGTTGCGAAAGAGCTATAAAACTCATAGGAGGGGGGCCTGTGCCGATTTACCGGAGATAAAGCGGACGGCCTTGTTTGTTAATACAAGTCGGGCCGAATTGATTGCGGAAGAGCGCCGTTAATCCAGAGGCTTTATCCTCAAATCACTGCCATTTGCGAGGCGAACATGTATCCATTACGCGTGCAATTGCACGCGCATAATGGATACCTTTATAGTAGATTTAGAAAAATTAAAGCAGGAATTTCTCTTTATTTTTACCGGCAATCCAATTCGGTGGCTTACCACGGCCGCTCCAGGTCTGGCCTGTGCGTGGATTTTTATATTTAGGAGGCAGTGGCGCTTTGGCACCGGCTTGGGTTCGCTTAGAACTTGTGAGTCCTAGATCTGAAAGGTTTAAATCGTAATCGATTATTTTCTGCTTGATTTCAGCGATAACCGCAGTCAATTCCCTTTTTCGGGCCTCTTGCGCTTGTGTTTGCAATTGCTCAATTTGAAGTTGTAGAGCCTGATAAGTGGGCATCTCTTGCTTTCCCTTATATTAAAATAAAAATGGAGTATAAATGATCTCACAAAAAGATTATTTAAAAAAGTGAAAATCAGCACTAATCTTACATAATGCGAGCCGTAATGCGCCTTGTGCGGAATTGCCTTGCGCCGGCCGTAAGCGCGCGCTGTGGGTGATGGGTACATATCGGGCCAAGGCGGCTGCCAGTCCGCCGCATAGCGCAACGGGTAAAGTGCCGGTTGGGTCAAGCGCCTCGATCATCTTGGCGATTTCATCGCCAGCACTGATCAGCAGTGTTTGTGCAAATGGGTGGTTGGCGTGAGCAAAAACCAGCGGCGCTAACGCTGCGTATTGTGTTTGCTTGGCGTTGCCTAGCCAGGTGAGCATACTCTCCCGGTCATCTGCGCCAATTGCGCTCAGGATCGCGGTCGCAAATGCATCGCGCGCAGTACGCGCGTCCAATGCCTGTTGAGCGTGTTGCGCAAGCCGTAAACCTAATGTTGCGCCACTGGCTTCATCGCCGGAAGGAAAGCCGTAACCGCCGATTATTTTGCGCTGGCCCTGCGCATTGAGTGCCACGCCTACACTGCCCGTGCCGAGGGCGATAATCACGCCAGGCTGGCCGCTATGGGCGCCAAGCAGGGTTGTATAACCGTCTGTTTCAACCGTCAGCGCTTGGCATAAAGGCGCTTGTGCAATGAATTGGGTGCGCCACTCCGAATTGTCAACTCCGGCGAGACCACAGCCTACTGCGCATCGAGTCCAGTTGAGAGGTTGGCCGATTTGCTTAAAAGCAACGGTGCAGAGCGCCGTCACCTCCTGCCAAGCAGCATGAACCCCTAGCCCAAGTGCCGAAGGTCCTCCAGTCGCTTGGGCTAAAATCGTACTATGTACATCGGCTAATAGTACCCGCGTACTGGTGCCGCCGCCATCAATCCCAATTAAATAAGACGGCGCATTTAATGTTTCGGATAAAGTCATGCCCGACATTATCCCGGGCTAAACTAAAGCAGGCAATCCCTCAATAAAGATCAGGCCAAACAAAGCTCCAAGTAGGGCCCCCGCGATACGCAAGCTGGTTAATTTTAATTTGGAGCCAACCGGAATTGAGCCAAGCATAATTGCGCCCGCTAAAGCGAGCGGGAGCAGCAAAATGAGATCATTGAGCGTGAAACTTTCCATCATCGCCTCCGTTTATTTGAGGTTACTTTTTCAGTATAGTTGATAGCTTGGCCAAATGTGTCCAAAGGCAGTCATAATCTAAATTTTGGTGTGGGCGAATAGACGATGGTCGATAATTTGAAATTAGAGCGACAGATTGCGGTGCTGCGCGAAGAAGGGTTTGTGGTGGTGCGTGGCTTGGTCGATGCCAAGCGTTGTGCGGCGATTAGAGGGGCGGCTGAGGCGCAACTCGCCGCCAATGCAGCGCCGCTTGAATATGAGGCGGATTTGAGTTATCCCGGTGCGCCAGTATCGCGGCAGGCGGTAGGCGGAGAAACCGTGCGTCGATTGCTGGATGCGTATGGCCGTGATGGATTATTTCGACAATGGGCCGGGTCGCCAGAGATCGCGGCTTGGATGGAAATGTATTTTGGTGAGCGGGCAGTGTTGTCACGCGTGCATCATAACTGTGTCATGACCAAGCATCCGGCGTATGGCAGCTTAACTGGCTGGCATCGAGATGCCCGTTATTGGTCATTTAAGCGCGCTGACCTGATTTCTGTGTGGCTCGCGCTCGGCCCTGAAAAAGTCGAGAATGGAGCGCTTTGGTTAGTGCCTAAATCTCAGCATTTGCAGTTATCCGCGGAGCGTTTTGATCAGGCGAAATTTTTTCGTGCCGAGTCGCCAGAAAATATTGAATTGATTGATACCGCTTGTTCTACAGAGCTAGAAGCTGGGGACGTGGTGTTTTTTCATTGCAATACGTTGCACTCGGCGGGGCCAAATAAGACCGATGCGGTAAAGTTCTCATTGGTTTTTACTTATCACGGGATTAGCAATCCGCCGCTACCGGCTTCGCGTTCCGCGTCGCACAGCGAAGTGGCGTTGGCTTTAAGTCGTGCTTAAACCCGCCGCGCGCATAAGGATGCGAAATAAATAAGCGACCGCGCCTAGGGCCAATACACTGACTGTCCATAGCAAAATAAACCAACCGAGTTTTTTGCGCCATCCTCCTAAGCTTGGCCTGCTTATCGGGTGTGGTGGCGGTAATTTGCTAGGATCAGGGGCGTTACTCATTAATGATAACCATCGCCGTGACGTGTTTTACCGCGAAAGACGTAATAGCTCCATGCGGTATAAAGCAGTATGACGGGTAGAATGAGCAGCGTGCCAATCAGTGCAAAGCCTTGGCTTTGGCTAGAAGAAGAGGCCTGCCAAATCGTGATATTGGGTGGAATAATGTTTGGCCACAGGCTAATGCCAAGTCCACTATAACCCAAAAAGATCAGCACCAAGGTAAGTAAAAATGGCGCAGCATGTGCATCTTTAACGGTACGCAGCAGATGATATATAGTCAGCGCGACTAATAGTGGAACCGGTAAGAAATAAAATAAATTGGGTAAACTAAACCAGCGGTGTGCAATTGCGTCATGTGTCAGCGGAGTCCAGACACTAAGGACCGCGATAACAGCGAGCAAAATCCAGGCCAGCGGGCGGGTAAGAGCGCGCATACGTTGCTGTAGCTCACCATCGGTTTTCATGATGAGCCAAGTGCTGCCTAGTAACGCGTAAGCCGCCACTAATCCCAAACCCGTAAAAACTGAAAATGGTGTAAGCCAGTGCAGTATATCGTCGCCGGTGTAAGCGCCGGTATAGACGTCGATTGACTCAATGCCGTGAATAAATCCGCCTAAGGTGACGCCTTGGAAGAAGGTGGCAGCAATTGAGCCACCGATAAAAGCTTTATCCCAGAAATGTTGCTCGTGTTCTGCTGCTTTGAAACGAAACTCAAACGCGACGCCGCGAAAAATTAAGCCAATCAGCATAAAAATAAGTGGCAGATAAAAAGCGCTCAGAATGGCTGCATAAGCAATCGGAAAAGCCGCCAGCAAGCCTGCTCCGCCGAGTACCAGCCAAGTTTCATTGCCATCCCAAACGGGCGCTACGGTATTCATCATGACATCGCGGTCTTCCTTCCTTTTAAAAAAAGGATAGAGAATGCCGATGCCCAAATCAAAGCCGTCCATGATGACATACATCATGACGCCAAATAAAATAATAATGGCCCAAAGGAGCGGAAGATCGATACCCATGATACTCAAATAGATTGAAAAGAGGTTTCTGGATTAGTTTTTTGGATCAGCATGGTGCGCCTCATCTTCTAAAACCGCGGGTGCAGCGGAAAGTGGCCGCATCGGTTGATGTAGCTGACCTGGCCCGCCAAGATTCTCCTCTCTGCCTTCGTTGAGAATCGGTCCTATTTTAGCTAAGCGCATCATATAGGCAATGCCAGCCCCAAATACGACTAGATAGACCAATACAAAGAGCACTAAAGAAATGCCTAGTTGCAATGCGCTATGCGTAGAGACCGCGTCGGCGGTGCGCATCACACCATAGACCGTCCAAGGTTGGCGTCCAATTTCAGTGGTGTACCAGCCGGCGAGAATGGCGATAATCCCGGTCGGCCCCATCCATAAGGCAAAGCGCAAAAATGCACGAGAATGGTACAGGCGGTTGCGGCAGCGCAAATAAAATCCCCAGACCCCTAGCGCAATCATTAAAACGCCCAAGCCGACCATCATGCGGAAGCTCCAGAACACAATCGTGGCATTGGGCCGGTCTTGTGGCGCAAATTCTTTTAACCCTGGAACTTGACCATCCCAGCTATGCGCCAGGATTAAGCCGCCTAAACGGGGAATTTGAATGGCGTAGCGCGTCTCTTCGCGGCTCATATCCGGCCAGCCGAACAAGGTAAGCGGCATGCCTGGGCCGGCGTGATTTTCCCAGTGTCCTTCGATTGCCGCGATTTTGGCGGGTTGGTACTTAAGCGTATTGAGACCGTGAAAATCGCCAATGATTGCTTGCAGGGGCGCGACCAGCAAGGCCATCCAAAGCGCCATTGAAAACATTTTGCGGATGGCTGGCTGTTGACGGCCGCGTAACAGATGCCAGGCTCCGACTGCGGCGACGAAGAGCGCCGTGGCCAGGAAGGCGGCCACGCCCATGTGCACTAGCCGGTAGGGGAAGGATGGATTAAAAATAACCTGCAGCCAATCGGTTGGCACGACTTTGCCATTCACAATTTCATAGCCTGCAGGCGTATGCATCCAGCTATTGGAGGCGATAATCCAAGTGGCCGATACCAAGGTGCCAAGCGCTACCATGATCGTTGACAGAAAATGCAAGCCTGGGCCGACCCGGTTCCAGCCGAACATCATTACGCCTAAAAACCCGGCCTCAAGGAAAAACGCAGTGAGCACTTCATAGGCCAGCAAGGGGCCAGTGACACCGCCTGCAAACGCTGAAAAATAGCTCCAGTTAGTGCCAAATTGATATGCCATGACTAGGCCGGAAACCACGCCCATGCCGAAATTAATGGCGAAAATCTTTAACCAAAAATGATACAGATCTTGATACACTGGTTTGCGGGTGCGCAGCCACCAGCCTTCAAGCACAACTAGATAACTGGCGAGGCCAATCGTTAATGCTGGGAAGATGATATGGAATGAAATGGTGAAGCCGAATTGAATTCGTGCAAGGATTAAGGCGTTCAGCTCAACCATATGACTCTACAAAGTGATTAAATTTTGACTAAAAGCAGGCGCCTTCTTAACGCACAGCACCCTTAAAAACTCCATTTACATTTTAGCGTAAATCAGGCAATTAAAGTGGCCGATTCCACAGATGGATGGAAAAAATGCGAGCTAAACCCATGTCATAGATGGGCCTTGGGGGACGTAGATCGGTGCCGTGTGCAAAAAATTTCGCGCATTGCTAGCAGAAAAAAGACCTGCATGAAGCATTCAGAAAACTCAAAAAATATGAGCTGGTATAAAATTCTGCTGTGCCGAATATATTGCAATCCAAGTTTAGCGTTGATTGTGACGCGTGGTTTTAAAAGGAAACAGAATGACTAAACCCTCCGTAGCCGCTCCTAGTAAGTGGTCTTTTCCTATTTCTCTTGGTCTGATTGCAGCCTCTATTGTGCTTCTTGGCTTAGTTTTAATGCCTGCTTTGCCTGGCCTGCCAGTGGCAGGCCAGCGGATGTTGGCAATTTTAGCGTTCGCGGTGATTGTCTGGATCACCGAGGCGGTGACGTATGAGGTGAGTGCGGTGTTGATTACTGTGCTAATTGCTTTTTTGATTGGCGCGGCGCCCCGGGTAGACGATGCGACTCTGGCTTATGGTACAGCGGGCGCTCTCTCAATGGCCTTGGCGGGTTTTTCCGATCGCGCCTTGGCGCTAGTGGCGGCGGCGCTGTTTATTTCTGCCGGCATGACGTCGACCGGGTTTGATAAGCGTATCGCATTGGTGACATTGTCCAAGATTGGTTCCAGCACCCAGCGGATTATGATTGGCACGGTGTTGGTGACGGCGATGCTGTCATTAGTGGTGCCCAGCGCGACTGCGCGGGGGGCATGTATGGTGCCGATTATGCTTGGGGTCGTGGCCGCCTTTGGTTTGGACCGACGCTCTAATATTGCCGCTGGCATTATGATTGTGGTCGCGCAAAGCATTGGTATTTGGAATATTGCGATTCAAACCGCCGCGGCGCAGAATTTACTGACCATCGGCTTTATGGAGCGCATTCTTGGGCAACGAGTGACTTGGGGCGAATGGTTGATTGCCGGTTTGCCGTGGGCCATTGTGATGTCGGTCATTCTGTTATACGTCGTACGTAAAATGTTGCCGCCAGAAACAGAGACCATTCCCGGGGGCGCTGAAGCGGTGCGCCGATCATTGGCGGAATTGGGTCCGATGACCTCTGCCCAAAAGCGCCTGCTGCTGATTTCGTTGACGCTGCTGGCATTTTGGTCAACTGAAGGTAAGTTACACTCATTTGATACGACCTCAGTCACTTTTGCCGGACTGGCTCTTTTGCTGATGCCCCGGATTGGCGTGATGAATTGGAAAACGCTTGAATCACGAACGCCTTGGGGTACGTTGATTGTATTTGGCATTGGCATTAGCCTAGGGACGGCCTTGTTAACTACACACGCAGGTCAGTGGCTAGGGGATCAAGTGGTGCAGCATACAGGGCTGGACGTGTTGAGTCCCGGCCTAATATTTGCCGTGCTCAGCCTATTTTTAATTGTGATTCACCTAGGGTTTGCGAGTGCGACGGCATTGGCTTCAGCCATGCTGCCGATCTTAATTGCTGTGCTGCAGACGGTGCCTGGCGATTTTAATCGAATGGGTTTGACGATGTTGCTAGGCTTTACAGTAAGCTTTGGTTTTATTTTGCCAATTAACGCTCCGCAGAATATGGTTTGCTTGGCGACCAATACTTTTACGACTCGACAATTTACCAAAGTAGGGTTTGTGATGACCTTGATTGGCTATGCCCTGTTGCTGGTTTTCTCGCAAACTTACTGGAAATTCTTAGGCTGGGTTTAAATCAGTCGCTCTGAACAGAGCTAGTGCGGGTCAAGACGCAGCGTGATATTTTAAAGAAGCCAGGGAAGTTGTAGACTTTTTGTAAAATTCACGCTGCTATGGTGTCAAGCAAAGGCTCTACCTTGTTTAAACAAAGCCCTTACGCGCTCTAAATCAGCGGCCGTATCTACGCCTCCAATAGGCGCTTTATCCGTTAAATGGATAGCAATAGATGAGAGTGCTCCAAACCGGGGGCTGACGTAATCAACTGATCGAGTATGGCCCCGTTTTTCTGGC
>JASSUB010000069.1:0-4132 GCA_031963205.1 Mycoavidus cysteinexigens
GGACGTGCCACAAGGGGATGGTTACGAATGTTTGCAACATTGTGAGGGGCGTAATAATGCCACCTTGCGGATATCCCGGGTCGCCTGGAGCATCGTGATAGCGCAGCTATGCCGAAGCTGATGGGGCGATACAGTGCGCTCGCTCAAAGAGGGGCAACTCTTCGCTGCAGTGCGAGTGTGCTTCTCAAGTATGTACTCGAAGCCAGCCCGGGTCATCGTGACCCCTTCGGCATTCACGAACAGCTCTGGCACAGGGACTACCCCACGCACTGCCAGCCAGGCCCGGAGGTCGGTAGTGGCGTCCTTCCACAACGGCAGACATGCCGGGTCGGCCAGAGGAATCTCACCACCAGCCGCCCACAGAACCGTGCGTAAACCTCTCGATTTACACGGCTCGTACCAGTCATTCTCTTGCAACCTCGCGGTTACAAGACGACGCAGAAAGCCAACGCTCATCCCAGTTTCCCGGTTGGCGAGAACCTTCCTTGAACTGATTCATCCCCTTCGCTCCGCGCTCATTACAAACGCTTCAGCACTACTACAGGATGATCCGCCCCCTTCATGTGCATCGGTACTTTCCCCCTTCGTGGATCACACTTATAAGGTTTTCCCTTAGCATCACATGAAGAGTTCCCAAGTTCCGCATCTGAGCCTGAATTAGAGTCACGCCACTTATACACCGGACACCGCATAGCCAATAAGTAGGTTTCCGCCACGCTGATCCTGGAGGAGGAGCGCACCCCCAGTTTTGATGTCAATTTACCCATAACGATGCGTCATCAATGGTTCACTTTCGTTCGTCTCTCTAATCCGTACATGCCGGGGTCCTTCCCCGGCTTTTAACCGCAACGTTCACCACCGCAGACTTTCGTACTGAAGCAGCTTGCGGCTGTTTGAGGCCCGTTCCTACAAACTGACCTCGAAGGGCCATACCTTCATCTCAGGTGCAGCATAGTGCATTATCAACATGCACTTTCATGGCACAACGCTCCCTGCGCCCTTTGCCAAGAACGCGGATGCTCGGCATTCGTTGCAGCGACAGGTTCGCCAGCGGCAATCCTACCAATTCGGAAACGCGCAAGCCTCCCGCGAAGCAGAGGTGCAACATCGCACGGTCCCGAATTCCGAGTCGTGTTGTGACGTCGGGTGCGTTGATGATGGCGCGAACTTCATCCAAGGTGAGGTGCCGCAGTAGCCTCTGGTCATGGCGTTTCCCCGGAATAGCGTGAATTTGCCTCGCCTGTGCCAGGGCGGAGGGCACACGGAACTCGACATATCGGAAAAAGGCTTTGATAGCGGCGAGGCGCCCATTTCGAGTCGCCGCACAATTGCCTCGTTGCTCTTCGATATGAGCCAGGAAGTCCAGGATCAACGCGACATCAAGCTGCTCAAGACACAGTTGTGAAGGCCTGAGTCCTAGACGCTTGCTGGCGAAGATGAACAGGAGTCGAAAGGCGTGGGCGTAAGCCTCACAAGTGTGAAGGCTGCAGCCCTGCTCGATTGGCATGTGCTCGCGCAGGAAGCGGGTAATCAACGGGGCAATGGGTGTCATATGGCCTCCCCGGCGATCAGTGCTTCGGCTGCCGCAGCGATCTTGGTCATGAGCTCTGGAGTAGCTTCCAGGTACCAGTAGGTGCTAGTGATGGCCGCATGACCGAGGTACGTCGCCAAGGCGACGAAGTGACTGCCAACTGCCTCGCGCTGCGTTGCGCATGTTTCCAGTGCCCTGGTTGCAAACGTATGCCTCAGATCATGGATGCGTGGCGGGCGCGTCCGTGCTGGTGCGAGCCTCGCAAGCAGGCGCATTCGACTAAAGGTGTACTGCACGGTTCTAGAGGCAAGCCGTTTGTTCACCACCGATAAGAACACGTGATCGTCCGTCACGGCCAGCCGACAACGCTCTTCTAGGTACCGGTCAAGGGCTTTTGCCGCCGTTGGGTGTAATGGCACAAGGCGGCTTTTACCGAACTTTGTACATCGTATCTGCAGGACGCCATCGGGCAGTACATCGTCGAGCCGGAGGTCGAGCGCTTCTGAAAGACGGAGCCCGGTCGAGGCAATCAGCCCGATCATCGTCGCGTACACCTGGCGTCGAAGGGGGTAGGTCTCGCGTAGGCCACACACCGCCCCGATAAGCTGTTCTACCTCCTCTGGTGCATAGATATACGGCAGTGGACGGCACTTGGGCGCGTGAAACAAGTTGGATGGTATCTCGTGGGTTGGATCCTCGGCGTGCAGGAAGCGAGCAAGGTGCACTATGCTTTGCAACCGAACATGTCGAGCGTACGGCGAAGGAGCTTCCATCGCCCACTCCACTACAGTGGAAGCGAGAACGTGGACGTTACCCCGCGCGTCGGCGAACCTGGCGAACGCACGGAGAGTTCTCGATATGTTGCAAAGCTTGAAACCAAGTGCCTGGCGAAGTGATATGTAACGTTCAACATGGGCGATTAGCATGACGACACCCCTGGCCACGGTTGTGCGATCTGTGACAAAAGCCCGAAATCTGCCTTAGCGTAGTGAGCAGTCGTCATGGGCGAACGATGACGCAAGACCGCTCCAATGCCAGCCAAGGATACGCCCTGGCGAAGCATCGTCGTGGCCGCGGAATGTCGCAGGACGTGAGCGCCATTGATTGGCGCTTTGATTCCCGCTCGGCGCAGCGCGCTCCGCACGATACTGGTGACAGTTGCACGCGTCAAGGCGCGACATGGAGCCCGGACGGTTGTGAACACTTCTGGCACCTGCAACGTGGGCCGACTGTGGTCGAGATAAAGCAGAATCGCATCGCCGACATCTTGTGGTAGCGGGAGCGCCTCCTGACGACGTCCTTTGCCGCAGACCAGGATCCTCCCGTTGCGCCAGTCAATGTCGGCAAATTTAAGCTGGGCAACCTCGCTGGCACGGAGCCCTAGCCGCGCCAGAAGCAAGAGCACAGCCCTATCCCGTAGTTCATTGATGTATCCGGTGCAGGAGCCAATCACACGCTCGACGTCCTCAGATACCAGGAACCGAGGGACCGAAGACAGTTGCCACGAAGCGAAACCGGGGATGGCATATTGCATATCCGGAGGACATTGCCCGGTCAAACCGAGGAAACGAAGAAACGAGCGGACCGCATTGACAATGCCCTTCGCGCGATGGATCCCGTGAGGACTCGCACGGTCGAGGACAAAGGCGCGCAGGGCTTCAGCGGAATAAACACGAGCATCGCTACCGAGAGCATCAAGCAGTCCCACAATGATGCCCTGATAGCCGTCAAGCGTTGAGTCGGTCAGTCCGCGATGATTACGCATCCACGCACGGAATTCTCCTAGCACAGGCCAGAGGTCAACAGCAGACGGTGAAGTGGCGAGCGGCGGAAGTTCGCCTCGCTGCTGGAGAAATCGGATGAACGCCGAAGCCGCCACGACCGATTGGTGATTGGGTCCGCGACGGTAGTGAATATGTTCGGTCTTGATGGCTAACCTGCATGCTTCGAGTCCTGGAAGTAAGTCTCGCGCGGTAAAGCCCGCGACGAGCAACCAGTCCGTCCAACCCGCAAGGGAGCGTAGCAAGGTGTCGATGGATGTCGGCTTATATCCTTGGCGATCGAGCCAGTCGGCGAAACCGTCGATATGATCTGCGGCCGGGCCGGCACGCAGCCGCTGCCGGGTAACGGGGGAATGTAAATGCACTTCTAGCATGATGGCCTCACTTGGTTGAATGAGGCTCAAATATCTCCTATTGGCTCGTTCGGCAACAGAACGAGCCTGGCAGGTTGCTCCGGACGCGCTGATCGCCTCGCTGTTTGAGCCGGGATAATGCGGAGTGGTACGTCTCTGGAAGGCAAGCTACGCCGCCATCTTGGCGGTGTGGCTTTGCATAATTCCGCCCTCCGCATAAGCGAATTTATGCAGTGCACCGCATAACTAGGAATTTGAGCATCGCCGGATTTTCATTTTCAACTAATCTGAGCCAGAAAGTGCACTGATTGCGAGCATGACCGATTTCAAACGCGAGCCGTTACACATAAGAATCGGAGTAGGTTTGCTCAAATCAATGTCATATTACAATGCTCGGTTATTAAAAATAACGGGATAAAACTATGTTGGGCAGCATCTTTTCGTCATCACGGAGCACATTCTCACCA
>JASSUB010000070.1:0-4090 GCA_031963205.1 Mycoavidus cysteinexigens
ACCCTACCCATATGGCCGCTTAAGGTGCGCAGACAAGCGCCCGTTTTGACCTCCCACAGCCGCACTGTCCCGTCGTGACTGCCCGAGGCGAGTTGATCCTGATCCTCTTGCGGCGAATACGCGATGCTCAAAACCTCACCCGTATGGCCACCTAAGGTCTGAATTTTTTTCCAATTCGAAGTCGCATACACACGGATCGTACCGTTAGCAAGACCTACGGCGCAGGTTTCCCCGTTCGGTGAATACGCGCAAGTCCTCACCGGACTGTCTTCTTTCAGAAACGGCCATTCGCCAAACTGCACGCCTGCCATTTGTGCGCCGCTTAAATTTGCCTTGGGCAGCCAACTATTGCGAAGATTCACCTCTCTTAAATCTGCCCCTTGCAACTGCGCAGAATCGAACACCCCCTCACTTAGATCCGCCCCTGGAATCTGGATTCCCTTTAAATCGGCTCCATTAAACTGCACCCCAGCCCTGACCAAAATCGTCATCGCATTGGCTGCACTCCTCCCAAACTCAGCTTCTTTTTTAGAGCGCTCAACCACACGTAAAAGCTGAGCTTCTAATTTCGACTCTTGCCGCACGCGTTCTGCTAAAAACTGCAATACCGCTGGGTCGTTCACGATATTTAATCGATTGAACCAAGAGGAGGACTCCATCTTGTTGTGAGCGTCGAGTTCTTTCCACAGCGCCCGCGCCACAAAATAGTCCTGGATCGACTTATGGATAAATCGATATTGGTCACCTTGGCGAGATAAGGGTGCGTTAAAACGCAACAGCCGGGTATTTTCGTTTGCGTCGCCCAGATATTTTGCACGCCAATCCTGATATTTCGCATCCTCCGCTTCTGAATACGTTACTACCACCGCTTGCGCGTCATACATCGCTAATGCCAAATCTTGACTAAAAACCAATCCATGAGCAGTAAAACCCTGTTCATCCAGCCGATTAAAGGCTTCCTGTTCCGCTGGCTTTAATCGAATACGCGCCAAACGTTCCTGTGAACGGTTAAACCAACTCTCCACGAATGTGTCGTATAACACCACTCGCGTGAGCTTTGAGCGACTCGACTGGAAGTCCTCTGTTTTCAATCTAGGCAACACCTCTAACGTCATCTTCAACATAAAAGGCGTGCGCACCAATTCTTTTAACTCTGCTATTTCTTTAAAGACCTGTTTGTACTCTTTTGCTTCCCACTCAGGCTTTGCATATGCCACGTACTTGTCAATATAATGCTCAATCAACGCATCAGAAAAAGCAGCTAAGCGGCATTCTTCGAATGAGCGAGGCTTGCCGGTTGGGTAAAATTTACTTTGGTAGTTGCCTGCTAAATATTCTGGCCGGCTGCTGATAATCACTTGTGCCTGCCAACGATCTAGTTTGTTATCCGCATAAAAGGCCCGCGAGCGTTGCGCGATCTCATCATAACCATCTAATATAAAGACAAAGCGCCGCGTGGTGCGCAAAGCCTCTATCTGCGCTTTCGTAAAGCCCTGCTCTTTGAAATATTCGGAAATCAAATTTAGACTCGGATCTTTCAGCGTGGATAGAGAAATATAGAGCGGAATTCGGAGTTCGTCTGATGCCCCCGTTTCGCGGTACTTTTGCCATAGACGTTGAGCAAGATGCCGGTTAAAGGTAGATTTACCAGAACCCGCTCCGCCTAACAGTAAGAGCACTTTTTTGTTTGAGGCTAGGAAATCATTGACGGCATCGTTTAAGTCAAAAGGCTGGGTCCCGTCCGTAATCGTGGTGCCTTGTAGCGCCACATACATCGCGAGCGCATCTTTGACTTCACCTGCTTCCTCCACGACCTTTAAATACGTGTCTTTTAGCACTTGGATATCTTGACCTAAGGTGGCCAACGGAGCAAATTTACGTTGCAGGTTCAGGGCTTGCGCTCGCCTTAAACGGGCTTCCTCTAAGAGCAGGGTCGGCGGTGTTCGCCAGACTGGATCCCAGACCGGCGGCGCATAGCTATCCGCTCCGGTTTGCTGGACCGAACTTAAACCGGGCGCTCCTACCTCGCTTAAAATTTTCTGAGCGTGTTTCTGTAGCGGCCCGTTCGGTAGCGCCGCTAACCGCCCTAAGGCGTTTAATACTCCTTGCTTGACACGCTTATGCTGCACCCACACCGTTTCGTTTTGAATTAGGTCACCTAAAAACGTGACAGCAGCTTGGCCTGCCTCTTCATTTTTTTGGGTACGAGCGATTTGTTCTAAGCGCTGACATAAGCCCAGCAGAAAGGCTGTATGGTGACGATACGAGCTCCCACGAGAAAATTGCTCGAGCTGGGCAAACTGGCCTGCTTCTATGAAGACATCCATAAATTGCAGCGCTGCATACCAGCGATGTTCCCAGGTCATTGTCAGCGCTTCATGGATTGCGGCCCCCCCTTCTTGCGCGCTCGAAACGAACTCTTTTGCTTCCTTTGCCAGCTCGGCCAGCCGCTTAATCATCTCGTCCGTACCGGCGAAGGCCGTGCTGAAATGCTCAAAGGTGTCCAGCAATTTAGCAGGATCAAGCGTTCGAACCGCGCTAGCCAGGGTTAATATACCCCTGGTTACCCCAAGAGTACGGCGCATCACTGCTTGCACGGAGCTCTCATCATTGTGAATATGCTCCCGTGCTTGAAGCGCATAACGAGCTTGAAAGCTTATCGCAGGGTCTTCATTCTTACTTAAGTCCCCCAGGATCTTATCCAACGGTTCTTGCAATTCCGTGCGGCTGATACCTTTGACGCCAATGTGCGCCATCGCGTCTAATAGCTGCGAGGTGATTTGCAGTAAAGCCAGGAGTTCCTGGGCATTGCCTTCTCGATGCGCGCCCGTTAACTGCATTTCCAAATTTTTTAATATCTTAACTAAATTCCCTGTGCTAATCAGCCCACTGCTTAGATTCCGTATCATTACGGACAGGCTTCGCAGTACGGATTGATTCAGCATTTGGTGGTGAGTCAATGCATCAATGGTTCGGCTGATTAAGAGAAAGACAAATTCTTTATCTGGGATTGAGGCTAACGGCACGACTTCTTGCCATAACCCCAAGGTCTTGGTTTTCTTTTGAGAAAAAGCTTCCAGCACCTCAATCGCTAAGATACGCAATGGTGCATCGGCGTCTATTTGCGCAGCAGATTGCAAGCACTCCGCTAAGTGGCATGTATCTTGAATGTCTTTCGGCACCGTTACGGCGGGATAGAGCTTGTTTTCGAGTGGCGTCAGGCCTGGCTTAAAGAAGAGCGAAGCGGGTAGAATTGCCGACGGAATGAGCAGGGTGGGCGCGGTGGAGGCCGATATGGATTGAGTAGAGCTGGAGGCTAAAGGCATCTTAGAAAATACTTTCAACAACCCACCACCCCCTAACTTCTTGTGCTTAAGCGGCAAGTCCTTCAGCCTTTTTTCCGCCGCAACCGAGTCGTACGGCTTAGCCTTCTCATAGCTTTTGCGCGCAGCATCAAATTCGCCAAGTGTGCGTAGAACATCACCGCGCTCTAAATAGGCTATAGCAAGGTTAGTAATCAAGGCATCTTTTGTCACCATCGAAGACGAGCTGGCGTTTTTAAAATCTTCTTTTGCTCGACTGAATAAATCTTGTGCCTGCCTTAGCTCCTGTTTGTTTTTGCTGTGCCGGTACATATGGGCTTCAGTTAAATAATTTTGGCCGCGTTGAAAAGCAGCATCCCCAGTTATTTTCCCAAACATGGCCGTTCCTTTTTCTGAATTCAGTCAACCGTTTCCTCCCACGGCATACATCGTCCCGTGGTTTTCAATGGTTCTTAACGAATTTCTTTGGCGAACGCAGCAACACTCTATTTACATAAGCACAAACTTCAGCGTTTGCTACTCACAGTGCCAATCGGATTGCACATAAAGCTGAAAGAATCGGCAACCCAAGCTCATATTAACTTACTTTGCTATATGCATATAGTAAATCAGGGGAAAGGACGAATATGTTTGTTCGAATTGATGAGGGTCAAGGTTGAATGGGCGCTAATCGCCGCTTTTCTTAAATCTATCCACAAGCAGTCTCTTGTGGATAGGGGTCCCTTTGATTTTAGTGCAATAAACGACGGTAGAGACCCCCTAGAGTT
>JASSUB010000071.1:0-34054 GCA_031963205.1 Mycoavidus cysteinexigens
AGTCTATAGACCAGGTCTTATTTAGTCAAGCTTCTCAGGAGGCCATTTATTGGTAGATGAAGAAGAGACAGTAAACTTATTCTGTACTCGCGCTCTAGCTGAGTCAAAGATTGATGTATGGAAAGACAAGGTTTGCTTTATTAGTTATCAAACAATGATATCCTCAAAAAGCGGGGCGGGGGTGTCTCAGAATTCGACACTACAGCCCAGACGGGGGCATTTGAACAGAAATTGACGGTTTCGCCCTAGATGACACGTTTGACAGCGATGGGCACATGACCCCTAATGGCCATTTAGACATTCAATGTAGTGTGCTGATCAAAAACACGTTTCTAGTGTAATTTTTGGGTCTCTGGTAAGATATACAAACATCTGATCAATGGAGGGGGACATGAAGTCGATTTGCACTCTGGCAGCCTGCATGGTTGTTTCCACGGCTGCATTGGCACAGCACAATCAATGTGTTCGCGTGGAAAATTTGTCCGCTGTCGCTGGGCCGACTCCACACGTTTCATACATCGTCGGGACAGCAACCAACATTACGAATAAGCCGCTCCAAGCCGTAGTCGTTACGTTTAACCTCTACGATCAACAAAACACGCTTGTTGGGAATGCCCTAGATATCGTTAATAACCTCGGACCCGGTGGCGCATGGAAATTCAGGGCGATCACGACAACGCCCTATGACCACTTCACGTTGACCAACGTAACCACTCACTAAGCAGGTGTTTGATGGAGTCCCGCATGTGTGTCGTCAGAAGTCAAGCTGTGCCTCGTGGATACCGAGCGCTTTGGCAATCTTCTCGCGGCTGGATTTGCGAACCGTTTTCTTGGCTTCAAGTTGAGCATACGCTCCTTGGGTAATACCCATACGCTGTGCGACATCGGATTGGGTCAACTCCATATGTTCGCGCCATGCACGGGCAGCAGACCATTCATTGTCCATAGCCAAGTCCACAACAGCAGAGGGAATTCCTGGCTCAACTTTGACATGGCCCTTGATAAGCGCTTGGTAATCGGCAAAAGGAATCACTGCAAAGGCAGGATGTCCGCCCACGTCACGGAGGATTTGCACGGATTCAGTAAGTGCGTTCATCGCGTTTTTTCACCTCTTCAATCGAGACGATGCGAGCTACACCGTCAAAGTCAAAAAATACCCGAAAATTACCCACTCGCAATCGATATTGGTGCTTGTGATTCACCAGCGCTTTGACATTGATGCAGCCCGGCATGTTTACCAACTGGTTGCATTCGCTCCGAACCGCCTTGCTATCTGGCAACTGCAGCTTTCTCAACTGTTTAGCGGCTTTCTTAGAGTAGATAACCTCATTCATATAGAAATTATACGTTATTTATTAGTTATTTCAATATAAAACTAATATTATCAACCTTGACACCAGTTGGTGCGTTTCAAATTGTGCGGTATTTATCGGATGGACTCAAAAAAACCTTATCCTGCATCGCGCTGATTCGACGCATTAGACGGGGTCGCCTCATGCTGCCCAATACTGCATCATCTTAAAAAACATCTGAAGGGCGCAGGCCCTACCCGAATAGCAGAAACTCATAGAGCAAGTTTCTTAGGAAAATAGAGAAGCCATACCTTGGGCAACATAGGGCGAGTGTATCGAATGCTCCGACTCACGCATAAGTGTACCAAGATGGCTCAAAGAAAGGATCTGCGATCCGCGCTGATAATGAGGGTGTTCCCACACTTTATAGAGGTCCTATAGTAGGGTTATAGAAATATTGTATAAATTTACATTTATACAATTTATATCAAATTCAATTAAAGAGCAGCGGAAAGGTTAGCTGACGTAAGGGTTTGTTCAAAATCGCTTGCTTTATTGAGGGTCGCTTTAGAAAACGGATCGCCGAGTGCGTCAGCCTCGCTGTGTGATGCTTGGTATAAATCGGTCTGAAAATTTTCCAATCTTCGACGAGGATATCGCCCGGCTTGATCCGTTAGGCTTTGATCACATCAACATGCTCGGCCGATACTCGTTTGCCGTTCACGAAGCTGTTGCCCGAGGCGAGTTGCGTCCGCTGCGTGACCCCCGAGAAGATGTCGAAGCAGCTTAAGTACACTTTACGTTCCATTGATCAAAGGCCGAATCCTGCTTTTCACCAGCTGGAGTCGAAAAAGAGATTGCAAAAGTCATTAATTATTTCGGGTGCACGTGGCGACTAACGTGTATTTTCGTGCGAATTCTGTAATCTTCTCTTGTAAAAAATAATTGTATAAATTATTATTGTATAAATATATATTTATACAATTTATATCGGAATCTACCATGGCTTTTGAACCCAGTACTCCCAAAGAAGAGCAGATCTACGCCATCGCCAACGAACTCGCCAAGCAAGGGCTGCGCCCAACGATGGATATGGTGCGTGAACGGTTACCGGGTGGAGGAAGCTATGGCACCCTTAGTCCAATCATGCAGAGGTGGAAAGCCCATCGCCAAAACACGGAAATCATTAAACGGACCCGTGAACCAGCATCGCAGTCCATCCTCGATAAATCACGTGAGTTGGCCAATGAAATATGGGCCGCTGCCAATGGAGTATTCGATACACGTTTAAAATCTGAACGTGAAGCGCTTGAACTTGAGCGGACGGGATATAAGGGGCAGACGCAGAATTCGGACAAAATAGTACGCTAAGCTTTTTTAAGAATGCGTAATGGTCGAAATCCATCCTTGACTTTCCGATTCTGCCGCCAAACATAGTCACCAGTCAAATTGATATGTTCCCATCCCAGTGGGGAAAGATACTGCAACAGGGAATCGTCTATGAGCTTATCGGTTTGGCGCAACGCTTGTGTGGCACGCTCCAGATAAATTGTGTTCCATAACACAATAGCCGCTGTGACTAAATTGAGGCCACTGGCCCGGTAACGTTGTTGTTCAAAACTACGATCACGGATTTCTCCTAAGCGATTAAAAAATACGGCCCGAGCCAAGGCATTACGGGCTTCTCCTTTATTTAATCCAGCATGCACGCGGCGACGTAACTCAACGTTTTGCAGCCAATCTAGAATGAACAACGTACGCTCGATACGCCCTAATTCACGTAGTGCGACCGCAAGACCATTTTGACGTGGGTAGCTACCGAGTTTGCGTAGCATCAGCGAAGCGGTCACGGTCCCCTGTTTGATCGACGCGGCTAACCTCAGAATTTCATCCCAGTGAGCACGTATGTGCTTGATATTTAGGGCGCCGCCTATCATGGTGCTCAACGCAGGGTAATCTAATCCGGTTTTTGGCACGTAGAGCTTGGTATCCTTTAAATCACGAATACGGGGTGCGAAGCGGAAACCCAGTAAATGCATCAAGGCGAATACATGATCAGTGAATCCCGAAGTGTCCGTATAGTGTTCTGCGATACGCAGATCAGATTCGTGATAGAGCAGACCGTCGAGTACGTAGGTTGAATCGCGTATGCCAACATTAATCATTTGTGTGCTGAACGGAGCATACTGGTCGGAAATGTGCGTATAGAATAATCGCCCTGGTTCGCTGCCGTATTTCGGGTTGACATGACCCGAACTATCGGCCTTACCGCCCACTTTGAAGCGCTGTCCATCGGACGATGATGTCGTGCCGTCCCCCCAATGCCCGGCAAAAGTGTGGCGAAATTGAGCGTTGACCAATTCAGCCAGTGATGCCGAGTAAGTTTCATCACGGATATGCCAAGCTTGCAACCAGGATAGCTTGGCGTATGTTGTGCCTGGACTAGACTCGGCCATCTTAGCCAGTCCCAAATTGATAGCGTCAGATAGAATAGCGGATAGGAGCAACGTGCGATCTTTCGCGGGTTCACCGTTTTTCATGTGGACGAAATGACGGGTAAATCCTGTCCAGTCATCGACATCCATTAACAGCTCAGTGATTTTGACACGCGGCAACAAAACGCCGATCTGGTCGATCAACGATTGTGCAGCCTCAGGAACAATGGTATCCAACGGAGTGATTTTCAGGCCAGAGTCTGTGATGCTCGCATCGGGAAGCTCATTGGAGAGTGCAAATCGGTTGACTGTAGTCAGTTGCTCTTCCAGTAAATCCAACCGCTCATGCAGATACTGGTCGCAAGCAGAGTTGATCGAAATCGGTAGCGCACGATTCTGTTTAAGAGTTTTGAATTTCTCGGCAGGTAAAAGATATTCGTCAAAGTCGCGGAATTGGCGTGAGCCTTGCACCCAAATGTCGCCGGAACGCAGAGCATTTTTTAATTCTGATAGTACGCAAATTTCATAAAAGCGGCGGTCGATACCGCCGTCGTTGATAACCAGTGCTTTCCAGCGAGATTTTATGAAACTGGTCGGCGCATCCGCCGGCAATTTCCGGTTGCTGTCGGCATTCATACCACACACGACTTCGATGGCGTCTAACAAGCCCCGTGCCGCCGGTGCTGCGCGCAGTCTGAGTATATTTAGAAATTCAGGCGTATAACGCCGTAGCGTATTAAATTGCTCACCGACTCGATGTAGATGATCAAATGATTCGGATTGGGCCAGTTGGTCTGCTTCAGCCACGCTTCGTGTGAAATCGTCCCATGAAATCACGGCTTCGATGGCGGCATAGGGATCTTTACCGGCTTGCTTAGCTTCCAGCAGGGCATGACCGACCTTGGAATAGAGTCGGACTTTGTCATTGATCGCCTTACCTTGTTTTTGAAATGCCTGCTGATGCTTATTCTTGGCGGTGCTGAACAGCTTCATTAAAATGCGATCATGCAAATCAATCAGTTCATCCGTTATGGTTGCGGTTCCTTCGAGGACTAAGGCAACCAACGTCGCGTAGCGGCGCTCGCTCTCGAATTTACTGAGGTCCTGCGGCGTCATTTGTTTACCCTCACGCGCGATTTTTAATAGGCGATTCTGGTGAATCTCGCAGCCTATGCCATCTGGTAAGGCTAGCGCCTGAAAAATTTTGAGGCGTTCGATATGTTCCAGCATAGACCTAGAATTCGGCTTATAGGGTGACTGATGTAACCAGACTAACCAAGTCAGGTTGCTCTCGGGCCTGACTTCCAGCAATCCATCGAGTTGGCGTCTATGGTTCTCTGTGAGTGGACGTATCAATATTTGGTAAATGCACCTATTAGCACGGGTGATAGCCTGTGCGCACACACGTTCTATAACGGTGAGTGCAGGCAGAATGATTTGCCGCTGACGTAATGTGGCCAAGGCCTGCTCTGCCAGGAGAATCCCCTTGTCAGTCTGCATGGCCAATTCAACCAAATCACGTAATAGAGTGCGAAAATCAGCTAGGCCGAACAGCTTCAATTTAAGATAAGCACGTAACTCCTGAAAATGTTCACGGCGCGTTTCGTCACGCTCACCATAACGCGGCCACGCGGCAGCTTCTACCCGGATTTGTTGAGCAACCCACTGAATGAGTGGCTCCGCTACAATCATGTCACGACCCAGCGCTTGCCCTGGATAGCGTAACAAACAGAGTTGCACGGCGAAACCGAGTCGATTAGAATCTCCGCGCCGTTGCCGGATCAGGGACAAATCTGACTCGTCAAATAGGTAGTGGCGGATCAGATCATCCTGAGTTTCGGGTAAAGCAAGCAGGCTGATCCGTTCGGTAGCGGATAATATTGAGCGACGCGGCATAGTCGATTATTCGTGCATAAAAAATCTCTATGCTAATATGAACCACCTCGCGCCCTCCTCGGGCTTCTGATGCTTTCCGATGCAAAGGTCAATTCATTCCTAAAATTTATATAGAAGACCCCAATATTCTGGATCAGCGTCGTACCGCCAGTGTATTCCTATCTACGGCGGATGCTTTAGCTGTGAATTCGATCTACCCACGTGTCGCCTTGCACCATCCTCATCACCCGCAGCGCATTTTTATTCATATCCCTTCGACAACCATGCCGCATTACAGTCAATGATCGCATGATCAAACTTGAATGCCCCTTTATTCTATATAGTGAAATTGTGGAAATTTAAGAATGGGATGGGTGCTGTATGGATTTAGCGACAGCCTATGGATCCGGTACCTTACCTGTTGAAGGCTCAGCTAAAATTGGTCAAGTCATAAGAAGTCGAAGTGAAAGCGCGCGGTTTAATTCGCGCGTAGGGGACTATGCCGGCGTTGAGCTGGCATAGAAAACAATCCAATCTCAGGGATGCGTGCTCGAAGGGGGAATGAGCTAGCGCAGGTGAGCCAGGCAGGGGACCTTCGCTCAAAGTATAACGCTCAGAACGCTGAAGAAACGCATAAAGACCATGATGCAAAAAGTATCGATGATGTTTAGTTTCAAGCCCTCTTTTAGGAGCCACGATGCGGCCCATTACGTTCAAAAAGGGAAGAACTATTTAGAATGCGCAGAGCAGCGGCATCAAAGCAAGTATTTTATTGAAGCGCGGCGGTTATCGGAGAAGGCGCAGCGCACGTTTGACAAGATTCTGCCCTCGGAAAGAACGGAAGCCCTAAATCGCGACCTTGCGCAAGCCTGGCTAACGCATGGGGATGGGCTCCGGGGTCGAGGCGCTTTCGAAGAGGCGCAAGGCAGTTACGCAAAGGCTCAGGCTTTCGACCCGGTCCTTACGGCACAGCACATGCAAGCGTTTAGCCAACCCACGCCAAGCTCCACGCACGATGATCTAACGGTAATGGCGTTGTCCATTTCCCCTATTTCCCCCACTTCTATCTCTTTCCAAACGAAGTATTTTCAGCACAACCCTGAGAGGGTGTTACTCGATGAAGACATTTCATCCGAGCCACGCGATATCCGGAATACCTATCACCTTGCGCGGTCCCTGCGCAACGCAGCGTCTGCGACCGCCGAGCTGAGCGTATTAGCGTGCAATGTTCTGGAAGCATTTGGCCAACGCGATTACAAAGATTTAGACGTCTGGCGAGAAGTGATTCCGTTAGCGGCGATCCCTGATCCAGAGAAATACCGCTATCTGATTGGCAAAGCCCATACGGTGATTGCAACGCGAGAAAACCTGTTGAATCTCCCAGCGCTCCAAAGTATGGCGGTGATGATTCACCATTTGCCTGAATCGCTGCTCAAAAACTTTGCGAGCAATTCAGTCCAATTACTTGAAGCCTTAATCGATCGATTGGGCAGCACATATCCTTTTGGTAATACACAGCTCCAACTGCTGTTACAGACAACCTCCCAGGTGTTAGATGCAATGGCGAAAGCGAGCGTCACGGGGATTAGCCGAACCAAAGTGCAAGAACCGCTGGATCAGATTTTGGCGAGGTTGGGTGGAAATCCGGCGTTACGCTTTCAAGCCTATTATGCGCGTCAAGCTTTGGCGCATATCCCGAATGATGAGAGCCGCTGGCAAGAAGTGTGGCGTCGAAGTACGGGTATCGTATTGGGGGCTGCGACCTTAGCCAGTGCGGTGCGGACCTTTGATCCGGATAAACTGGAGGAAACGTACAAACATTTTATTGACGCGTTTTCTGGCACGGGAGACCTGATTAAGCGCGTAGCGGAATTGGCCAGAGAAATGAAAGATTTTGGCGCCCAGGTACAAGCAGCGGGCATCGCAAGCTATCAGGGGCTGCCCCGAAACCGAAACCGCCAGGCACAGTGGTATGCAGCGTTACAGTTTCTGGATACCTGCTTGGCAGAGGGCCAGTTTGTGCAATTTGAGCAGACTGCACGACAAAGTGAATTCGGGGGCAACGAAGCATTTTTACTGGGACTTTGCCAACGCCTGGAGCACATTGTGCGCACGCAAAAAGACGAAGACCTGCAAAAAGCAGCCGTTAAGTTTTTGGGCGATCTGGTGAAGGACCTCCATTGGGGGCGCTATGAGCGGGTCGAACAAGCAGTGTACCAGGCGCTCAGTCGTTTAGGAAAAACCTCGAGTTTGCCAGCGTCCATTCAGGATCAAGCCAAGGCGCTGTTAGGACAAGCGCCTTTAGCTGCACAAAGTGGTCCAGTCGAAGAGGATGTTTACATTGCGCCTGTATGGGATCCTGCGTGGCGGCAAGTGGGAACGCAGCTCCTTTGTCAGGCGCGTCGAGACGAAGCCCGTGTGATGGAACTGAACGGTGTGTTGAAGAGTAACAGGAGGCCGCTGGCACCTTTAGGGGAAAATATTCAAAAGCTCGAAGAGCAGTATACGAAAAGCCTGGAAGCCGATGAGGTGAAAGAAGCGCTGGCAATGTATATCCCCCCGCAAGGCAAACTCAGCGTAGAAGCAACGGAGCACTTTGATTTAGCAGAGAAAGTAAATGCGTTTCTTGCGTCAGAGAAGAAAGTGCTGTTGCTGCTGGGCGAAGGGGGTTCAGGCAAATCGACATTTAACCGTCATCTGGCGCAGCGCTTATGGAAAGAGTACCAAGAGCATCCTGCAGAGCAGCCGATCCCGTTATTTATTCCATTGGCGAGTTTGGACAATCCTGGGAAGAATCTGATTGAGCAATACCTGAAAGAACACGATTTATCCAAAGCGCAGATCGACGCCTTGCGTACTGGGCGTCGCTTTATCTTTATTTTGGATGGGTATGATGAAATTGCGCATCGCTCACAGGCCTTTTATGCGAGCAATAAACTGGGCCGATGGGACGCAAAGGTAGTGATCAGCAGCCGGCCGGAATATCTGGGGACGAATTATCAAAATAAATTTTATCCGCCAGGTAGCCCAAGCTTATTGGAGGAATGCCGGCTGGTGGGGTTTTCGGATGAGCGGATTGATCAATATATCGATCAATATGTGAACTATGCGCAGCCAGCGTGGTCTGCGCAGCAATATAAACAGGCGTTCAATGATCTGAATGAACTCAAAGAGTTGGTGCGCACACCGTTCATGTTGAAAATGACGCTGGAGGTGTTGCCGACACTGAAAGCCGAGAGAAAGCAATCAAAGTTCACACGTATCGACCTCTATGAGCGGTTTGTGGAGAAATGGCTGAATCGTTCGCAGGAAAGACTAGCGCGGATCCCGTTGACGGAAAAAGAAAGAGAGGCCTTCGAGGATTTGGAGAAAGAAGGATTTACGAGTCAAGGCTTGGCGTATAGCCAAGCGCTGGCGCTCGCGATGTATGAAGCGCAGTGGGTGGCCGTCACCTACGTCAAAGCGCAGGATGAGGATAAAGACTGGCGAGAGCACTACCTGGGCAATAAAGAAGAAAAGACACGACTGTTAAGGTTTAATGCGCCGCTGTCGCGGCAAGCAGACCAATATCGGTTTATCCATAAATCGATTCAGGATTATCTAGTGGCGCGTAGCCTCTGGCAAGCGCTGGAAAGTTCGACTGGATCGGATACCTCAACAGCCGAACCGTTGAACGGGATGAAGCTTGTACAGGGCTTATGGGAAGCGTTGAATGACTCAGATCAGGTGGACCAGAAAGGAGGATTTAACCGATTCAATCTGGTGGCGGATGCGGCAATTCAGCGGTTCTTAGTTGAGCGAGTGCAACAGAACAAAGCGCTGGTGAAGCCGCTGCTAACATGGATCAAAGCCTCGACGAAAACAGAGTCAGTAAGTCGGGGGGCGGCGAATGCGATCACGATTCTAGTTAGAGCGGGAGTGCATTTCAATGGTGCAGATATGAAAGGCATTCAGATCCCTGGCGCAGATTTGAGTTGTGGGGTATTCGATAGCGCACAGCTGCAAGGGGCAGACCTGAGAAAGGTCAATCTGCGTAATAGTTGGCTGCGCCAAGCCCATTTAAATGAGGCCAGGATGGACGGGGTGCAGTTTGGTGAATGGCCGTATTTGAAGGAAGAAAGCGAGGTGGTTTCTTGCATGTATTCACCGGATGGAAAAGCGTGTGCGGTGGGGCGTCGCGATGGCGTGATCAGCGTTTATGCCACGTCAAATTGGGAAAAAATCTTTACCCTAGCAGGTCATACCGGCGAGGTTTGGCACGTCGTGTATTCACCGAATGGCGCGCAGATTGCATCAAGTAGTCATGACAAGACGGTGCGGCTGTGGGACGCGCAGAGTGGGCAGATCATCCACGTCTTAACAGATTGTGCTGCCTCAGCTTCTAGCGTGGCATATTCGCCAAGCGGCCAGCAACTCGCCTTAACAAGTCAGGACAATACGGTGCGGCTGTGGGACGTGCAGAGCGGACAGCTCAGCCACACTTTAGTGGGCCATACCGCCGAGGTTTGGAGTGTGACGTATTCACCGAGTGGTACGCAACTCGCCTCAGCAAGTGGCGACAATACCGTGCGGCTATGGGACGTGCGGAGCGGGCAGCTCAGCCGCACCTTGACGGGACATACCTCCAACGTTTGGAGAGTGGTGTATTCACCGAGTGGTACGCAGCTCGCCTCAGCAAGTGGCGACAATACCGTTCGGCTGTGGGATGTGCAAAACGGACAGATTGGCCACATCTTAACGGGACATACCGCCTCGGTTGAGAGGGTTGTGTATTCGCCGAACGGTACGCAGCTTGCCTCAAGTGGTGACAATACAGTGCGGCTGTGGGACGTGCAAAACGGGCAGCTCACCCATATCTTAGCAGGACATATCGATAGGGTTGAGGACATGGTGTATTTGCCCAACAACCAGCAGCTCGTCTCAATAAGTCCGGACCCAACGGTACGGCTGTGGGATGTGCAGAGCGGCCAGCTCATCTATGTCTTAGCGGGACATACCGCCTCAGTTTGGGGAGTGGCATACTCGCCAAGTAGCCAGCAACTGGCCTCGGTGAGTGACGACCAGACGGTGCGACTGTGGGATATGAAGAGCGGACAGCTCAGTCACACCCTAGCGGCACATTCCGGCTACGTTTTGGACGTGGAGTATTCGCCCAGCGGTCAGCAGCTTGCCTCGACAAGCAATAACCAAACGGTGCAGCTGTGGGATGCGCACAGTGGTCAGCTCAGCCACACCTTAGTGGGACATACCGCCGCGGTTAATAACGTAGAGTATTCGCCCAGCGGCCAGCAGCTCGCCTCGACAAGCGATGATCAAACGATGCGGCTGTGGGACACGCGCAGCGGGCAGCTTAGCCACACCTTGGTGGGACATACTGACTACGCGCGCCTCGTGTATTCGCCGAATGGGTCTCAGCTTGTCTCAATAAGTAGTGGTGACCAGACGGTGGTGCGGCTGTGGGATACGCACAGCGGCCAGCTCAGCCACACCTTAGCGGGACATACTGACCCAATTTGGAGCGTGGCATATTCGCCAAGTGGCCAGCAACTCGCCTCGGCGGGTTACGACCAAACGGTGCGACTGTGGAACGCCCAGAACGGGCAACTCAGCCACACCTTGGCGGGCCATACCAACGCGGTTAATAACGTGGTGTATTCTCCAAGCGGTGCGCAGCTCGCCTCAAGCAGTGCGGACAATACAGTGCGGCTGTGGAACGCCCAGAACGGGCAGCTCAGCCACACCTTGGCGGGCCATACTGACTACGTTTCGGACCTCGTGTATTCGCCGAGTGGATATCAGCTCGCCTCAAGCAGCGTGGACAATACAGTGCGGCTGTGGAACGCCCGGAACGGGCAGCTCAGCCACACCTTGGCGGGCCATACTGACTACGTTTCGAGCCTCGTGTATTCGCCGAGTGGGTCTCAGCTCGCCTCAATAAGTGGTGACCAGACGGTGCGGCTGTGGGACGCGCAAAGCGGGCAACTCAGCCACACCTTAGCGGGTCATACCAATGAGGTTGGGCGCGTGATGTATTCGCCGAGTGGGTCTCAGCTCGCCTCAAGCGGTGCGGACAATACAGTGCGGCTGTGGGACGCGCAGAGCGGGCAGTGTTTAGCGGTGGTGCGAGATTTTGGGGGAATCGTCGATAGTATCAACTGGAGGGAGGCAACCAACGGCACTTATTTAATCACCGGTAGTAGAGGTGGATCAATTTGTGCCTGGCAGATCGTCGAAGACAAGGGCCATGTGCAGGTGCAGCTGCATTGGAGTTCGACGCGTGACATGTTAGCTGTGACCGATGCGAATATTCAAGGCGTGCAAGGCTTAAGCCGGATGAATCAGCAGCTCTTGCAGCAGCGCGGAGCCATCGGTGAGCCCTCCCAGTCTTTAAATTTACGTGAAGAGGGCCAAAATATTATCCATTTGTCATCGCTGGCATCTCAATTCAGATTGCCTTTTGATTTTGCCTGAGAGAAAACCAGGAGATGCATTGTTGTCTACTACACGTGTCGCAAAGAGCCCGTTTTGCGACACGATGGCCAAGGCCAACAAAAGCGCCTATACGAAAAAATGATGAATGTTAGATTTAGATTGGCATTGCTGTGATCGAAGGGGTGGCTGGTGACGCCCGTGCTAGGGCTAACTCATCATTCAAAAAAATGGATCGCATAATCTGTCCGAAAAGGCTCGATTTTGGACATGCCTATTCATAGTGTACGAAAGTAAGCGAAATATATTTCGGATGCAAGCTATAATTCGTACACCCCTTTCGGATGAGTTTAGAGCCATGCCACGCATTTTTGCTTACTGTCGTGTTTCTACTTTTGATCAGACGACTGAGAATCAGAGGTTGGAAATTAAATCGGCTGGATTCATCATCGAGAACCGCCGACTAATCGAAGAAAATATAAGTGGCTCGGTAGCAGCAAAGGAGCGGCCTGGCTTTATCAAGCTGGTTGAGCGGATGGAAGCGGGAGATGTGCTGGTTGTGACCAAGCTTGATCGACTGGGCCGCAATGCGATGGATGTTCGGGCAACTGTCGAGCAACTCACCATCTCAGGCGTGCGCGTGCACTGTCTTGCGCTAGGTGGTGTTGATCTAACCAGTCCGGCAGGCAAGATGACCATGCAGGTGATCGCCGCTGTGGCTGAATTCGAACGTGACTTGCTGATTGAACGGACACAATCAGGAATCCATCGCGCTAGAGTCGCTGGCAAACAGTTTGGCAGACCACCGACACTCAATGCTGCACAGCGTGCTATGGTCATAGAGCGGCTCGATGCGGGTGTTAACATTGCCGCAATCGCGCGCGAATTCAAGACGACTCGGCAAACAATTATGCGTGCAAGGGGTGCCGCTTTAAGCTCTCCCCCGCAGCAGAAAAATTGATGCCGATAACGCTATTGTGGGCATTGAAAATCCACCTATTCGTTCCGATGTTTAGGAGGCCCCCCACAGGCTTTACTTTGGAATTATTTTATCCACCTTAAAAAGCTTAGCGTACTATTTTGTCCGAATTCTGCGTCTGCCCCAAGAACGGCACGAATATACACTGGCCATGCTATGCCGAGTATTGGAAGTATCCAAGAGCGGCTACCTGATGTGGCTGAATCGAGAGCCCTCATTGCGCGCTCGGGAGAACGCGCGTTTAGAGATAGAGATTAAGGTTGCGCATGAGCGTACACGGGGTGTTTATGGAGCGTTGCGACTCCATCGCGAACTCAATGAAAGTGGCCTGATGGTAGGTCTTGGAAGACTCAAGCGTTTACGTAACCAACTGGGAATTAGAGCCAAACAAAAACGCCGATTTATATCCACGACGGACTCTAGACACAAGCTGCCGATCGCTGAAAATGTGCTGAATCAAAAGTTCGAAGCAAGCCGCCCCAATCAAGTGTGGTTGACGGACATCACGTACTTGCCGACGGATGAGGGCTGGCTTTACTTAGCGGCGATCAAAGATCTATTTACTTGCGAAATCGTTGGCTATGCGATGAGTGATCGCATGACTACCTCTTTAGTCAGCCAAGCGCTGTTTCGGGCTATTGCTGCGAAACGGCCTGCTGCAGGGCTGATTCACCATTCCGATCGGGGAAGCCAGTATTGCTCGTATGAGTACCAAGGTTTGTTACGACAATTCAAAATGCAACCCTCTATGAGTCGCCGCGGCAATTGTTATGATAATGCCCCCATGGAAAGTTTTTGGGGCTCACTTAAAAATGAGCTTGTCCATCACCAACGATACTTGACTCGTGAGCACGCTCGCAACGACATTACCGAATATATAGAACTTTTTTATAACCGACAACGTAGGCATTCCAGGATTGGATATCTACCTCCCGCTATCTTTGCACAACACTTTTATCAACAACAACCCATGGCATAAAATTTATTTATGGCGTCCACTATTGACGACCTACCTCAATGTGCAGTAGTTTCTTGGCTATTATTAGCCGATGGTGTACCCCAGTCGGTCCATTCACGCGCAATGCTGAAGCTTCCTCGCTCTACATGGGCAAGAATCAATGTATCGATTCCTGCAACGCGACGCGTCTTCAGTACTGGAAAGCGTTGACCCCTGAGTGGATGATATGGATGACAGACCTCTGCCAATCCCAAATGATGGTTGGGCACCTGTGTAGTTAACGATGACCGTCCCCACTGTTTCTGACAGAATCGCCCAGACGGTGGTCAAGCTCATGATCGAGCCGACAATCGATCCGGTATTTCATCCAGATTCCTATGGATATCGACCGGGCAAGTCGGCCAAACAGGCGATTGCCGTGACGCGAAAACGTTGCTGGCAGTACGACTGGATTGCTGAGTTTGATATCAAAGCGGCGTTCGACCAGATCGATCACACATTGTTGATGAAGGCAGTGCGGAGCCACGTCAGAGAAGACTGGATCCTACTGTACATCGAGCGGTGGCTAACTGCGCCGTTTGAGACTACGGACGGAACCCTGTTGCCACGGGCGCGGGGCGTTCCGCAAGGCGGAGTGGTCAGCCCGATCCTGATGAATCTGTTCATGCATTATACGTTCGATCGTTGGATGCAGCGTACCTACCCTCAATATCCTTTCGCCCGCTATGCTGATGATGCGGTGGTTCACTGCCGTAACCAAAGGCAGGCAGCATTCGTGATGCAATCCATCGCGTCTAGGCTGGAGGAGTGTGGATTGACGATGCATCCTGAGAAATCAAAGATAGTGTATTGCAAGGACAGTAGTCGCACCGAGGCCTATCCGCATGTGCAGTTCACATTCCTCGGCTTTACGTTTATGCCGAGGAGGGCTCAGGGCAAGCAAGGCCGGCTATTTACCAGCTTCCTGCCGGGGGTGAGCAATGACGCCTTGACGCGTATGCGACAGACCGTGCGAGGGTGGAAGCTTCACCGACAAACGCCGAAAACGCTAGCTGATTTGGCGCAGCAATGCAACTCAACGACCCGGGGGTGGTGGAATTACTATGGCGCGTTCTATAAAACGGCAATGCATAAGCTCTTTCAGTATATGGATCGTCGGCTTGAGAAATGGGCTAGAAGGAAATACAAAACATTGTTGCGGCACAAGCAGCGCAGTGCGGAGTGGCTCAGCAAGATGAAGAACGAATGTCCACGGATGTTTCACTACTGGCAGGTATGGGGAGGTAGGGTTGGATGACAGGAGCCGTATGAGGCGAGAGTCTCACGTACGGATCTGCGAGAGACTCGGGGCGAAACTCCCCGGGTCTACTCAACAAAACGCCAGCCCCCGGAATGAAACACTCTCCTAACAGAGAAAGATTTGAAGCAAGCGCGTGCGCTGCTGACTGACCCTGAGATCATATAGCGCGCAGGCTCGGTGTCGGACCCTCCACATTGTATCGCTACCTACCTGCTGCGCGCCAGATGGCACAGGAGATTGAGGGATAATCATATCGCTATTTTTCAGTGAGCGAATTCTCAAATGTCGTCAAATTGTAGCTTCGCTCCCACTTGGCCGAATAGATAAACCTTGTCCGGGTCGCAGCGGCCCACGATGCGGGTGACCAGCTGATCGATTTGCGTTGGTGTGAGCATCGCTTCCCCTTCCTTCTTGCCGCATTCAGGCAATCGTATAGTTGATATTCATGAACAGTTCGGATATCGCGTTGGCCGGCAAGGATTTGAAATCAGCTGCCCCGGCCGCCTGGATCTTGATCGTCCAGTCGCCCAGCGCAATCCCGCCACTGGCCATCTGTTTCGACGCGAGATCCAGTCCGGCGTAGGCGCCGTCCGGCGCAAGCTTCAGCAATGATGCGGGATCGGTTCCCAGCGCAGAAACCTGTACCTTGTATGTCGCGCCGTCGATCATCTGCGCGGCGAATTCGACGCTGGTCACCTTGATATTGGTGAAGTGCTGCGTGAAATACGGCAGGCGAGATATCAGACCGTTCAACACCAACGCCTGGTCGTCGCTGGCACTTGTCGGATTCAGGAATTGATACCATTGATCCGGGAATTCACGTTTCAGATCGAACAGACGATGCAGACCGGTACGACCGGCGGCCAGCGCTATCGCGTTGACGCGCTTGTTGAAGCTGTCCAGCACCGCAGCACGCAGCGCATCGCCGCCTTCACGCGCCGTGTAGCTGATGTGCACGATGACGTCGGAAATGGTTGAGTAGTCGAATGTCAAGAACTCTGGATTGAGCTTGAGCTGCCACGAACTGATCGCGCCCGCGCCTTCAAACGGCAAATAGCGATCATCGTGGAAATTCAGCTCAAACAGTCCCTGGTCGTGCTGCGCCGTACTGGTGGCGATCGATTGTATGCCGGCGATCTCGTCGCGGAAACGCGGATCATCAATCGTCGTATCGCGATCGTATTTGCCTCTACGCAGATTTGAGGTGGTGCGCAGGCTGTTATTCGACATGGTCAACGTGCAGGCAACGGTCGTGTAAGGACCAACCACGCATGGAATCGTCAAGGCGACCGTTTTGATGCGCCGGAAATACTGTCCCGGATAATCCATATCAAAATATGTCTCAGGAATGTTGACGATGCACGAACCGTTCTGGCGCAGCGACAGCAGCGCCGACGGATCAAGCTGCAGCAGCGAAACGTGCTTGGTCAGCTCATAGTCACGCTCGTTCTGCTCGTAATAGGCCATCTCGAGACGCTTCAGGTCGTATTGCAGACGGTCGCCGGCCAGCAGGCCCTGATGCAGGTTATCCCAGTACCCGAACTGGATGAAGTTGGAATTCGACAGGCCCAGTTCATAGCGATAGCAGCGCTCTGCCCGCTTGGCCATGTCATACGACAATTGATAGCTCTGGAAGTACACGGTCGAAATCACAGACAGCATCCAGTCGTACAGTTCCTTATTGGTGAATTTCGAATGCAGGAAATCGTCTTCCTTGCCCTGGTTGGTGATCTGCTGATCATGATTGCTCAGTTCCTGATTGGCGATCTGCAATCGTATCGTGGCGGCCAGTATCTGTTGATTCAGGTTGGCTAGTTCCGCATTGGCCAGATTTTGCTGGAAGCTCCATTCGTCGGCACGTCTCTCATATTCCGCCACCGTGGCGGCAAGGCTCGCCCCTTTCTGAAACGCGGACGCGATCGATTCCAGCGTCTTGATGGCCATTTCCGCTCCATCGCCGATCTGCTGGCCACCCATGCTTGCATTGACGGTTGGACTGCCGCCAAAACCTGCCGCACCAGCCAGGAACTGTGGAATCAGTTTTAATCCACCTGACAAAATATAACCTGCAGCAATCCTCGCATCCATCGCCGTCGACGCGGTGTTCAGGCTGAAGGCAATGAATTCGCCGGCGCTCCAGCCATCGCTGATCAGTTTTTGGTAGTAGTCGGCCTTGACTTGAGATACCGCCAGCGCAGCATTGGCAGCATCAAGGTTTTTCTGCGCCTCGTCGACCTGCGCCTGTTTCACTTTACCAATCAGTCCAAGCATGGTTTTTTCGTTGCTGGACCGCAGCTGCGCAAACGCTTCCGCATCACGTTTTTCAAGCGCCTGCAGCAAGGCCGTACCAAGTGACTGCACCGCGGCGCATACTTCCTGAGCCTTCTGGACAACGAAGGTGAATCGATACAGCGGCATCGGCGCATTCATGTCGGCCAGTACTGAACTCAAGTCCAGTCCTGTGGCCATGGCCTGAATGATCATTCCAGGATTGATGGGTGGTTCGAAAAGCGGCAGCTGCTGCACAATGCCTTGGATATTCATGCAGTGACGGATCTTGTAGAGGCGGTCCGCTACGGTGTCCCAAAGCGACAGCATATTCTGGTTGTTCGGGATGCAGAAATACAAGACATTCAAATAAGGCAACTCGGGACCGCTGGCACCCATGCTGCTGCCCGAAGATGGTACCGGCAACAGATTCTCAACTTCGGTCAATGCATTGCCGAAGGTGTCGATCTCGTTTTGCAACTGGTAGAACGTTTTAATCGGATTCGGCACTGAACGTGGAATGCTCTTCGGCCTCGGGCCCAGCACATTCTGCGCCAGAACGTACAGCTGCGTCGCTTCATTGATGGTTTCGATCGTGTCCTGCCTGAAAAGCTGATCACCCCATGAAATCAATGTCTGGATGTAGGACATCAGCACATACTTTTGATACGCAACTATGCGCATTTGCGCGATTAGATGCGGATCGAACGGATTGTCGCGCCATTCCTCGACCTGCTTGGCCAGTGCAGTGTCACCGCGCGCGATCGCCAGCATCATGTTCTGGATGCGCTGTGCATAATAGTCTTCCTTGGTCGTTTCATAAAACGGCTTAGTGATCCAGAATTTCTGTTGCGGCGTGTCCGGATCCTGCACGGTGTTGTCGGTGTTGGTCGGATCGAAAATGTACTGATACCATTGCAGGGCTTCCTCAAACCGCTGATTGGTCGCCAGCTTGTTGGCGATGTAATTCGGGACATGGAAAAACAGTTCCCAGTTATAGATCGAATATGCGCCAGTGTAATTGAAATCGACATCCTCAACCGGGAACGTGTAGGTTCCGTCTGGCTGCCGGTAGTTTTTCATCACGTAACCTGTCGGCTGGTAACTGGAAAAATCGAACAGGGTCGGAGCGTTCGGAATACTGGACGGGGCAATCTGAATCTGCCGGTTCAGCAGACCCGACAGACCAAAAATGTTCAGCTCGCGGATGAACAGTTCAACGAACGGATGATAGTGAATGCAATAGTTGAACTGCCTGACCTGATGCTCGTGCCATACACCAGAATAGTAGATCTGCGTGTCCTGCCAGATGTAGTCGAGCCAGATGTAGTCGACAGTGTAGGTGTGGGTCTGGTTCCAGGTCGCAAACATGCCGGTCGACTGAAATCCCTGCGCCTGCGAGTCGATGACCGTATACATGCGCGATGAAGGAATTTTATTGAGCAGGCACACGCTGGGCGCGTTCTGGTTCGCGCCGACATTGTGCGGCTTGCCGGATTCATCCACCACGTCGTAGTAAAAGAACTGGGACGAGGTATCGTGCACCATCATGTTGTTCTGATAGTGGCTTTGCGGCGCTGCGATCAGATGTTCATAGTTCGGCGCGTTTTCCACCAGCAGGCTGCGTCCGATCTTGTCGAACAGGTAGTAGCTGGTCGGCGCAGAGTTGGCCGGCGAGGACGACGCATAAACGCGGATCTGGGTGTTTGGATTAAACCGGACCCGGAAGTCAACGAAGCTTCTGTTGTCGCCGCCGGTCTGGGACTGATAGACCACATAGGGCTTATTGCTCAACACTTTCGGCGACCATTTGTCCTGCTTCAGCTCGCTCCAAAACATGCGGATTTCATAGTACCGCGTAGGGGCCGGCACCGCCGCGCTCCGCGAAGACTGCGAAGGCACGGGTGAACTGGAAGGATCGTCAGCCTTGTCCAGAAATTGTGGCCAGGCCAAGTACAGACGATTGTTCTGCATCATGGAGACCAGCTGGTCTCCGGCAATGTCGATATCGACCTTCTGCCATGCCCGCCAGCGCGCCCCGTTGATGCGCTGACGATAATAGTAGTCCGGTCCAGACGATGAACGCGACCGGCCAAATACGTGCATGGTCGATTTATCAGCGCTGAGGGTTTGATTGAACATCGCCCGGATTTCCAGGTTCGAGACCTGCTCCAGCTTGTCCAGGTAGTTCTGGTAGGCGGTCAGCGCCGTATCCGCTGTCGCATCGTTTTGCGACAGCTCGTTCATCATGTCTTCGAAGAACGGCGATTTGTCCGTGCGCAATTCAGGCCGGAGCCAGTTCTCCGGGTAAAGGAAGACTTCACGGTTGGCCTGCCATAGACGGTACAGTTTCATCCACCTCCACTGGTTCCACTTGTCGTCCAGTGCGGTGCTTGCGATCAGATCCTGCTCAAGATCAAGCAGGCAGCGCTGCACAAACTGCTGGGCCGAGGCGATGGCTTGCTTCAGGCGCGACGTCAGCATGCACGAACACATCTGCACGTCGATCAGGAAGTAGGCATACAGATCGTCGTTGGTCATCCAGTATTGTCCGAGAGACTGGTTTGGATGCGCCAGCAACCAGGAAACCAACGCGGCGCATTTGCGTTGGCGCAGATCGTCCTGCAGCGGCGTGATGATGGTCTGCCATTGCACCAGATCGTAGCGCGACTTGATGGCCTGCTTGATGCTGTCGGCGATGGTGCTGTCCGGACTGGAAACGGCCCAGCTGATGGCCCGCACAGCCTTGATGCCCAGGTTGGTGATGACCTTCATGCCGTCCGCCAGTCGGGCAAGGCTGGCAGGATTGGCAAACTGCTGCTTGATCACGTCCACGGCTGGCGCCGTGTTCAGCCAGTAGAACGCATGGACCAGCGAGGTGATGTCGTCGACCGGCCATCCCGTGATGGTCGACAGCGTGCCGATATTCTGACTGCTGGTGATCGTGGTATCGAACACCGCATTCAGGAAATCGAAGACGGTGGTGTCGGAGAACGGCAAGCCGGCTTTGAAGGTAAACAGCGTTTGCAGCGCAATCCATTTCGTCAGACTGATCGGCGCAGACGCGTCGACCGGGAAATCCTGCGCCTGCATCCAGCCGACCTTGCCGGCATTGCCCGGTACCAGCCACCAGTTCAGCTCGGTCAACTGCATGCCGATATTACCCGTCACCATCAGCGCCTTGTACAGCAGCACGGCGGCCTTGTAGATGTTCAGAAAGTTGGTCTGGTCGAGCGTATATTTATAGTTGTCGCTGGCAGTCTTGGCAATCAGTCTGTCGTCGTCCAGCGCCTGCATCAGCGTCATGCTGGTGCCCGGCAGGTTCACCCCGCTTAGCAGCGCCGAACTGATTGGAACGCTACTGTTCAGGTCGGTCGCAACCGTCTGGGCAATCATCGACAGCTTCTGGGTCGTCAGCAGATAGGCCTGCAGCCTCGGCTGAACGTAGGCAAATCGCGCATCGACGGCAGTTTGCCGGTCGGCAAGACTCAGGCCCGGCGTAAGTGCGGCCAATTCGGTCTGCGCCGCCGCCATATTGCTGAAGACCCCGGTAAAGTAACGCGTGATCAGCATCGTACGTTGCGCGGCGGCGCCACTGAATGTGTCGGCAATAATGGCCAGCACACTGGTCTGGTCGGCATCCAGGCTGAGTGTCGACAGCGAGCCGAGTTTGCGTTTGACATAGCTCGTTGGCGTATCATCGGATTGCATCTGAAGATCATTGAAGATTTTCTGCATCCCGGTGCGCAGATCGAGCGACAGAGAAGCGATGGTCGAATCTTGCAGTGTAATGCCTGAATTGACATCAAAATTATTGCGCAGCAGGTAGTCGATTTGCTGCACGCTGAATTTGGAGGCATTGACCTGCTGCACCACCTGCCAGAACCGCCAGGTGGCGTCCGGACCGCTGAAGGGATCCTGCGCCCACAGTCCCTTTAGACGCAAAAAGGAGTCGACGCTCATGCCCATCGCCTGCGCCAGCGTCGGAATGCGGTAGATCCTGTTCAACACATCGGCGGTCAGATTATCGGTGCTCGTCTTGCCGATGTCGGTCAGAATCAGCGCCAGATCACTCTCGTTGAGCTGCAGTGCAGCCAGGATGCCTGGCACCAGACTTTCGATCGTGCCGGTCAGCCCCGATGGTGCAGCCGGGAACGTCGCGACAGCGTCGACCAGCTTGTTCAGAAACAGCTTCTGATACAGCGTCTGGACCGGTGGTGTTGCATCCTGCGCATAATTTTGGTAGGCATAAGTGTCAATGCCGTTGTACAGACTGAACAGATTTTGCCAATCCAGGTCGAGTGCGCCCTGCAGTCGGCTGCAATAGTTGAGCGTATGCAGCGCCGCATCGTTGATGCGTTTGTCCATGCCGGTCGGTGACGGCGACACGTTCGGCAGCATGCGGTCCAGGTCCCACATGCTGCAACCCAGAATCCTCCATAGCCGCACAAAGCGGTGCATGCGATCCAGCGTGTCCTGCGTCAATCCCTGGATGTCAAATGTCGAGGTATCGCAGTCGGCGGTGTTGGTATCCGCGTTCACGTTGATGATCACGGCGCCTTGCGGATTGACGTAACGCGTATCCAGCAACTGGAGCAGATCGGTATAGGTCAGCTCGGCGCGATTGAGCATCACATCCACATGGGACAGAACATCAATCCACGCGCCGCTGATATTGGTGGTCGAATCGGTTGGCGTATCAGGATTCGGGATGCTGTTGCCGGATTGCGCCAGTCCCCAGTAATCCCACGAATTCTTGCCGAACATGGTGCCGGTCAGCACCTGGTATTCGCTGTCGCTGACGCCAAGCCAGGCGCAATCCAACTGCACCTGCGTTGGTGATGCCGCCGTCGCAGTCGTCTGCTGCAGCAGTTCAAGCAATTGGGGATGGGGCACACCGAGCTGGGCCAGTTGTGCCCGTGTCTGCGCCAGCCAGAGATTGAATGGCAGATTGAACGGGTAGACCTCCTTGGCCAGCGTGTCGTAGGCGGCGCCGTTGGTGTATTGCGGATTGGCGCGCAACGCGTCCGCCGGCAGCGAACTCTGCCGCGTCGGCAGCAACTCCAGGTTGGCCCCGTTCTTGTAAATCTTGTAGGACTGCTGGTCGTCGCGCACGGCCCAGTCATCGCGACTGTTCTTCGCATAGACCTGCGCGTCACTGCCGATAGGTACTGACTTGGCGTTGAATTCATTCAGGACCACCAGCTGGATCGGGCCATCCACCAACTGCGCTTCGATGCTGTCGTTCAGCACCACCGGCACCGGCGGTGCGACCACGTCCTCCAGAATTTCGTTGACCAGATCGATATACGGTATAGCGGTATTGGTGTTTTCGCAGCTCAGTTCGATTTCACCGAGATCGGGCCGCCGTTCGAGTAATACATCGCGCACGCTTTTGCCGGCGTTGATGGTTGTGCCCTGCGTTCGCCGTTCACCCAGGAACCGCAGCACATCAACGAAATATGCCGCTGGGCTGTCGATCGCGCGACATTCCGTGCACTCGCAATAGTCCATGGTGCCAAACAGCGTCTGCAGGTTAGATATGGCCTTGATCTGGTTTTCGGTATCCTGCGACATCGATGGCTGGCCAAGTCCGAGCGGTGTGACGCCAATGATGCCGGCATTGAAATTGCCGTAGTAGTACAGCGCCATCGCATAGGCGTTTTCCGCCTTGCGGTAGATGGATTTAGCCTGCAATTTGTTGATCTGCTCGCCGGTGACAGACGTGACAAACTGCGACTGCCCCATGAAATAAACCTTTTGCGCTGACGTGATCTGCTTGCCCATCAACAGCGACGTGCCGACATAGCTGGGCGCGAGTTTGAATACGCGCTGGACCTGCTTCAGATCGGCAAGCATCGCGGTTGGCTCCTTGATGCCGTTGAGTGCGCCCGGATTCTGTGCGACGTAGTGGTCAATGCGATACCGGTCGAGCTCGAATTTCGGGTTATTGTTCAGGAAGGTCAGCACCTCCGCATGCGTCATCATCAGGTTCGTCCCACTCGCACGGCCGAGATTGGCCGCGAACGCCGTAGTGGGGTAAGACCCGGCCAGCTGGCGCACCAGTATTGCGGCGAAATTCCGGTAGCGCTCCGAATCCGTCGTGCCATCGGTATTGGCCGGGACGCCAATCGGCTTGCCGTCAGGTCCGTTGTTTTTGAACAGGGTGACCCAGTCGTTGACGCTTTTACGGGCCAGATCGCTCTTGAATTTCAATGTCCCTGTGTTGAACTGGTTCACCAGCACGCCGACCAGCGGCACATGGTTGCGGGTGAGCGAACCGACCTCGAACGACAGCTTGACCTGCGCCAGCACGTCCGGCGGATAGACCTTGTCAGTTTCCACCTGCTTCCAGAACGCGCTCATCGGTCCGACAAAATCGTTCAGCGCGGTGACGAACTGATCGCGGTTCGCCGCCGCGGCAGGCGTCAGAGTCAGCAAATCGTTGACAGTTCCCTTGCCACCGCCAATGGTGATCTGGCCGGCATACACGGCCTTGATCTTTACGAGCATCTGCATGGTCGCAGCCATGTTGGTGCGCACCGACAGCGGAACGAGTTGATTGTCGACCGCACCGGAGAGCAGCGTTTGCTGTGTGTCAGCGGGCAGTCCGCTGATGAAAGTCAGGATTTTTTCCTGGAGCAGCAGCATCAGGTCCGGATGCGCAATATCATCGAGCAGGGTCGCCGACAGGATGGACGGCTGTCCCTGGCGGAGGAAGGCAAAAAATATTTCTGGCGCGAGCGGCGTGCCATCCGCCTGGCATTTTGCGCTCAGATGCCAGCAGGCCACCCAAGTGCCGATCGTCAGCCGGTCGCTCTTGAGTTCGCTTGCAAGGAAGGTAATATCCTGATATTGATTGTTCTCCTGCAGGTCGACCGGGGCAACGCCGTCCAGCTGCGCATCGATCGCAGCAGTCAGCGTTTCCCATTGCGACGGTCCGGCATAGGTCGCGCCGTCGGTCATGAGGTCAAGTTTGCACTGCGCGGGCACCTGGAATTGAATTGCCGATTCAACCAGCAGCTTGCCAGCAGCGTCCAGCACTTTCAGCTGCAGATCGTCCATCGGACGTCCGTTCACGATCACGCGGTCGTAGCTGATGCTGTAGCTGCCGTCCGCTTCGCTCGTGGCAGCACCGACCGGCGTCAGATTGCGCAGGGTGCGCGCGAACGCCTGCACGGTCGATGCCGCCAACGGATTGCCGTTCGCGTCGCGAATCGTGCCATAAACACGGCAACTCCCCTTGCCTTGCGGCGGCGTGCCTACCGTTTCATCGACTTCGATCACGATGCTGACATCGGCGCAGCGCAGATCCCAGAGCAGCTGATTGCGGGTATTGGTAATCAGTATATCGCCACGATAGATCTTGAAAAACAGCAGCGGTGCGCGATCGAAAAACAGCCTGTCCAGCAGGGTCTGCGTAAACGTGATGGTGAAGGTGCCATCGCTTGCCGTCACGGCACTGGCGACCAGTTCATTGAAGATCAATTCCTGATCCCACGCCTCAACGCGCAGATCGGCCAGGCCAGTTTGGTTGCTTTTGCTCGTAACGCGACCATCTACTCTGTAATTTTTCATCGAAAATACTCCTTCGGCAAAGTTGTGGACCAGGGTGTCGCGTTCCAGCATGCGTGCCGGCACACGCCTATGCGCACCCGCCCAGAATTCACCACGCGAGGGCTGAGATCAAAACAGTTTGCTTATTCCATAGCCAATCAATCCGATACCTGCTCCGATCGCCGCGCCGGCCAGCGTACTGACGCCTGGAATCGGAATGAACGTGCCGATAATTGCACCGGTCGCGGCGGCGGACAGAACAGCAGCACCGACGCCATATTTTTCCTCGACCAGATTGCCGACAATTGCGCCGCCGATCGCCGGTGCGGTAACCGCCGCAGCAAAACTTGTCGGCGCCGCTGCAATCGCATCCACCACCGCGTAGACCGACGCCGGCGCACTCACGCCTACGGCGGTGGTCGCCGCAGCGATCATCGGTCCGATAAACGGCACCATGTCTTCCATTTCCGCGAAGCTCGGCACCAGTCCGCGGGCAAGCGTTGTCGTGGTCGATTTGCCAAAGTTTCCGGCCCGTTGCATCCAGCTGCCCGCGCCGCCACCGCCGCCCGGTAGCGCACTCAGTGTACTGGGCGGTGCCGGTAGTTTGCCGGCGACTTCGTCCAGCCGTTCCTCTTCAAATTTGTACCCGGTTCCGGCCAAAGTTCCCCGGTTGATAGACCCGGGTCGGATCGGACGGCCGTTTGCATCGTTCGCCTGATGGAAGTGTTCGTTGCCGGCCATCGTGACGTCTTCCGTATGGTTCACCGCCCCGCCCGCATTGACCTTGTTTTCCAGTGCTTTGGTCTGCAGGTTGTCCGCCTTGGTCTTGTCCAGCGATACCTGGCGGGTCGAACGCACCGTCGGCGTGCTGCCGGAGTCCGCGCGGTCCGGGTCACCACCCGTCATTTTTTCGCCAGCCCGTGTCGCGACGTGCTCGTTTTCCGTCGTGCGTGTTTTGGGATCACCAGGCGTCGAATACTCTGCCTTCTCCTGCGTACTCCAGGAGGTCACATAGCCTGGTTCGCCTGCCTTGGGTAACAGCAATTTGCCGTCTGCCTGCTGCCAGTCGGCATTGAACACGGCGACCTGGGTGCTCTTGCCGTCCTTTTCCCGACGCACCCAGCGAATGGTGACGGAGTCTTCCTTGTACTTGATATCCGGGTGGGCATTCTTCATCCAGGTCTTGAAGTTGGAGATAGCCTGGTCATCCTTCAGCTTTTTCCCCTTGGCGTTCTTGAACACCGACTTTGGAATTTCCCAGCTGACCTCACCGGCCTTGTTGAGCGGCTTGTCGTCGTTGCCGGACGGGTCGTGCATCATCACAGGATTGTTGGAGCAGTACCGGAACAGATTCGTACTGTTGGTGAATCCGACAGTGTCCGCGCTGACCCATCGCCCAAGCCACGGTGCCATATACCTGGCCCCGAAATAGTAAAGTCCGGTCTCGGCGTCCCGTTCCTTGCCACTGAACCGGTAGCGCTTCAGGCTGATGTCGACGCCCGATTTGCCTGACACGTACGACGTGGTGCCAAACGGGTGATATTCCTCGTACGATATCGGCGCACCGTTCTGGTTGGTTTCGAGAACGGCCGATCCGAGGTGGTTGGTATATTGGTAGCGCGTCAGCGATACGTTCAACGGATTCGCCGGATCATCGTTCTGATCGTCCATGAGTTTCGTGTCGACCTGCGCAATACGTCCGGTGCTGTCGTTGATCTCGATAGTTTGCCGCTCGAAATACTTGGCATCGGTATCAAGTTTCCGTCGTCTGAAAATCGTTAGTGCACCCAGATAGATCCATTCCAGTTTCAGGTTGCCGATGCGCTCGATGACCTTTCTCGCGCGCTGCCCACCACTGCCGTATGTGCAATACACTTGTCCGCCGCCGCCGAGGTCAACGTGCTTCAGCCGGTCCACGAAGTCCCAATCCATCGTGGGCAGGCCTGGCATGGCGGTCATGTTGCCGTAGTCGTCGTAACTGAATTTGCCGCTGGGAACGGACGGATCGGCGTCGGTCGGCCAGGTGCACAGGTCCAGGCGATTGGTGTTGTCGGCAGGGTTGCTATCGTGCAGATACTTGTAGTAGCGAGTCCATCCACTGCCGATTCCGGGTTGCGCCGCGAAAGTGTGCTTGAGCAGCTGGATATTGCCCAGCAAATCGTACTGGTAGGTTTCGGTATAGTTTCTGACCGCCGTTGTATCGTTTGCCAGCGGCAGCGCGACCGCAGCCAGGTCACTGCTGGTCAAAACCTTGTCGTTGATTCCCCCGGCAAGTTCTCGCCCGGTGGCGCTCACCAGCTGGTAGAGCGCGTCATAGGCATACAAATTCTGCGGTGCGACGACCGCGTTGTTGAAATAGTTGGTTTGCTGTGCACTGTCGTTGATCTGCGTGATGTTGCCAACCGGGTCATAGGTGTACTGGAGGTTCTGCAATGTCTTGTTCGCCGGAGTTGCGCCCGTTGGCGCAGTCACTAGTCTGACCAGACGGAACGTGCTGGCGTCGTACAGATAATTGGTGATCAGGTTGTTGCCGTACTTGGCGTACTGACGTTGTCCCTTCGCATCGTAATCCTGCTCCACTAGATAGGTCGTCATCGCACCGGCACCACGGATCTGCGCCTGCACCGACGCTAGCCGGCTGGATTCGTCGTAGGTCGGCACGACAACCGTGCTGTCGGGAAAGGTCAGCCGCATCGGGCGATTCAATGCATCGTAGGTTGACGACGCGGCAAACGTTTCGCTGGTGTCGAGCAGGGCATTGCCCGCACTGATGATCGACGGCACATCGACCTGCGTTGCCAGACTCGACCAGTTCCGATCGTTCTTATAATCGCTCGCCAGCATGCGGTTGATCTGCCACGGATTGCCCTTGAAATCGAGCGCGGGAACCTGCACCAAACCGGCCTGGTCGTAAATCAGATAACTGGTCCCCAGCAGATTCGCCGCCAGCGCATCGGCGGGTTTCAACCGGTCGCCATAGACAACATAGTTGAACAGCAATTCGCTTTGTCCCGCCGGCTTCACGTAGGTCGCAAGCGGCCGGTGCAGGTCGTCGTATTCAATGCGGAACTGGCGTCCGAACTCGTCCCATGTTTTGACCATCGCGCCCAGGACGTTCTGAAAGGTCCAGCGCTTGCCTTTTTCTGCGCTGACGCCATAAACCGCTGCGCCCGCCATCCCGTTGAATCCTTCGGCAACCTTGCGCGTTATCTGGTCGAACACGGTCGCATTGCGATTGCCGAGATCCATTGCGCTGCGCACGCCGGCCGTGACGCCGCCCCCATAGTCGCTGACCGCGTAGACTGTCCGTCCTAGACTGTCGCCATGCTGGACGGCCGGCGTATTGGCATGCTTGGCCGCCAGCACCGCCGCGCGCCGCTCCGGATTATTTTTCGGTTCGGGCGTACTGGACGGATCTGGACTGCCGCGCTCAGCGTACCACTGGCTTTGCAAAACCGTGTCGTTGGCATCGTAGTGCGCCTGCATCCATGCCGTGAAATTGACTGTTGTGAATGTGCCGTTGGGATAGTCGGTGCGAATATTTCTGCCGACCGGATCGTAGTACAGAATCGGCGTTACGCCAATCTGGCGCAACGATTTCTCGTCTTCATAATCCGACGTCGTGCTGAAATACGGTTCATAGCGTTTGACCGCATTGCCCTTGTTGTTGACGATGGTCCGGCCGTTACCGACCCAGCGTGGATTGGCGTTGACCTGCACAAGCGTGCCGTCGGGCTGTACGGCATACGCATTGCCAGGATGCGCCTGCGCCTTCACCATCGCGACCGCGCCACTACCGTTTGAATACGCAAAGCTTTCCTGCCAGCGCGGATTGGCCGCGCCGTGCTGCTCACGTGCGAAGGTGTGTACATAGCAGGGTTTGCCGTTGTTCATCCAGTTGAACAGATCGTATTCGATGCGCGTGGTCGGATCGGCCAATGTGTCGCCGTCGGTGCTGCTGGACTTACCCATCACGGCCGTGCGGATCACCATGCCTAGCTCATCCTGCATGACTGCAACGCGATTGCCGTTCGGGTTGGTGAGTAGCACAGGTCCCAGCACGCGGTAGTCGTTGACGGCCACGTTGACGTTCCATGTCGCCGCGACCGACGCGACCTGCTGCACAAGCAAAAAATAGGCGTCGTAGGTGACACGGGTTTCCAGGCCCAGCGCATCCTTCGAACCGGAAGGCATGTAGAAGCTGCTCGCGGGGTTGGCCGGATACACGGCCGTGCCTGACGGTATCCACCAGTTGTTGTCGCCAGCCGAGTGGATGTAGCCCGCTGCCGACAGGTCGGCATCGGCAATGCCGCCTGCATACTGGTTGGCGATCACGTTCGGCGTAAACGCCAACGTATGGCTTTGGTAGGTCAGCGCCAGCGTGTCCCACGCGCCGAGCGGCAGCGGATTGAGCGAATTGTCGAGGAACCATAAGCGTGACTGCGACATCAGCCGCTTCTGGTTCGAAGTGCCATCCGCAATCGTTTCATAATCGATCGGCGTTGCGCTGCCGATCATGCCTTTGATTTCATCTAGGGCGAAGTACGTCGCGGCGGGGCTGATGCCGGTAATTTCGTAGTTTCTGGTTTCGTAGACCGTGCGCAGCCGATGGACGTCAAGTGGTCCGGTTTGGTCCTGATCTCCGGTGAAATCCGATTCCGTGTAGGTGATCCAGATCCTTTGCTGATCCGCCGTCACTTCCGCCGGCAGGCTCGGGTCGGTCGTGCGCCGCCCATAGACCACCGAGCAGGTATGCACCGGATTACCAAATTGATCGGCGTCGAGAATCAGCGCATGCGAGACGCGCGGATCGGCCGCGTTGCGTTCCAGGTGCAGACTGATCGACTCCCGTCCAACCGGGAAAAATACGCCATTGACCTTGCCCTGGTGTGGCTGCATCTGGCGCATTTCGTAGCAGGTTTCGGTGATGGCATACGGAACGTTCTGGCTGCCTGTGCCATCGTAGCTGTACACCTCCTGACGCAGCAGCAACCCCTTGAGGGCGCGCGTGCATTCAACCGCACTGATCGCGTCCAGCCCGGACGGGAAAATGGACTGCGGCAGGATCGGGCCCTGCTGAAAGAATTCGCTCTGATACTGTCGGAACAGATCGCCAGCACTCAGATAGGCGCCTGTGTGATACCAGTTGCGCGTCGTCACCGGCGGCTGATACAGTTCCGGCGCCAGCGTCTGCCCGCCGTCGACATGAACAACGCCCTTGACATAATCTTCATACGCCTCGGTGTCCCACTGCTCCACCATGCCAAAGCCGCGGAATTCCCTTTCGGGTCGATCGTAGTACCCATGATGGTACGCGTAGCGGGTGACGAAGCGGGTCTCGCTGATGTGGTCGAACGTCTCGACCTTCTCGACGACGTGCACCGGAAACGGCAGCTTCGTGATCCATGGTTTGCCGTCACGCTTGTCCTGCAAATAGAATTTTGTCGACGGAGCGTACGTGACCTGGGTTTCCGCGCCGTAGTTGTTGATGGATCTGATCAACAAATGTGGTTTCACGCCGCCCATCAGGTTCAAATACCGCATCGGCATGCCGGTGTCGGCAGGCAACGGCGATGACCAGACCAGACAGGCGGTGCCGTTACCCAGCAGATCACACACGGTGATGCCCGTCAGATCATCGACACGTGGGAACACCGGCAGTACCTGTACCTGGCTCCATCCGTTACCGGACTGGTTGAACACCAGCTGGATACCGCCGTCATGTAAATAGATCAGATCGGTCGTACCGCTGCCGTCGATATCGGCCAGACGAAGACGGGCCGGATTGAATCGTTCGGGCAAGTCGAAGGTCGGCGCGTTGTCCATCGCGACCTTCGCGCCGAACCGGCCAAAGCCCAGATTGGGCCAGTAACAGATGTCGCTGTTTCGCACCCGGACGATATCCACCAGACCGTCGCCGGACATATCCGCCAGCAGGATGGTTTCAGTACCGTCGGCAAACACCACGCGCGCACCGGACTCTTCGTCCTTTGCCTTGTCGACCCGCATGGAAGGCGAAAAACCAGCACGACCCAGCGACTGATGCCAGACCAGCGCGCTGTCTTCGGTGATCAGCACGTCGGCAAGTCCGTCGCCGTCCAGATCGACCAGCCGCGTATTGGGGTCGCCAAGGTTGCGAGTGGTGCGCGACAAGAACGCGACAAACGGCAACCAGCCTTCATTGTCATCGTGCGCGAAATAGCCCTGGGTCGCCCCGCTCATGACGACGACTTCAGGCTGACCGTCGCCACCCAGATCCACAATCTCCGCGCCGGCGGACAATGCGACGTTGGGTCGCAATGCCACCAGTTCACTCGGACCGAATTGCGCGGTAACCAACTCACTGCCATCAGCCTGCACCTGCGGGATCGGACTGATGTTGCGCTTGTAATGCCACGCGTCACCCTGTTCGTTCAGGATACCGGGTACACCCTCGCCGTGCAGGTCAACCCAGCGATAGGTATTGGCGACATTGTCGTTGCGCGGGTCACGGCCATACAGTCCGACCGGCAGATTGTCGAGCGCACCGCGATCAACATCTACGATCTGCGCCTGTACCGTCGGCATCGAATAGGTCAGTTCGATCGGCGGCGTGCTCAACGAAGTGTATCCGTTTCCGTCGACCTTGCGCTGATAGCCGATCTGGCCGATCCTGATCAAGAACGAATAGATCGGATTGATCGAATTCGACGGATTGACGGTATCTGAATAAGTGAAATCTGTCGACCGCACCAGGCAGTTGCGGGACACCGCCGCCTCGTTCGGAAAATGATGGAACATCAGCACGCGGCGGCATTTCCGATAGCTGCGCACTTCAAAACCGGGTCGGTAATCCGAATACGGATCGGGACGGACGAACCAGTTGCCCGCATCGGTTGGCAACGGGTTGTTCGCATCATGTTCGCCATAGTCGAACACGACCTCAAACAGCCATGCATTGCTGGCGTCGGCCGCGCCCGCATCCGGGGCAACAGGCCAGGCGGCATCGGGCTTCAGATGCGGATAATATGGCGCCGCGTTGCCGTACCGGATGGACTTGATGTAGCGCTGTGTCGTCCGTCCTGCCGCGCTGCGATTGTGCTCGCACACGCGGCTGACCGGATTGCCGGAAGCATCGTTGTTGATGTTGACCGAGTCTTCTGCCTTGTAGCGATAAACGATGACATTGCCCTTGTCGTCATGGCTCTCGCTGATCAACCAGCTGAAAATCTTGCGCTGGTTGGCGACGTCGGCGATACGGCTTTCAGCCGATCTGCCATACCAGACCGTGCCGTTGTCACGGCTGATGGATCGCCAGAACACGTCGCTGCTGTCAGTCAGGTTGGTCCATCTTTCGATACGCGCGAATTGCCCCTCGATGCGAGGCCGATACAGCCGCAGCGCGTACGCAATGCCATTGACCGTGCGATTGGGCTCGACGTGCGGTGTCCACTTTCCGCTCTTGTCCTGGTTCATGACCGGCACCAGATCTTCTGATCCAGCCAGCATGAACACATCGGAATCGTCCGCATCGAAATACTGCGGCAAACCTTTGTCCGTCTTTCTGGTGATCGATGGGAGGTTCAGACTACAGCCGAATCCAAACGGGCTATTGCCGGTACTGGAGTTGTAGGACAGCGACAGCGACGGTCCATACCCTGAACGTCCTGCGCTGGTGGCAATCGGCACGGACAACACGCCTGTGCCGGTAACGGGATTGGCGCCAAATTTTTCGCCGATACCGTGAATTGCACCACCGCTTTTGGGCAGTGCGAGGGTCGGTGCAGTGGTTGCCGACAATGCCAGTTTATCCTTGGCATTTGCGCGGCCCGCCTTCTGTTCGTTTGCGTCTGAATCATTCACAATCTCGTTCATGCAACAACGCCCTTATGAATCAAAGGATTGGAAAATAACACAGGTGGATTGTCCCTTTAAAACCCCCTTGCAAAACATAGGAGTCTCGCGCTTTTCGATAAGCATCTTCAGCCTCAGTGAAGCGGCGCTGCATGTCCAAAAAGCGCCCATAATCAAACCAGATAGCTGCAAGGTCTTGTTTTGCTTTGAATTTAGTAGCGTCAGTAGAGTTGATCTTTGCCGCTTGTTCCGCTAAACGACGCGCTTCAACATAGTATTTTTCCTTTTCCTTCAGGTCTTCTAAATTTTGCGCCGCGTTGAGAGAGTGGTGAGCCGATATCAAGATGAGTCTTGGGCTGTTCAATGCGTTCCCTATTGGCTCCATGATTTTCCCCTTCTATCTTTGACTAAAAACTATCGCTCAGTGATCCGCTCAGTGGTTTTCGGTCAGAAGGTAGTTGGTTTAAACCCTTGTGGGTCCACTTCCGGTCCAAAGTGAATCTTTCCATCTATATGAGCACCATCAATCTATATGAGTACCATAAATCAACACCACACTCAAATAGTTTAGATGGACGATTTTCGGTTTGCTAGAGCGTTCATTCACTCTAAAAAATCCCCAAGGTTACGCAAGGCGCGATTCATCGATTTTTGAAGTCATTCGGGTTGCAGGATAGGGAGCAAAAATGGTGCATTTACTAAATGGCAATCAGCAAGCTGTTGATTTATAAGCGTATTTCTATGGCGAGCTCGTGGAAAGCCTTGTGGATACTAGAGGCCGCTACCGTCGTTTATTGCACTCAAATCAAACGGACCCCCAGTAGTAGGCCCAGTGGAAGCGAAGCTGTAATAAGCGACATATAGCAAACGCCATTCGCCAAAATGTCTAGTTTTCGGGAATTAAGCAGCAAGGGGCAAGCGCCGTTCCATGTCCTACTCGATCCGGCTATATGGATTGACATGGTGATAAATTAACGGCGTGAGACTACGCCAGTCATACGTTGTCATACGATCATGCCATGCTGGTTGTCGCTTATTACAGCTTCGCTTCCACTGGGCCTAATAAACTCTAGCAGAGCCCGTCCAAAAGTAAAGCACTTTATCGCGGGTTGTTGCGCTCCACACAGG
>JASSUB010000023.1:0-32657 GCA_031963205.1 Mycoavidus cysteinexigens
ATTCTACATAAACTTGTATGACTTCGGATTGCTTCTGGTCCTGAATAAGGCTGGGCTACCTGGGGAGTTACGGTTATTTCTAGGCACGCAAAATACACAATAGCCTCACCATACGATGATTCCAACTGAATCGAAACGCGCTCGGATGGTGGGGCTCTGATCTAACCTGAGAGACGATGCTACGATGCAACGGTCAAAGGATTGGTGGGGCTGGCCCAGTGGAAACGACGCTACAATACGCTTTAAAACGGTTTGAAAACCACTAAAAGTACGGCTGCCAGCAAGCCCAACACCGGCAACTCACTAAACCCTCGATACCAGCATTGGCTACGTTTATTACGTCCTTGCTCGAAGACCGCTAGCAACTTGCCACAGGTAATATGATAAGCAATCAGCAGCGCAACTATGCTTAGCTTCGTATGCATCCAGCCATTACCTGGGCCTTCCAGGCCAATCCCAACCACCAGCCATAACCAAAGGCCAAAGCCAAGCGCGGGTATGGCAATAATCGTCATAAAGCGAAACAGCTTACGCGCCATCATCAGCAAGCGTTTGATCGCTGCCGGCTCGGTTTCTTGCGCCAGATTCATATAAATCCGTGGCAGGTAAGCCAGGCCCGCAAACCACGATGCAACAAAAACAATATGTAACGATTTAATCCAAAGCATGAGTATCTTTTAAAAAAGACGCCAACTGACAGGCCTTGCAACATGCAAAGTTTGTCAGACACCAAACGTCAAAAAATAAATATCGGGGATCACTAGGCCGGATATTATGCCAGACCTGACTAAATATCTCTCTTCTTTTTAGCGCCTGCCTTCGCCGTGGCCTAACACAATATATTTCAACGAAGTTAAACCCTCTAAGCCAACCGGTCCGCGCGCGTGCAGCTTATCGTTTGAGATGCCGATTTCCGCGCCAAGTCCATATTCAAAACCATCGGCGAACCGCGTTGAAGCATTCACCAGAACACTGGCCGAGTCCACTTCGCGCAAAAAGCGTTGCGCATGGTCATAATGCTCGGTCACGATGGCATCTGTGTGGGCTGAGCCATAAGTATTAATATGGTCAATGGCAGCCTCTAGATCATCGACAATACGAATCGCCAGAATAGGGGCGAGGTATTCGGCACGCCAATCTGCTTCAGTTGCATCGGCCAGAGAAGCAATCCCGGCTTGCTCAAGCACGGTACGACTGCGAGCACAGACGCGTAAGGCGACGGCTTTATTCTGATACAGCCGGCATAGCGGCGGCAGGACGGTCGCCGCTATGCTAGCGGCAACTAATAGCGTTTCCATCGTGTTACAGGTGCCGTAGCGCTGCGTCTTTGCATTGTCGCAAACTGTTAGGGCCTTGGTCAGGTCGGCCGCACTATCGACGTATACATGGCACACACCATCTAGGTGCTTGATCATGGGCACGCGCGCTTCACGCATTAAGCGCTCAATCAAACTCTTGCCGCCACGCGGTACCAACACGTCGATATATTCAGTCATTGTCGCCAATTTGCCCACCGCAGCCCGATCAGCCGTCGCGACCACTTGCACGGCATCGGCCGGCAAGCCGGCGGCTGCGAGCCCGCTGCTAATTGAACGGGCCAGCGCCAGATTGCTATTAAGCGCCTCCGAGCCCCCCCGCAAAATCACCGCATTACCGGCTTTCAAGCACAGTGCCGCGGCGTCGATGGTGACATTCGGCCGAGCTTCATAAATGATGCCAATCACGCCAAGTGGCACGCGCATCCGGCCAACCTGAATGCCGCTTGGGCGGGATTTGAGTTCGCTGATTTCGCCAATCGGGTCTGGCAACGAGAGTACCTGCCGCAGGCCAGCAATCATTGTGCGCAGCGCTGCATCGGACAGGGTTAGGCGATCAATAAAGGCGGCATCCAAGGCTTTTTCTTGCGCCTGCGCACAATCGCGTGCATTGGCTTCTTTTAACACCGTAATGTCTTGCTCAAGCGCCGAGGCAATCGTCGCTAGGGCATTATTCTTGGCCGCCGTTGTGGCTCGCGCCATGGCCCGTGAAGCGGTGCGAGCGCGTTGACCGAGATCGGTCATATAGTGATCAATATTCATATTATTCCCGGCTTTGGCCTACCCTTGATTGATTCGGCAGCGCTACCATCATAGCCAACTCAAAGAGGCCATGCCACAGGTCCGCAGGTGGCAAAGCCTGCGGCGGTTCATTGGCAAAAAGACGCGTGAGCCCTTTCATTTGACGATCTAGGCGCGCCGCAAAAGCTAAGCCCGCGACCAGCGCTTCTTCGCTCAAGCGCGCTAACGCAGGACCTATGAGCTTCTCGCGCGGCCCCCATACGCGCTGCTCACGCAGCAGGGTATTGAGCGGCCGACCAGCGGCCACACCGCGCTTAAGCTGCAGCAGCACCCGCAATTCCTCAACTAATGCCCATAATACCAGCATAGAAGCTTCGCCTTCGCCGCGCAAACCATCCAACATGGTGGCGAGCCGCCGCACATCGCCTACGAGCATGGCCTCATTCAGCTTAAAGACATCATAACGAGCCACATTTAATACCGCCTCGCGGATTTGCTCGACGCTAAGCTCGCCTGGAGGGTAGAGCAGCCCAAGTTTTTGAATTTCTTGATGCGCTGCCAGCAAGTTACCTTCGACTCGCTCCGCAATCAACTGCAATGCCTGCCGCCCTGCTTCACCAGGCGGTATCTGCTGGCCCTGGGCGGTCAGCCGCTGGCTGATCCAGTTCGGCAGCAACGCTCGCTCAACACGATCAATGCGGATGGCGACCCCGGCCGCGAGCAAAGCCGTAAACCATGCGGTTTTTTGCGTGGCAGCATCCAGTCTAGGCAAGGTAATCAAGACCACTCTATCAGGATGAGATGCAGCCGCGAGTATCTTTAGAGCTTCGGCGCCCTCCTTGCCTGGCTTGCCGCTTGGAATGCGCACTTCAAGCAATTGGCGCTCACCAAACAGTGACATGGCTTGGCTGGTGCCGAGCAACGCGCTCCAATCAAAGCCGCGCTCCACCGTAAAAATAGAGCGATCCGTATGAGCTGCCGCGCGCGCAGTTGCGCGAATGGCATCCAGTGTTTCTTGAATAAGAAGATGCTCATCGCCATATACAATGTAAAGCTTTGCAAGCTCCTTGCGTAAATGGCTAGCGAGCGAATCAGCGCGCAGTTGCATGATTTTTTTGTTGAGTCAAGCAGGTATCGAGCTATTGTGCAGGCTTAAGGGTATGCACCAAGGCCAAACGACGCATTAATTGATCCGTCGCATCATTTTCCATATCGCGATACAATAATTCAGATTCAGCTTGTTTGGCCAACGCATACCGATCATTATAGGTCATCGCACGATTCAATCGAATCATACTGGTTGGGATCAGAACCGTGCCGTCCGTGCTGGTGAGTGCATAAACCACCGACGTAGCCAGTTCATATTCTTCAACCACCCCTTGAGCCGTCAAGCTTAGGGCGCGCTGATTGCGCGCGGCGGAGACCGACAGGATCGCATCGGCATCATGCGTTGCAGCGACGATCACCGTATCGCTGCCAGTCTGAATCATCCGCTTCACGCGCACGATCATCGACGGACTGGCGGTGCCAGAGGGCTCGATATACAGGCGCTTGAAAGCGTAATCCTGCTGACCTTTAAGCTGAAAGCCACACGCCGCTAGCAAGATCAAGATGAAGAAGATGGGCACAGCGGCCACGCGAGTGCTCAACATAAAAAGCCCATTAAGCTCAACATAAAAAGCCCTTTAAATCACCAGATTGATAAGACGCCCAGGCACCACCACCACTTTCTTTGGCATCTGGCCATTGGCAAAACGCTGAAACGCCTCATGCGCGAGCGCTGCTTGCTCGATCTCATCACGGCAGGCCTCTTTGGCAACGGTGAGCGCACCTCGTACCTTACCGTTGATCTGCAACACCAACTCGATCTCGCTTTCCTCAAGCGCGCCCTGATCAATCTCAGGCCAAGGCGCATCTAATAGCGCGCAGCCAAATTCAGCGTTAAATCCAAGCGCATCCCACAAGGTGCAGGCAATATGCGGTACCACTGGGTACAATACGCGCAGCAAAATGCCATATCCCTCGCGCACCACTAGGCCCCACATTTCGGTGGCCTCACCCGCTTGGGCCTCGGTTGCAGCTTCAAGTGCCTTGAGCATTTTCATGGCAGCCGAGACAACGGTATTGTACTGAACGCGCTGATAATCAAATTCAGCTTGCGTCAAAATGCGATGAATGTCGCGGCGCAATGCCTTTTGCGCTTCAGTTAAACGCGCCAAATAGGTGCTAGAGGCCACGCTCAAAGAGGTGGCACGCGCCATCGACTCAGCCTGTGCATAACCAAATGTCCAAAGCCGGCGTAAAAAGCGACTCGCGCCCTCGACCCCGGCACTCGACCATTCAAGCTGTTGCTCGGGAGGCGCAGCAAACATGATAAACAAACGTGCCGTATCTGCGCCGTATTGGTCAATCAATAATTGTGGGTCAACGCCGTTATGTTTTGATTTGGACATTTTCTCAATGCCCCCGACGACCACCGGTAAGCCATCTGCGTTGAGCACGGCGCCACAAGGCCGGCCTTTACTATCACGGCTTAAAGTTACTTCAGCCGGGTTAAACCAGGTGCGTTTGCCAGCAGCATTTTCACGATAAAAAGTTTCGTTGAGTACCATGCCCTGTGTCAGTAAATTTTTTATCGGCTCAGAAAACGTCACCAGGCCGAGATCGCGCATCACTTTGGCCCAAAAACGAGAATACAGCAAATGCAAAATCGCATGCTCAATACCACCGATATATTGGTCCATCGGCATCCAATACTCGGTGCGCGCATCGACAATCGACGGTTGGCCATTGATTTGCGCAGCCGGACAGGTATAGCGTGAGAAATACCAGGATGAATCGACAAAGGTATCCATCGTGTCGGTTTCGCGACGCGCAGGTGCACCGCATTTAGGGCAACTGCAATTCACAAAAGCCGCTGATTTGGCCAGCGGATTGCCGCTGCCATCTGGCACTAAATCTTCCGGTAAGACAACCGGCAAATCCGCCTCTGGCACAGGGACTTCACCACATGCAGCGCAATGAATCAGTGGAATTGGCGTGCCCCAATAGCGCTGCCGCGAAATCCCCCAATCACGCAAACGCCATACCACACGTTGCTCACCAAGACCGAGTGCAGCTAAGTCAGCAACAATCGACTTGACCGCCTGCTCATAGCCCAAGCCATTGTATTTTCCGCTATTTACACAGACGCCATTTTCTTTATCTGTATACCAATCGGCCCAGTTGGTATTAGAGTAAGGTTGTGCATTGACCGCAATCACTTGCTTAATCGGCAGACCATATTTAAGCGCAAACGCAAAATCACGCTCATCATGCGCTGGCACCCCCATCACCGCGCCTTCGCCGTAGCTCATTAGCACGTAATTACCCAGCCATACTTCGATGTCTTGCCCGGTCAGTGGATGCTGAACGAAAAAACCTGTGGCGACACCTTTCTTTTCAAGAGTTGCCAGATCGGCTTCGGCACTGCCGCCTAATTTGCAGGTATCAATAAAAGCCTGCAATTCTGGCCGGTTTTGCGCTAAATGCAGCGCCAGCGGATGCTCGGCAGCTATCGCACAAAAGGTCACGCCCATCAGAGTATCGGCGCGCGTGGTAAAAACCCGTAACAGCTTTTGTTCGCCATCGAGTTGATAGGGAAAGCTGATATTCACTCCGCTACTTTTACCTAGCCAATTCTGCTGCATCAGCTTAACCCGCTCTGGCCAGCCCAGGTCATCGAGTGCGTCTAATAACTCGCCCGCATAGTGCGTAATCCGCATGTAGTACATTGGGATTTCACGTTTTTCAACCACCGCGCCTGAGCGCCAGCCGCGGCCATCGATAACTTGTTCATTCGCCAAGACGGTTTGATCAACCGGATCCCAATTAACGGTACCGGTTTTTTTGTAGACGATGCCCGCCTCAAGCATCTTCAAAAACAGCCACTGATTCCATTTGTAGTAATCCGGCTCGCAGGTTGCAAATTCGCGCGACCAATCTATGGCCAAGCCCATCGCCTGCATTTGCTGTTTCATGTAGGCAATATTGTCATAGGTCCATTGCGCCGGCGCCACGCCATTTGCCATCGCCGCATTTTCTGCGGGCATGCCGAATGCATCCCAGCCCATCGGCATTAATACATTGAAGCCTTTCATCCGTAGATAGCGGGCCATCACATCATTGATTGTATAGTTGCGCACATGCCCCATATGCAACTTACCAGAAGGGTAAGGCAGCATCGACACGCAATAAAATTTCTTATCCCGAGGGGCCGCTTCGCTTGCCTGATATACATTGTGTTGAGCCCAATGACGTTGCATCGCCGCTTCAACTTCGGTAGGAATATATTTTTCTTGCATAACAGGTAAGGGATTCAATAAAGTAACCGGGAAATTCTATGAAATAGCGTAACCGCTGCGCGGTAGATAATTATACTGCTTGCGTTCTAATCAACGCAAACCAAGCACATCTTGCATATCAAATAGGCCATTTGGCTTATCCGCCAAAAAATGCGCCGCCCGTAGCGCACCTTGTGCATAGCTCAGGCGGCTAGATGATTTATGAGTAATTTCAATGCGCTCGCCGAGGCCCGCAAACAGCACCGTATGATCGCCCACAATATCACCGCCGCGCACGGTTGCAAAACCAATCGTCGCGGGGTCCCGCGCTCCGGTAACCCCTTCGCGGCCATACACCGCCACTTCCGCTAAGTCACGGCCCAATGCATGCGCCACGATTTCGCCCATCTTTAGGGCAGTGCCTGATGGCGCATCGACTTTATGCCGGTGATGCGCCTCAATAATTTCAATATCATAACCGCTGGCGAAAGAACGCGCAGCCAGCTCCAGTAGCTTAAAAGTCACATTTACGCCAACACTCATATTCGGCGCTAGCACAAGCGGCACTCTAGTCGCCGCCGCGGCCAACTCGGCGTGCTGAGCGGGCGTAAACCCGGTCGTGCCAATCACCAACTTTACCCCGTACTGACAGGCTAGGCTCAAATTGGCGAGGGTACCTTCTGGACGTGTAAAGTCAATCAAGTATTCAGCCGGCGCTAATACCGCGTCGAGATCATTAGAGACGGCTACCCCTGTAGATTGACCTAAGAAAGCCCCGGCATCTTGCCCTACCAACGCATTATGGCTGCGCTCGTACACGCCCACGAGCTGTACACTGGGCGTAGCCAGAATTGTCTCAATCAGCATGCGGCCCATGCGCCCAGAAGCGCCCGTCAAGGCAATTTTAAGCGCACTCATTAGCTGCCTACACGGGGTGAGGCAGCCGCCGCGCCTTGTTTGCTACGCGTATTTGCATGTCGATCGCCATCGATCTCAGCCAGCAACTCGTATTCAGAGGGGAAATCTTCGCCGCCGGCCCAACGCAATAAGCAATCACGCTCAAAATAAACCACCAAATGGCGTTGCTGCACCACTGTATTGGCGCCACGCTTAAAGTAAAAAATATAATCCCACTGCTCTGAGTGGAACATATCGGTGACAAGTGGCGTACCCAACACTGCGCGCACCTGCTCTCGCCCCATGCCGGCGTGTAGCTTGGCAATTGCCTCGCGGGAAATAAAATTGCCCTGTACAATCGTAATTTGGTAGGGTGTAATGCGCTGGACGATGCGTTGAGTTGTGCTGTCATAGGTCGAGCAAGCCGTCAACAGCGTAGCGCACGCTATTGCCATCGACCGCCTCATGATATGGGGCAAATCAAATCGGCGTTGGCGAGTGGACGTGAAAAGAAACGATTTCATGTTAAAAACTTTGACTAAATAGAGAGTTGGAACTGATGACCAGCTAAAGGCTATAAAAGACTTATCCCTTTATGCATCCTGCAAAAAGAAGCTTCTTTCACTGGTCATAAATTACCTTGCTTGGCTCAAAAATCTATTATTATTAAAGATACGCATTGTACTCTCTACTCCTGACTGATATCCAATAATGACCAATCATTCCGATCTAAAGAGCATCGGCCTCAAAGCAACCTTACCACGCCTGAAGATCCTCGAGATCTTTCAAAACAGTGAGATCCGGCATTTGAGCGCTGAAGATGTGTATCGCGCGCTTCTTAACGAGGAGCTTGATATCGGTCTCGCCACCGTTTATCGTGTGCTCACGCAGTTTGAACAAGCCGGGTTGTTGATTCGCAGCAACTTTGAATCAGGTAAATCCGTATTTGAACTTAATGAAGGCACGCATCATGATCATTTGCTTTGTGTCGACTGTGGTTTAGTCGAGGAATTTTACGATCCTGAAATTGAGCGACGCCAGCAGATGATTGCCAAAAGCCGGGGGTTTGTCCTGCACGAGCATTCGCTTTCTTTATATGGTTCATGCCGTAAAGAAAACTGCCCGCACAAGAAATTTTCATCTGTTTAGTTGGCCGCGATGGGCCAACTTATTCAGGATACTTGAGCTTTAAACGGGTTTACTTCGCCTTTGCAAACGCCACTGCTGTATCTAGCATGCGATTTGAAAAGCCCCATTCATTGTCATACCAACTCGAGACTTTAACCAGCCGGCCTGATACTTTAGTCAGGGTTGCATCAAAAATTGATGACGCTGGATGGTGATTGAAATCTGTCGAAACTAGCGGCAATGTGTTGTAGGCCAGGATGCCCTTGAGCGGACCATCTGCAGCTTCTTTTAGAATTGCGTTGACCTCATCCACTGTCGTGTCGCGCGCTGCCACAAAAGATAAATCCACAATCGATACATTGATCGTCGGCACACGGATGGCAAAGCCATCAAGCTTGCCGTTCAGTTCAGGTAGGACTAAGCCAACCGCTGCGGCAGCACCGGTTTTAGCTGGGATCATGCTCTGCGTGGCCGAGCGCGCGCGCCGTAGGTCTTCATGATACACATCGGTCAGTACCTGGTCATTGGTATAAGAATGAATGGTTGTCATCAAACCGTTGAGCACCCCAATCTTGTCATGTAATGGCTTAACCAAAGGGGCCAGACAATTGGTCGTGCACGATGCATTTGAAATCACAGTATGCTCTTTTTTTAGCGTCTGATGGTTCACGCCATACACAATCGTGGCATCCATATCTTTGCCGCCAGGCGCTGAAATAATGACTTTCTTCGCGCCCCCTTGCAAATGGGCGCTGGCCTTTTCTTTGCTGGTAAAAAACCCAGTGCATTCGAGCACCACATCGACCCCAAGTTCGCCCCATGGCAAAGCCGCTGGGTTACGATTAGCCAACACTCGAATCCGGTCGCCATTGACGATCAGGTTTTCGCCATCGACTTCTACCGTACCCGGAAATTGACGATGGGTTGTATCGTATTGCGTCAAATGAGCATTGGTCTTGGCATCGCCTAGATCATTAATCGCCACAATCTCGAGATCGTGCTTTTTGCCTGCCTCATAAAATGCGCGTAGCGTATTGCGGCCAATCCGGCCATAGCCATTAATTGCGACGCGAACCGTCATTTTTTCTCTCCTGATTACCTAAGTGAATAATGAGCGCGTACGCCATCGCCTACTCTATGAATTAACCGACTCGCAAGCGATCTGTTCAGTAAGCGCTGGCATACGCACAAACCATTGTGTCAGTGCCGCTAGCTCAACAAAGCGCGCGCCTTTTTGACAATATTTTCTACCGTAAAACCGAAATACTCAAAGAGCGCTGCCGCCGGCGCTGACTCGCCAAACGTATCAAGGCCAATCACGTCACCTTCCAGGCCAACGTATTTGCGCCAGTAATCGCTCACGCCCGCCTCAATCGCCATCCGCATCACCCCTTTGGGTAATACCAATTCGCGCCAATCTGCCGGTTGCCGGTCAAACACGGTGGTTGCAGGCATGGATACGATACGCGCCGCAATGCCGACGCGCGCAAGTGGCTCAATGGCCGCTAACGCTAGTTCAACTTCTGAACCAGTAGCCAGCAGAATCAACTTGTGTGCAACGATCTCTTCATTCCAATCACGCAGCACATAGCCACCTTTAGCGATGTTCTCAATCTGCGCATCGCTACGCGCAATAAAGGGTAAATTCTGACGGCTAAATACCAGACAACTGGGTCCTTGTCTTTCAATGGCATGTACCCATGCTACCGCGGTCTCAACGGTATCGGCTGCACGCCACACATCCAACTGCGGAATCAAGCGCAGGCTGGCGAGGTGCTCGACTGGCTGATGCGTCGGGCCATCTTCACCTAAACCGATTGAGTCATGCGTAAACACGAAGATCGAACGCGCCTTCATTAAGGCCGCGACACGAAGCGCATTGCGACTGTAGTCGGAAAAGGTCAAGAAAGTGCCACCAAACGGCCGATAACCGCCATGCAAGGCAATGCCATTCAAGACTGCGCTCATGCCGAATTCACGCACGCCATAATTGATATGATGGCCGAATTGCACGCCATGTTCAGTCGCACGCACGGGTATTGCAGCTTTCCAGTTGGTCAAATTTGACCCGGTCAAATCTGCTGAGCCGCCGAGCAATTCGGGCAGGATCGCAGCCAGGCCGTCAATCGTCTGCTGTGACGCTTTGCGCGTCGCGATGGTTTCGGCTTTGGCATATGTACCGGCGATGAAGGCGCGGGTTGCCTCAGGCCAGTTAGCCGGCAGTTCGCCGTTGATGCGGCGCATAAATTCAAGCGCTTGCTGCGGGTACTTCGCGCGATAAGCGTCAAAGCGCTCGCGCCAGTTAGCTTCTGCTGCAGCGCCACGGTCACGCGCGCCCCAAGCGGCGTAAACTTCAGCAGGTATGGCAAAAGGCTCAAACGGCCAGTCAAGCGCTATCCGGGTGGCCGCGATCTCAACGGCGCCTAACGGAGCGCCGTGGACATCATGCCCCCCCGCTTTAGTGGGAGCGCCCTTGCCGATCACGGTGCGGCAACAAATCAAAGTTGGCTTACCGGCTTTTTTCGCGGCAGCAATGGCGGTATCTACCGCCTCGACATCGTGTCCATCAACTTGACGAATAACGTGCCAGCCATAGGCTTCAAAGCGCTGTGGCGTATTATCCGCAAACCAGTGTTCAACGTTTCCGTCAATTGAGATCCCATTGTCGTCATACAATACGATCAATTTGGCGAGCTTCAAGGTGCCAGCCAATGAACAGGCTTCATGCGAAATGCCTTCCATCAGGCAACCATCGCCAACGAAAGCATAGGTGTAATGGTCGACGATTTTGATCTCGTCGTGATTGAATTCTTGTGCCAGTAGCGCCTCAGCAAGCGCCATCCCAACTGCATTGGCGAGCCCTTGTCCAAGTGGGCCAGTGGTGGTCTCTACCCCTGGCGTAATACCGACTTCTGGGTGCCCAGGGGTCTTGCTATGCAATTGCCTAAAGCGTTTTAACTCTTCGATTGGCAGCTTATCATAGCCGGTCAAATGGAGCAGCGCATACAGCAACATTGAACCATGTCCATTTGACAACACAAAGCGGTCACGGTCAGGCCAATGGGGATTCGCTGGATTATGTTTCAAATGACGATGCCAAAGCGCAACGGCAATTTCAGCCATGCCCATTGGCATGCCAGGGTGACCAGAATTCGCTTGCTGCACTGCATCTATAGCTAACACACGGATCGCATTCGCCATCCGTGTGTCCTGAGAAGTTGAAGACATTACTTTTTTAGATTTAAAACAACACTTAGATAGGCATCAGACAGAAAATGAAGAGCCACAACCGCAACTGGTCGATGCATTCGGATTTTTGATCACAAACTGCGCACCACTCAGATCATCTTTATAATCAATTTCAGCCCCTACCAAATATTGATAGCTCATCGCATCAATCAGTAGCTGAACACCGTTTTTATCCATGACGGTATCGTCTTCTCCGATTTCTTCGTCAAAAGTAAAACCGTATTGAAAGCCCGAGCAACCACCACCTTGCACAAAAACGCGCAGCTTGAGTGCTGTATTGCCTTCTTCATCAATTAATTGCTTGACCTTATTCGCCGCGCTATCGGTAAAAATTAGTGGCGCTGAAGGGATGTCCGCTGTAGAAACTTCAATTGCCGCGCTCATCATTTTCTCCAAATAAAACAGGGTTCCGACATTATAAAGCCGCAAGGCAGTTCAAGTCGATCACAATGCTACTGATATTACAATCCGCATATAGTGTAGCTGGCTTCTGTAAGAATAGGTAAAGTCGATTATTTGAAAAAAGCCGCATATGCGGCTTTTTTCGAGCAATATCCACCAGCACTTGCGTGCCAACAAATAAATTAACGCTTCGAGAATTGCTTACGACGGCGGGCTTTATGAAAGCCAACCTTCTTACGCTCAACTTCGCGGGCATCTCGGGTCACAAAGCCGGCTTTCGACAAAGCAGGCTTTAACGTCAAATCATAATCGATTAACGCACGAGTAATGCCATGACGCACCGCACCCGCTTGGCCGGTTTCGCCACCGCCGCTTACGTTGACTTTAACATCAAACGTTTTGCCATGTTGGGTCAGCTCAAGTGGCTGGCGCACAATCATCAGCGATGTTTCACGCGAGAAATAATCCGCAATTGGCTTGTCATTCACAATGATAGCGCCGCTACCCTGCTTAATAAAGACGCGCGCAACCGCACTTTTGCGGCGGCCGGTGCCATAGTTCCAGTTTCCAATCATAACGGTCTCTTTAGATTTCTAGGGCTTGCGGCTGCTGTGCCGTATGCGGGTGGGAATCGTTTGCATAGATCTTAAGTTTCTTGATCATCGCATACCCTAGCGGGCCTTTAGGCAACATCCCTTTAACGGCCTTTTCTAGCGCGCGCCCTGGGAAACGCTCTTGCATCTTGCTGAAAGTTGTTTCATAAATACCACCCGGGTAACCCGAGTGACGAAAATACTTTTTGTCAGTAGCTTTATTGCCAGTGACTTTCAACTGACCAGCGTTGACGATAACGATAAAATCGCCGGTATCGACGTGCGGAGTGAACTCGGGTTTGTGCTTACCGCGCAAACGGCGCGCCACTTCACTGGCGACACGACCGAGAATCTTATCCTTCACGTCAACCACATACCATTTATGCGTAACCTCAGCAGGTTTAGCAGAAAATGTTTTCATGATTGATCCAAAATAAACCACCCCTGGTTTTTCCTGCTTATATTTTTAGCGCAGGCTCTCCCTATCATTTTTCCGCGGAGGCGTAAACGGAAAACCCTAGATTATAAAGGATTTTTGCATTTAAAAGAATTTCCCGAAAGGGAGAGTGGTGAAGGCAACGATCGCAGCTTATTTTCTGGTGCATGAAAACAGTGTGCACAGAAGTCAAATCTTTTCGCCCTATCCATCATACTTTTAAATAGTTCTCTCGCCCCTCTAACCAGCGCTTTAAATGTTGCATCACGATATCTGGCTGCTTACGCAGCAAATAGTCAGCGGCCCGCTGAGCGGGTTCAATCAGCCAGAGATCTTCCTGCAGATCGGCAAAACGCAGCATCGCTGTACCAGATTGACGCGCGCCCAAAAATTCACCCGGACCGCGGATTTCAAGATCACGCCGCGCAATTTCAAAGCCATCATTCGTTTCGCGCAATGTATTTAAACGCGCTCGCGCGGTATAGGACAATGGCCCAGCATATAACAAAACACAGGCGGAAGCTGTGCTTCCCCGTCCGGTGCGGCCGCGCAATTGGTGTAGCTGAGACAGCCCAAAACGCTCAGCATGTTCAATCACCATCAGCGATGCATTCGGTATATCAACGCCCACTTCAATAACCGTGGTGGCCACTAACAACTGAACTTCATTCCGACTGAAGGCAGCCATCACCTCAGCCTTGTCTGCTGGCTTAAGCCGGCCATGGACTAAGCCAATCTGTAGTTCAGGCAGCGCCGCAGATAACCTCGCAAAAGTATCCTCTGCCGTTTGCAATTGCAAGGTTTCGCTTTCTTCGATCAATGGGCAAACCCAATATACCTGCCGGCCAGCCAGCGCTGCTTGCCGTACGCGCCCAATCACTTCTTCGCGCCGCGCTTGTGAAACCAACTTCGTCACAATCGGCTGGCGGCCAGGCGGAAGTTCATCTAGCGTAGACACATCAAGATCTGCGTAATAGCTCATGGCAAGCGTACGCGGGATGGGGGTAGCGCTCATCATTAATTGATGGGGCTGCCAGTTTAAACCAGCAACCTCGTGCTGCGCCTTGCTCCGCAAAGCCAGCCGCTGCTCAACACCAAAACGATGCTGCTCATCGATAATCACCAGCCCAAGCCGGGCAAACTCAACTTTATCTTGAATGATCGCGTGCGTGCCCACAATCAACTGCGCCTCGCCAGCCGCTGCCGCCGTCAATGCGGCACGTTTTTCTTTGGCTTTTAGGCTTGCGGTCAACCATACGAGATGGATGCCAAGCGGCTCAAACCAACCCCGTAGCTTGCGCACATGTTGCTCAGCCAGCAGTTCTGTGGGAACCATCAGCGCAACTTGATAGCCGGCGTCGATTGCCTGCGCTGCCGCAAGTGCTGCCAGCACCGTTTTGCCGCTGCCGACATCGCCTTGCAAGAGCCGCTGCATTGGATGGGGCAGCGCTAAATCCATGCTAATTTCTTTTTGCACACGCTGCTGAGCACAGGTTAGCGCAAACGGCAGCGCAGATAATAAGCGCGCCACCAATGTTTGCTCTGCCGCTAAAAGACCTGCGACTAACGCCGGCGCTGAACGCGTGCGCCGTTGCATGTGAGCGCGCTTTAATGACAATTGTTGCGCTAAGAGTTCTTCAAATTTGATGCGGATCCAAGCAGGATGCGTACGCTCAAGCAATGCGGTGGCATCAACCTCAGCAGGCGGATGATGTAGCGTGCGCACCGCAGCCGCCAGCGGCAGCAATTGCAGCGGCGCGATAATCTCGGCATGCAACTCATCCGGAAACAATTCTGGCAACGGCGTCTCAGCCAGCGCATGATTGATCGCTCGGCGTAGATACGCTTGACTTAAACCCGCGCAGGTTGGATAGATAGGCGTCAGCACTTGCGGTAATGCTTCATCTTGGGTGACGATCCGATACGCTGGATGCACCATTTCCATCCCCAAAAAACCATCCCGCACCTCACCACGGGCACGCAGTCGCACGCCCACAGCAAGTTGCTTGACTTGCGAACCGTAAAAATTCAAAAAGCGCAGCAGCAGCGGATCGCCATTTTCATCCGTTAACGTAAGGCACAGTTGGCGGCGCCCTCGATACGTAATTTCATGGTGCGTGATCACGCCTTCAACCTGAGCGCTTGCGCCCGGAGGCAGATCGCGAATTGCCGTGAGCGTTGTTTCGTCGTCGTAGCGCAACGGCAAATGCAAGACCAGATCAAGCGCGCGCCTCAGCCCAAGCTTAATCAGCTTGTCCGCTTGAGGTCCAGAAGAGGACTTGGGGAGACTCACGGGCGTTGCGGCAGGCGCCGCATCCGCCAGCGGTTCGTTTAACAAGGTTTTAGATGCCGGCATCGCCGCCTTTTCTGTAGAACTTTAACCAGATACAAGTACAATATTGGGCTTCATGCCCTATCCTACCCTGGCCTTTATGTGGCTTAGGCCCCTTCATGTATACACTTTCTGACTTCGATTTTAAACTGCCGGCTGAATTAATTGCCCAAACGGCCCTCGCTAATCGTAGCGCAAGCCGTTTGCTTGAAGTCGATAATTCACGCACCCCAGCGCACTGTATTGACCGACACTTTACCGAATTACCTGCTTGTATTGCAGCAGGCGATCTGCTTGTATTTAATGACACTAAAGTACTTAAAGCCCGTTTTTTCGGGCACAAGGCAAGTGGCGGTAAGGTCGAAGTACTCATTGAGCGTATTATTGGCACGCATACGGCGCTGGCGCAAGTGCGTGCCAGTAAGCGCCCCACGGTAGGCAGCACACTACGCCTGGCCGATGCCTTTGACGTGACCATAGGCCAGCCGCTTGAAGTTCACGCTGATAAGTCTAAGCCGCCACCGCAATTGGATGCTTATGCGCCTTTTTATACGCTGCACTTTCCTGCCGACTGTCTGAGCCTCATCGAACGCTATGGGCGGTTACCGCTGCCACCTTATATTACGCATGATGCCGATGCCACGGATGCAACCCGTTACCAGACCGTATATGCCACCAATCCAGGCGCGGTGGCGGCACCCACTGCCGGCTTGCATTTTGATGAAGCGCTGCTGGCCCAGCTTGACGCGCGCGGCGTACAGCGTGCCACCCTTACGCTGCACGTTGGCGCTGGCACGTTTCAGCCTGTACGCACGGAAAATCTTGCGCAACACCGCATGCATAGCGAGTGGTATCACATACCGCAGTCGCTGGTCGATGCCATTGCGCACACGCGCGCCGCCGGACGGCGGGTGATTGCCGTGGGCACCACCTCACTGCGCGCACTTGAAGCCGCGACTCATGCCAGCGACCCCAAAGAGGCCCGCCCCCATCTACTCCGCGCCGGCAGTGGCGAAACAGATATCTTTATCACGCCGGGCTATCGCTTTCGCTTAGTCGATCAACTGGTGACGAATTTTCATTTACCTAAATCGACTTTACTCATGCTAGTAAGTGCCTTTGCCGGCGTTGACACCGTGCGCCTGGCTTACCAGCATGCCATCAGCCAACAATATCGTTTCTTCAGCTATGGGGATGCCATGTTTTTAACTCGACTACCATGCTAAATTTTAACTTACTGAGTACCGACGGCCATGCGCGCCGCGGCCGCCTACAATTAAATCACGGCACGATTGAGACGCCCATTTTTATGCCAGTGGGCACCTATGGCGCAGTCAAGTCCCTCTCACCGCATGAGCTTGACGGCATCGAAGCACAAATTATTCTTGGCAACACGTTTCATTTATGGCTACGACCAGGGTTGGAGGCAATCGCCGCCCATGGTGGTTTGCACCGCTTTATCGGTTGGCAAAAACCGATTCTTACCGACTCCGGCGGCTTTCAGGTGTTTAGCCTGGGCGCCTTACGCAAAATTACCGAAGAGGGGGTCACCTTTGCCTCGCCGATTAACGGCGATCGCCTTTTTTTATCGCCTGAAGTATCGATGCAAGTGCAACACAAGCTGAATTCAGACATCGCGATGCAATTCGATGAATGTACGCCATATGCAACTGCCGGCGTACTCACGACTCAAGCGGAAGCCGCCAACTCAATGCGCTTGTCGTTGCGTTGGGCGCGCCGTTCAATCAACGAATTTAAGCAACTCAACAACCCCAATGCATTATTTGGGATTGTCCAAGGCGGCATGCATGAAGCTTTGCGCGACGAATCGCTTGCAGGGTTAACTGAACTGGATTTTGATGGCTATGCGATTGGCGGGCTCTCCGTAGGTGAGCCTAAAGAGGAAATGAAGCGCATCCTAAATCATGTTGGCCCACGCTTGCCCGCCGATAAACCGCATTACTTGATGGGGGTGGGGACACCGGAAGATTTAGTCGCTGGCGTCGCCGCAGGAATTGATATGTTCGATTGTGTGATGCCAACTCGCAACGCGCGTAATGGTTGGCTCTTCACTCGCTTTGGCGACCTAAAAATCAAGAATGCCGCGCATCGCCACGATCCACGTCCGCTCGACGAAAGCTGTGCCTGCTATACCTGTCGCCATTTTTCACGCGCCTATTTACATCATTTACATCGGGTTGGCGAAATCCTGGGCGCCCGACTCAACACGCTCCATAATTTGCATTATTACCTTGAGTTAATGCATGAAATGCGCACCGCCATTGGCACATGCACATTTAGCGCGTTTGTGCAAAAATTTCACGCAGAGCGCGCGCGTGGCGTGTTATAAAGCATTTGCTTAAGACTTTTGCCATCTAATCATAAGCACAGCATGGCGGTCACAACAATGCTTGCTTAAAACTAGAGGCGAAGTGATACGCGCATACAACATCCGTGCATTTTATATACAAATGTATATAAAATGCACACTCGATGGTAGAATGCCCAACCATTTTGACCACCCATTTATGGAGATTTAGCATGTTTATTACCCATGCTTTCGCTCAAGGCGCAAGCGCCGGCGCTACCGGCATCGAATCTAGTCTGATGAACTTTTTGCCTCTCATCGCGATGTTTGCTGTCTTGTATTTCATCATGATCCGCCCGCAAATGAAGCGGCAGAAAGAGCATCGTAATTTGCTAGCAGCCATGGCAAAAGGTGATGAAGTCGTCACCAATGGCGGTATCCTCGGCAAAGTTTCCAAAGTCAACGACGCTTATGTTGACATTGAGATTGCTGACGGTGTTGAAATTACAGTACAAAAAAATGCAGTGACGGCGACCTTGCCTAAAGGTACGATCAAGTCGCTATAAAAGCATTCGCTTCAAAAGGCTGCCACAAACTCCACCTGCCTATGCAGGTGTTTTGTGACAGCCTTGCAATCAAATGCAGCGCTAAGCAGATGGCTGTGTATTGTGTTTTTCCTTATTCTCACCGCGCCCCTCAATGAACCGCTACCCTCTGTGGAAATATATCGTGATGTTGATGGCACTCGCCATCGGCCTGCTATATACACTGCCTAATTTCTTTGGTGAAACGCCTGCAGTGCAGATCTCAAGCGGCAGGGCAACCGTGAAGATTGATCATGACGTCTTAAAAAAAGTAGAAGACACGCTCGTTTTAAATCAAATTGCAGCGATTAACACGACGTTCGATAACAGCGCCAATAACGCTAGTGTACGCATACGGTTAGCGGATACAGATACTCAACTGCGCGCCAAGGATCTACTTGCTAAAGCCCTCAATCACGAGTCCTCTAATCCAGCGTATATTGTTGCTCTAAATTTGCAAAGCGCTTCGCCTAAATGGCTGACGGCGCTACACGCGCTACCCATGTATCTGGGCCTAGATTTGCGTGGCGGCGTGCATTTCTTATTACAAGTTGACATGGCTGGCGCACTCGCTAAAAAACTCGATACCAGCGCAAGTGATATCCGTACCCTGCTGCGTGAGCGCACGATTCGTAGTGGCGGCATCAGCCGCGTTGAGCACACCATCCGCATCAATTTTGCCACTGCGGCGCCTGCCGAAGCTACGCGCACCTTGCTCGCAGACAAGTTCAGGGAATTGCAATGGAACGTGCAAACAGCGGCAGACGGCTATCAGGTGATTGGCGTTTTTTCTCCGAGCGCCCTGCGTACCGTTCAAGAAAACGCTCTGAAGCAGAATATCGCAACGCTGCATAATCGTGTCAATGAACTCGGTGTGGCTGAACCCGTGATCCAACAACAAGGGGTGGATCGCATCATTGTCGAGCTCCCGGGCGTACAAGACACGGCTAAAGCTAAAGACATCATAGGTCGCACGGCAACCCTCGAAGCTCGCTTAGTCGATGCCAATGCGCCGCGCTTCCCCAATCCACGTGATCCAGTGCCGGCGGGCGCTGAACTCTTCACCGAGGGCAACAGCGCTCCTGTACTCCTCAAAAAACAGATTATCTTTACTGGCGATCGCATCACCGATGCGGCGGCAGGTTTCGATGAGCACCAGCACGCTGCGGTTAAAATTCGCCTAGATGCAGCCGGCGGCCGCGTGTTGCGCAGCGTCTCGCGCGACAACATCGGCAAGCCAATGGCGATTGTGCTATTTGAAAAAGGCAAGGGCGAAGTCCTGACCGTCGCCACGATTCAATCCGAGCTTGGCGAAAATTTCCAGATCACCGGCTCCGCTTCCACTGCGGCAGCCAATGATCTCGCCTTGCTGTTGCGCGCAGGCTCACTGGCCGCACCGATGGAAATCATTGAAGAGCGCACCATCGGCCCTAGTTTAGGTGCGGATAATATCAAGAAAGGTTTTGATTCCGTACTCTATGGTTTTGCCGCTATCGCCCTCTTTATGTTGGCGTATTACATGCTGTTCGGCTTGGTTTCAGTCCTGGCCCTATCGCTTAACCTGCTGCTCTTAATCGCCGTGCTATCGATGCTGCAAGCCACGCTGACGCTGCCAGGCATTGCCGCGATTGCCCTCACCCTTGGTATGGCCATCGATGCGAACGTATTAATCAACGAGCGTATCCGTGAAGAACTGCGTCATGGCGCATCACCGCAAACGGCTATTTCTTCTGGCTTTCAACATGCCTGGTCGACCATTCTCGATTCAAACGTGACCACCTTGATTGCGGGTCTTGCCTTACTAGCCTTCGGCTCCGGACCAGTACGAGGCTTTGCCGTGGTGCATTGCATCGGTATTTTGACGTCAATGTTCTCGGCCGTATTCTTTGCCCGCGGTTTAGTCAATCTCTGGTACGGTGGCCGGCGTAAGCTGAAATCACTGTCAATTGGTCAGATATGGCGTCCGGCAACGCCCGCCGCCCTCTTCCCATCTACCGACAATCTGAGTGACGGCAAAAAGGTCAACCCATCGTCGGCTAACCACACTACGTCACGCTGATTCGGAGAGCAAGATGGAATTTTTTCGCATCCACAAAGACATCCCATTTATGCAGCGTGCGTTGATCTTCAACGCAATCTCATTGCTGACGTTCATCGCTGCGGTGTTTTTTCTACTCAGTCGCGGACTGCATTTGTCGGTTGAATTTACCGGCGGGACGGTGCTTGAAGTCAATTACCCTCAGCAGGTTCAGCTCGAGCCAGTGCGCGCCACGCTTGGCAAGCTCGGCTATCACGATGCGCAAGTGCAAACTTTTGGCACCTCACGCGACGTCTTGATCCGCCTGCCCTTGAAAGCCGGGATGTCATCTGCGCAGCAAAGCGAGTATGTCATCAATGCGCTCAGTGCGCACACGCCGCAAGCTCGCCTACAACGAGTTGAGTTTGTCGGCCCGCAAGTCGGCAAAGAGCTTGCAGCCAATGGGCTACTCGCCTTACTCTGCGTGGTCCTCGGCATTATTGTGTATCTCTCATTTCGCTTTGAGTGGAAATACGCAATCGCAGGCGTTGTTGCCAATTTGCATGATGTGATTATTATTCTTGGCTTCTTTGCCTTTTTTCAGTGGGAGTTTTCGCTCTCAGTCCTGGCTGCGGTGCTTGCTGTGCTAGGCTATTCGGTTAATGAATCTGTCGTGGTCTTTGACCGGATCCGTGAAACCTTTCGTAAAACGCGCAAACTCACCGTCATTGAGGTGATTAACCACGCCATCACCAGCACCATCTCACGCACGATTATTACGCATGGCAGCACCCAGATGATGGTATTAGCGATGCTGTTATTTGGTGGGCCGACGCTGCACTTTTTTTCATTAGCGCTCACGATCGGGATTTTGTTCGGGATTTACTCCTCGGTCTTTGTCGCCGCCGCAATTGCCATGTGGCTTGGCGTTAAGCGCGAAGATCTGATTAAACCGGTTAAGCCTAAATATGATCTGAATGATCCGAATGCTGGGGCGCAGGTTTAAGGTTTAGCAGAAGTTTTTATTTGCTCTACCTTTTTTATTCCAAGTTGGGGTTATCTATAGAGCGTGCCAGAAATATCTGAACATTGAAGCTCAGATCGATTTCATGTGGAGAAATTTAGGGCCATGCTGGAGCATGTCCAACCGGCTCTATATCAACTCTGGCCTGTTCGCCCTTAGCCAAGCTTCTACATGCCTTTGCGCTTGCCACACGTTCCTGCACTGCTGACTCAGGCACCAAATCACCCGAATAATCCAAAAGATTACGCTGTTTCCGTAATGCATCTAGCACAATCACTTGATCCATCTCCCTACTGTCTGCGGCAAAGTCTGAATGGCTATCTGATGATGTCCAGGCTTGCTTGTCAACGTACGGTAGCCATTGGCATGAAGCGCTAATATCGCCAGTTGCATCACAGCTTTATAAGCTGTGATGCAACTGATTTTCTTCGCATAGCTCTACGAGTTCAGAGTCTGCTAAGTTGCGCTTAGCCGCAGCCAGCAATTTAAGTATTATCGATATTAGTACCTCACAGCCTCATCCGCATGACGTTGCCAATTCTTGGCATATTCACGCGTAAGCGCTGGAAAATCCCGAATAATCAACATATTCTCTGCATTTTTTTGCTGCGCCGTATACGTAAAATTAAAACTACCTGTAATCAACACCGGATGCGCGCTATTAGCGTCGATGACAATCACCTTGTTATGAGCATTACGGTATTTCACTTCACGACGCACCCAAATACCCGCTTGAGCCAGCGCTGATAAGCGCGAATCGCGTGCCTCTTCCAGCCGCGCGGCATCCACTAATATGCGCACATCGACGCCACGCGCATGAGCCTTAAGCAAGGCATAAATAATTCGCTTATTTGACAGCAAATAAGCCTGTACCAGAACTTGTTTGCGCGCACCCCGCACAGCCGCCACGATTAATCCCTCAACATTATCGCGTGGCACAAACGCAGCTTGCATCGTGCCTTGCGCCTTCAGCACTATAGGTGGCATGTAGCTAACTGATATGCGAGCATCGCTTGTAGTCACTAACGATGCCGTCAAAACAAGCAATGTACTTAAACTAAAAAGAGCCTTCATGATTCGATCACAGGGGGGTTATAATCCGGATTGGACGAGCCTTCAATCCAAATTAGACGGGCTTATAATCCGAATTGGACGGAATTTAAATCCATGTTAGACGGAGTTTAAATACGAAATGGCCGGGACTCATTTAACCCTTATTCCGCGGTTTGCCATTGAACGCATCCTCACGGCGCTTAAAGACACCCCAGTGGTGATGGTCAACGGCCCGCGTCAGTGCGGCAAAACCACCTTAGTTCGCCAGTTTGCCAGCACCAGCCATGTCTACATTACGCTGGATGATGACACCGTGCTGGCTGCGGTTCGCAGCGACCCAAGCGGATTTGTGCGCCAATTGGATTATGCCATTATCGATGAAGTACAACGGGCCCCCGAGCTGTTACGCGCAATCAAAAAGGCGATTGATGATGATCGCCGACCCGGGCGCTTTCTGCTTACTGGCTCAGCCAATATACTCACTCTGCCGACAGTACCAGAGAGCTTAGCTGGACGCATGGAAATCGTGCAACTGTTGCCCCTTTCTCTCGCTGAGATCAACAGTAAAAAGCCAGCATTCCTAGCTCATGCATTTGCCGGCGCCCTTGTGCCGCCAGCAGAAATAATCATCGATCAGGCACTTGTGCAAACCGTGTTGACTGGAGGTTATCCAGAAATGTTTATGCGTCAAAATCCAAAACGACGCCAAGCATGGCGGCGTGATTACCTGTATGCGCTCTTGCAACGCGATGTGCGAGACGTCGCAAAGATTGAGAAATTTGACCTTTTGCCGCGTTTGCTACAAATTCTCGCCCACCACTCTGGGCAATTGATCAATTTCACCCAGATTGCGGGCCAACTTGGCCTGGATAGCAAAACTGCGAGTAAATATTTGGCTGTTTTCGAGCAACTATTTCTTGTTTATCGCCTCAAACCTTGGTTCCGCAATCAGCTTAAACGAATCATCAAGACGCCCAAGCTACATTTTTTTGATGCCGGATTACTGGCCAGTATGCTAGGTGCAACACCTGAACGAATGGCAGAAAACCGTACTCTATTCGGTCCGCTCCTTGAGACTTTCGTTGTCTCAGAAATAATGAAGCAGATCACGTGGGGCGATGAAACGTATACGCTCCACCACTATCGAGATAAAGAGCAAGATGAAGTAGACCTGGTGGTTGAAAATGAAGTAGGCGCCGTGCTTGGTATCGAAATTAAGGCATCCGCTTCAATCTCTGCCAGTGATTTCAAAGGGCTGCGCAAGCTAGCTCATATCTGCCAAGATGACTTTAAGCTCGGGATTGTTTTGTATAACGGGGAGAACATCGTTCCGTTTGGGGATCGTCTATTCGCCGCCCCTATATCCTGCCTTTGGGGATAAGCACGGCTTTCTCACGCGCTACATCGGTCAACCAGATACAGAAAGCCCCCGATACACAAAGTTCGGGGGAGATCTACCAAGATGAATTTAAGCTCGAGATGACCTTTTATTTAGCCCGCCGCTCAAGCACCGCAGCAAAAAAACCATCGGTCATATGCCGGTGCGGCCACAGCGATAAATAATTCCCGGTATCAAGATCGATATGCTGTCCGGCAAGCACTCCATTAGCGGGGATTAAGTCAAACCCCGGATGCGCTGCCATGAAAGCCTCAACCACGGCTTCATTTTCTGCCGCAAGTAAGCTGCAGGTGGCATAAATCAAGCGTCCACCTGGCTTAACCAGACGCGCCGCGCTTGCCAGAATTGAGGCTTGCTTGAGCGCCAGTTCAGCCACTGACGCAGGCGTGTGTCGCCACTTAAGGTCAGGATTACGGCGTAGCGTGCCTAAACCACTGCATGGCGCATCAATCAAAACCCGATCAATCTTGCCAGCAAGGCGTTTGATCTTGCTATCGTGCTCGCTATCCAGAAGCACGGGATGGACATTAGATAGACCGCTTTTTGCCAGCCGGGGCTTGAGTTTGGCTAGGCGCCTATCGGCTACATCAAAAGCATACAAACGCCCGGTAGAGCGCATCAGCGCTCCTAGCGCCAGTGTTTTGCCACCCGCTCCCGCACAAAAATCCACCACCATCTCACCTCGTTTAGGCGCGACCAGATGGCAGAGTAACTGACTGCCTTCATCTTGCACTTCAAAGTGACCTTGCTCAAAAGCGAGCAGACGGTTTAACGCGGGTTTACCTGTCACGCGCACGCCAAACGGCGCAAATGGGGTCGCCTGTGCTTCGATGCCAGCTTCAGCCAGCAGAGCAATCACTTCATCGCGGCTTGCTTTAAGGGGATTGACCCGCAAATCGAGCGTCGCGGGGTAGTTAAGCACAGTGGCAAGTTGTTTGTATTCATCGGCGCTAAAACCCTTGTGGGAGAGTTGCTCACTGAGCGCTGTCTCAAGCCACTCCGGCAAATTCATTTGAATCCGTGGGGGCAAGCTTGCCGGATCAATTTTTGCGACGCGCTCAAGCCACTCTACTTCAGCAGCAGAGACAGAAGGCAGCAGTGTTTGCCGTCCTACGGTTTGCATCAGCCCAAGCAGTGCAAGCCGCCGAGTCGGCCGGTTGCTGCCGCTTTCAGCCAAATGCGCAAATTCAAGTTTGCGGCGCAATACTGCAAACACCGCTTCAGCAATAAAGCCACGTTCAGCATGGCCAAGCTTTGGCTGGGAGCGGAAAAAACGGCTGGTGACGACATCTGCCGGGCCGGTAAATTTCAATAACTCATTGAGCAGTGTTTCGCTTTGATCGATGAGCCAAGGAGGGAGTTTTCTCATATTGAGCCTTCGGGGGCAATCAGCCATTGGGGGTCAGGTGGTATCAATCTCACGCGCGCGCCATCAAGCGTCAGCCGGTCTTCGACAAACCAGCGTACGACGCGCGGATAGAGGATGTGTTCACTCGCCAAGACGCGTGCGGCGAGGGTTGTCTCGTCATCGTCCGCCATTACAGGTACGGCGGACTGGGCAATAATCGGCCCACCATCGAGTTCTGAGTTAACGAAATGGACCGTCGCGCCATGGATTTTGACACCGGAAACTAACGCGCGCTGATGCGTGTTTAAGCCACGAAAGCTCGGCAACAATGAGGGATGGACGTTTAGTATACGGTTTACGTAACGCTCAACGAAAGCGGCGGTTAAAACCCGCATAAAACCCGCTAACACAATTAAATCTGGCGTAAATGAATCAATTGCTTCAGCCAGCGCTGCTTCAAACAACGCGCGCTCAGGATACGTCTTTGAATCAACCGTCACCGTCGCAATCCCTTGCGAGCGCGCGAAGCTCAGACCTGTTGCATCGGCCCGATTTGCAATCACAGCTGCAACGCGTGCAGGCCAACGCTGCGCTTCACAGGCACGCACAATTGCTTCCATATTGCTGCCGCGCCCGGAAATTAGAATCACAATTTTTTTCATTGGCGGATTTTAACACCAGAGACGGCCGATTCATTCCCCCTGAGCGTAATAAGTACCCAGTGCTATACTTGTTATCTTCCTCTTCTGAGCTAGCCGAAAAACAGGATAGCTCGATTAAACGGTTAAACAGCACGAGAAACAGTGGATAGGCAAAAATTGGGTTTATGGCGGCATCGAAGCGACAATTGTCAGGTCATTTGCGCAACCGAAAGTGTCCAATCAACAATGGTTATCATCAATCGGTCACAGCACATAAATAGATGACACATAATAGAGACTGAATGTGAGAGTGTTTAGAGGCCTTGCTAACGCGCACAGCAAAGCACCATGCGCCTTAACTATTGGCAATTTTGATGGTGTGCATCGCGGTCATCAAATGTTGCTAGCGCATATGCGCGAACAGGCTCAGCAGCGAGGCTTGCCGGTTTGCGTGATGACTTTCGAGCCACATCCACGCGAATTTTTTAATGCGGCCAGCGCACCGCCGCGCATTGCGCTGTTGCGTGACAAGCTTGAAGCCTTACGCCTATGTGGCGTGAACCAGGTGATTGTTGAGCCATTCAATGCTACTTTCGCAAGTCAAGCGGCGGCGACTTTTATCGAACGCGTCATCGTACAAGGCCTAAATACACGCTGGCTCTTAGTCGGCGATGACTTTCGCTATGGCGCAAAACGGGCCGGCGATTTCGCTACCTTGCAAGCCGCCAGCAAGCAATATGGGTTTGAGGTCGAGCAGATCGCCACGATTACCAATGGCAATCTACGGATCTCTAGCTCTGCTGTACGGGCCGCCTTGCTAACGGGAGATTTGGCCAGCGCCGGCGTTTTGCTGGGTCGTGCCTATATGATTAGCGGTCATGTCATACATGGCAGAAAATTGGGACGTGGGCTTGGTTTTCCGACCTTGAATTTTCGCATAGCGTGCCAACGCCTAGCGCTCTCAGGCATCTTTGCGGTGCGGGTGCATGGGCTAGCCCAAAACCCATTACCCGCCGTCGCCAACCTTGGCATACGGCCTACCGTGGACGATTCGGGCCGGATGGTACTCGAAGCGCATGTCCTCGATTGGCAAGGCGACGCTTATGGCAAACTAGTGCGAATTGAATTCCTGAAAAAATTGCGCGGCGAGGAAAAATATGATGACCTTGCCACCTTACGCGCCGCAATTGCGCGCGACGTAGACCATGCGCGTACATTCTTCATCTCCTCTGATCAGACACTATGAGCGATAAAAAAGCGGATGCAAAACCAGTTGCAAAATATCCGGTTAACCTCCTAAACACCTCTTTTCCAATGCGCGCTGAGCTACCCAAGCGCGAACCGCAATGGATCAAAGCATGGCAACAAAAAAAGGTGTATCAAAAAATTCGCCAGGTGTGCAAGGGGCGCCCGCAATTTGTCCTGCACGACGGCCCCCCCTATGCCAATGGCGACATTCACCTTGGTCATGCGGTGAATAAAATCTTGAAAGACATGATTGTAAAAGCGCGCACGCTGGCTGGCTTTGATGCCGCCTATGTGCCAGGCTGGGATTGTCATGGCATGCCGATCGAAATTCAAATTGAAAAAAAGTTTGGCAAAGCACTGCCCACTGCCGAAGTACAGCGCAAAGCGCGCGCTTACGCGAATGAACAGATCGAGCGGCAAAAGACTGCATTTCAGCGCTTGGGGGTACTCGGCGATTGGGAGTCACCTTATCTCACCATGGCTTTTGCCAATGAGGCCAATGAAATCCGCGCCTTCGCCAAAATTCTCGAAAAAGGATATATCTTTCGTGGCCTAAAACCTGTGAATTGGTGCTTTGACTGCGGCTCGGCCCTAGCCGAAGCGGAGGTCGAATATCAAGATAAAACCGATCCCACAATTGATGTTGGCTTTGCTTTCGCCCAACCAGAAAAAATCGCACAGGCCTTTGGCCTCACCACCTTACCCCAAGCAAACGGTTGGATTGTCATCTGGACCACGACGCCATGGACCATTCCAGCGAATCAAGCGCTAAACCTCCATCCTGAGTTTAGCTATAGTTTGGTTGACACGCCACGTGGCTTACTGATTCTGGCCACCGAACGCGTTGAAACATGCCTACAAGCATATGGGCTTAGCGGCACGATCATTGCATCGGTGCCAGGTAAAGCGCTAGCAGGGCTCGAATTTCATCATCCGCTGGCCACTGCGCACGAAGCCTATCAACGGACGGCGCCCATCCACCTTGGCGATTATGTCACCTTAGAGACGGGCACAGGGGTGGTGCACTCAGCACCGGCCTATGGCGTTGAGGATTTTATTTCGTGTAAAGCGCATCACATCCATGATGAGCAGATCATTAACCCAGTGCTCGGCAATGGCCATTATGCTGAATCGCTGGCCCTTTTTGGCGGTCTGTCGATTTGGCAAGCGAATCCTAAAATTGTCGCAGCCTTAGACCAAGCCGGCGGGTTATTCAAAACCGAAATGTATACGCACAGCTATATGCATTGCTGGCGGCATAAAACGCCCATCATTTATCGTGCGACTTCGCAATGGTTTGTGGGTATGGATCTAGTCCCTAAGGAAGGCGGCAAAACGCCGCGCGCCACCGCCTTGGAAGGCATTGAGGCGACACATTTTTACCCGGCCTGGGGCAAACAGCGTTTATTTGGCATGATTGCTAACCGTCCCGATTGGACCGTCTCACGACAACGTCAATGGGGCGTACCGATCGCTTTTTTTGTGCATAAAGAAACTGGCGAGCTCCATCCTAATATGCTTGCTCTGCTTGAAGAAATTGCTCAACGCGTTGAGCAGGGCGGCATTGAAGCATGGCAAGCGCTTGAGCCGCGTGAGTTACTCGGCGATGACGCAGATCATTATGAAAAAAACCGCGATACGCTCGATGTTTGGTTTGATTCTGGCACCACCCATTGGCATGTACTGCGCGGCTCTCATCAGGATCAGCTCGCCTTTCCAGCTGATTTGTATTTAGAAGGATCCGATCAGCATCGTGGCTGGTTCCATTCATCGCTGTTAACCGCGTCTATGCTGGATGGCCAGCCGCCTTACAAAGCCCTGCTCACGCACGGCTTTACCGTCGACGGACAAGGCCGCAAGATGTCAAAGTCGCTCGGCAATGTGATTGCGCCGCAGCAAATCACTGACACCCTGGGCGCGGAGATTATTCGGCTTTGGGTCGCCTCGACCGACTATTCAGGCGAGCTATCCATTTCCGATGAAATTTTAAAACGCGTGGTCGAGAGTTATCGACGCATCCGTAATACGCTACGCTTTTTATTGGCCAATTTGTCTGATTTTGTCTATGCACAGCACGCTCAACCGATGACTAGCTGGCTTGAAATGGATCGCTATGCGCTGGCAATGTCAGCGGCTTTGCAACGCGAGATTCTTGCGCATTACGATCAATATGAATTCCAGCCAGCGCTAGCCAAGCTCCAGACCTTTTGTTCAGAAGATTTGGGGAGTTTTTACCTGGATATCCTTAAAGATCGTCTCTATACCGCAGCGCCAGATGCGCCCGCACGGCGCGCCGCACAAACCGTGCTATATCACATCACGCAAAGTCTGTTGCGGATGATTGCGCCGATTTTATCCTTTACCGCCGAAGAAGCATGGCAAGTCCTAGAGCAGGACGCAGCCACCATTTTTACCGAAACTTATCACACGTATCCAGCCGTCGAGCACGCTGACACACTAATCGCCAAATGGCAACTAGTGCGCGCGGTGCGTAGTGAGGTCACTAAAGCACTTGAAGCGGCTCGCACCAGTGGTCAAATCGGTTCATCGTTGCAAGCCGAGGTAGAGTTAAGCATGAGCGGCGTGCGTTATGAGACCCTAGCAAGCTTAGGCGATGACTTAAAATTTATTTTGATTACGTCCGCCGCAACCGTCGTCAAAGTTGAGCAGGAAAGCGATGAAGGCATCTATGTGACCCCTTCTGCGCATCACAAATGCGAGCGTTGTTGGCATTATCGTAGCGACGTCGGCACAGAATCCGCCCATCCCACCCTCTGCATGAGATGTTTTAACAATCTATTTGGCGCTGGCGAACCTACCCGGAGGGCGGCATAATGGCAAACCAATACAATCGCGAAACGCTCATACGTTGGTTAGGGTTAGCGCTGGCCATCATCTTGTGCGACCAGCTCAGCAAGCTCTCAATCATGCACGCTTATGCGTATGGCGAGTCGCATCCGCTGACTTCATTTTTTAATCTAGTCCTGGTCTATAATCCAGGCGCGGCTTTTAGCTTTTTAGCGAAAGCCGGCGGCTGGCAACGCTGGGCCTTTATTGCGCTGGGCATCGCCGCCGCACTTTTTATCACTTATTTACTTAAACGGCACAGCGGCCAAAAGCTTTTTTGCACTGCGCTGTCTCTCATTCTGGGGGGCGCGCTTGGCAATGTCGTCGACCGGCTGTTATATGGCCATGTCATTGATTTCCTCGATTTTCATTTGCGGGGCTGGCACTGGCCAGCCTTCAACGTGGCCGATAGCGCGATTACGTGCGGGGCAATTTTGCTGATTATCGATGAGCTGCGGCGCGTTCGGCGCGCACGCTAAAGAATGGATTATTCGGAACCGCACGATAGTAAGCGCACGGCTGATGACGCCATGCTCAGTGATTGTGCGAGATGCCAAACCGGCTGATTAACTTAAAGAATTCAGATGGATCTGCTCAACAAACATCTCGTGCTTGGCCTAACAGGGGGCATTGCCTGCTATAAATCAGCGCAATTAACCCGTCTGCTCACCCAAGCCGGCGCGACTGTACAGGTCGTGATGACCGACGCCGCGACCCAATTCATTACGCCAGTTACGATGCAAGCGCTGTCAGGCCGCCCAGTCTATACCAGCCAGTGGGATGCACGCATGAGCAATAATATGGCTCATATCGACCTCTCACGAGCAGCCGATGCACTCATCATCGCCCCTACTTCAGCGGATTTTATTGCGAAACTGGTCCACGGCTTGGCCGACGATCTTCTCTCCACGCTAGCCATTGGGCGCACTTGCCCGCTGCTGGTGGCCCCGGCGATGAATCAGCAGATGTGGCAGAATCCAGCCACCCAGCGCAACCTGGCGCAACTTCATGCAGATAAAATCTTGGTACTGGGCCCTGATGCTGGGTCGCAAGCATGCGGCGAAACCGGTGCAGGCCGGATGCTTGAGCCAAGCGCAATATTAGATGCCATCATTGCATTTTTTCAACCGAAATTACTGGCTGGCAAACGCGTACTCATCACGGCAGGCCCGACCTATGAACCGATTGATCCAGTCCGCGGCCTCACCAACCGTTCAAGCGGCAAAATGGGCTTCGCTCTGGCACGCGCAGCAGCGCATAGTGGCGCGCAGGTTCGCTTAATTGCAGGCCCAACGCCACTTGCCACGCCCGCTGGCGTCATCCGTGACGATGTACAAACCGCTCAACAAATGTGTGATGCCGTCATGGCCGAAATAGCCGAAACCGATATTTTTATCGCGGTCGCAGCCGTTTCTGACTGGCGCGTTGACCAAGTCAGCATGGAAAAGCTTAAGAAAAATGGCGAATCCGTCACCCCTCGCTTCACTTTTGTTGAAAATCCGGATATTTTGCAAAGGGTCGCCCATTTGCCCAAGCCCCCCTTTTGCGTAGGGTTTGCAGCAGAAAGTGAAGCGCTTGAAAAGCATGGACAGGAAAAACGTATACGCAAAAACGTACCGCTTTTAGTTGGCAACCTTGGTCCTAAGGCGTTTGGTCGCGACGACAACGAAGTCACATTATTCGACGCAACCGGCGCGACCCCGCTGCCGCGCATGGATAAACAAGCGCTGGCCCGCATTTTAATCGCTGAAATTGCACAGCGTCTAACGGTTAAAGATTAATATGAAAATCGATCTCAAAATTCTCGATCCGCGCCTGCGTGATCAATTGCCGCACTATGCAAGCCCGGGCAGCGCTGGGCTTGATTTGCGTGCGTGCCTTGACGCTCCGCTAACGCTTGAGCCTGGCGCTACGGCATTAGTCCCCACTGGGCTCGCCATTCATCTAAATGACCCAGGCTATGCCGCGCTGATTTTGCCACGCTCCGGTCTTGGGCATAAACACGGTATTGTGCTGGGCAATCTAGTGGGGTTGATTGATTCCGACTACCAAGGGCAGTTAATGATCTCGACTTGGAACCGAGGACAAACTCGCTTTACGCTCGCGCCCTTTGAGCGCTTGGCCCAACTCGTTGTCGTGCCTGTGCTGCAAGCTGAATTTAATGTTGTGGATGAGTTTGCGCAAAGTGTACGTGGTGCAGGTGGGTTTGGGAGTACGGGTAGAGCGTAGAATTTGTGTGGCTAGCACCTATGTTGGGTTGCATTGGAGAGCACGATGATCGAATATCATCAATGCTCTCCATTTTAATTTAGTGTTAAGCCGCTTGAATTCACTAAGGGTTACATCACCAGACAACGATTTTGCTGTTGTCGCGCCGCTTCGGCGCTGCGTTGCGCGTCAGCTTCACTCTTCGATACCAAAAGCCTTAAGCAACACGTTCTGCTTTTCTCCGGATCGCAGCGCAACGCCAGCCTCCGTCCGAACCGGTAAGAGATCCTTCATAACCTTTTCGATTTGTTCGGGTGAGAGGTCAATCGAATGCCTTTGACCCGTCACCGTATCAAATTGAAGTTGATTACGTTGAACAATCAGCGATGTAATTTTTTTGCAACTTTGCGGAAAGAAGACTTTGGTGTAAAGAGATTGAACCTCTTCAGTCGGTAGACTTGGAAGCAACTTATAAAGCTCATTTAGATGGCAACTCAATACCCAAGCGGCTAGTACTACTGTGTTATTAAATTCTCAGAACACGATTGTTCTGTGTCCCGCAAC
>JASSUB010000072.1:0-32196 GCA_031963205.1 Mycoavidus cysteinexigens
CGTCGCAGCCGGCACGCCCCTTGAAATCATACGCGAGAATTTAGGCCATGCGAGTCTGAATGCGACCACGATTTACGTCAAAGCCTCTAAAGAGCGGCGTTATCAAACGATGGACCGTTTTCTCAACCAAGTCCTGAGGGATCCGGCCTAGCTTCCAGGGTCATGCGCATGCGGAAAGTCTCGGTCGGCTGGTGAAACAGAGCTGCACGAGACGCGCCCGCGACGCAGTCGCCTTCATGGAAGAAGAACGCCAGTGGCCTGTCTCCGCCCATGCGTTTCGGCATACGTTTGGTACTCAGGCTACCGCCTATCCGATGCCGATTGAGGGGGTAGTCATGGGTCACATGAGTCTGGAGACGACGTCCATTTATGTGCAAGCCGAAAAAAACGCATGATCGAGGCCGTCGCCGCTTATTACGCGCGCAGATTATTTATTTCAGCGCAAACCTGTCGGCAAATATGGGTATGATACGAGTAAAGTTAAACTCGGTCATTTTTTAGAGTCCGTACCCATGCATATACCATGAGTGCATCGTTGCCTTAAGTTAGATGCGTGAGCAGCAGATTTTTACCCGTCAAGGAGCGTTTTGTGGAGCACATTGGTAAAACTTTATCGGCGTATACATTGTTTGTTATCGGCGCAGTGTTTGCTTACAGCCGTAGAACAGAGCATTGCCCCCTCCTAGGGATCAGCTTTTTGGTCATTCTAATGCTTGCTGTCGATGTGTTATTGCCACGTTGGGCCTCATTATTGTTCAGTGCTGCGATTGCCCTGCCGCTGGTGTTGTTCCTTGGCGCCGGGTTTTGGGCGCTCTTCACCCATCGTTCAAACCGGACCAACCGATGAAGTCGGAGTAGAAGAGAAAGCGAGATTTTCCCCCTCCCGCATACCCGGCGTATTGGCTCACACGTAGTTATCCCCGTGAGCTGTGGATAACTCAACAAATAGGCCAATTTTTTCTATCAGCATAAGCTTTTGAGTGCAAAGCTTAAAAATTAGGCATTTCTAAATTCGCTGAGAATCGGTTTTTATAAAGCCGTTAACGTTTTTTGAGGCAGGGGGACCGCAAGGATTCGTGCGTAAATGAGTAACATCTCTGATTTCACTACATATGGAACGTCACACCGTAATCAATAGGCTCCAAATCCCGCTCTCGTAGTTCATACATGCCGAAACGATTAGCGTGATGCGTTCGATATGGGCTGAACGCGGCAGCCAATTCCGGCGTTAATTTTATACCTTCAGCTTCCAGCTCCTTGAACGCTTGTGTCATCGTGTGGCAGTTGTGGAATATCATCAGGTTGGCAATCAGGTGATTGTATTTGATGATTTTTAACTGATCTTCGCGTACATTTTTCTCAATCGTATCCGATCCGAAATCCGCCTTATGCGGTGCACTGCATAACGCTGAGTTTGAAAGAGAGCTCATTGCCGAGCGTACACACGCGGGTCTAGCAGCGGCCAGAGCACGTGGGCGTCGAGGCGGGCGTCCTCGGAAAATGGATCGGGCAACCATGATGATGGCAATGACCGCAATGGCTGACTCAAAAGCCAATGCCGCCGAAGTAGCGCGTCGTTTGAATATCACTACTACGACACTGTATGCGTATGTAAACGGTGATGGTACCTTAAAGCAAGCAGGACAGGCGCTTTTACGCATTTAAAACTGCTCGAGGCTCAACTGTGTGTAACAAATCCGAGATGTTATTCATTTTAGGAATCCTTGCGGTCCCCCAGCCTGGTTTAATTTACCGCCCACTGCTGTGTCCCAGTGCGTCAGAAGAGTGGCATTATTTATTCCCTCATCTTTAAGCACTTTTCACGGCCCACGGGCCGCCGCCTAAAAACGCCTCTAACGACCAGCGCCTCCTGCTTCTGTCACCTCAGTAGCCCGCTTATCCGCCCACGCCTGCGTCTGTTTCTTCTTATAATCGGCCCTTTGTTCAAAATTTCCTAAAACACTGGCACTGCTGTGGTGCCGGAGCGCACGGATAGGGACAAAGGGGATATTTCCTCAGTATATACACCCTGGGCCTTCATACAAATTCTCCTTAGTCAATACCTAACCGTGCATCGCTTGCGCTTTTAGCCCTGCACCATATCCTGCGTGAATTCCAAAATAATGAATTGATCGGGCCGTACTGCAGCCATCCCTATCTTAACGATCATCTTGCCTTGCTCGATATCGGCTTCCGTCATCGTAATACCTTGACCAATCTGCACAAAGTAAGCCTCTTTGTCCGTATTCCCCATCAAGCCGCCCTGCTTCCAGATGCCGTTCAAGTAGGTATCGATCGCAGAGCGCACCTTTTCCCAAGTCGGCTGACTATTTGGCTCGAACATCGCCACGCTCATCGCTTTTTTAATGTCACGCTCTGCGGTATTAAATAAACGACGAACGGGGATATAACGCCAATCATCTGATGTAGCATTCAAGGTGCGTGCACCCCAGATTGTCGTGCCCCCACCCAAGAGTTGGCGAATCATATTAATGGAGGGTTTGCTATCCTCACCCATGTACTGGGCTTGCGTCTCATCTGACACTTTGTCAGTAGGCGTTACACCACCAAAAAGCTCCACATTTGCAGCGGCTTTCCATACGCCACGCTCACCATCCACTTTGCAGTAGGCACCAGCGATTGCGGCACTTGGAGGGATGATTTTTCTTTCTGTTACTTTTCCTTGATCATCTTTTTTGTCTGCCCAGCTAGCATTCAACCAGGGGTAATACACCGCTGCCTGGGGATGTTTTGGGTATTTACTACCAGCCACATTCTTTAGATCCTCTGCCGATTTGGGACCATCAAGAATAGCAAAGCGCATACCGTCTGTAGGGCACAAATCTAACAGCTTGTTTTCAATGCCTTCTTGCCCCGCAGCCACAATGAGCGTTACATCATCCAGTTTTTTCACTTCTTTTTCTAATGTGCCATCGTTGGCGAGGATGTAACAATATCCACCGCCATTTTCAAAGTAGGTTCGCACTGACAAGTGGAGAACGTTATTGATATCGAACGTAAAGATGGGGGGTGCGCCCTCTTTAAGCGCTTCTGTAAACTCGAGCCACGAATAAACGCGTTTAGAAGGGCCAAACTTTGTCGCATCTGCTGCTAGGGCTAGAAACACCGGCACCGCCGTCGGGTTACTGCTAATAGACAGCGATAACCCAGACAATTCTTCGATATAAACACCAGGCTGTTGAACTATAACTTTAGTTGACATATCTTTTTCCTCCAAGAAAAATAAGTTTCAAAGCATCAAACACCCTATATGGATACGCTTTCCTGCTTCATGTATCCAATTAGTGGGATTCTACCATCAGCCGATTCGCCATCATGTTCAGCTCTTCGATAGCCACTTCATTGCTACTCGCATCGAAGCTGGGAGCAGTCAATTTAGTTGTAATAGTCGCAATCTGATCTGACAGTTACCGGGTTTGACGAGAGCAGTTGTCAGGTCAAATTCAGTTGTTCAGTATTGAGATTTTATCTCCCCAAGCCTCCTTATATCATTGCTTCTGTGGTGGTTAGCTCCCATTACATGAGATACCGTCTTTTAAGTCAAGCGATTTTATGTGATTTTCGTCATAAGGCATACGTGTTTTAAGCAAGCCAATTGCCTCAGATCGCCGCCAGAATGTTATTCGCTTAGCGTCTGAAGGTGCAACGAAAGCTAACATTGCCAGCCAGCTCGGTATTGGCGAGGACACCGTTTACCGTATTTTAGCTGCACAGAAGAGAGGAGCAACCCCTAATAAATAGCCGGCAAAAAAGTGCGTAGGCGCAAGATGGCACCTTTGACAGCTATATGCAAACTACCCCATTTAGAACTGCTCGAGGCTCAACTGTGTGTAACAAATCTGAGATGTTACTCATTTACGTAGGAATCCTTGCGGTCCCCCAGGCAGGCTGACCAGATGGGAGCAAGGGTGATCGTTACTGGACAAATTAGAAGCGGGTATATCAGAGAAAAAATCAAGGCGGATTCAATTTTTTGGCAGAGCAGGTATTGGAGCTAGTAGATAAATCCAATACCACCAAAGCAGAAGAAGTGGACGAATTGTTGACAGAATGGATCCATGAGTACGATGCAGCATCTGCATCTTTTGAAGTTTGACGGTTACGTTTTTCTTGTTCTTTTGGCGCCATCAAATCAGTCGTTTTATGGGCTTTTGAGGGCGAAGCGAATAGCTGATCACGCGTCGTATTTACTAAAAACCACGAATCCTCTGTTGCTTGGCACGAGCAGCTGCCAATTTTTTGGAAAGATGTTCTATTTCATCTTCAATAGATAGTTTCTTCCGACCTTCCTGTTTTTTTATTATCTGTTCATCTGTAGTTATTTCCATTCCTCATATTGATCCATAATTAATAATATGGATACATTGAAAATACGTTCCGGTTAAGTTCGGAAATTTTGTGCTATTTTCACTATAGTCTAGTTGCGTCGGCGCAGAATTATTGCTCCTTGCCTATATCCTATATGCGCTATATTAATTAGCGTAACTTTTACCCCACCCTTTTTTAGAAAAGCTGTCACACACTACGCACAGGTTGTGCATGTTTTATAAAGACACCATAATGCTTATTAATCAATGTATTATGATAACCCGCTATAGATTAAATTTAGGCGTCAATGTTTCGGTGGTTTTTCATAAATTCGTTGGTTTATAAAGAAAAAATAAGCAACTCGGAGTAACCCACATGTCTGAAAAACTAGAGCAACATAGTACCCGCTTCAACAAGGATGAAATTGAGCAATTGCGCGAGATGGCGAGACAGAGAAAAATTTCCGTAGCAGCGCTGATAAGGGGATTTGTTCTCGAAGGAATGCGAAATGAAAGCTTGCATCGAGAGGTGATTGAGCATGAGTTTGAGTACCTGCGCCGCGAGGTCATATTGATAAAAGGGTTAGCCTGCGCAGCGATTGCATCATCGCTACATCTTGGCACTCAGTTGCTTGAGCGAAACGACGGTGAGTCCGATGATGTGTACGTTAAACGCAAGAAAACATTTCTAGACTCGTCTTTGCAAAGTGCCTTTCGCCTCGGGAACCAGGTCTACGATATCCACGAAGCAAGCCGAAAAGGAAAATAGCTATGTTTGTGCCTGATCAGCTTGTGTCGGTAAACAGCATCCAGGCTCTAAGGCCGGGCCGATACCGAGTTGACTGCACGGCGTTTATTCATCGCGAAACCCAGGTTATTTACTACCTGTATGGTTACACCCGGCAAGGCGACGATTCAGTGTCGGCAACGGATATCGTCGTCATATATCCGGATGGCACAACCGGAGCAATAGACTTCATGCTCTATGCCGATGGTGAATGGCGTAACAGTTATGGATTGGCGGCTCGCAGCCTTGCTGAGCTTCTTCCCGCTGAGCTTAAAATGGCGCGCCTCGTTGAGATTTTTGAACTAGACGACCGTGTAGTGGAGAACGGAGATGAGCGGTAAGGGGCTGACAAACGCCGGCGCTGGTAAGGCGCTCCTCTATACGCGCGTGATGCTTGAGTTTCACGCATTGCGCTTGGCGTTTATTGTCGGGGCAATCCCGGTTTTATTGTTGCCGACAATATGGTGGTTTTGGCATGCGACGCCCACTGAATATGATTTGGTAAAAATTGACATTGTGTCGAGATACGTCGACTCGGGTACGCCTCGGCGTTGGTATATTCGTAATACTTATGGTGACAGATGTGTGGTTGTTGCAAAGGTTGGCGATGCTACCCGAACGGATATACTGACGCCTCCTCAGTTAAAAGTTGCATTGGGAGCGAAATGGGGAACGGTCGACATCTTTTATGCGGTGATTCACCGGTCGATTTGGCTGGCGCCGGCCGTGGCAATCTGTATGTGGGCATTCATGTATTGGTATGGTCGCCGTAGCCAGCGTAATCGTCGAATTCGCGGCGCTCAGGAAATTGTCAGTGCCAAGGAATTGTCGGCGCGCGTTAAATCGGATGGGGCGTCACCTTACACGTTTGTTGGTGTGCGTTTGCCAGCCAGAGCGCCTATGCGCGGCATTCTCGCGATGGGTGCGCAGGGATCGGGTAAGTCGTTGGCGATCCATGATCTGATGAGGCAGGTTTTTGCGCGCAAGAAGAAATGCATCATCTATGATCAGAGCGGTGAATTTTTCCGAGCTTACTTCCGTCCAGGGAAGGATTGTTTTTTCAACCCAGCGCTTTTAGGATCTGTACCTTGGAGCATCTTTTCGGAGCTGAAATACACCTATGATTCGAATACACTTGCGCGGGCATTTCTTCCACTAAAAGAGGGAATAGGCTCTGGCCAGAACGCATTTTTCGAGGATGCGGCCCGTGCCCTGTTTAGTGTGATCCTGCTGCGCCTCGCACAGCGTGGCGCGAAGCATACAGCCGACATCGCCCGCGCGTTCCTTGAGATGCCGGAAGATGAAATGGAATATCTTATCGAAAAATCGGTCGCCAGTTCTGCCGTGGGCGGAGATTCAAAAGGTCAGCGCCAGGGTGTTATCAGTTCAATCGCTATTTACCTCGATGGGATCGCAGCGGTTCAACCCGGCACATGGTCCATTACCGATTTCATCGAGTCCGATGATGATGCGCGTCTATTTTTGTTAAACACCGACGATACGTGCGCCATGTTTGAGCCGCTCTATCGCCTGATGCTCTCTATATCATTTTCTGTGATCGCTGCGCGTCAGGAAATTGTGCACGAGGATCGCTACTGGTACTTTGGTGACGAAATTCATTCTATTGGTGATATCAAGCTAGATGAACAGCTGGCGACTAAGCGAAAGAATGGCATTTGTATCGTTGGCGGGATTCAGAGCGAAAGTCAGTTCTTGTCGTTAATGGGCAAGAACCGTGGTGAGACCGTGATGAACGGTTTTAATACCATTTTGCAGTTGCGCATGAATGAAATAGAAATGCTCAATCGGGCGGCGCAGCGTATTGGTGAGTCGGAGGTTGAAGATGTGACAATCAATCAGCAGCTTGGCGTTGCTGCTTGGCGTGATGGTGCTTCGCTTCAGTTCATTGATAAATCGAAGAAACAAGTGCTAGCTTCTGATATTGGCGAGCTTGGCGAATGTCAGGGCTTTCTACGAATCGCTGGCCCCTATCCCGTAGCCCGTGTTGCTTATGGACATTGGCTGCGCCGGCGCCTGTTCGGCTTGCTGCCTGCGCGGATCGCACAGTTTGCAGAGCGTCAGGCTAATCCGCAACGCAATCCGGACTTCCGGATTACTCCTGTGGACGATACTGAATCCGAAGCGGATATCCTCGCCAAAGTGAGTGCGGATGCATTCGCGCGTAAGCAAGCCGTGCAGGCTGAGACAGCCCATGAATTCGGTGTAACCGGCGTTAAGATGGAGGGTGCCGAGGAGGGTCATGCACCGCTTGACGCCGCGCCGCTGGGTAATGGCCTGTCGTCTATCGAACTGGATACATCGCGGGTGGTAGAGCTTCGGGAGATATCATGAAAACCGTGATTTTCGGACTGTGTACCCTGCTGCTGGCGCTTGTCGTTTTTGCCTTTCAAGTTTCATCCGTTATTGGGCCACCTGGAAAAGCTGTCAGTCGCTTGAATAGCGATATTCGTGGTTACGCCCTGGAACAGGTGAAAAACAATGCGAGCGCCCTTGGTGTTCGTGACTTACGGTTGGCCGCCACTCCATTAGAGATCACCGCAACCTTTGTGCTATTTAGCCAGTTTGGCGACAACCAATACCCGGATTTTCGAGTGGTTACCGCAGACCATTTGGGACGCGAGCGTGAGCGTATCGTGTCCCGTGATCACTATCAACACAGGTCCGGTAATGTCACTTCCGAGACTATTTCGTTCTCGCTTCCGCGTCGTGGGGAAGAGATGCGCATCACTATTTTTCCCTTTTATTCCAAGTGATCTCACTTAAGACTATTCAGGGAAATGGCGGTGTTTCGGACGCCGTCAAGTACCACGATAAGGCCTTTGCAAATGATGGTCGTGCTCACTCTGATAACTACTACGCGAACGAGCAGGCCCGTGCAACCTGGGGCGGTGCCGGCGCGGTCATGCTTGGCATTTCCGGGCAGACGGTTACACGCGATGCTTTCGCAGACGCGCTCTGCGGCAAGCTTGTTAATCCATTGAGTGGCGAGACTCAGGATCTAGGCAAGGGCGTCAAAGATCGCCGGCATGGTTACGATTTAACCACGTCACCGTCCAAGAGTGTTTCGGTAATGGCGCTCGTCGGAGGGGATGAGCGCATCATCGAGGCGCACCGCGAAGCGACCGCTGCGGCGATGCAATGGCTTGAGAAATATGCCGCCATTGCCCGGGTGAGAAATCATGGGAAGGCTGAGCGTATTAACACAGGCAATTTACTCTACGCCACGGTGGTTCATCACACTAATCGTACCGAGGAACCCCAGCTGCACTCACATAACGTTGTGATGTCGGCTACCTATGATGTGCGGAACAAGCAATGGCGCAGTTTGACGAACGATCAGCTTATGCAGCTTAGGCGAACGGCGGACCGAGTTTATCAACACACCCTATCGGCCAAATTAAAGGATCTCGGCTACCAACTGGAGTACAACGACAATAGTTTTGAGATAGCCGGTTTTTCCAAGGAGCATCTGGCAGCGTTTAGCAAGCGTTCAGCTGCCATCGACGATAAGTTGCGTGAATGGGGAGGCGATCCGGAAAATGCATCTTACGAGCAACGACAGAGTGCGACGTTGGCCACTCGCCAGGCGAAGCAGGAGAGCACGATGGAGGTGCTACGGGAGCGTTGGGAGCATGAGGCGCAAAGTGTCGGCCTGGATCTGCTTGCCATTCGACAGTCTGCTGACCGTGCTGCATCGCAGATGCTGGAGAGATCCCAGGAATTGTGTGAAAAAGAGGCGGCTAAAGCGGTTGCCTGGGCAGACAAGCATCTGTCTGAGCGCGAGCAGGCTTTTGCCCGCGTAGAATTGTCTGAAGCCGCGCTCAAATTTTTGCGAGGCACGACAGTCGGCGTTGATACTCTTGAAGTCGCGATTGACCGCTATCTTGAACGAGGGATTCTTGTGCAGCACGAAGAACGCGAGCTTTTTACCACCCACCGTGCAAAAACGGCCGAGCAAACGCTGGCTTGCGTTATCACCGAAGGTAAGGGCAAAGGGCGCACCATAGTGTCGTCAATGGCAGCATTTGACGCTGCTGTGCGCGTCTTTGAGCAGAAAAAGAGCGAAGCGAGCGGGAAGCCGTTTAAATTGACTCATGAGCAAGTCACTGCGGCGCAAAACCTTCTTTTACACCCCGACCAGGTTCAGGGTATTCAGGGTGATGCCGGCACCGGTAAAACAGCGGCGCTGGAGTTTGTTAGAGAAGTTGCGGAAGCCCGCGGCTGGCGGGTTCAAGGTATGGCAACGTCTGCCAGTGCGGCGAAAGAATTAGAGGCTAGTAGTGGAATCCAGAGTGAAACAGTGGCTATGTTCCAAGCCAAGCATGCTGAACAAATTGCGCATTTAACTGACAAAATTGCTGATCTGAAGGCTGCCATCGCCCGTGAATACGTCCTTGCATCTGGTACCAACCGGATTGATCAGCATCGCCTCCACGCTGAATCCAGTGGCCAAAAGGCGCTCTATACTTTCGATCATCAGCGAGGCGACGTCTACAAGACAGCTGATACTTTGCGTAATGCGGTTGGCCTGTACCTGCTCAACCTATCGAAGAATGCGAAGCCAACGCAGACCGCCAGTGCGCTACGCAACGAGGTGGCAAGCCGCTGGTCCGGCGTCCTGTCTAAAGTGGACGCATTAGCGCGCAAGACGGCTGGTAACCTTGGCAACTGCCTGGTGAGCTATCAGCCAGTCGGTCTTACCGAAACTGTCAATGCGCGGGCTGCATTGGCTGCTAAGGAAGTTGCTTATTCAGACCTCGTCACTTCCTTAAGTCGGACAGAGGCTGAGTTGGTGAATATTCGGCGTACGGGTAATGTTTATGGCGCCCCGACTTTACTTATTATGGATGAGGCTTCTCTTACTAGCGCTAGTGACATGGCACGGGTTGCCTCCTTTGGTGCGTCTTTTGGCGCACGCATGGTTCTGCAGGGAGATATTAAACAGCACGAATCAGTTGCTGCGGGACGAACATTTTGGCAGGCACAGCATCTCGGTATGAACACCTCCTACCTGGTTGAAACGCGACGATTTGATCACGCAACGCCTCAAACTAAAGAGAGCCTGGCACGGATTGGCGGGCAGCGTTTCGCGGAAGCGGTTGCTGCCCTGGATCGCGTTGAGGTTGCATCATCCAAGCTAGCGGAGACGGTCGGGTTGTGGTACGTACAGTCGCTTAAGGAGTTGAGTGACCGTGGGGTTGAAAATCCCTCAGTTGGTGTAGTGGCGCTGACCAATCGCGACCGGAAGTCGATTAACGAAAAGATACATCAAGCGCTGCAAAAGGATGGGAAAGTGTCGCTCCAGGATTTCTTAAAGCAGCATCTGGACAATCCGAAGCTCACAGAGGCGGAGCAACGTTTCGTCGAGATACTGCGTGAGTATCGCGTGAACGCACTTGTTTTTTCCAAAACCTATAAGGAAATCTCGGTCCAGAAAGGGGACCTTGTTCGCGTAATCTCTCTCGACGTGGCCAACAACAAAATCACGGCGGAAACTGAGCAAGGCAAACGCATCATCTTCGATCCGCAGCGCCAGGATTGGTTTAAGCCTTATGTGATGGAGCGACGCTTCTATTCCGTCGGTGACAGCATCCAGGCCCGAGCCGTGATCAAGCTGAATGAGGAGCAGCAACTGGCTGGGCTGAAGAAAATCGCCAACGGAAGCCGCGGCATCATTGTCTCGATCGATGTGGATAAAGCCGCTATTGAATGGAAAGAGCCTGGAAAGCCACGCACAACACTGACCAACGAGCAACTGCGCTGGATTGACCATGCTTATGCCAGAACCAGTTATATCGCACAGGGAGGCACCAGCCATCGTGAGCTGTTCGCTGTCAGCGAGGTGGGTGCCAGGATTGTGGATCGCCAGGCGATATACGTTGCGCTAAGCCGCGCCAAGGACAACACAGTATTGATCACTAGCGATTTCAAAACCCTGGTAAAGAATGCGGATGAGTATAGACCGAAGACGATGGCGCTGGGCGAGACGGAACTGCAAGTTGCTAGAGAGGCGATAACTGAGCGTGTCGCGTTTACGCGCTCAATCCGCCAAACGCATCATGCCGATAGCGAGCGTGAGCTTAAATTGCCGGAGGTTACGCTGAGCATCGAGAAAACCAATCCTGAATTGCAGCGGTAGCTATAAATACTTCTGGTATTGAAAATGCTAAATTGCTGCAAGCCGACTCACAGTATCTGGATAGAGCTCAACCATCCGAATCAGCAACGCCGCTTGAGCATTGGGTTTTGCTCGGCCTTGCTAGAGAGTGTTTCATTCCGGGGGCTGGCGTTTCTAACCTTTTTCCGGCGGTCAGATCTATTGGGGTCGTTTGACGAAAGGGGCGGATAACAGATAAGCGGAATCTAACACCAACGCGTCACATCTCGACTCTACCCCTTTCGTCAAACGACCCCTTATTCGGGAGAGTGATCCAAACTGGGGGCTGACAGCCGCCAGAAAAACTGGGCCATACTCGATCAGCCGATTGCCCATAAGACGAGCCTGTAGAGCTTCTAGCGTATTGAAAAGTTGGATTCAGGTCGTTACCAACCTATTCCAAAGGCTTAGCGTACTTTACGTACTTTAATTTACCTTTCGCCAAACCTCCCCTATTGTAAAAAATCGAGTATAAAGATAATATTTGTATATATATACATTTATACATTTTGCAATCGAGTCCAAAACTATGGCATTTGAACCCAGCACCTCCAAAGAAGAACAGATCTATGCCATCGCCAACGAACTTGCTAAGCAAGGGTTGCGTCCAACCATGGATATGGTGCGTGAGCGACTGGGCGGAAGTTACAGCACCATCGGCCCTATTATGCAGAGGTGGAAAGCCCATCGCCAAAGCACGGAGATCGTTAAACGGACCCGTGAACCCGCATCGCAGGCCATCCTCGATAAATCACGTGAGTTAGCCAATGAAATATGGGCTGCTGCCAATGGAGTATTCGAAGCACGCCTAAAATCTGAACGTGAAGCGCTTGAGCTTGAGCGGACAGGATATAAGGTGGAGATCAACGAGGCGTTGGAGCTTGCCGATCAGCATGAGAAAGCCTGCCAAACTCTACATCAGCAGGTCAATCAGCTGACTCAGGCATTAGAGGCGGCTCGAGAAGAAATGAGAACTTTAACCGGTAGAGTCGCCACAGCGGAAACCCTGGCTGATGGATTAGAGAAGCGTACAAGTGAGTTGCAGGAGGCTTTGCGTGAACAGAAACAACGGAGCGCTGAGGTCATTAATAAATTGGAGAGGGCTAAACAAAAGCTTGAAGCTGAATGCATTCAGATCCGTCAAGAAGCGCGTGAAGTGGCTGGAAAGTATGAACGTTCATTAGGTGAATTAGAAGCATTGCGTGGGCAGATCGCTAAACAGGATATGCTTATCAGCAATTTTGCGCTGGGCAGGAAAACTGAAAGGTAGATATATCATCCAAAATGCGATGCAATTTCTGCTATACGGGGGCATCCAAACTTTGCTCCCAATGAGCGACTCAAACCCTAAACCACAGATTTTTTGAGCTGGCACCCATTCATCGACATAAATTAATTTCTAGACAGTTCTTGTGTATAAGGGCAAGGCAGTTGCTGAGTACGGTAACGCGTCAGCCACATTCAGGTAGAAAAACCGGGCGCACATATTAGGGGTAGTGGTCGTGGTAGGGACACTCGTTACCGAGCGCCCCCCGCACAGATCCGTACGTGCGTAATTAACGCATACGGCTCCTACCTCAGGTAGTGGCGCGAAAACGTTGTTCAGGATAAGGGTGAGTCATCCTACAGAGCGGTATGTACTTACGGGCAATGTGGACAAATCTCGCCCAGGACATGCGATGACACTGGCTACGCCGTATTAAGGCGTGTCGCCATGCGCGGCAAACCTCACTACGGAAGCTTTTGAGCCGATAGAGATTGCCAGAAACCGCGTAGTAGTTAAAATACCCTTGCACTACGCGGGTAAGCCAGCGCCCTACCGTTGCAATTGGCTCATGCCGCCGACGCATCAACGTTTCCCGAATAGACGCGAGTGTGATGCGCATGCGCTTCTTAACCGTCAAGCGGATAAGTTGGAAATAACCCAGCTTGTTCCGTGCGCACACATGGGTGAAGCCGAGGAAGTCGAATGTTTCCGGCTTGCCCAGCCCTCGCCTCAGGCGGTTGGTTACAGCGTATTTCCCGAACTCGATTAAACGCGTTTTGTCCGGGTGTAGCGCCAATCCAAACTTGGCTAGTCGCTCCCGCATTGCAGCCAGGAATCGTTTTGCCACGCCTTCGTGCTAAAATCCCAGCACACTATCGTCCGCGTAGCGCACGATAATGACGTCTCCCGGCGTATGTTGCTTGCGCCAATGATGCGCCCATGTGTCGAGGACATAATGCAGATATATATTGCTGAGCAAGGGCGAAATTACCGCCCCTTGAGGGCACCCTCGCTCAGATGCAACCCTGCGTCCGTCCTCGATCACTCCCACTTTAAGCCACTTGCGAATCAGCCGCAATATCCGTTTATCCGCAATCCGGTGCTCCAGAAATTTGAGCATCCACTCGTGCGAAATTTCATCGAAAAATGCACAAATGTCCGCGTCTAAAATCCAGTTCACCTTCCGGCTCTTTATTCCCATGTACAGTGCGTCGAGCGCGTCATGCTGACCACGCTCTTTGCGGAACCCATACGAGAAACCAAGAAAGTCCTCTTCGTAAATCGCGCTCAGTACCGTCGAGACGGCCTGTTGTACAATTTTATCCTCCAGGGAGGCGATCCCAAGAGGCCGCTGCTTTCCATCAGCTTTGGGAATAAATACCCGCCGTGATGGTTGTGCACGATAAGCGCCAGAATGGATTTCCCGGTGCAATTCATGCACTCGCGCATAGAGAATCTGCTCGTACTCTCGCCACGTGACACCATCTACACCTGCCGCTGCGGTCTTTTTGAGAACGTAGAAGCTCTCTACCAGCAACGATGGCGTAACGGATGCAGTAGTGCCGTGAACCGCTCCCGCTTGTTATGACGGGCCGTTTCGCGCACGCCTTCGAGTCCCATCGACGCGCTAATCCGGCGCTGTGTCTGGGGCGCGGGAGAATCGAAGGCGTTCCCTTTGGTTACGTCGCTTCCCTCCACCACCTCCGCAGGGATAATCCCGTTGTTCGGCAGTTTCTTTGGTACTATTGACGTATCCGACTTCTCACCAGCGTCGATGACGGGATTGCGGTCATTGACCTTCCCCGTCCCATCCGGGCACACTTCCCCGGATACCGATGAGATCTCCCAGCTTCTGCGCAAAAGGCTTCCCGGCATGCTCAGGGTCTCCGACCGCGCGGGATCGTGACATGGCTTGCGATTGTCGTCATGCCCCGTATTACCTTCCGCATTGTGGTACTGCGTCGGCATCCCGGATTGTTGATTTCGCGGCTCAATGGCTGGCCTGCCGGTTTCCCCTGTCAACGCTTCGATACGTGCCTCAACGTACCGCATGACTCGGGGCCAGAGTGATTCGCCATTTCTTCTCCGTATCGAACTTTCATCGACTACCTTTTGCCAGCTTTTGCTGGCGCACACCACATAGTTGCAAAAACCGCCATTTGGCCGATAAAATTGCTTGCAGAATCTAAAAATAAGCCTATCCTAAGGTTCCTTGATTAAATAGATAGGAATATAAATGAAGCGACAATGGAGTGAGGTCGAACTTGATACGCATTGGGTACTGACGGTTCAGGAGCTGGCGTTGCTGTCCGGACGTACTGAACATGGGCGGTTTGGCTTTGCGGTGTTGCTCAAATATTTCCAGTATGAGGGACGTTTCCCCAAGTCACGTCGGGAAGTACCCGCCGAGGTCATGCATCATTTCTTGATGACGGAATGGCACGTTTGCTATGGCGGTCGCGGGGTGATGATCTACTGGCACGTCGAGCGTAAATCCCTTTGTATCTACTCTCAGTTCAAACTCTGCTCCTCCTCTGAGGTCGCCTCCATGATCGAAGGCGTATTACGGCATGACAGCAACATGGATGTACGCAAGAATTATACCGATAGCCATGGTCAGAGTGAGGTTGGATTTGCGTTTTGCCACCTTCTTGGTTTTGAATTGCTGCCACGTCTCAAAGCGATCGCCTCCCAAAAACTTTATTTTCCCAAGGCGGGCAGTGCGGTTAACTATACAAATTTAGAAGGGGTGCTCACCAATCCAATCAACTGGACACTGATTCGGCAACAATATGATGAGATGATTAAGTACACAACAGCGTTGCGTCTTGGCACCGCTGAGGCCGAGGCCATCTTGCGGCGCTTTCAGCGCAGCAACCGACAACATCCAACTTACCAGGCTCTTGCTGAAGTTGGCAAAGCGATTAAGACAATTTTTCTGTGCCGCTATCTCCACTCAGAAGCACTCCGGCGCGAAGTAAACGAGGGTCTTAACGTTGTTGAAAACTGGAACAGCGCTAATGGCTTTATCTTTTTTGGTGAGGGCGGAGAAATTGCCATGAATCAACTGGAAGATCAGGAACTGGCAGTGCTGGCGCTACACCTGCTCCAGGTGTGTCTAGGTTATGTCAACACACTGATGATTCAGCGTGTACTGTCGGAGCCGTACTGGTGGAACCTGATACAAGCAAACGATTTTCGTGCATTGTCACCGTTAATTCACGCGCATATTAATCCGTATGGTCGGTTTGATCTGGATATGAGCAAGCGATTGCCCATCGATGTTGATTTATCATTGGCATCTTAATTGAGGACTTTAAATTATGTTAACTAGACGTGAACAAAGCGAACGCCGCGAATCAATGCAAAATGCACTGGCGAGCCAGCGCCTTGAAGGTTTGGAACCTGATGCGCAAACCATTGCTGACGCCGAAAGATGGACACGGGGCGAGGTTGAAATCGCCGAGGTGATTGCTAATTTTGCTAATAGGGTTAAACGTGGTGAAGTACACGGGTGAAGGAAGAGATCCCTATTTGGATCCTGATGCAGACATTCTCAAAAACTACCTAGGTATCAAGGACAAAGATACGCTTGAGAAGGTTGAATCTGGCTTTTCTTTCCTGCGTATGCAGGAAATGAAGGACTCGCCTATCGATGGAAAATTTGACTTGGCGCATATGAGGGAAATACACAAGCGTCTGTTTAGTGACGTATATGAATGGGCGGGTCAAATACGGCAAGTCGATATAAGTAAGGACAGTACCCGTTTCGCACATGCAAATTTTATCGAAAGTGCGGCCAGGAAAATTTTTGATCAGTTGGCTAAGGAGGATCATCTTCGCGGTCTCGATGCAGACGCATTCAGCCAGAGAGCAGGTTATTATCTAGGCGAAATTAACGCATTACATCCATTTCGTGAAGGCAATGGGCGTGTGCAACGTGAATTCATTGGCCAGATAGCTAGCAAAGCAGGATACCACATTTCCTGGTCTGCAGTATCTCGGAGTGAAATGACTTGCGCGTCTATCGAAGCGTACAACGGAAATTTTGGCCGTATGGCTCGATTAATTCGAGAAAATCTTACGAGTCAGGGTGATGATAAATAAATGGGCGATCATTAGAGCTTGCTCTAATGATAGAAACTAGGTTTTTGTAGGTAACATTCATGTTTCGCTCGCCGTCTCACCATCCGTATGATTCACTCGGTTTTCAAGCCGCGCTTTCGACAGTGCCACGGCCTCATGCAACTTCTGCTCTAATAGGTGTCGGGGTGGTAGGTCTGTCAAGTATTCAGCAACATGGATACCCGTTTGATCTAACTCCAGCAATTCGATCTGTTCGCGTTTTTTACCGGTGCACAGAATAATGCCCAGAGGCGGCGCTTCGCCTGGCTCTTGTTCATGCTTGGCCAGCCAACGCAGATAAAGCTCCATTTGGCCTTTATGAGCCGCCTCAAAGTCGCCTAGTTTTAGCTCTATAGCGACTAGACGTTTGAGGCGACGATTGTAAAACAGTAGATCGATGTAGAAGTCATCATTATCTATTTGCAACCTTTTCTGGCGAGCGACAAAAGAAAAGCCAGCCCCTAGTTCCAGCAGAAAGTTTTCCAGTTCACGTAGAATGGCATCTTCTAGGTTTTTCTCTAGATGGCGGTCCTGCAGACCAAGGAAGTCGAGGATGTACGGATCTTTTAGTACTAGCGCAGGTGACAACAAGTCGGACTTCCTCAGTGCGGTCAACTCCTGCTGGATCAAGTCATTTGGCTTGTGTGATAGCGCCGTGCGCTCAAATAGCATTGAACCTATACGTTGTCGCAACGTGCGAACACTCCATCGCTCTAGGCGACACATCTCAGCGTAGAAATCACGCTTGAGATCATCTTTTAAATAGATAATTTCAAGAAAGTGGCTCCAAGCCAATTGTCTCGACAACGTCGAGACAATTTCTGCGTCGGGAAACGCTTCAGCAAAATGCAACATGTGGCGCAAATTCTTGGCGCTAAAACCACGCCCTTGTTCGGCTTCTAATTGTTGAGCCAGAGTTGCAACGATTTTCTTGCCATATTGGAGAGTGTTTCATTCCGGGGTTGGGGTCCGTTTGATTTCAGTGCAATAAACGACGGTAGCGGTCTCTAGTATCCATAAGGCTTTCCACGAGCTCGCCATAGAAATACGCTTATAAATCAATAGCTTGCTGATTGCCATTTATTAAATACACCATTTTTGCTCTTTATCCTGCAACCCGTTTGGTACTTGGCATCACTTTGCGTACAGAACTGGGCAAAATCCGACTTGCATAGTTTGCTAGTGGAAAATCAAACGTTCCTCGCAGATTAATCCCTTCCAGATTCGTCGGTGCGATGTGACGCAAGTCTTCTGGCTGAAGTTTCTCGCCACTGATCGCTTCGATTCGCTCAACGGCACGCTGCATGTGCTGTGTGTTCCAAGCCAACAAAGCGTTCGTCAGCAAAGAGAGACTAGATGAGACTGCCGCCAGTGTTTCCCAACGCTTGGCTAGCTCGGTCGGAATTTTTCCGATGTGGACAGCGCGTTGGATCGTATGGACAGCTTCTCCACGGTTTAATGCATGTTGCAGCTCGCGTCGAAACTCGGGATTTGTAAAATAGTCGATTAAGAAAATCGTTCGTAGCAACTGACCAAGCTGGACTCCACCATCATAAACGTCCTGACCGCGGGCGGCCGAGCCGAAACGTTGAAGCGCCTGCACGGCCGTGCAGTGCCCACTATGAATCGACGCAACCACGCGTACAAATTCATCGTAGATTACCGCGATGGACTCCAGGTTCACATCACCTCTTATGACTGGCAGTAATTTCGCAGGGGCGCAGTGATCAATCGGCACGTGGAGCCGCCTATCACGCATATGCTGCAGACGAGGGCATATATCAAACCTCAACCCCTTGCCGATGGCAATCCCAAAATCAGTGTATCCATGCGTGTCAACCGCGAGTTGGGTCACGTCGTCAGCCTTGCTTTGTCGCACCACTCCCTCAATCGCAGCGCCGGCCTGCCGCTCCTTGAGCAGGATCGGTTGGTCGTAGAAAATCCCCCACCGATCCCGGACATGAGTGTAGATGCCAATCGATGCCGTGCGCCGGCGCGGATCAACGCGCGCCTGCCAAACTGTGCGTGTCGTTTCCAGGCTCATCATGTCGGACGAAGCCAAATCATCACGTCCCCAGTGGGCTGCAATTGGATGTCGATGCATGAATTCCAGGATCATATTGGATGCTTCACGTAACTTACGCTCGTCGGCAGTCATTCTCATCATCTGGCGGATTGCCTTGGACGATAGCTCTGGAATCATGCGTGCGATATCGGCAGCGGATAGGGACGTGCCGTGCGCAAGTACGGCTGCATAGACGAGCAATAATTCGCTGCGTGAGCGCGGCTCACGCCCTAGCAAGATCCAGGAAAAGCGTACCTGGCTATCAATTTCAAGAATGATTTCTGGAAGCTGGCCCAGTGGTCGATCCTTGAAAATTGTACGGCGCAATGCGTCAAGATGAGCATCCTCACATTGCGCCGCAAACGGCTCGACGTGGACACCATCAACATCAATCCGGACTTCGCCGTGTATGACAGCATGATGCAACCGCTCCAGACCTTGGTCGAGATGTTCGACAATCTGATCCAGAAACACTCTCGGATCCTGTGGCAAATCAAGGTGGCCGTAGTAGTAATTACGTTTGACCTTCCACTCTCCTTCTGGGATAAGCAAGGCCGTGGCGCTACGGAAAGAAAAGCTATGGTCGACATACACCGACCCGTTGCGTAGCGCCAGACGCAGTGCGAATAGCGTTGCCCACTCAAAGGCATGAAGTGCATTAACACGATCATAGCCGTTAATTGTATTACGCCATGCACGCCCGAGCTTGATGTTCACCGAATTCGGCAGCTCAATGCCGCCATTCTTGCTATATAGACTACGCAAAACATTGATCGCGTCGATCACGGGATGTTGTGTTTCCGACTTAAACGGCAATTTCACCAGTTTAGTGAGCATAGCCCGAGCTTGTTGGTTTTTGGTCATTAATTGCAGACGGATCAGGCTAAGTCGACTCGGTGCGTGGTACTGCAGTACTTGGTCAGCCAGTTCGCAAATTTTGGTGCGCAACGATACCAACTGCAGGTTTTTGTCCTGGGCCAGTGCTTTAACCGCCTCGGCGAGTTCTATTGTTGCTTTTGTTTCATTGGAGCGATTTATATCGACTTGCTTGCCGGCTTCATGGGTAACATTCATGACCCAGCGCCGGAACATCCACAGCAGTTGATCTGTCGCAGTGCACAATGCGTAACGGATGAAGCAGGCCGCTTCAAGCTGGCGCGCCGGAAATTGGATGCGTTTGCTAATCGAGGGAGAACGATTGGCGCAACGGCGCGCGTAGTGACGCACTAGTGCTTCGTTCAATTCTACAGGCCAGTTTACGACTCCTTCTAACGCATATAAACGTTCAATCTTGTCGAACAGCTCGCTCATCTGGGCCGTGGAATGTCGCAGAGGCACCTTCCAAAGCCATTGCTGCAGGTTACTACCGTATTCGCCTTCCGGGGCCGGAAGTTGGCGGCACCATTGCTCAATAACAGTGGTGCCGATGCGTTTAGAGAGTGTTTCTTCTAGGTAAGATTCGTGGTTACGGATCGCTTCTGCAATTAAGCGCTTTAATACGCGATCATGCGAGATCAGGATGCGATGATCGTAGAGCCAAACTTTGATTTGGGCAAGTAGCGTAGAGCTATCAGGACATCCAGATAAAATTTCTTTGAGCCAACGAACGAGGTAGCGTCGCTGGTGTTCTGTCATGATGGCAAAATCGAGTGTTTTATGAGCGAGCTGTTGATGATCAATCAGCGTGCGCGGCCGTGTTTGATACAGGGTGCGCAATGTGCCAATTTCCGGTGCATGGATATTCAATTGCTTGCCTAGATGGGCCCATAGCTCTTTGGGAACGTACTTGTAAGCATCCAACGTACGGCCAGCCATGCGCAGGTAACCAATATGCAGGGCCAGCGCCAAGCGGTAGAGACCTTTGCGGCGCGCATCGATTAGTGCACGTTCCCTGGCAGAGAATGTGAAAAACGTATTCAACTCAAACTCGTTGAGTTCGGCCGGGATCTGTCGCAAACCAAGGTAAGGGACTCGCCAATGATCCATCGCTTTTCTGTTCAGGAAAAGAAAACTGTGCAATCATAACGCGTCAAAAATGGTAATCAGCAAGTCATTGATTTATAAGCATATTTCTATGGCGATCTCGTGAAAACCCTTATGAATACTAGAGACCGCTACCGTCGTTTATTGCACTGAAATCAAACGGATCCCATCTTGGGTATTGAGGCAGCCAAATCAGTTGGGCTGCTCTGATCAGCTTGCATATTTTCATATAACTTCTATTCTTTAGAAATACTAATATGTAATAAAGTAAAGAAACTTCTATTCATCAGGAGAGACAGGATGAAAACTGATGCACAGCTTTATGAAGATATTATGGATAAGCTTGATTACGAGCCCAGTGTGGATGCTTCTAATATAACCATCGCAGTGAATAGAGAAGTCGTTGTCTTAGGTGTTACAGTGAGTAGCCTGCTTGAGAAATATTCTGCAGAACGGGCAATCAGAAGCATTGCAGGGGTAAAGGCAGTAGCTAACGAATTGTGCGTGGAAATAGATGCCCAATATAGAACGTCGGATGCCGATATTGCGAATGCAGCCAGGCGTGACTAGCGTAGAAACTGATCAATTAGTAATCGATTGGCTTGACTATAAATTACCAAATTTCTAATTTGATGCTAGCTTTGGTATTCGCAGAAAAAAAGTAGCAGTTTTTTGAATATACTTGTGAAATATACATAGCGTATTATACTTAAAATATTTCATCAATCATTAAATGGAGATCCTGCTTTGAAATTAATGAATTAATGAATTAATGAATTACTCTGAAATTTAAGAGTTAGAAGTGTAAATTTTTTTGAGGTGTAACTGTGAATAATATTTTTACCCAATTTGGAAAATACATCCCTCTCTCCACTCAACGTAAAGAAAATGATTTTCGTGCTATACAAGCCGTTTTTGACAGAATGCTGGAGGATTTCTGTAGAGATTCTAAAGGAGTTTCAGTATTTGCAAATGAACTGGAGAACCTAATGATTACGCCATCAATCAATATTCTCGATAACCAGGACCTTTTTAAAATACAGCTTGAGGTACCAGGAATAAGCTCTGATAATCTAAAAGTTATCACTACAAACCATAATTTGACGATTAAAGGAGAAAAGTCTATATCCCATAAAAATGAAAATCAGAATTATACAGTGCGGGAGATTGCTTATGGCGTTTACCAACGCACTATACCCTTGCCAGATTCAGTAGACATTGCACGGGCCAAAGCCACTTTTAAGGATGGTACACTTACCATAGAGATACCTAAAAAAACAGAAGCGATGGAACAGTATAGAGAACTCGATATTGAGTCAATTTAAACAGTAGTAAAAAATCAATGAAAGTTGCTGTATTCAGTACAAGAAGCTTTGAAAAGCCTTTCTTGGAAGAGGCTAATCAAATTCATGGTCACGAATTACATTTTTTAGATACCCGCTTGGCAGAAAAAACGGCGAGCATAGCCGCAGCTTATCCTGCAGTGAGTTGTGCAGTCACTGATGCGTTATCGAAAACGGTAATAGCAGAACTTGCTCAAGGTACAACACGGCTTATCCTATTACGTTCAGCAGGTTTTAACCATGTGGACCTTGATGCGGCCAGGGCTTTTGGGCTTACTGTGACTCGTGTGCCAACCTATTCACCTTATGCTATAGCCGAATTTGCAGTGGGCCTCATTCTAACGTTGAACCGTAAAATTCATCGTGCTTATGCGCGGATACAGCGGCAAAATTTTATGTTAGATGGATTACTAGGCTTCGATTTGCGTAACCATACAGTAGGTATTATTGGCACGGGCAATATTGGTAGCGCATTTGCGAAAATTATGCATGGTTTTGGCTGCCAATTACTGGCCGTAGACCCTATTCCTAATCCGGTTTGCAAACAAATGGGCGTATGCTATGTTACAAATACAGAACTTTATCGCCAAGCTGACATTATCAGTTTGCATTGTCCATTAACTGTGAACTCTTATCATATTATAAATTCACAAGCTCTATCAAAAATGAAACAGGGTGTAATGTTAATTAATACTGGGCGTGGCGCTTTAATAGATACCTATGCTGTAATCAGTGCATTAAAAAACTACCAAATAGGCTATTTGGGCTTGGATGTTTATGAAGAGGAAGAGGCATTATTTTCTAAAGATTTGTCTGATACCATTATTCAAGATGACATATTCGTTCGCTTGCAGGCATTTCCAAATGTGATAATTACAGCTCATCAAGGCTTTCTCACTCATGAGGCTTTATCTAATATTGCTAAAACCACATTAGAAAATCTCACTGCCTTTGAGCAAAACAAGCCTGTTCCTCATATTAATTGACTGATTTTAGATCAGAATTTAAATTAATATTTAACATTAATCACCAGGGTGTGGCACACTTTATGCGGATAAAGGATATCTTTCAAAAAACTCTCACGGACTTTAAAGGAACTCGGCATTGATTTGGTTACCAAGGTTCGACGCAATATGAAGCGCGTTGTCCTATCTGCTTTCGATCAAGCTTTATTGTGCCGCCGTTCGATTATCGAAACTGTCTTCGATGAACTGAAAAATCTTTGCCAGATTGAGCATACTCGACATCGCTCTCCGATTAATTTTGCGGTCAACTTACTCGGCGGCATCATCGCTTACTGCCTTATGCCCAACAAGCCTAAGCTACCTTTGCAGCCTTGCCAGAATGCACTGGCTTAACCCGAACTGACGTTAAGTTATGTCCGGCGCCCCAGAGCACAGCGTGCAGGGCATCGCCTAATGCCCCTTTAAGCCAATTTCGGCCGAGCTTACCATCCCATCCGCTTTCATATGGCCAATAGTGGGTTCAATGGCACTGCGTCGTTTGATTATCGCGCTTAGCGTACGAGTAATACCCCGACGCATGCCAGAGTGATAGATTTTTACACCCTCGATCGGGAACCCTTTGTAACCACGATCAACGATAGCAACCTCTGGAGTTACATCACTCAGGATCGCTGCCTGCTCTAATGCTTCAGCCAGTGTATGACCATCGTAGGAATTGCCCGGCATTGAGCGTGCGCCAACCACTAGCCCTTCCTGGTGAGTCGTCGTGATCGACACTTTGACTCCAAACTCGTACTCAGAAAACCTTAACATCCACAGCTATTAGCGGCTATCAAAGCCCCCTACCTTGATCAATGAGTTGGATTTTATGTATGGCTATTTTATGAATTTGATTGCATTCATGCAAAATAAGAGAATAATATTAAATTTTAGCCATTTAAGACAATAAAAATTATTTTCAACGTTGGGGTTTCCCTTATGGCCTATAAACCTTCTGCCAAACAGTATAAAATAGAGAGTTGGAATGCTATTCAGGATACCTATTCATGGAATGCTGAAACAGATTATCGATTACAGCCTGAAAAATATAAAGTTGGCAAAGGCGAACAAGGTGTTCTTTTATGTGAGCCTTATAAATCAGAAATTTTGCCTCATTGGCGTTTCAAAGATGCTTCGATTTCCGAAATAAGCAGCACTAAAATCTTCGATCTTTTTCAAGCATATCTAGCAAAAGCAGATTTCGTCGGGGCGGATATGGCCCGTAAATTTCTGCAAATGGGGTATACGCGCGCACGCCGATATGCAAATCATGCCGGTGGCAGAAAATACAATCCGCAAAGCGGAGAAGAATTGCCGCGTTCGCCGGAAGACCCTGTAAAAGCCGAGAGTGCTGCTATTTTTCGTAAAAAATGGCAAGAAGCGGAAAGTAATTCTGTATATAAGAAAATGAAAGCAGATTGGAAAAAAAACTATGGTTAACTACTAAACCTGTCAAGTCTTCTCTTTGGCTAGGGATGTTCTTAACTAAGGTAGCAATGCAGAATACCTCATGATTACGCACAAATAGCTGAGAAGAAGCTCTAGAGGTTGTAAATAATTGCCCGCTATACTACTGAGCCCGCAAGCATGTTTTCCCCTGGCTCGACTGCTTTATGGCACGGATTCATGGCTTTGCATGAGACAATCAAAATGTTTCAAATTATGTGCCTGAGTAACTAAGATTTCTTGGGTAATCATGAGGCATACTAAAGCGTCGGCGAATTTCTCATGAACACAGGTTATTTAAGTTGTGGACACTGCTACTGGGTATGGTCGGTGCTATTCGTTTGGGTTTATGCGATCTCAACTCATGCGCATGGCGCCGAGAGTAAAACCGGCTTTTCCGCTGAGGAGCGGACTTGGCTTAACCAGCATCCAGTGGTGCGGATTGCGGTTGCGCCGGATTGGGGACCGATTGAATTTATCGAGCACGGCCAGCATCAAGGTTTAACCGCTGGGTATCTACAGGCTATTACACAAATCAGTGGTTTGCAATTTCAGCCGGTACCCACCCGCTCCTTGCAGGCATCGCTCAAAAAATTGCGAGCGGGTCATGTAGATCTATTACCAATCGCGTATGGTTTTCCTGACGTGGATGAAGCATTGGACTATATGCGTTGCACTCGCCCTTATTTCAGCGGCTCAAGCGTTCTTATTACCAAGGGTGAGGCGCCGGTGACCGCCGATTTGCAACAACTCGCCGGCTATGTAGTGGCAATCAGTAACAGTGCATTTTATGCGCATTGGCTAGGTCAATATCATCCCGACATTAAATTCTTAGAGGTTGCCTCGCCAGAAGCTGCCTTGGCTGCTGTTGCCGAAGGTAAAGCTTACGCAGCGCTGGGGTTTGGCATAAACTTTTATGGTTTAATGAATACAAAGTATCGTGGTGTGCTTTTTTATTCAAGTAAAGTCCCTAATTTACCAATTATTGGCCGCATGGGGGTGCGAGGTGATCTTGCTGTATTGCGAGATATTTTAGATAAATCGCTCGCGATGCTCTCAGCCGCACAAAAAGATAAGATTGACCAGCGCTGGATTTATCTCTCGCCTCAGCCTTCCGAAGCCCAGCCCGCGTCTCACATAGTGGTACAACACAGTTCATTTTATCGCTCATATCATGAAGCCCTGGTGCTAGCGATAAGCTCAATCATTTTTATCTGCTTAGTTTTTCATGTGTGGCAGGCCCATAGAAAAGCATCCGAAACAGTAAAAGAAAAATCCTTGTTGCTGGCTGCTTTCAGTCATGAATTACGCACACCGATTAGCGCGATTATCAGTGCAGTTGAACTGCTTAAACGATTTTCTGGTGATACAAGGCGGCAATCGCGTTTGATTGCCGTGACGGAATCAACGGCCCAATCATTGCTGCTATTGCTTAATGATACGTTAAACAGTGAGGGTGAGTTGCCGCTTAAAAAAATTCCTGTACACCTAGCGAAATTTGCTAAAGAAGCGATCGATGTCGTTGCTGCACCTGCTGCAAATAAGCGTTTGCCGATTTTTACAGATATGAGCGAAAACCTGCCCGAGCGGATTTGCATAGATGCTTTGCGGCTCAAGCAAATTTGCGTCAATTTGCTGGCCAATGCAGTTAAATTTACAGATTCAGGCTCAGTGACTTTGAAGCTCGTACTAGATAAATCCGATTTTATTGAAAATACAGCTGAACTCATCATAGAGGTGCGCGATACCGGGATTGGAATTTGCCCGCGGCAGCAAACCCGTCTATTTCGCCCTTTCTCGCAAGCCAATCGTTCAATCACCCGTCGCTATGGCGGTTCTGGCTTAGGGCTGATGATTTCAAATAAGCTCATTCAACGTATGGGCGGCAGCATTACGATTGAGAGTGTACGAGGACAAGGCACAACAGTCTGTGTGCGAGTGCCTATACAAGTGCTGCAATGGAATTCAAATACCAGATCGAGTCAAGATAAGACACATCCCCCGCAACAACAGGAAAAACAACGCGTTGATCCGCCACTTAGCGTAGTCGCGCAAGCTTCTGCACCTACTGCCACTGCACCCACGGTGCTTTTGATTGAAGATCACATTGCTATCCAATCTATCGTACTCGAGCAAATTAGCGCATTTGGCTATCGTGCCGTACTGGCCACTAATGGTACGCAAGGATTAAAAATGTGGCAAGAGCATTCATTTCCACTTGTGCTGGTGGATTGTTCATTGCCTGATCTTGATGGTTATACAGTTGCGCGTGAGATTAGACGTATGGAACAACAGCGGCGTTCAAATTACCCTCGTACTGCCCTCCTCGCTCTTTCCGCGGCTACTGATAATACGCATCAGGTACAATGTTTTGCAAGTGGGATGGACGGCGTATTGAGTAAACCATTAGACAGCGCGGTGCTGCAACGCATGTTGGCAGTTTGGGCGCCATTGCGTGGCCCTGAGAATAGCGTCGGCAGCATTTCGGATAAGCCCACAGTTCTCTCTGAAATAAATCCTTTAAACGAAACAGTTCAGACTTCAATCGAAGATCCGAGCCGCTTGATCATACGTTTTCAACAGAGTATGGCGCAAGACATGAGTCAACTTGATGCTGCTTTGAACCGGTGCGACATAGCCGGCGTTGCCCACTATGCGCACCAGATTAAAGGGTCAGCCCTGATGTGCAAGTTTTCAGCTATTGCTCATACTGCTGATCAGCTAGAAAGGGTAGCCCGCTCTCATAGCGCTGATCGCGGGCAGCTAGACCAAGCACTACGAGATTTGCGCAAGGCTTACTGCGGACATAAATGCCCGCTAGCTTAAAACTCATAACCAACCTGTACACGCATGCCTGTGTCTGAGCCCGCTTTTGAAGCAGCCGCATTAATTATCATTTGGCCACCGCGTGAACGGTAAGTCACGCCAACGCCGGTTGCTTTGCGTCCTTTAAAGCTTGCGGTGCCGATGCTTACCATGGTGCCACCAGGACGGGTTGGCCCCATGCTGGGCATAGCCATGGCGGCGGCTACACCTGAATAGGCGTGGTTTGCTACGTTGTTGATGCTTTGGCGCATGTCATTCATGCCTTGCGCAACTTCAGAAAAGCGCAGGTCTGTGTATTGGATTGATTTATTCATTGAATACAAAGTGCCCTGGAAAAGCTGAGCCCCGTTGACTGCATCGGTACTGTCTTCTGATATTTTTCCAGGAGCTACGTTAGAGAGTTCGACCGGAGTTTCTGAATCGACGCTGCCTAAAGTAACGCTATTATGTTGGTCATCATTGTAGAGTACTGCATTGCTATGGCTTCCTGAGGGAAAGGCAGAGGTAGCCCTATTTTTTGCAAGCCTCTCAAATGCAAGGATAGTTTGCGTAGATTCTACAGCCACATCTTTGTTAGCAAGGATAGTTTGCTTCGCTTCTGCAACAGTGTCTTTGTCAGTAAGGGCCGTTTGTTTAGCTTCCGCAACCGTATCGGCGTCAGCAAGGACAGTTTGCTTAGCTACTGCAACTTTATCTTTGTCAGTTAGGACCGTTTGCCTAGCTGCTGCAACCCTATCTTTGTCAGTTAGGACCGTTTGTTTAGCTTCTGCAACCGTATCGGTGTCCGTAAGGACAATTTGCCTAGCTTCTGAAACAGTATCTTTGTCAGTAAGGACCATTTGTTTAGCTTCTGCAACCGTATCGGTGTCCGCAAGGACAATTTGCTTAGCTACTGAAACAGTATCTTTGTCAGCAAGGACCGTTTGCCTAGCTTCTGAAACAGTATCTTTGTCAGTAAGGACCGTTTGTTTAGCTTCTGCAACCGTATCGGTGTCAGCAAGGACAATTTGCTTAGCTACTGAAACAGTATCTTTGTCAGTAAGGACCGTTTGTTTAGCTTCTGCAACCGTACCGGTGTCCGCAAGGACCGTTTGTTGAGTGGATATATTCTCTAGAGCTTCTGCCGAGGTTTCTTTTCTGGCCTGTTCAGTTTTCCTGTTTTCAGCATTGCTTTGAGTGCTTATTTCAGTAGAAACGGTAGATCTAAATACAGAATTTGCTAAATTTGAATCAATAGAAAGCTCTTTTAAAGGTCTAGACCTTTTTGGAGGTAGGGATAAATCATTCTCAGATTGTGGATCATCTTTCGTAGAATCGTCTGTATGAATATCGCTATTTCCCGGCAATGCACCCATTACGGATGAAAAAGTAGGATAGGGACTGAAAGTCTGTTTGTTATCAGCCGTAAAAAACATACTATTGCGCCGATTGTGTGGATTTTCATTATCTGAAGATTGACTTTCTGAATCTGATAGCTCCCGGCTAAGAGGTAGCAATGGGCTATTACCTGTTAATATATCAAATTCGTTTAAAACTGCTTGCTTAATTTGTGCTTCACTAGGAATTTCTCTAAGATTCATTGTATCTATGGAACCTTGTAGTTCCATAGATACATTGTTAAGCTTATCAATATCAATTTCAGCTTGATATAAACGATTTTCTACTGTCTCTACAGTTAAAAACAACTCATCTAATTTTAAATCGTTTTTAGATTTAGACTTCGCGATAGAAATATCCAATTTTTTTTCAACGTTTTTAAGTTTTCCAGATAAATCAAAAATCTTGTCAAATAAATTATTTTCAGTATGCTCTCTTCTTTCGGATGATCCTTTAGATATAGAAATAGCTTCGTCAAAATGTTTTTGGCTGACTTTTCCTTCCAATTTCTCCTGCAATTCTTCTTGTTTCTCTTTTATTTTATCATTGTCTTTTCGTATTGCCTCGGTTAAAATAATAGAATTTTGCAGATCTTTTCTATATTTATCAGAGTCTGTTTCAATTATTTTTGACAATTCTTTCTTTAGGTTTTCCTGGGTATCATGGAAATCATTTGATAATTTATATAAATGATTATCAAGGCTTGTAATAAAATGTTGTTTTTCTATAATAGCTTGATTTAATTTATTAACTTCACCATCTAATTGTTGACGGTTAACTGCATCATTAACTTCTATGCCATCTGCGACTCCAGTCAATCTTACTGGATTATTATATTTTGAAATAAAACTAACCAACTCTTTATCATGGCTAAATTTAACAAGTGAATTTTGCCTTTGTAATGACTCAAATTTTTTATCTAGCAGGTCTAGTTGTCCCTTATTTACTGCTGAATACTCAGAGTCCCCCGGCGCAATTCCATCTAATATTGATAGCATCCTTTTTTTGGAATCAGAAGGGTCATTAGTTGAAAAGTCAATTATATTTTCATTAGATTTTTTAATGTAAAATGGTTCAATAAGATTTGCAATGCCTACATTTATAGCCCCCCTAAAAATGCCTTCCAATTGGCCCATCACGACTACATCATTTTCGGCAGTACCAGCTTCTACACCGCGAATTTGACGTCCACCCATTAAAATAGACGCTGGAATTCTTTGAGTTCCCAGCTCTTCTGGAATTTCCGGCACCATATAAATTGGGCGGGAGTTCAGGGCATTTCCCATATTTTCCATAATACGATAGCCTTCTTCTGGGGTAATATGCATAATAAGGTCGTTGATTTGCCCTTGATTAACTGCATCGTTATCATTTTTAGCCGGTGCTACGCCAGAAATTTTCACGAGTTTATTTCCATCTGATTTTTTTGAGAGCGTGATTTTGTCAAATTCAGGATCATCAGAATTTTCATCATACAAAACTGCCATATTTTTTACTTGTCCTACCGTTGCGGCATCACTATTCCGTCTACCATATTCCACATGGACAATTTTTCGTTTAGACGCCGAGTTTCCAACTGATACGACATTTTCTACGTTGGCCTCACTATAGTCGCCAATCGCAACTGAGTTATTTGCGCTTTTGTGTACTTTAGCCTGAAATCCGATCGCGGTGCCTATATCTGTATCTACCTGAGAATGTAAACCATAATGCACTTGTTTACCTTCAGCTTCTAACTCTTCTATTTCTTCTTTATATGTTTGTGTAGTACTTTTTAGTTGTTGGAACAAATTATGACTCTCGTCAAGTAAAGCATCACCTGTTGTGATTAAGCTATCATCTTGCATTAGACTATGCTTGATTCCTGAGGTAGAGGATGTCATATAAATTTCATCCGCTTCTTCTGGTGGAGAAGAAATAGAAGACATCGAAGATATGCTATCTCTCATTCGTCTTGCATCTTTTGCCCATAAAATTTCTGTATCAGAGATTATTTTACCTAATAATTCTTTACTACTTGAATTACGTTTTAGGTCCGCTCTTTCTTTACGTGAAATTTCTGCATCAGCGGAACTTGTAAATGAACTAGGCCTTTCCGAACTTGTAGCAGAATTCAGTAAGTCCGCAGCCGATTCGAGGTTCTCTGCTGCATAAATTAATTTACTATTAATAAAAAATAAACTAATCACTATAAGAAAAATTATAAATTTATGTAGACACCAGAAGAAAAAATTATTTTTTTCTATCTGCCTTTGATTGCACAGGGAGCTATGATATGATTTACAATGATAGTTCATTAAATACCTCAAATTAAAACGAAAACAAAAAAATATTTTAAGTTTAGATGAGTAAAATTTAGCTATATATAATAATAGTCTTAAAAATGTAAAGCAGAAGGAATTTATTGATATTCCAATGTATAATTTTTATTTTTCCAAAATAAAAATTAGGCTTCTATGTCTAAATATTTTAATTGGAATTAGATAAATAACCGTCGCGTTAGCGGTAAACCAGAGGGTATGCTGGCTTCTTCAAGCTTAGTGTAGAGAGTCTTAATTGCTGCTCAATTGCAGCCCGTGTAGCCACTGGCAAAGCGTTCCGACGGTTATCCGTTAAGTGAGCGCCAATGCGGTGCGAAAGGGAGGTTGCATAGTTATACCTCGACCTAAACTGCCAGTTTTCTTCGCCAAAAAGATACATCGAGTAAAAAAATAATGCTTTTATCTTCTTTATATGTTATTTCATCTCGCAAAGTATAGATGTTGTTAAATTACAACACAAAGACAGAGTTTTGCTTAGCATTCAGTTTGATGAAGCGAGTACCATCGCGCGCTAAGAGCAGGCAATCCAATTCCGCGCCGAGCGCATCATGGATTGTTCATTGCCTGATCTTGATGGTTATATGCAGTTGCGCGTGAGATTAGAGTGCTGTGCTGCGATGCATGTGGCGGTTTAGACGCCATCGCGGCCCTGGGAGTAGCGTCGACAGCAATTCGGATAAGCCCACAGTTCTCTCTGAAATAAATCCTTTAAACGAAACAGCTCGGACTTCAATCGAAGATCCGAGCCGCTCGATCATACGTTTTCAACAGAGTATGGCGCAAGGCATGAGTCAACTTGATGCTGCTTTGAACCGGTGCAACATAGCAGGCGTTGCCCACTATCCGCACCAGATTAAAGGAGCAGCCCTGATGTTCGAGTTTTTAGTTATTGCTCATGCCGTTGATCAGCTAGAAAGGTAGCCAGCTCTCGTAGAACTGATCGCGGGCAGCTAGACCAAGCGCTATGGGATTCACTCAAGGCTTGCTGCGGACATAAACGCCCGCTAGCTTAAAATTCATAACCAACCTGTACACGCAGCCCTGCGTCTGAGCCCGCTTTTGAAGCAGCAGCATTAATCATCACCTGCCCCCCGCGTGAACGGTAAGTCACGCCAACGCCGGTTGCTTTGCGTCCTTTAAAGCTTG
>JASSUB010000073.1:0-3298 GCA_031963205.1 Mycoavidus cysteinexigens
GACAATACGGTGCGGCTGTGGGACGCGAACAGCGGCGCGCCCGGCCTCACCTTGACTGGCCATACCGACTCTGTTATTAGCGTGGTGTATTCACCGGGCGGTACGCAGATCGCTTCGGGAAGTCATGACGCGACAGTGCGGCTGTGGGACATCGTTTCAGGCGAGTGTCTCAGTGTGATTCAAGAGTTTATGGACGTAGTCTTGAGTGTGGTCTGGAAAGCGACGGGCAACAGGCAGTATTTAGTGAGTGGCAGTGGAGACAGGTCGGTGCGTCAATGGGAGCTCGAAAAAGACGCTGAAGACTATAAGGTGAAACTGTGCTGGAGTACGGGACATGAGGGACTGAACGTGGGGGATGCGTTAATAGAGGGCACAGAAGGGTTAAGCGAGGTGAATCGAGCGCTGATGAAGCAGCGGGGCGCCAACGATGGGACTTTATTATCCGATTCGAAAGAGTCTGATGAAGAAGACTTTTCCGAAGAGGAAGAAGAGTACTCTTTTTGATGGGGTCCCTTTGATTTCAGTGCAATAAACGACGGTAGCACACCCTAGTGTTCATGCGGGTTTTCATGGGGTTATCATAAAAATATCTTTATAAATCAACGGTTTGCTGGTTGCCATTGTATCTTCTCAATAACCCGGGGCGAACGTCGGCCAACTGCTCAAGCAGAGGCAGCGATGGATTGTTCGACGAGGTGCGGCAGAAGTGGAATGTGATCGCTGCATGAAATGCGGTCGGTGAGGTAATCCCAGAACGAGATGCCCAGTTTGCGACAGCTCTTCTTCAGGCTGGAGAAAGTATCACGACATTGCCGACCGAGTTCGCTTCGCGTGCCGCCACTGATCTTTTGCTTTTTCACGTGATCGCGAATATCGCGTTCACTGTCATTGGTATGGAGTGGAACCTCAGGGCGCTCTAACACCAGCAACAACTCGGATTTGTTCAGGTGAATCCGCCTGAGCAGACGATTGAGTGTTGCGTAGCGGGTTTTCTGGGTGAAGATCGCATCAAAGCGCGCCGCCAGTGTTTGTTTGACCGTAGCTGTGGGCTGCAGCTTGTATGCTTTCAGATCGGCATAGAGCGTCCAGATCTCGTCACGCACCCGGGCGATGTACTCTCGATGTTGATCATTGAGCGGCAGCATCTTGTGCACTAATCTTTCTGCATGGACCCAACATAATCCGTGGATCAGCACGTTGAACTGTCCTGCATCATCGCTGATGATGGCCAGATCTGGGGAGACGCCACGCTGCTTCAGACTGCCCAGTAGTGCGCCCTCGGTAGCAATGTTGCGGTGGCGCGGGACTTTCATCCCTAAACAATCCAGGTGGTGCTGCCACGCCCCCTGGTCAGCAAAGCTTGTGCTCTCGTGTTGACGCAACGCGTCCAGGAACACCTGCGAGAGTTTCTGCTTTTTCATGTACGCGAGCGCGTCTTCGTTGATCTGGTAATCGCCATGGCCCGCACGCAACAACTCGAGGAAATGAGTCCGGCTCTTCGAGCCCGTGCTTTTGAACCACGCGAAATGCGGGTTACCAATGTGGGTGACGTAGCCGCTTCGGCCTTGATGCCGCGTGCCGGTATCATCGACCGTTACATACGCCGAGAGCGCCAAGCCGGTCGATAACAGCCCGTCTTTTTCCGCATGAAACTGCTCTTTGCCTTCTTGCAACAGTGTGTTTACCTGCCCCGCCGAGATCTCAATGCCCCATTCGCGCAGCTGCTCACATAGCAGCGGCTGCGTGACGTGACAATGTTAGTGCTGGTAGAGCACATGGCTCACCAGAGCCGGGCCAAAATGGCCACCGCCGACTGCCTTGGGAAGTTGCCCGATCAAAGTCTGGCCGTCTGGCGTTTGCCAGCGTGCCAGCCTATAGCGCGTATTGCGTGATTCAATCGCCAGGTCTTGCACTACGAAATCACGATAGCCCTTGAATCGGGAGCCTGGCGGGATCGGTTCGGCCGGTTCGATGACTGTGTCACGATCAATCTTCAGTTGCGCCGTCTTGTGCCTCTTCGCTGATCCGGGCCGTTTGGCCGCTTCCTCAGTTTGGCCGCTTCCTCATTCTGCATTTGATCTGGTTTGGCAGGCTTGCCAGCATCCTCGTTCATGCGGCTTGGCTTGAACGTCGGACGCTTCTTTTCCCCCTTGAGCACCGCGACTTCGTCTTTCAAATGTCCCATCTCCTCCAGCAAGTGATGGATGATTTCGACCAATCCTTCACTCCATGCGAGCACCTTCATGAGCGCCGGCGTCCGGTCGACTTCGGCGACATACGGTGCTGAGAGTTTCTTCAGCATGGTGCTTCTCACGCTACTTACCCTTGGCTTTTTTGAGTCGGGCGGCCTTCTGTTTCAATTGCTCTACTTCTTGCTGCAAGCCATTAGCTACTTCTACGAGTTGCTCGATCCACGCCCGCAATTTCTGATCTTGCGGCCCGAGGTCCTCTCGTGCAATGTCGGGTAGTGTAAATTTTGTAGGGAGGGTCATAGATAGATGTGGCGGAAATGATGTCGGCGTGATAAACGTTAACATCACCCTCTACCGTTTACAAGTGAAATTCGTTACGTTGCGCGAGCAAACTGCTCCGCCGAGCTTGGCCAAGCAAGCCGACCAAACGGCCCAGCGTTGTGCGATGGGTGCCCCGGATTATTGAGAAGATACGTTTTTTCTTCCATCAAGCGCGGCTTGTCGAGGAAAATCACTGGTCGCTGCAGTTGGGTTGCTGTTTGCTTTGTCGGTTATGCGCTCGCCCGGGCGTGTTCATTGCTCTTTATTGGGCCACTCATCGACAAGATATGTGCCATGCGCGTATTGCCTTATTTTTTGATGCCGCAAGGGATCGCGTTGATTGTATTGGCATTTTTCACCCATGCTGTAGGCGTCCCGGTGTATTTGGTTGCGATGGGGATTTCGTCTGGCATTATCGTGACCATAACCACTGCGTTATTGATCGAAATGTATAGCCTGAATCAGATTGCGCAGGTACGTTCGTCGGTTGAAGCGGCAAATATCCAAAAAAGCCATGCGAGTTGCGAGTTATTCAGCACCGACTCAATAATGATCAGATCGTTGTCAAAACTAAAAATAGAGTAAAGTACTGAAAATTCTATTTTCCTCTTAGGGTTGAGAAATGACCGTGAGGAAAAGGTGTATAGATATAATTTTTTAGCTGAGTGATTGTTCGTTTTTCCGGGCTGCCGGGTTTTAAACGGCTTGCTTTGGCTATTGCATTTGTTGTTAAGTCATTAACAGAAATTAGCTCTATAAATTGAGCCAAAGTTATGGAGCACGTG
>JASSUB010000074.1:0-3169 GCA_031963205.1 Mycoavidus cysteinexigens
TTGGTTAAATAAACCAACGGTTAGCCACATAATACTAATGCGCTTTTCCTGCAGAATATGGACAAAAGCATAGGGCATAAGCACGGTGTCGTGGTCGATCACAACTAGGGTTCCACCATTCAGTAAAGGTGCCCAGACTTCAAAGGTGCTTGCATCGAAAGCGGGATTGGCAGAAAAGGCGACTCGATCATCAGTCCCAATGTCGGCATAGCCGTTGTTGATGACCAGACGGGCAATGGCCCGATGCGGCACGAGCACGCCTTTTGGCGTGCCGGTGGAGCCAGAGGTATACATCACATAGGCAGTATCAAGGCTGGATCGGACTACCGGCTCGAGATTTTCGATTGGCGCATCTATATCATTTGCGTTTCTCGAAGTCAGACGCAGTAAAGGCGTAGGCAGAGTGGCTGGAACCTGAGTGCGTGCATCAATAATCAATAAGCGCGCAGCGCAATCGGCCACGAGCCAGGCTTGTCGCTGCGCCGGGGTTTGGGGATCCATCGGCACATAGACGGCTCCCACTTTGAGGATCGCCAGTTGAGCGACGACCAGTTCCACAGAGCGCTCAAGCAATGTAGCAATATAGTCACCCGGTTGCACACCCAACTTAATGAGCTGATGCGCAAGGCGGTTGGCATGTGCATTCAGTCCGGCATAGCTCCATACTTGGTCCTCGTACACGAGCGCGGTAGCTTTGGGTGTGCGTGTAACATGCTCTTCAAACAACTGGTGGATGCATTGATGTTCTGGATACGGCGCTGCTGTTGCGTTCCACGTCTGGAGCAAGTGTTCGCGCTCCTCGATGGGCAGCACCTCTAGTGGCCAAACGGGCATGTCGGGCTTAAGTTCCAGCGCCTCGGCCAGGCTTTGTAGCGTCTGTTCCATATAACCGCACACTTGAGCTGGATCGAGTGGTTGCACGACTTGAACGGTCAGACCTAGCCCAGAGCCGAAGTCCTCCACTGACAGCGTGAACGGGTAGTTGGTGCGCTCCTGCCCGCCGAGTAATTCCATGCCGGATACGGTTAGATTCTCGCCGGACGGCATTGCATTGTGTCGGTAGTTCAACAATGCACTGAACAACGGTGCACCAGCTGGCACCCCACTGCAGCGCTGTGCCAGTGCCAGCGATGCATGTTCATGCTCCAACAATGCTGCCAGGCGTGCATGGGTCTGATGCACGCAGTGCTGAACGCTATGATCGTCGAGGTCAACGCGTAGCGGCAGTGTGTTGATAAACAGCCCCATCGCACGATCTGCCCCTTCACCCGCTTGCATGCGCCCGAATAGCACGGTGCCGAACACCACTTGCTGTTGAGCGCTGACGCGCCCAAGTACCAGCGCAAAAGCCAGATGACACAGGCTGGCTAAGCCCACGCCCCACTGTTTGGCCTGAGCGCGCAGGCGGTCGTTTAAGTTTTGTCCCAGCATGCGGTGCGATTCGGTAACTTGAGCGCCATTGCCATGGACTTCGGCCAAGCTGAAGGGCAGCGTAGGCTCCTCCACGTCGGCTAGCATTTCGGTAAAGAATCGCTCGTGATCTTGCTGGCTTAGCCCTAGGCGCGTTTGCGCGATCAAGTTCCGGAACGGCTGGGGCGCTGGCAGGGTGTCACCCCGACTGTCGAGGAATGTCTGAATCTCAGCCTGCATCACCTCTAGTGTCGAGTGATCGCCAATGAGATGGTGCAGCAACTGGATGAGCAGCCAGCGGCCGTTGCTATCTTGCGCAATTACAAAGCGCAGCAACGGAGCCTGAGTCAAATCAATGCGATGTTGACGAGGATCGAATCGCTGGATTAGCTGCTCAGTAATAGGTCCATCGGCTGGATCCAACGTGAGTTCGGTTATCGACAGCGGGGCGTGACGCCAGACCACCTGAGCGGTGCTGGACACACTCTCCCAAACAAAGGCGGTGCGTAGGATGTCATGGCGATTCACTACCTGCTGGATGGCACTTAAGTAGCGACCGAGCAACGCTCGGTTAGCAAAAGCCATCTGCGCGATCAACAGATACGGATCGCCCTCGGTTGCGAGCAGATGGTGGAACAGGATGCCGTCCTGCAATGGGGATAGGGCATAGATATCTTGGATATTGGCTAGCCCGCCTGGAGTTTGCTCGACGATACGGTCGATCTCAGCTTGGGTGAGGTCAATCAACGGCAGCAGGTCCGGCGTCAGTGTGGTGGTGTTGAGAGTAATGAGATTCGGCGGTGTAGTCACTTCGCGGAGTGGGTCCAGCGATTGAGCCAGTACGCTAAGCGTAGGCGTATCGAACAGCGTGCGTACAGAGACGGTGAGCCCGATGCGACGCAGTCGTTGGATCATCTGCACGGCGAGCAGTGAGTGACCGCCAAGCGCGAAGAAACTGTCATGGCGGCTGATTTGTTCAATATTGAGTAGTTCAGCCCAGATGTTCGCCAGCGCGGTCTCGATCTCGCCTTGCGGGGCTTCATACGCTTGACGAGCAAAAGCCTCGTCGTCTGGCGTGGGCAGCACACGGCGGTCTAGCTTGCCGTTGGGCGTCAACGGCATCGCATCCAAGCGCACGAAGGCGGTCGGCATCATATACTCAGGCAGGTTGGCCGCGAGGTGGGTGCGCAATGTGCTTGCGAGCGACTCGTCTGCCTTGGCCACGACATAAGCAATGAGACGCTTGTCGCTATCCTTACCTAACACGAGTACAGCAGCTTCGCGCACCTGCGGATGTTCAACGAGACGTGCCTCAATCTCGCCGAGTTCGATCCGAAAGCCGCGGATTTTGATCTGCTGGTCGTTGCGGCCTAGGAATTCCAGATTGCCATCAGGCAGGTAGCGAGCTAGGTCGCCCGTCTTGTACATACGCGCATCCTCATGATCGCTGAACGGATCGGTGAGGAAACGCTCGGCGGTGAGGGCTGGACGGTTTAGATAACCGCGTGCAACACCTGCTCCGCCAATGTAAAGTTCTCCCACCGCACCAAATGGCACGGGTTGGCCGTGCGTGTCCAGAAGATAAACACGCGTATTTGCGATCGGCCGCCCGATAGGGATGCTTGCTCCCTCTTCTGGGGGAGAAACAATGCTATATGTCGTAGCAAACGTCGTACTTTCAGTCGGACCATATCCATTGATCAATCTTTGTGGTGGCGCATTGCGCAATACTTGCGCGATGACGCTCGCATCGAGTGCG
>JASSUB010000043.1:0-3053 GCA_031963205.1 Mycoavidus cysteinexigens
CAAGCAATTCCAGCGAACTGAGCCCCATCTCCATCAGCGGCGCTTGGGGATCATAGGCTGTGGACCGTTGACTGCCCAATACCTCTATCACAGCGCTGCGCACGATCGGCTCAACCTGATTGACAACTCGCGTAGTATCAGTGCATACGGCTTGTGGATCTGCAGTTTCGACGACCGTCTTCTGCTCAGAACGCAAGCAATATTCAATTAAAACCCCAGCCCCCTCGTTATCTGTGTCTCCAGGCCTAAACCCGGGTAGCACTTCGCGTATCACTGCACCATGAGAAGCATGGAAATGCAGCATCGGATCCACCCATTGGCCCTGTTCGTCGCGTAACTCAATATACTGATCGAGGCTGCACTCCGCCTGATACTGACTATAGTGAGCGCAGCGTGTCACACCCACGATAGCCTCTACACCGTCAAGCAGCGAGCCATAGACCAGCATCAAGTCAATCAACGCATCACTGAACCCTCGTCCATACATCTCGGGTGCAACAAATAGTCCTAACAGCTGCACATAGCGGCCCTCTGGTTGGCATAAGCGTCCGACTTCGGCATAGCCTATGCTGCGCAGTGCTTCGATAGAATCAATGCGCTGCGTATACAACACCGCCGCAATCTGTCCATCAAACTCAAGCACCATTTGCTGCTGAGGAATATCATGCACGCGCCGCTTTATTTCTGCGGTAGAGATACGCATTGCGCTTGACTCGCACATCCGGTTAAGGCGTTTGAGGCGAGACAGATCGGTCCGCACTGGATGACGAATCGTATAAGATTGGGGGAGCAAACGATGCAAAGAGAGGCGGCTAAAATTCAGCCTCTCAGGAAAAGTACGCGACAGGCCAGGCTCAGGAAATAGGCCAACTTCAGCCGCCGCCATTAAAAAAACCGAAGCCTCCACCAGGTGCTGACCAGAAAACGCTTTCAAAGCATCAAAATGAGCGCTTTCTATCGAATTTCCCAAGAGCTTAACGGTATTCGGCTGTAGACAGTGCACCTCTAATAAAAGCAGTCCAAAGTGGGAAATAGCCATACGCCAGCGGCGCAGATGCTCAACTACCCCCTGTACTGCCTGTGCGGGTTTAATTTCGCTGCCATCACGCGCTATGTATACGCCAGTGTAATTCAAACCCTCTCGCCGCCGAGCCGCGCTCTTGTCTTCAATCGACAGGAACGGGCGCTCATGGTCTAAAAATGCACGCACATGCAAAATGTTTTCTGGATCTTTGATGCCAGCCGCGGCTAAATCAATAATCAACTGTTGCGGGTCGCTGATATCCCCTCGCACCAGTAGATGTGGCAAGCCAGCCAAGGTTTTTCCTGTCGCTTCGAGTGATAACGCGTTGTCGTCTGCGCCGATCAGCGTAAGTGGATACTCTGCCAGCACTTGCCCCCGTGCTGAGCGAGTTTTGATAAGCTGATAGATTTGCTGCAGTACCCCCCCGTCACCACATCCCATATCCGCGATGTAACGGGGTTGCGTGGCTAAAGGGGTCTGATCAAAGATTCGTAGAATGAGAGTGTCAAGCTCAGCAAAATGGCTTTGATGTTGCATGCCATTGCCAGTGGCATTTACCGTACGGTCGACATGCCATTCATGTCCTTGTTCATCCGTACCAAAGATAGCCCGTGCTTCGCCGAACAGCAAATTATCAATATGAAGAAATATCGGTGTGTAAGACACCATCGTACCCAAAGCTCCGCTGCTCGCTAGCAAAGCCCAGCCACTCGGCGCCAACCGAAAGCCCGCTGCCTCAACCTGCCCCCAGCCACGCTGAATGAACAAGGTTCGCACGGCCTGCAACGCGGCAGTCGATATACTGCTTGGTTGCGTCTGTTCCAGTACATCACCACCCAAGATGTATATTTGTACCAACAATGGCGCCAACAAGGCGCCATCCAGCACGCTCGCCACTGCCGGATCGACCCCGCTCCACCCCGCGCCATAACGATCCAACCAACATAGCAAACGTTCGGATAGATCAGACTGTTCAGTCGCGAGCGCTTGCGCCACCGGTAATTGTAGCAACTCCAGAAAATCGCTCGGTAACTGCCGAGCCAAGCCAGCCCCCGCAACCGCCCCATATCGGTCCGGCTCAATCCACTCCACCCAACCCAATTCATACAAGAGCCGCAGACTCGCATGCAGATGACCGGCATTGCCTCGGTAACGTGATGCGATCTTCTTGAGCGTCATCGGTCGGGCTGACATCGCCTCCAAAATTCCGCGCCGGGCGAAGCTCTCAATCACATGTGAAACAACCCATCCATTAGCCAACCCATTGATAATGCCTAGCATAATGACAACCCCTAAAACGTTATTTCGTTATATGACGGCTCACCATATAGGTGGTAATCTAAGCTAATCTTGAGACTTGAAGGCAACTCATATCATAAACAAATTTTATCCGGCATACATTTTTTCTTTATTTCATTAGCCCCAGCCCTCTTGCTACTTTTTGCGAGGTTAACAAAGCAGTGGCTTGAAGACGGCTCGCCTACCACCGCGCTGTTTCACAAGCCTCTCATTCATCTCGCTTAACCCTCGCCCCCCTTCGATTAACGTATCCTTCACTCTCAGGACTTGGTGCCCCGAACTCCAGCATAAAATCATTTATGTCTCTTCTGCTGCTTTTTTCACCTACCACCGGCGCACTGATTTATCTCCACTCCCAGTCAACAGATAGGTGCCGTTAGGGGGTTGTTTTTCATGCTACGCTCATGACCTGCCCGGTAAACGCTTGAATCACGCTAAGACACTGACCCGAAGCAATCTGCGACCCGCTCGGCGCATACGCCACGCTCAAAACATCGCTGGTATGTCCTTCCAGGGGCTTCGCTGTGCAGATCCCATAGCCGCACCGTATTGTCAGAACTGCCTGAGGCGATCTGCGCACCACTTAAATTCGCCTGGCGCAGCCAACTATTACGAAGTTTAGTTTGACTTAAATCTGCCCCTTGCAACTGCGCTGAATCGAATACCCCAAAACTTAGAGCCTGTTTGGAGTCTCTTAAAAAAGCGATAATAAAGGCTTGATCCAAAAAGA
>JASSUB010000075.1:0-3040 GCA_031963205.1 Mycoavidus cysteinexigens
GCTGATCGAGTTTGGCGGACGGAACATTACAGAGCCGAACGAAGAACATGAAGTAGGGGTCGCTTCAGAAAACGGAAAAAATCGTACGCTAAGCTTGCGCAGACGCTGGCACCCAGCGATACAGCGTAGGAACGGACACGCCGAGGTTCTTGGCCACGTCCTTGGGCGGCACGCCGCTTGCCAGTAACTTTTTGGCTGACTTAATCTTGCTGTCGGTCATCTTGGGCTTGCGACCGCCCTTGCGTCCAAGCTGTCGGGCCACATCCAGCCCGGCGCGCGTGCGCTCGACGACCAGCTCGCGCTCCATTTCGGCGAGGCTGGCCATGACGTGGAAGAAGAACCGGCCAGATGGCGTGCTGGTGTCGATGGCATCGGTCAAGCTCTTGAACTGGATGCCCTGCTTGTGCAACTCACCAACCAGATCGACCAGTTGCTTGACGCTACGCCCGAGGCGATCCAGCTTCCAGACCACGAGGGTGTCGCCTTCGCGCAGGATTTCCAGCGCCTTGGCCAGACCGGGGCGGTCGGCCCGCGTGCCGCTTACCTTGTCATCCAAGACCTTCTGACACCCGGCTCTGGTCAGGGTTTCCCACTGCAATTCAAGATTCTGATCTTGCGTTGAGACACGAGCATAGCCAATCAGCATGGCTTATCTCTTATTCGGTCGATATCGATCATGGCTTCGCAGAGGGAGACATCATTAGCCCGCACGTCTTGCACAAATAGGTCATGCACCCGTTTGCGGTTTTTGGCCCATCTGTGAGACCAGTCGTTGTGACCATTTTCCACATTTTCGAATACGGCTGATCGTTCTCGGATGTCTTTTCTTCGCCTCGGTGCCCATTCGGACAAACAAAATACCTGTATGTACGCATCGTCATTGGAGGTTCCTGAATGGGGCTGTCGCCTAATCGGCATCACGGCGCACGGCAGATAGTTGCTTCAGCAGTTCCGGCAATGCCGTCTGCACCGTTTCCCACACCACATCGAGGTTGATATCGAAGTAGCCGTGAGCGATGCGGTTTCGCATGCCGCGCATGCTGCGCCACGGCACTTGCGCGTGGGCCTGCGTGAACTCAACATAGCTGTCCATCACCTTTGTCACCGCCTCACCAATGATGATGAGGCTCATGATGACGGCCTGCTGGGTGCGCTTGTCCTCAAGGAAGTCGGCTTTGCCCAGCCCCTCCAAGAAGGCGCACGCATCCGTCGCAGCCTGCTGCATGTGGTCAAGATAGTCGGAAAGGCGGTTCTCGTTCATACCGGCTGTGCCTCCGCGAGCACCTTGGCCCGGAACTTCGATGGCAGATCGGCAGGGGTCAGCAAATCGACGTGAATGCCCAGCAGCGACTCCAGTTCGACTTGCAGGCCGCCCAAGTCGAACAGCGTTGCGCCGGGCAACGCATCGACCAGCAGATCGAGATCGCTGCCATCCTGGTCGGTGCCGCGAAGCACCGAGCCGAAGACACGCGGGTTTGCCACGCGAAAGTGGCTTGTCGCTTCACGAACGGCACTTCGCTTGAGGTCAAGCACGAGTGAGGGTCGCATGGGCATCTTTCCTTATCAAAACTCATTGCAATGATAAGCGATCGAGAATAAAATTTCAAGAACTATTTTCGAGAATCGCAACACCTTGATTTCGCGTGCCGCATGTCGTTTTCAGAAGGCGACTGCACGCAATATCATAAGTCGATTGCATTTTCATTTCGAGGCGAGCAACGGTGCCAGGAAAATTAAGGCAAAATCAGGCTCGCCCAAGTAATTTCACACCATTGGGGCGTAACTCGCCCGTTGGCGACACATGCCGGTACAGTGTCTGCCGGGTGATGCCGAGTTCCTAGCATGATCTGTTCGACAGGCTCAGGCAAGCGTCCCTTGCCTTTCCCCCCGCTAGACTGCCCAAGGGCTAAGTCCGTCACCAGGCCGGCACTTTGCCGTGCGCGCCGGATTAGAACGTAAACCTGCCGCCGGGACAGACCCAAAGTCTTAGCAGCAGTATCAGCAGCCTGATAGCCGACAATCTCAAGGACCGCCAGCGGTCCGATGACTTCCATTCTGTGCTGGGCCAACTCCCATGCGGCATCGGATAGGGTCAGTACCCCTTGCTCCACTATGAGTTGTGCCTCTGCCGCCATGGCCGCGCCTCGTTTCCGTGCACAGAAGTCTTGAGTATAGGCGAGTTTTGTGCACATGGCTGCTGGTCATTGGATGATCAACAGTCTTGTGCACAGTGGGCCTCACTTCCAGTAAATTGGTGCAGTCGTCTTTTGAAAATGACAACTGCGAGTAAAGTTCCAACTTACTTGTTACATTTTGGAAGTCGCACTTAGTAATGAAAGTGTATATACTTAATTAGTATAAAGTAGAAGGAGATCGATATGTCGAAACAAGCCGTTTTTACGATGAAATTAGAGTCTGAATTGCGTGCCGAGTTCATCGCGGAAGCCGGGGCTGCTCACCGGCCAGCATCGCAAGTGTTGCGCGAGTTGATGCGCGAATTCGTTCAGCGCCAGCGCGAGGCACGGGAATATGGCAAGTTCCTACAACTCAAGGTTGAAGCGGGCCGCGTGTCGATGCGAGCCGGTCTGGGTCGTTCCAATGAAGAAGTCGAGGCCGAATTCGCCGCACGGCGTGCCCGTGTGGTGAACTAGGCATGAGAATCGTTTGGACGCCAGAGGCGCAACAGGACCGTTCTGACGTATGGGATTACATCACGGCCGACAGCCCAAGCGCGGCAGCTAGGATGGATGAACTGTTCAGCGATGCAGCGGCTAGACTGGCTCAACACCCCATGCTCGGCCGGCCAGGTAAGATACCTGGCACCCGCGAACTGATCCCGCACGAGAGCTATCGCCTAGTCTATGAGATCGAAGGTGAAACGCTGTGGATACTGACATTGCTCCATACGGCCCGCCAGTGGCCGCCTGTGCGTGAATGAAAAAAGTATGGCGTGACGGAATTTTCGGCGTTTCCAGCGTACGCCCCCTTAATCGACTATTTTACAAATCCCGAGTTTCGACGCGAGCTGCAACATGCATTA
>JASSUB010000024.1:0-31730 GCA_031963205.1 Mycoavidus cysteinexigens
AAATAGACGAAAAATAATCCTTATTTATCAAACACTTAAATTTGTTTCTCAGGAGCTCCTAACCTAACCATTGTTAGTTACGCTAGTTTTAGTAGGCTACTGCCGGAGGAACGGCAGGTTTCTCTCTGCTTGTGAAACAGTATCTAACGCGACTTTGCTCGTCGCACTGCTGCATTGATGATGGTAATGACTTTATGCCTGATGATATACAACCTTACACAATTTCAGATACGCGCCAAACTCGAGGAGTGTGCTGACACCTTGCCCAATCAACTGGGTAAACCCACCAGCAAACCCACCCTGCGATGGATATTCCAGTTAATGGAAGGCATCGCATTCGTCCGTATCTTCAATCAACACGATCTTATCCATGAGGCCGTCTCCAACCTCACCGACATCAGGATGAAGATTATTCGATTGTTCGGCGGGACCGCTTGCAAAATATATCAAATTGAAATGGGAGGGTAGCGGAATGTGGGATTAGAGCACTACATTAAGAAAATGTAAAAAAAGCACTCTATATTATAAAAGTGTTTAATAAATATTAAAGATGCAAGAAGGAAAACATGTTTTTGAGAGTCGCTGATAATCATCAGTGCGTTTATCGAAAATGTGCGAGGTTTAAGCCTGATGAATTATTTTGGTATTTGATCAATGCCAAAGAAGTATGGAGATTGATATGAACAACATACCAAGCATAGGCGCTTCGGCCCCAACTCAAACCGTGACTTTACCGCGCTTGAGCCTTTTAGAACAAGGCGAACGTGCTTTAAGGCTTGCTAGGCAGCAGCTACAGAGCCACAATGAGGAAGAAACGCTGCGTTCATTGAACGTAGCAAAAGAAATTTTTAGCAATGCGCTTGCTCAGAATAGAGTACTTTCTTACGATGAAAAGCGCGATATTGAAGCCGGCCTCGCCCAAGCTTACTTAGAAAGTGGAGATATTTTACGCAGTTTTGGCAGGATCGAAGAGGCGCGCGCTAGTTATATGGCAGCACGGTCGTATGGGCTGCAGGAAGCAGAGCAGAAATTATCTTCCTTACCGTCTTCTGCGCAAACATCGCATGAAGAAGGAGGGGAAACTGTAATACAAATGACAGTTGGCGTGGCTAGCCAGGCAGTAGAGGGCTCGGGTCACGTCAGCAACGTGCATTACATCCCAACAGGCAGGGATCTGCCGTTGTTAGCACAGGCTCAAAGGCAACAACCCTCTTTCAATGAAGTGGTTGCTGCAGCTTCCCAGCTGCAGGCTGCAAGGGGAGGAAGAACTGTGATTCACTTCACAAGTGGCGTGGCTAACAGCACAATATCCGGCGATCATAGCACGGTCACCCTGACATATGGTGTGGGTACTGCTCCTGCAGAGATTTCCAACCCAGCAATCCCAGGCGACATAGAACACCCCTCCGAAGAATCGTTGCCACCGCCCGAGGGAGCAATGGAACAATAAATTTCAAGTCTATTTGACACTATTAACAGGAGAAATAAGATGATCATGTTGGGGAAAATAGACGCTGCGGTTGCTTTGCAACGAGGCCAAGCTCTTGTAGAGAGCGCTCATGAGTACCGGAGTAAAAATGAGTTTGATTTTGCGCTCAGCCAGTTCAATCGAGCGAAAAGCGTATTTAAAAAGGCCGCCCTACCCGATCAAAAGATCAACAACGCCATTGCCACAGTCTATGTGGAGCGAGGCGATCTTTATCAAGAGCACGCTCAGCTCTCTTTAAAAGAAGAAGATCTCGCGCGTACTCATAAATTATTTAAACGCGCCCTCGAAAGTTATGAGAAGGCCACCCTTAAGCCATACAATTCGCGTGAGGATGAGGTGAAGCAAAAAATAACTGCATTAACGCCGGCCCCTTGGCAATCTGTCTTAAAAGTAGAGGAAGCCAAAGATTCGAACAAACAACAGTTTTCATCGACATCTCAGCCCATTGCAAGCTTTTTAAAGCTAGACCAGAACCCGACACAGCCTGCGCTCGGCAATACCTATAACCCTGTGACCGAGCTTGATCAGCTTGTCGATACTCGGCACTTAGCCTGGTGTTTGCAACAAGGCTACCTTTCTGAAGCGCAGGAAGAACAGTTTAAGCAACTCGCCCGCAGCATACTCGAAACTTTTGCAAAGACTCAAACTAAAGGTTATTTTGAATTGGTGCGAGAAATCGTACCGCTCGCCTCAATTGCCTATCCTGAGTTGTACCAACAGTTAATCAGTCAAACCGTGAACGCCTTGTCTGCAAACCAGGAGGTCTTGCTGAATGTATCGGTGGCGCAAGGGCTGGCAGTGATGATTCGGAACTGCCCAAGGACGCTATTAAGCCGAGTGCGCTCCGGGGATTTAGTGGATGCGCTTAAAGTGTTTCAGGAGCGCTTGGATAAAGTGCATAAAGAAAACAACCCGATCCAGTGCCAGACCCTACTGTACACGACTTCGCAGCTGCTCGATGCAATGACGTGCTTGGGGGTGAGCGGCATCGACCGCGAGGCTGTGCAAGCGCCACTTTATGCTACGCTCTATGGACTAATCGATCATCCGGACCCAGTGTTGGCTTGGCAAGCGCGCTATGCGCGCCAAGCGTTGGCGCACATTCCAAATAATGAAGCGGTCTGGCAGTGCGTGCTGCGGCACACCTTTAACGTAGGTATGGGAATTTTAAATGTGGCCGCTGCGGTTAAAAATCTGGATGTGGGTAAATTGGAGGAGTCTCTGAATCGGTTCGAAGAAGTGTTTACAAGCGTGCGCGATGCGGCGCTCGTGATAGGCCAAGTTGGCGATTCAGCCAAAACTGCCATCGAGGCATTGCAAAAGGAATACCAATCGGCGAGCGAAGGGATTCAGCAGTTGAACCGTCCGCGCGGATGGTATGCGGCGCTACGGTTTATGGACCTGCTGCTTGAAGAAAATCAGTTGGTGGCACTGGAGAAACTCGCGCGAAGCTCTCGTTACTGTCAGGACGAAAAATTCTTACAAGGTTTGTGTCAGCGTTTAGAACAAATTGCTCGCACGCACTCGGATACCGAAATGCAAGAAGGGGCGAAGCAATTTTTAGAGAGCCTCCGGCAAGACGAGCACTGGGGTGAGCACAAGCGTGTTATCAAGGCGGCGGAGGCCGCTTTGCAGCGTTTAAAGTCGCCCCTACCCATGGGCGGTCAAGATTACGTTCCTGTCTGGTCTTCTCTCTGGCAGGAACCGCCCCAAACTCAATTGTTAGATAAGGTGCGAGAGGCCATTCGTCTCAATCAGATGCCTGTTAAGCTAGAAGGCATCAGCCTCATGTTAGAGCGGATGCCTGAGTTCGAGCTAGGGCTCAAGCAGCAAATGCAAGAGATATTAGAGCAGCAAATGCAGCAAACGCAAAGCATGTTAGAGCAACAAACGCAGCGCATACGGGATATCTTAGAATCGCAACAGACAAAAGAGCCTCTTCCTGACCTAACATCATTAGTGACCTTACCTACGGATCTTAAAAAAGAGAAAGATGCTTATTTAAAGAGTCTAGAGGAAACTGGAGAAATCAAGGGAGCGCTCGCGATGTGTGGAATGTTGCAAGGCCAGGTAGCGACAACTGGAAATCGGTACTTTGGTTTAGACGACCTCGCGACCACTCTTTTTGCTTCGAACGAGAAAGTGCAGCAGATTTCACAGCAGCTCGAAGAGATGAAATACAAGATGCCGATGCTGCTTGAGCTTGAGTTGAGACAGCGCACACAGTTGCCGTCAGAAGAAAGCGGGAAAGTTCTCATGCAAAGAGCAGAGGGCTTGGCGAATGCAGTAATAGAGGGCTCGGATAACACCAGCACCGTGCATTACAACCCAACGCGCTGGGATACGGAGTTGTTAGCAGCACGCCAAAAGCAGCCTGCTCTAGATCCGGCAACTGTGCTCTCCCTGGGTTCTCCGGCAAAAGGGGGGAGATTTGTGTTTCAATCCGCAATTGGCGTGGCTAACAGCGTGATATCGGGAACGAATAACAAGAGCACAACGACATATGGTTCGAGTAATGCTCCAGCAGCGGTTTCTGATCTAGCAACCTTAGACGTCAAAAAGAAATAATTCGAAGCGTGGCCATTCAATTTGATCCAAAATGATTGCTATCAAGGATGAGTATGGGATGGCAGACAAAATTAGGTGGCCAATCATATACAGATGAAAGCGAAGACTTAGAAAGGGGTAATTAGTATGTTTCCGATCAATTCAAACCAACGCACCACGCCTTTCTTAGCTTCGCATTTCCCAAATTTGTTAAATACGCCGGCACGAACCGATTCAACCTATACGGTTTATGAGACAGCGGAATCTGTCATGCAAATCAACTATGGCTTGATTAATATCCCAGTCTATGGTTGGCACAACACAGTCACAGTGAATTACCATTCAACGCCTGAAGATGCCAAGGTGTTAGCAGAAACGCTGAGGCCATTGCAAAGCATGGCTTTGCAACCTAATACCGCCCCATTAGCGAGCTTGGGCATTCAGCAATTGCAGAAAAGATATTTGGAGGGGCAGAAAAAGGATAATGAAATTAAGGATGCGCTGGCGATGTATGTCGCGCCAGAATGTACTTTAATAATGAATCCAAAAGAACGCTTTAGTCTGGAAGAGAAAGTGAGAGCTTTCTTAACTTCAGAAGAAAAGAAAGTGCTGCTTTTGTTGGGTGAAGCCGGTTCTGGAAAATCGACCTTTAACCGGTATTTGGCGCGTAGTCTGTGGAGGGCGTATGACAACAAAGCCGATAAATCTGGTCAGACTCCTATTCCTTTATTTATTTCGCTATCGAGCCTGAAAGAGCCTAATGCTAACCTTATTTACGAGTATCTGAAAAAAGAGAACTTTTCAGATATTCAGATAGCTGATTTAAAAGAAAATTATCGCTTTATTTTTATTTTGGATGGCTATGATGAGATCAAAGACCGCAGTCGCCTATTCTACGTCGAAAATGAACTGGATCAATGGCAGGCCAAAGTCATCATCACCAGTCGTCCGGAATATTTAGGTGATCGATATGAACGCCAGTTCCACTCAAAAGGTGAAGCTCATTTACTCCAAGGATATCGACTCGCTCCATTTTCTAATTTAACAATTGAGGAGTATGTTGCCAAATACAAAAACGTATACCCGGAATTCGCGAAAAGTGTTACAGAGTATGGAGAAATTCTGGAGCAGCCTGAAGTCAAAGAGTTGGTCCGCAATCCTTTTTTACTCAAGTTGGCCTTGAGTGAGTTGCCTGCTTTGGGTCAGAAATATAAGGAGAGCAGTCAGCGTATTACCCGACTTGTATTATATGGCCAGTTTGTAGAGAGCTGGTTTGAGCGTTCGCAGGATCGTTTGAGCGGCATCGGTTTAACTGACGCAGAGCAGAAGGCATTTCATTTTCTAAATAAAGCCTTTACTAAGCATGGAACAAAATTTAGCAAAGATTTCGCGATAGCCATGTATCAGGCTGGATTGGTGCGTGTGACGTATTCGGAGCAGCTTTCCTATGATCAGTCTGATGCTGCGAGACAAGATTGGCGGGATAAATTTTTAAGTGATGGCAATGAACAAATTAAATTATTGCGCTTTAATGCACCGCTGATCTGCCGAGACGACCAATATCAGTTTATCCATAAGTCGATCCAAGATTATTTTGTGGCTCGCGCGCTGTGGGAGGAACTCGATGTTCATGAAAAGTTTGAGTCATCTTCTTGGTTCAACACGTTAAATATCGTGAACGATCCGGCAGTATTGCAGTTTTTAGCAGAGCGCGTGCGGCAAAACCCGGAATTAAAAACTCAGCTTTTAAGCGTGGTTGAGCAATCTAAAGGAGAGGAAGGTGCCCAGTTTGAGAGAGGTGCGGCGAATGCGATGACGATCTTGGTCAGAGCAGGGGTGCCGTTTAACGGAGCGGATTTAAAGGGGATCCAGATTTCAGGGGCGGATCTGAGTTTTGGGATATTCGATTCAGCGCAGTTGCAAGGGGCGGATTTAAGCAACGTCAATCTTCGCAATAGTTGGCTGCGCGGGGCCAATTTAAGCGGTGCGCAGATGGCCGGGGTGCAGTTTGGCGAATGGCCGTTTCTCCAAGTAGAGAGCCATGTGTTGTCCTGCGCGTATTCACCGGATGGGAAAACGTGTGCCATTGGGCTTCGCAATGGCAATATCAGCGTCTATGATACCTTGAATTGGGAAAAAATCCACACCTTAGAAGGACATACCGGAGAGGTTAGGAGCGTGGTGTATTCGCCGAGCGGCAAGCAGATCGCCTCGGGCAGTGGGGACACTACGGTGCGGCTGTGGGACGCGCAAACCGGTGCCCCCGGGCACACCTTACGCGGACATACCTACACTGTTTATAGCGTGATGTATTCGCCCACTAGCCCGCAGATCGCCTCGGGCAGTGGGGACAAGACGGTTCGTCTGTGGGACGCGCACAGCGGAGCCCTTGGGCACACCTTAGAAGGACATACCTCCTATGTTAATAGCGTGGTGTATTCGCCGAGCGGTTCGCAGATCGCCTCGGGTAGTCAGGACAATACGGTGCGGCTGTGGGACGCGCAAACCGGGGAACCCGGGCACACCTTACAAGGCCATACCGACGCTGTTTTGAGCGTGGGGTATTCGCCCACTAGCTCGCAGATTGCCTCGGGCAGTGATGACGATACGGTGCGGCTGTGGGACGCGCAAACCGGTGCCCTCAGGCACACCTTGCAAGGGCATACAGAGTCTGTTTTTAGTGTGGTGTATTCGCCGAGTGGTGAGCAGATCGCCTCAGGTAGTATAGACAAGACGGTGCGGCTGTGGGGCGCGCAAATCGGTGCCACCGGGCATACCTTACCAGGACATACCAACAGGGTTAGGAGTGTGGTGTATTCGCCGAGCGGTGAGCAGATCGCCTCGGGCAGTGAGGACAAGACATTGCGGCTGTGGGACGCGCAAACCGGGGAACTCGGGCTCACCTTACGCGGCCATACTAACGCTGTTTTGAGCGTGGGGTATTCGCCCACTAGCCCGCAGATCGCCTCGGGCAGTTTTGACAAGACGGTGCGGCTGTGGGACGCGCAAACCGGTGCCCCCGGGCACACCTTACAAGGACATACAAGATCTGTTTTGAGCGTAGTGTATTCGCCCAGTGGCCAGCAGATTGCCTCGGGCAGCTGGGACCAGACGGTGCGGCTGTGGGACGCGCAAACCGGGGAACCCGGGCTCACCTTACAAGGGCATACAAACGCTGTTTTTAGCGTGGTGTATTCGCCGAGTGGCCAGCAGATCGCTTCGGGCAGTATAGACAATACGGTGCGGCTGTGGGACGCGCAAACCGGGGAACCCGGGCACACCTTACAAGGACATACAAACGCTGTTTTTAGCGTGGTGTATTCGCCGAGTGGTGAGCAGATCGCCTCGGGCAGTCATGACCAGACGGTGCGGCTGTGGGACGCGCACAGCGGAGCGCTTGGGCACACCTTAGAAGGACATACCGACGCTGTTTTTAGCGTGGTGTATTCGCCGAGCGGAACGCAGATCGCCTCGGGCGGTCAAGACAAGGCGGTGCGGCTGTGGGAGACCCAAACGGGTCAGTGTCAAATGATGATTCAAGATTGCGGGATAGTCACCAGTCTTGCCTGGAAAGAGACTTCCGACGGCCACCACTATTTGGTGATTGGCAGTATGGATAATTCAGTTCGGCAGTGGGAGGTGAAAAAAGAAGGGGAAGAATATAAGGCGGTTTTTTGCTGGAGTTCGACGCATAGCTTTATGACCGTCAGAGGGACATCAATCGAAGGCGTACGAGGGTTAGGCGAAATCAATCAGAAGCTGTTAAAGCAGCGCGGCGCGGTAGGTGAGCCGTCTTCACGTTCACGCGAAGCGAGTCAGGAGATAATCACGGACGCTAGATTCAGACAGGTGTCCAACCCCGGGAGTTTGGATAGCCTTGCTGCGGTCGAACTCAATTCGCCCGCTGGACAGTCAACTCAACCGGTTCCGTCAAAGAACGATCGGATAAGAGTCTCTGATCTGGCCTGAGAGAGCAAGCTGCGAGGCCATAGCCAGACTGTTCGCCCCGGATGGAAGGGAGATAGACAACGATGAAGGAGAGCGGAGCCGTTTGCGTGGAGAATGCTCCCATGATGGATGGTGTTTTCTATGTGCGTCACTACCGTATTTTACATAATATGAATTATAGACACTTGCACCTCACTGAATAATTTGCTACATTTGTAGTAAATTATGGGGGTACTTTATGAGCATGCCGGTTCGCATTGAAAATACGTTGTACCAGCAGGCGAAAGCTGATGCTACAGTCGAGCATCGAACAATTGCGGGTCAGATTGAGTTTTGGGCAAAAGTTGGCCGCGCCGCACTAGATAATCCAGATTTGCCAGCAGGGTTTATTGCAGAATCGCTGATGTCGATGGCAGAGCCGCGCGAACAGGCTATTCCATTTGTCCCAAGGATAAATCGCGCGTGACTTATCAGATTAAGCAAACTCGTAGATTCGCGCGACAATACAAAAAGCTCCATGACAACGTGGTCTGGGACGTTAATGATGCCATTAGTGTCGTTGCTGCAAATCCTGCTGTTGGAGAGCGCAAAAAGGGAGACCTTACTCACCTTTGGGTTTATAAATTCCGCAGCCAAGGGCAGTTATTCTTACTCGGCTATACTGTAGATAATGATTTCCGGCTGATCTATCTTGAAGCAGTTGGTGCTCACGAGAATTTCTATCGCGACGTAAAGCGTTGAAGCCGTTGCCTGAGGTTTGTAAGCGCAACTCACAAATTCGATTCATCAGACGCCTGCGCCTTTTTTGCTTACCCCATAGATGTACTCAGAATCAAGTACCCACGCAGCAAGCGGTGGGGAATTTAACCCACAGAGGTTAAATCAGCAGCTTAGGCTGAGATGGGGCGGATTTTTTGCGAATCCCGGCCAGGGGTCAATAAGGCTTCCAAGGACTTGTTCGCAAAAAACTGCGGCGTCAAATACAGCGGCCGATTCGTAAAACCCAGCCCATTCAAAATCATCGCCACACAGGCTGTGCCGAAACTGATCGTCCGATCTGGGTGGCTACACAAACGCTGTACTGGCGAATATGCATACTTAGCGCACTGGCGGCCGCATCCCTAATATACTTATCTTCATCCTGACAAGTGCTGATCAAGGCCTGTTCGGCGGCTTCGGACAGATTTTTCTGCCACTCTAACATATGGGCAACTCGTAATGCTTTTCGGATCAAGCTATAATTCGTACTCAACTTTCGGACTGAATCACCCCTATGCCGCGCATTTTTGCCTACTGCCGCGTTTCGACAGTCGATCAGACTACCGAGAATCAGCGAATGGAAATTGAGGCAGCTGGCATTGCCTAACACTTGGCCGTGTCGATCTCACCAGTCCGGCAGGCAAGATGAGATGCAAGTGGTTGTGGCTGTAGCCAAATTCGAACGCGACTTGTTGATTGAACGAACGCAATCTGGAATTGTCCGAGCCAAAGCGGCTGGTAAACAGTTTGGCCGACCGCCAACGTTTAATAAAAATGGGCGTCAGGTTTACCAATGAATATGGCGATATTGATGAGTCTTTTTACAATAGTATGGAAGGCATGTATGACAAAGTCTTGAAGCTCCTTCTCCAAGAAGGAATAAAACAAGAATTTCAGCAACGATGCCGCAGGATAGTGACTGATACTGATGGCATTGGCTGGGGATTTCATGATGTCTTAGCCGATATGTACCAAGAGACTTTTGAGCAAAACTGAATATAGACTAAAACGATATGGAAAAAATTGGACGCAATGACCCATGTTCTTGTGGTAGTGGAAAGAAATACAAACAATGTTGCCTAAACGATAAAGCACTCGCTGTTACCGAGGGAGTTGATCATGTATGGTACCGATTACGCTCTGCCACAGAATCTCTGCCTATGGAGTTCTTAAAATTTGCCAAAACCTATTTTTCGTATGCGGTGATACAGGAAGCATGGGATGAATTTACTCAGGGCAGAGGGGAAGATTTTCCATCGGATACCCCACATATGAGTGTTTTTATGCCCTGGTTCTATTATGACTGGTGCTGTAAGCAAAATAATCTTGATTCACTTGATGAACACAATACCCCAACACTTGCGCAAGCCTACCTGAAAAAGAAGCGGCAATCTCTGGAACCTTTGACCGTGAGATATATAGAGCAAGCTTGTGCTGCACCCCTCAGTTTCTTTGATATTGTTTCGGTTCAGCCTAATCATGGCATGGTAATGCGCGACATTTTTACAGGCGAGTTGATAGAGGTAATTGAACGCTCCGGCTCAAAACATTTACAACCAGACGACATTTTGTGTGCCAAAGTCGTACGAATTGATCCTATTAATGTAATAGAAGCCTGCGCACCAATTGCCTTTCCGCCTGCCGAAAAGGCATCTATTCTGGCACTGCGTAAGTTCATACAGACCCAGCGTCACCAACATACGCCTTTAATGGTAAACCATCTCAAAGCGTATGAATTCGAAATACTTGATGTCTATTACACCATCGCTGAGCGCTTGCTTAATCCCGTCACGCCAGAGTATCGTAATATGGATGGCGATGCCATTATGTATCAAACGATTCTGTATGACATCGATTCACCGCATGAAGCTTTTGATGCGTTAAAGCATCTTTGCATTACTGGGAGTCCAGAAGAGTTGCTGGAAGACGCCTCGTTTGATAGCGTGGGAGAACTTGATGAAATCGAGTTTTCTTGGCAGAAAAAAGGTAACAAACTACACAAAGATTGGAGCAATACTGTACTTGGCCATATCAAGATTTCAAAAGAAAAACTGAGCGTTGAAGTTAACTCAGAAAAACGTGCAAAAAAATTACGTTCGCTAATAGATAAATTGTTAGTAGGCAAGGCCCGCTACAGAACAACCGTCATTACATCGCCCAATGCTTCGTCAGACAAAGCACAGAGAAATAAAACAACAAAAGCGGCGCTCAAGCAAATAGAAGATCTCAATGCATTGCCTGAAATTCAAGCAATGCGCGATGAAACGTTACGCGCGCATTATCGTGATTGGATCAAACATAAAATACCTGCACTTGATAATAAAACGCCGCTGCAAGCAATGAAAACACAAGATGGCATGGAAATGGTCAAGGCACTCCTGGCACAATTGGAGCGCCAGTTAAAGAATATGCATCCACCAGCAGATGTTGCCATCGTGGATGACCTGCGCGCATCACTGCGCTTGGAAAAACCCACGTTCCGGCCACCTTCACAAAAAAGCTTGAATTGATGCTCTTCGACCCTACTGACCTTCGATGGTAGCTAGTTTGGATAGAGATTCGTCACGTTTAGGATCGGCCTCGGCCTGGCATGCTGGGTTGTTCGGATGCGTGGTCCAGTTCGCGTAGCCGCCAGCGTCAACGCGCGCCATCGTGATGCATTGATCGACTGGGCACACATGCATGCATAAATTGCACCCGACGCAGTTTTCGTCGACTACCTCAAAATAGCGCTGTCCATCGCGACTCGCTGTAATCGCTTGGTGGGCAGCGTCTTCACATGCAATATGGCACAGTCCACATTGAATGCATCGCGACTGATCGATACTCGCCTTGACGTCATATTGCAGATTCAAGTACTTCCAGTCGGTGACATTAGGCACCGCGCGGCCGCACAAATCGTCGAGTGTTGCGAAACCTTTATCGTCCATCCAGTTCGACAAACCGTCGATCATGTCGTTGACGATCCGGAAGCCGTAGTGCATCGCCGCCGTGCACACCTGCACGCTGCCAGCGCCAAGCACGATGAACTCAGCCGCGTCGCGCCAGTTCGAGATGCCGCCAATGCCGGAGATCGGCAGCCCAGGCGTTTTTGCATCACGCGCGATTTCAGCCACCATATGCAATGCGATTGGCTTAACCGCCGGTCCGCAGTAGCCGCCGTGCGTGCCTTTGCCGTCAACGGTTGGCTCTGGCGCCATCTGGTCCAGGTCAACTGCAATAATCGAGTTGATGGTATTAATCAGCGACACGCCGTCGGCGCCCCCTGCGTATGCGGCGCGCGCGCCAAGCCGGATGTCGGTAATGTTTGGCGTCAGCTTGACGAGGCACGGCAACTTGCTCGCTTGCTTGACCCAGCGCGTGACCATCTCGACGTATTCGGGCACTTGGCCAACCGCTGCGCCCATGTTGCGTTCGCTCATCCCGTGCGGACAGCCGAAATTGAGCTCGACCGCATCGGCGCCAGTATCCTCAACTTGGGACAAGATTGATTTCCATGCGTACTCGTCGCATGGCACCATCAGCGAGACGATCAATGCACGCTCCGGCCAGTCGCGCTTGACCTGGGCAATTTCACGTAAGTTCACGTCGAGTGGTCGGTCGGTGATCAACTCGATATTGTTAAGTCCCGCGATGCGCTGGCCATTGTATGTCGTCGCGCCATATCGCGAACTTACGTTGACCACATGTGGGTCGAGGCCGAGTGTTTTCCAGACCACACCGCCCCAGCCAGCCTCGAATGCTCGATTGACATTGTAGGCCTTATCGGTAGGGGGCGCGGACGCGAGCCAAAATGGGTTCGGCGACATGATACCAGCTATTGTGCAGCGAAGGTCAGGCATGATCGGCTCTCCAGTTTTCTGATGTCAAGGTGGAATTGCAATTGGCTATGCGACGTTGTGTTCTGTTACACGGCTTTGGCCACGGTGCGGGCGAGTTGCCGGATGATCGCCTGCGCGGCGAGCTTGCCGTCCTGTACGGCCTGCACGGTTAAATCGAGCGCCTGATGGTTAGTGCAGTCGCCGCCTGCCCAAACACCAGGCAGTGACGTGGCGCCATCGGCGTCCACCGCGATCCGTGCGCCGTCGAGCGTCAGTAGTTGTGCGTCAAGGCCATCGGATACAAGCGTTTGGCCTATTGCCTTTAGCACAACGTCCGCTTTGATGCAAAATGTCTCACCGGTCCCTTCGAGCCGGCCCTCGGCATCCAGCCGTGTAGTCTCGAACTGCACTGCGCTCGCATGCGCATCACCGCTGCCGGCATGCGGCATACCAATGATGCGCTGCGGCCTGGCCCATTCGCGCAGCACCACGCCTTGTTTTCGTGCGAAGTCACGTTCCGCCCATGTCGCGCTCATCTGCGCCACGCCGCGCCGATAGACCATCGTGACCTGCCGTGCGCCAAGTTTGATGCTTTGTACGGCGGCATCGATCGCGGTGTTGCCGCCGCCGATTACAACCACGTGGTGTCCGACCGGCAACGTACTAAGGTCGTTGCTTTGGCGTAGTTGGGCGATGAAGTCGACTGCGTTCAGCACACCGGCAAAGGTTTCGCCGTCAGCTTGCAGCGCATTGATGCCGCCCAGCCCGATGCCGAGGAACACGGCGTCGAACTGTTCACGCAACTGCGTAAGCGCGACGTCGCGACCGAGCTGGTGCTGAGTGTGTAGCTCAATGCCGCCGATCGACAACAGCCATTGCACTTCACGCTGCGCGAAATCGTCGGCAGTTTTATACGCGGCGATGCCGTACTCATTGAGTCCGCCCAGCTTGTCATGCGCATCGAAGATCGTTACCCGATGTCCACTCAGCGCGAGCGTATGCGCGCATGCGAGACCGGCTGGCCCGGCACCGACTACTGCAACGTGCCGCCCAGTATCGGCCGCCCGTGCGAAAAGCGGTTTACCCGAGACCACTTCATGCGCCATCTGGTGATCGGTTGCATGCCGTTGCAACGCACCAATCGCCACCGGCATGCGGTCCTGGTGGTTGAGTACACAAGCGCCTTCGCACAGAATCTCGGTCGGACACACGCGCGCGCACATGCCGCCAAGCGGGTTGGCTGATAGGATGTCGCGCGCAGCACCCATCAGGTTGTCGTTGCCAATCTTGCGGATAAAACCTGGAATGTCGATACTCGTTGGGCATGCGCTTACACACGGCGCATCGTAGCAGTAGTAGCAGCGGTGCGCCTCGACAACCGCCGCCTGAGCGCTGAGCGGGGGCGCCACATCGGCGAAGTTTGCCGCGAGTTGTTCTGCAGGCAGACAGCCTGCAACCATATCGCCGTTCTTGTGTAATGTCATCGAAGTGCTCCTTTGGGCAAGAAACATGGCCCTGCCGAACGTAAACCACTAGCAGGTGTGATGTGAAGCAAATAACGCAATGCCATCCAGGTTTTATCCGCAAGACGGCGACGCGCTGGGTAGCCTATGCTTTGAGCTTACTCGCAGCCACAATATTTGTGATGCCACCACGCAGTTCAGCGTCTATGTTGTGCAAGCATATCACCACACGGATTCTTTTGCTCGGCTTCTAGGATCGGCCCCTGCTGGAAGCGGCTTTCTCTGTATAGATAAAATACCTTTACATAAATGAACTTTATTATTCGCTTACTGTATATTTAAATGCGCCTACGGGAATTGATGGTTGCCCTAGAACACTGGGATGCTGCGGGCGTCTGGACCTTTTATCTCGATGCGAAGCCGCAACCCTCCAGCTAACGTTAGAGGGTTGCGAAGCCGCGATCGATTTCTCAAGGCAGTACACCAATAGGGGTAAGGCTCATGCGCTGATGGCACTGGCCTTTGATTGTCCAGCAGGTGGAACGGACTGTGCTGCCAACAGGGTACCGGCTGTCGTGCGGTTTGCCGCTAGCGTGAGTTTAGAGGCCACGGATCCCATGCTGATGAGCCTCTTCCCTGCCCCTTTAAAACTTAAAGGCGGAATCGGTTTACCCACAGCCCCGCGTTGCTTTAAGAGTCGCTGGTTCGCCTGGCTTAAGCCATGTACCTCTTCGATAGAAGTATCCGTCACAGTCAGCACATCATGGGTTGAACTCCAGTTCAAACGTACGTCATACTGACCACCCTCTTCTATAATCTGCCACAAGCGAACGGATTTATCAGCACAGCCAGTCACCAAATAATTGCCGTGGCCGATCTCTGCGTCGCTGGCCTCTTTCCAGGCGAGACTATAAACTGCCCCACCAAAAGCTCGAATCACCATCCGACATTGCCCCGAGGACACATCCCATAGACGCACCGTACTGTCACGGCTGCCGGAGGCAAGCTGCTGGCCGTTGGGTGAATACTTCACGCTCAGCACATCGCCGGTATGGTCACTTAAGGTGTGACTGAGTTGACCGGTTTGCGTATCCCATAGCAGCACCTTCTTGTCATCCGCATAGGTGGCGAGCTGCTGACCATTGAGCGAATACACCATACTTCCATGCACGCCCATATTCCGGTTTAACGTATGTCCGTTTAAGGTGTGGTTTAGTTTACCGGTTTGTGCGTCCCATAGATGGACTTTATTGTCCTCATCGCCAGATGCAATCTGCTCGCCATTGGGCGCATACACGAGGCTATAAACCTTGCCGGTATGTCCGCTTAAGGTATGGCTGAGCTGACCGGTTTGCGCATTCCACAGATGCATCCCAGCGCTCCAATCGCCGGAGACGATTTGCTGGCCGTCGGGTGAATACGCCACACTCCAAATCATATTGTGATGCCCGCTTAAGGTTTGGCAATGCTCACCGGTTTGCGTGTCCCACAGACGCACTGTCCGGTCAGAACTAGCGGAGGCGATGTGCTTGCTGTTCGGCGCATACACCACGCTATTAACTGGGCCGGTATGTCCGCTTAAGATGTGGCTTCGTTCGCCCGTTTGCGCGTCCCATAGAAGTACTGTATTGGCCTCATCTGTGGAAGCAATCTGCTGGCCGTCGGGTGAAGCCACCACGCTCTTAACCGCGCTGGTATGCCCACTTAAGGTATGAGTGAGTTGGCCGGTTTGCACGTCCCACAGCCGCACCGTTTGATCCCAACTGCCGGATGCGATCTGCTGGCCATTCAGCGCATACGCCACGCTCGAGACCCCGCTATTATGTCCGTTTAAGCTGTGGCTAAGCTGACCCAGGTACCCGTCCCACAACCGTACCGTATTATCACGACCACCAGAGGCGATTTGCTGACCATTGGGCGCATACGCCACACTACAAATCTCATTGGTATGCCCGCTTAAAGTCTGGCTGAGTTGACCGGTTTGCGCATCCCACAGAAGCACTTTATTGAAATCATCTCTGGAGGCGATCTGCTGGCTGTTGGACGCATACACTACACTCTTAACCGCGCTGGTATGCCCATTTAAGGTGTAGATGGGCAGACCGGTTTGCGCTTCCCACAACCGCACCGTATTGTCACGACTGCCGGAGGCGATTTGTTGACCATTGGGCGCATACACCACGCTATAAACCTCGCGGGTATGTCCGTCTAAAGTGTGGCGATGCTCACCCGTTTGCGCATCCCATAGCCGCACCGTCTTGTCCGAGCCACCCGCGGCAATCTGCCGGCCGTCGGGTGAATACACCACGCTATAAACTGTGCCGGTATGTTCGCTTAAGGTGTGGTTTAGTTGACCGGTTTGCGCATCCCACAAACGTACCGTACTGTCATAACCGCCGGAGGCGATTTGCTGACTATCGGGTGAATAGCCAATGCTCAGAACGTAGTGATTATGTCCGCTTAAGGTTTGGTGGTGTTGCCCCGTGTGCGCATCCCATAAATGGACTGCCTTGCTTTTAATGCCGGTCGAGGCGATCTGCCGGCCGTTGGGTGAATACATCACGCTACCCACTGGCTCGGTATGTTTGCGTAGGGTGTGGCTGAGTTTACCGGTTTGCGCGTTCCACAACCGCACCGTTTTGTCGAAACTACACGATGCGATCTGCTGACCATTGGGCGAATACACCACGCCATAAATCTCATTGGTATGTTCGCTTAAGGTGTGGAGCTTTTTCCAGGTCGACGTGTCATATAAGCTGATTGTGCCGTCGGCAAGGCCCACCGCGCAGGTTTTCCCATCCGGGGAGTACACACAAACCCTGACCAGGCTCTTTTCTTCAAGAAAAGGCAATTCACCAAACTGTGCCCCCGCCATTTTTGCGCCGGTCAAATTGGCCTGGCGCAGCCAACTATTGCGCAGTTTGACCTTCCTTAAATCCGCCCCTTGCAACTGCGCAGAATCGAATACGCCCTGATTTAGATCAGCGCCTGGAATCTGGATGCCCTGTAAATCTGCTCCATTAAACTGCACGCCCGCTCTAACCAAGATCGTAATTGCATTAGCCGCGGCCTTACGAGCTTCTTTGTCGTGTTTAGAGCGCTCAATGACCGCGTGCAACTGTTCGTTGAACAGGGGTTCCTGTTGTACACGCTCGGCGAGAAATTGCAAAATCGATGGCTCATTAACAAAATTCTTCTTCCACAAGGGTGAGTCGAGCAAGGGCTTATCAATCTCCACCGCAGCGGCTTCCACCGCAGCTTGGCTATCAAAGCTCCAGTCAGAACTGACGCTGCCTCGACGGTTCGAGTTTTGCGTCAGGGCAGCTTTGCGCGCGCGCTCTCCATCTTGCGGCTCAAAGATCGCACGGGCCACCCCATATTCCAAAAGTGACCGATGGATAAAACGGAACTGATTGCCACTGCGCGTTAATGGACTGGCTTCACGCAGCAGGTGCTTGTCGTCTTCCCGACCAAAAAACTTTTCTTTCCAGGTCCCTTGATCTTTAAAGTGCGAATACTCAACGACTGGGTTCCCCGCTTGCTCTTGATAGATCTCAGCCGACAAGTTTTTCAAAAAGACGATGCCATTTTGCGTAAAGCCTTCATCACTCAAGCTCTCAAAGGCTTTCTTTTCTAGTTCGGTTAACTTTTTATCTCCCACGCGTTTTTTACCACGCTCTAGCCATTGCTCCACGAACTGGTCATACAGCGCCACCCGGGTTACCCGCACCGAAGAAAACTTTTGACTTCCTACATCCACCATGCGAGGCAGTACATCTAAGGCCAAAGTTAAAAGAAAGGGGTTCTTTACTAAGTCTTGTAAGTGAGGAATCTGCTCAAGCGCCTCCTTGTAATCTTTGGCCTGCCAGAGTGGTCTACGCACGGCCACATATTGCTTGATGTACTCGTTAATCTTTTCCTTTGAAAACGGCGCCATCACCGCTTCCTGAAATAGCGCTGACGACTTGGCCTGGTGATTGCGGTCCGTTGGCTGAAAGCGATCTCGATAATCCAGGCCAATATATTCGCTACGGCAGCTGATGACCATCTGCGCCTGCCATTCTCCTGGCTGATTCAACTGATTACTGGTATATAGATTATGGGTTTGCTGACTCTCGTCATAGCCATCGCAAATTAAGACGAATTGATGACGTTCCTTTAATTCTCTAATCTGTGGCTCGGTAAAACCCGCTTTGCGTAAGTGTTTGGGAATCAGATCCTGGTCAGGCTTGTCGATCGCGGGCAAATTAATAAAAAGCGGGATGCTTTGATTTTGCTTGGGCGTATAAGCGCGCCATAAGTCCTTTTCGAGCATCTGGTTAAAGATCGATTTACCCGAGCCGGAATCCCCTAAGAGCAGCATTACCTTTTGCGTACCCTCGAGAAATTCGTTGACCTTAGCCTTTAGATCGAACAGTGTCTTATCAGATGCTTTTAGGCTGGGCTTGGCCTGCGGGGAGATATATACGACGTCGCCGCGTTCTTGTAATCGCTCTTGCAAGCGCTGACGTCTGAGCCTACGTAAATCGACTTCGACATCGGGCTTATTCTGAACGCGGTCTAGTAGAGAGGTAGAGGCCGATAGGGGCAGCACCACGTTTAGTGGATACTGGCTGTGAGCTTCTTCCTGGCACTTGTTATAGAGCTCTTGTGTAGCGGCATCCCCAGTCTTTTCCAACTTAACCAGCATGGTTTTGGCTGCCGCAGCACTCACAGACTTCATCGACTTATCAGATAAGTGGAGCAGGATCTTAATAATCCATTGCTTTACGTCAGCCTGCTGATCCCACTCTGTATCGTTAGTATACAACTCACTGAGAAAATTTAAAGCGCTTTGACGCGTGTCAGCGTCCCATAGCGGATTCGCCGCTATTTGGCCCAAGCGTTCACATACCCCCCATTGAAAGGCAGGGTGACGTCGGCAGAGCACGGTGCGCACTAAGCCCTCAAATTCCTTGAACAGACCATTTTGAAGCAGGACGTCACTGCCGCGCAGTTCTCTATACCAGGCGTTTTTGCGGGTAAAGCTGAATCCTTCTTGTAAGCTTTCGCGCAAACTCAAACCACTCTCATACAGCGAGACCACGCCATCAAACCCGTCCTTAAGAATCTGCACGGCCCCTACCACGTCCGTGACGCCTTGCTGAATATTCTGTAGTCCCTCAACAAACCCTTTCAAGTCAAACGCTTTGACCGCAGTCGCGACGCCTGCGATGCCTCCAAGCACTGTGCTGGTACGCCGCCACGCCGCGTCCCACGGGCCCTCATTATCGGGCACATACAGCAACGCCTGAGAGGCGTAGGCTGCTTTATAGACCAGATAGGGGTCGCCGCTCTCTTGTAATCCCTCCATAGAACCGGCGAGCGGCGCATGGAGTTTTTCGCGATCTAAGCCTGTGACCTGGCTATCGGCCATCGCATCCAACACGTTCGCTACCGTGCGCGTCAATTGATAAATATTGTCCCCGGATTGCCCATGCGTTTCTTGTAAGCGCGTGTTTAAAAGGTCTAATATTTTGACTAAATCATCCGGCTTTAAGGAACCGCGGGCGGCACTTTGAATCAATCGGGCTAGTCCCTCTACTAAATGGAAATCCAGCAAAAGGGGTTGGCTAACGCCTTCCACAAACACTTTCAACAATTGGTTAAAGTTGTCTAGTTTCAGCGCTGGGGCGACACACAAGATTTCGGCAACGGTCTCTTCATCTTTGAGTTCATCATTGGAGAAGGCGCGGATCAAATCGGTGGCGAGCGTGTGCAGTCGCTCTCGTTCTTCAGGATTATTGGCAGTGGCTTGTAACCAAAGACGCTCTTTTTTTTCGAGTGTTTCGCTAGAGAGCGCAGTTTCTGATAAAAGGCTTAGGCAGTACGCGAGCTGAGCGGTGCTCGTGAGACGGTCGTCCACTTCGGGTAACTCATGGTCAGCGACAGGCCGAGGCAGATTCTTAGCAAAAAGTTGCAGGGCAATCTGTGGGGTGTCAGAGACCGCGTTTTCCTGGCTCTGCAGAGTAGGAGAAAGGGAAGGTATGGCGAAGGAAGCAGCGGGAGAAAGGAAGACGCCTTTGATCGAACCAAACGTGCTGCTGGGGCGTGGGGAGGGAGACAATTTGCTCTGCGCTTCGAGATGGCCCCAGGTTTGGGCTTTCTCATAACTGGCCTTCGCCTTATCGAGCTTGCCCATTGCCTCGAGTACCTCGCCGCGCTCTAAGTAGATGGCCGCAAGGTCATCCCGCAGGGCTTGGTCTTCTGGCGTCTGTGGGGCTTGTGCTTTTCTGAGCGCATCTTTCACTTGAGATAAAGGCGTCACATGGCGCTCGTCAGCGACTTTGACTAATGAGGCCTTGGCATGCTCATACAAGACAAAAGCGGTTTCCAGATGTTCCGCTTCCTTATGATAACGACCTTCCTTTAAATAACTTTGAGCAAGCTCTAGGTTGACGGAGGTAGGCGTTGCATGGGTGAGTCTGGACAACATAGGGTTTTCCTTTTATTTTTTGCGACTAAATTTTGTAAAGCAGAGCTTATTTGAGCCAGCCCGCACCGATGCTTCATCTTGGCAGTTTTCTCTAGAGCCAAGTGAGCCAGAAGCATAATGGCTATAGAATAATGCGCGGACCTTTTGGGCAACAATCCGTCACGCACAGGAGTATATCGGTACTTTTCCGGTACTGCCACTCATTCGTTGCTGTGATACATTGCCGGGGGCTACGACTGCTTGTTGTACTGCGAAAAATGATAGCGAGCGAGTCTGAAATGACAGCTAGCGAGTCTGGCATGGTGCAATCACCACGATCTGATCATGATGACTACACCATCCTCTAGGACTACATGACTAAACAACTATTTTGCTGATGTTGCGTCTCTTCTATAACTTGTTGCGCTTCAGCTTCACTCTTAAATACCCCTTGGTACGGGCGCGTACGTGCCTCCAGCGGCGAGCCGAATCGATAGCCGTAAACACTAGGACGCACCTGCTGGGATGGGAGATACAGCCCTGCGCCCTGTTCCTCCGTTTCTACTTTGACGCCTGGTTTGGAGAAAAATCCTTGGACACTCCAGCCACCCCGTGACGACCGCCCCGCCTTCGGTTGACTCAAGCGTGTACTCGCCTCACCCATCATCAGAGCAAGGATCACCCTTTCCTGAGAAGACAGCATATCGACGCCCCCTGTTTTCAGATAATCCATCACGCGGCGCGCGCCATACTCGGCCAGCGTCTGAATATCTTGGGTACGCCACGCTTGTCCTGAGAATACAGGCTGCCAGCAACGGGCCGCATAGTAGGCCATTTCTTCTACCTGCTGTTGGATACCAGCAGACACATGCAGACTTTTTGACTTCTGCTCAGAATCTGCAACACGCAGGACGCCTGCCTTTTGATCACTGCGAGGCTCACTGAGCAGTTTCGTCACCGCCTGTACGATGGCCGGCAGATCGACCGTGTCGGAGGTTCCGGTCGTGGCACCGAATTCGATTTTGGGTAAGGCACGTGATACCGCCTCGTTCAACCTTTCTGCCAACGCGGTTTTATTTTTCAGCAGCACTTCTCCATTTGCGCGTCGCAGCAGTTGAATAATTTGATACAACTGCTCTTCTTGGAATTGTTTGGCAAAGAGGAGAGCATGCTTGTTCTCTGGCGCGTCCAAATTAATCCGCTGCGCCAAAGTGTGGTACCACAGCGCCTCTTGCTGAAGCTGCAGCGTACGTTTTTCCTCCTGGGTTTTTTCCTGAGCTTCGAGCGCCGCAATTTTCTGTGTGAGTTCGGCTTGCTGTGCTTCTAGGGCGGCTTGCTCTGTCTCTAGGACTGCTTTTGCATGCTGCTGCCACAACCAGGCATCGGCCGTGGCCTCGATGACCTTAATTTGATCGCGGGAAATCAGTTTTGGCGGTGCACTGCAGGCGACCAACTGTGCTTCACAATAGGCTGTCAGGCTCGCTTGGGTCTCCCAGTTGACGCTTTGGGCATTGCTTGGGCTTTGCGTGACCGTCTGCTGATGTTGCCGCAGTTTTTGTTCTATTTTGAGACCTAAGACTTCTGTCACCGACTGAAAGGCCCCGATTTGGATGGGCAAAGCCTGATCAACGAAGAGCTTAGCCAGGGCCCAATACTCCGCTTCGTAAAACGCCCGCGCTAGATTGAAGTAAGCACGGCCCTGTCTTTCTCGACGCTTGCCATCGTAAAGGAGAATCTGGCAGGTATGGGTCATCCCGGCCTCAAAATTCCCCGCCGCCAGATAAGCCTCGCCAAGGTAAATAGACAGCATCCCCAATGCTTGGTGCTGGTTTGCCGTCTCGTGTCTCAGGAAAATACGGTGCGTCTCGTACAGCGCATCGATCGCTGGTTGATAATTCCGCTCAGCTGCCGGCCGAGCATCTTCCAATTCCTTCTGGATAATCCCCTGATCAATCAAAATCTCTGTGCGCACACGTTCGTTGAATACTGCCGGATATCGATCGAACCATCTCGCTAATTCATCAAACCTTTCGAGCGCATCGACTAAACGTCCTTGCTTGCGCAACGCCCGGGTGAGATTGCGCAGCGTATAAGCAACCGCCTCTGGATTGCCCACTGTACTCAAATTGACTTGAATGGCGTAACTCTTCTCAAAATTCTGAATCACTTCCACGGCAACCTGGCCGCGCGGAACCAGTTGAGAAGCGAGGGTCCCCTCTTGATACAGATATTCTTCCGCATACAGTTTGAGTAATTGGGCCTCTTCCTGATTGGCCTCTTGCCGAGTGATAGATAAGGCAAAGTCCTCTGGCCGCTGTTCAAAGTGCGCGATTTGTTCTTTGGACAGCCCCTGCTTAAAGAGGCGCTGAGCCCCTTGCAGACAATCATGGGCTAGCTGTAACTCACCGTGATGCAGGTAGTAAAGTCTGGCTAGACTGCTACCCAACGTCAGCACTTGGTGCAGTAAGGGCAAATTCTCCGCAAAGGAGACCGTAGCACAGGTCTCAAAAACAAGCGTATGGACCAGATCAGTATAGGGTTTTAAGTCTTCTGGCTTGTTATGGCGACCCTCTGAGCTTTCGTTATCTGTCAAATAATTAAAAACCTCAGACAGTCGCTGGATGTTTTTTTCAAGCAGCGGACGTTGTTCTGACAAATACCGATTTTGCACTACGCTTAGGAAGGCCGGGTTAAGCTTGAGACTGTTAGTCGCCTGATCGAGGTCCAGAATCTCGAGTTGCTTCTGGGACAACATCTGAATGGCCTCTTGATCAACCTGTTCATTGCCAAAAAAGGCCAAGGGGATGCGGGGTTCTCCCAGCCAGGCCGCCTGTTTAAGGATAGTCAGTGCCCGCGCTGTGATCGGGTTCGTGACTGTTTCCGCTTCTAGTGGCCCTAGACTCGCCTGCGCGATCTCACTCAATAAGGTATTTTGCACCTCTTGGTGTTGCTCAGGTTGCGCCAAAAAGTCGGCAAAATTTCTAAAACTCGTCTTCGTAGCTTGGTAATGTCGGCACAACGCCTGAATGACAGCTGGAAACCCCTCTGTCATGCGAATCACCTGAGCAAAATCACAGGCGTCGAGCGGCTCTTGCGGCAGGCACTGCTGAACTAAATCCTTCGCTTGCTCCGGGGTAAAACGGCCCAGCGGCAGAGAGTCAACGTCTCGCTTTAAGCGTTGTTTGAGTTTATCGGTCAATGGCTGAGCGGTCGTGTAAATCAATTGGCCAGACCAAAAAGTCGGCTTTAGCCAAGTCAAGACAAGATCGATATTGTTAGGCGCCAGCCCGTCCAAGATCAATAATGAACGAGGATGTTGCTGCACATAGCTGGCCACTTGCCGCAGGGCTGTTTGCGGCCTTAGATTGCCATAACCGAGCGCGTAACCAATGGCTTGGATATCTGCATGAGCACGATTTACACTGCTGCAGTCAATCCAGGCAAGCAAATCGTAAGACGCAAAGAACGCATCAGGACGTGGATGAATCAAGCGCTGAAGCAGCGTGGTTTTACCCACACCAGGCAGGCCGATGACTTCAATTAGGGCTTTAGGTTGATCCTTGAGCAGTTCGAATAATTTGGCTGACTCTGCTCGAGGCACGTAATGGTTTGGACGAATCGGTAGCTTACCGAGGGAAAATCGGGGACCTGAGGCCACCAACTCGGGCCGCGCTTGCGCTAAATCCGGTGCAAGCCTATCTGAGGAAACAGAAAGTAGCGGTGTATTCGGATACTGCGTTGAAATGTTTAACATGGGGTTAACCTTATTGCGCTTACAGTTAATAGTGTGTATTGATCAACTGCAAGGGAGTGTAAAAATAGTGCGTGAGGAGGATGTTCACTCTAGGAAAAATGAATGCGTTTTAGCTAGATTTAGATTGCCTTACTCGCGTAGAGAATCAGTCGATTGAATATAATTTTTTTTTGTAATCGCTTCCTTTCGAAATGAATCTGGACATGTCATTAAGCGCGGAATGCCTGCGCTTAACTTAATCTGCCACTCACCTGCTTGAGCTACATAGCGCAATCACACCCATTTTTAAGTGAGTCGCAACGCTATGTAGCCTACAATTTGGATAGCTCTTCAACATATATTGATGGGCCACAAATGCACCCAGTTCACTAATTCACGTAGTGGATTTCAGATGAACTGCCAAAGCTGTATTAAATTATTATCGATACTGACATGGTTCGTCAAGCATGTTGGTGGGGAGCGAATCCGTCAGCACATGATGAAAGCTATGCTTTATAGTCGTCCTCTTGAGAAAATTTTCTGACTACTCACTCATTTTAAGAATTGCTGAATGGCTCGACTGTTTACGGTCGTTAAGGTAAGCCTGTCGAAGTTCCTAATCAGGTGGGCCATTCTCTGTTAGATTGTCAATAGCGATTGAAATTTGATACAGTTTGCAGCGAAATCCTAACTCTATATCCGATAAGGAATAAAAAATGCACACTCAAGAGGAAAAAATGCTCGGTCGCAAAGCCCTGTTGGGCGCAACCATGAAAGCCATATTCTGGGCTTTTATAGGGATTCGAAAAAGCCGCGATCATAAGCAAGACGTTGAACGCCTCAACCCTCTCCATGTATTGATTGCGGCCCTCGTAGGCGGATTGATTTTTATCACCACACTGATCATTGTGGTTAAGCTTGTCATCCAAAATTAATTATTAGGGCGCATGGGTGACTTGAACTCAAAAGCGGATGTCCAGTGATACAGTGGCTCATCCAGCAAGAATTTGAACCGATGTGTGTCATCGCACATACCACCAATTTTATCCAATATGCTATTGAGAATCGTCGATAAGTCAGAGCACTCCACTGCCGCAGAAAGCGTACAGTGCGCCTACTCAGAATCTGTTGCAGGGGTCCCCGAGTACCGGGCAGAGCTAGTTGAAATCTCTATCGAAACCCGTACTGGCGTCACGCGTTTTGTGACGAATTTTGATTTAGCCTCGATCCCTACCGATTTACGGCAAACCTTGGACTGGTATTTCACTGAATATCCGCATACTGCCACCGCTCACCCCGATGATCATGGTATTGCCGCCAAACTGACCGAGCTTGGACAAGCCATCGGCAATCAGCTTCTAGGCGAGCAGCCGCAATGTGCGCAGGCCATCGCTGCAATCCAAAAACAAGGGATGCAGCAACTCACTGTCCGCATTGAATCAACGCGCGCCAGTTTTTTGGCGCAGCCGTGGGAGTGGCTGGTATTGCCAGCTAGCAGCCAGGTGTTGTCGACGATAGCGAAGAGCTTTGAAAAACGATTCACCGGTGGCAGATTCTCGGAATCGGATACTGAGTTGGAATACGATCTGAAAGTCACACCGCCAGCGCCAGATGCCATTGCTGAGCTTAATCAACAAATGGGCAATTCAGCTCCAATACCAGCCGCCGCGGAAAAACCCTATCATGCGCCGCTGCGCATCTTGCATATCGTCGCTAGAGCGGACTCAGAACATCTCCCTTTTGCCTCTAGCGCGGCGCTCGAAGCGGCCACAGATTCGTTCTGCTCAGAAGGCGCTGTCCACTATGAAATTTTTGTCGCAGGAACTTGGGCGCAGTTGCAAAAACGGCTCAGCGACCCTCAGCGTCCTGTGCATATTGTTCAGTACGACGGCCCGCTCGTAGTAGACGGTACAGCAACCAGCCGTGGACAGAATACGAGCGAGGTGAGTTCAGGTGAATCGCTCAGCCTGCTGCTGGAGGATGCCGGCACTACGTTCGCGCCCATTGCATTGGCTGATTTTGCGAAAGTACTGGTGCAAAACAAAATCGCGGTGCTGTGCCTTGATGCCCGTGGGTATTTCAAGGGTAGCCAACGGCTGGATGCCGCCGCCGGCTTAAGCGTTGCTGCCCATGCTGCCCATCACGCAGGTCTGGGCAATCTGATTGGACTGGCGCAGATCACGGATCCGTGGACCAGTGGCCAGTGTTTCCAAGCGATCTATCACAGTCTAACCGCCGGCTTAAGGTTGGGCCAGGCCGTCACCCAAGCACGTCAGCGCTTGCAAGCGCAAACCGAAATCACGCGCTTTACATCACAAGGATTACCTTTTCAGAGTTGGCCATTGCTGGTTCATTATGGCGGTCAAACCATTACATTTTTTGACACCCCGCAGGCACGTGTGAGTCTGTCGGAATCACAAACCTTTGCACATGCACGCAAGCGTTTACTGGGTTTCAAGGCCAGCCTACTGTCTCCTTTGCTCAACCATGCTAACGATGGGCCAGCGCTTGCCCTGCTGGCCGCACTTGAAACTTCACCGCGAGCACTGACGCTCACCGGCCCGGCCGGCAGCGGTAAGACGCATCTCGCTCATCGTCTTGCGCTTTATTTGGCGCAGCGCGAGCACATCGATTTTGCCTTTTATTTTGATTTCAGTGACGATTTTTACGCCGTCAATGTGATACTGGAAATGATCGCTCCGGTGCTTGGGCTGGCCATCGGTCAGCAGGCTGAAACTAAGGCTGCGCTTAACAAGCTGCGCTGCTGCTTTGTCCTAGATGGGCTTACGCCAAATCTCTTAAATAAAGCGTACGAGCATGGCCCTGCCGCTAAAAAAAGCATGCATCACCCCCACTCAGCGCCGGCTTCGGCCGCTTCTGCCGACCACCGCGAAGATCAAATGTCTGCAGACAGCGAAGCTCAAGCCTTAGCGACACAGCGAACACTCAGCGGCTTCGTGCATGAATTGTTGGCTCATGGACATTTAGTCCTTACCACCGCGCCACGCGGGCAAGATAGGTCGCCCTCGACATTCACCGAGATCCCGCTCGCGCCCCTGCTCGCTGCTGAACAGCGCCTGCTGGCGGCAGCTCAATTGCGTGCGCACTCTCTCGTGGGCAAAGATCTAGACCATGATTGGCCTGCCTTGTTAACGGCCACCCAAGGCAATCCGTTTCTGCTCCAGCATGCGCTGCCACTACTCAATCGCCTCACGGTCACAGCGCTGACCACAGAACTCAGCGCCCGCATCGCGCACGATCGCTCTGTGGTTGATGCATTTTATGAATGGCAATGGTCAGAGATGCCGCACCAATGGCAAGACCTGCTACTGCTGAGCACTGAAGTCGATGGCCTGCTGCTGGAGTTGCTGATGGTTGCCTTCGATCAGAAGGAACCGTTTGCGCCAGCCAAAAAACTCATGGCACTCACCGGCAATGAAGCCGCGCTCTTCTCTGACGGACTGACGTTGTGGCAGCGTTGCGGTTTTCTGGTGGGCCTGCCCCACGGTCGGATCATTGATAGCCGCTGCCGGCCTTTTCTAGAACGCAAACGGCACGAACAAACTGAGCGTGCGGTCACCGCCATCGAAAGCGAACTGTATTTCAGTCAAGTGCTGTGCGAAGGAATCCGCATCTTAAGCCGCCACCTAAACGGGCAGCAAAATCCTACCTTGGCTCACTATCTTTTGATGCACCGGCGACACTGGAGCACGCATTTAGAAAAACTCTGGTTCGCCCAAGACTACCGTGGCTTTCTGAGTGCCAAACATGCCTTTGATCAAGTGCTGCGGCAGGCTCAGTTGGGCGCAGAAAGTGCTGCGTGGTCACTCGACCTGCTAACACGCTCCCCGGCTGTTCAGGTTGATGACGAGAGCCAGCCGGAAGCGCCGTTAGCTTGGCTGGCGCTGGCCCTCGACGCCATGGCCGCGGACCAGGCGGCACACCAGGCCGGCCTAGTCAACGGTGCCGAATGCTGGCAAGCGTGGCTCGATGCCCTGCCGGCGATCATCGAAAAACAGCAGATTTTGTATTTTCAGCAAGCGGCCACCTTCCTCGATGTGTTCTATCAAAGTCAGCAAGATTGGACCGCGGCGCTGGCCGTGAATGAAAGAGCGGTGCAAGTTTATACTCAGTATGAAGCCTGGCCGAAGGCGATCCAAGCACTTAAAGCGCTCGCGCGCTGCTATCTCGAACTGGGAGAAGCCGAACAAGCTTTAATCTGCGAGGACAAAATCCTGAATGAAATTTCTTACGCCGGCGCCCCCCCCGGCTTTCACGCTCAGCAAGTGTTCGATGTCGCTTGCGCACGCGTTGCTCGCGGCTCTTCTGACTATGCGCAGGTCGCCTTGGACCAGTTAAAAGCCATGGACGAATCTAAACGCTTCGGCGATATGCTGGATGGGCTGCAGGCAGATATCGACTACCAGCAGGAAAACTACGCGGCATCGATGCCCTACTACTGCAAGCTGTGGGCCCGCGCGATCCAAGCCGGTCAGCAGCCTTATATCGAGCAATTGAGGCAAAAATTCTTACAGATTGAGCAAAAGCTAGGCGCAGAAGTCTTTGCGCAATACCTCGACGATGAACTGGAAGAAAATATCGTGCGGCCGCAAGAATATACCGCGACACCAAGGACAATACATTAGGATTTAATCTGCGGTGGGCGCTAGGCCAATGAAAAAGGCTAAAAAAACTTATTGAGTGCTGAGGCTGCGCTGATTATAGCGGCAGTCATAAGGCCGTGTTTGATGGTTAAATTAAGTCCGAATTTTTCCAATTCAGAGTGAAAGCGTTCTGCCATTAAATGCATGTCTTTGCGCAATGTTTCATGCTTAGTATCCATGTCTTTGCGCAATGTTTCATGCTTGGTATCCATGTCTTTGCGCAATGTTTCATGCTTGGTATCCATGTCTTTGCGTAGTGTTTCATGCTTGACATCCATATCTTTACGCAAGGATTCCATATCTTTACGTAGCAGGTCATGCTTAACGTCTCCGTCTTTACGCAGCCCATTAATCTCACGCTGTAAATCTTCTTTAGTTGCGAGTTCTCCTAAGTTGCTATTAAAGATTTCCACTAGTAGTTCAGCTCCGGCTTCTGCTTGAGTAGGTGAAACGCCGATGCCTATAAGGCGTTTAACCAATTTCAGTGTATCGAAAGCAGTGACAAACATTGCGAGCCCCCTCAGTTCTTTAACGTTTAAGACTTGTGCCATTTTCTATGCTATCCAATAAGGTGTAGTAAACCAATCTCACTTAACCTGTATGAGTTAATTATAAACCAATTGTGAAGGATTACAAGCGATTTTTTAGAGATTTTGAACGGTGATAGATAATTTTAAGAAAATGGTTCTCTGCCACCTCATGCGATGGCATGTTAGCCATCACAGAAAGAATAATACAAGGTAATATGGCGAAGTTCCGAGCACCGCCCGGTCCCGCATCACGTCTTGTTTTTATAGTGGTTTTTTAACAGTCTGTAAGAAATTTTATTTGGAGGATTGTCATGAGCGTCTATATGTTTCCAGGCCAGGGTTCCCAAACAAAGGGAATGGGCGACACGCTATTTAGTCTGTTCCCAGAACTCACCGCCACCGCCAGCAAGATTCTAGGTTACTCAATTCGGGATTTATGCGTCAAAGATTCACATAAGCAGCTGAACGACACTCGTTATACACAGCCAGCTTTGTATGTCGTGAATGCCCTTTCTTATCGACAACGCAGCAAAGAGACAGGTACTCCTGCCAACTATCTGGTTGGTCATAGTCTCGGTGAATACAATGCGCTAGAAGCTTCCGGCGCGATCAGTTTTGAAGATGGCCTAAAGCTGGTCAAAAAACGCGGAGAATTGATGAGTGTGGCCCCCAAAGGCGCCATGGCGGCCGTGATTGGATTAACCCAAACAGCGCTTCAAGAAATTCTGCAAACCAATGGCCTCACGGCGATTGATATCGCCAATCTGAATTCGCCCACGCAAACCATCCTCTCTGGCTTGAAAGAAGATATCATCCGCGCGGCCTTATGCTTTGAAACTGACGGCGTTCGTTACACACCACTGAACACCAGCGGCGCCTTCCACTCCCGCTATATGGAAGCAGCCAAGAAGGAATTCGCAGCTTACCTGCAGGAGTTTACTTTCTCGGCGCCTTCAATCCCAGTCATTGCAAATGTCGATGCCAGCCCTTACCAAGCTGATCGCATTGCGGCTAACTTAGCGGCCCAGATTACCCAACCGGTCCAGTGGGTAAACAGTATTCAATACCTGCTGGCCCAGGGAGAGGTTGACTTCGAAGAACTCGGCGTAGGACAGGACTTGACTAAGCTACTTGCCGATATCAAAAAGCATCCTCTACCCAGTACCCATCCTGCGCCGGCCTCACCGGCTCCAGCTATACAGCAGCAGGCGCCTGCGACTCCCGTTTCAGCTATGCAACAGCAAGCGGCAGCCCGCAGTGACCGTGAGCAGGAGCTTGTCGCGTTGCAACACAAAATCAATGAATGGAACCGCAGCTATCCAATTGGCAGCAAAGTCAAGGTCGCTTCCCATGAAGGTCCGTTGGCAACGAAAACCAAGGCCATGATGCTGTTTGGCCACCGGGCCGCGATCTATCTGGAAGGCTATAACGGATATTTCGAGTTGCATAGTGTCCAGCCTGTCGAAGCAAGCTAAAAAAGCATGAGCAGCGATGGTACATGCCGCTGCTCGATTTTAAAAAATCGTGGGGGGGATAGGTACCGCTAGTTGTTGCAACCTGCAATCCATCATCGCAAACCCGCATTATTTGCAACTTTGCGACACGAAGTCGCCTGTAGAAGTTGTCCCCACGGAAACGGAGGGGACCGCCCGTGTCACCGGGCGAATCTAGGGGCCTGAATAAAGAGCGGCCCTGACAATGAAACGAAGTGCCACAAGGTGCGGGGCATTAATCGCGAGAGGCGTGCCCTTCTGGGAGCCATAACCTGGATGAGTGTTAGATAGTTGGTATGGTGAAGATATCTGAATCTGTGATAAAGGCCGTTAGTAATGACAAGCGGAAGTGGCTACCACGCTTGACCAAAACGGTATTGGAGGTGGGAAGAACGACTAGTTGCTACGTTCTTCTCGTGACCCATACGCCTCCCGGTCAACAGCAGGCACCTTTAAAGATGGTAACGGCCGCACAGCTCGACTGGCAATGAACTGCGTACTCAGCGAAGCCAAGCTGTGTCGCATCATAGTGCCGACGGTGTATCGAGAAGATTACCTGTTACCGTTAAAGCGATTGACCAACGAAAAGGATGCGCAACCGTTCATTCGAACCATGGCACGCATCCATAATTGGACTGCGCAGTTTGCTTATACGCAGGACCGCCAGTTAGTTCGCGAACAACTCGCGCGCTGTAATGCGTTCCAGGAAGATTTGAGGCACTATAAACTGATTTTCCCAGGTGACACACCGTAGCAAAAATTGGAATGCCCACATATTTACTTGCGAAATCGTTGGCTATGCGATGAGTGATCGCATGACTACCTCTTT
>JASSUB010000076.1:0-3002 GCA_031963205.1 Mycoavidus cysteinexigens
CAAATAGCGACTCGCCTGGGCGGAACGCTCATATTATTACCGCTATTCTCTTGCTTGGGCTGCTTTCGTAAAAATGAATGGCCTGCTTATCTATGCTCAAATTTCTTGATTTTGCTACCCTCATCACCTAGCATAAATTTATAACCATCTTGGGAATAAGAAAAATTATCTTATGTTGGTTATATTTGCTCTTAAACAGTTTAAATAATTGAAATTCCTCAAAGAATTTTAATTAGGAATGAGTTTATTTTTCTAATTTATTTTTGCTTGTTACAAGGAGATGGTAATGGGTGCAGTAGAAAGCGTTCTTCGTGAAGTAGAGAAAGTGACGATAAGACCTCTAGGGGAAGTTGCACGGGGTGTTGAAAAAGTGACGATAAGACCTTTAGGACAAGTTGCGCGGGGTGTCGAGAAAGTGGCGATAAGACCTCTAGGAGAAATTGTCCGTGAGTTGGAGAAAGTGACGATAAGACCTCTAGGAGAAATTGCCCGTGAACTGGAGAAAGTGACGATAAGACCTCTAGGGGAAGTTGCACGCGGCGTTGAAAAAGTGACGATCAGACCTCTAGGGGCAATTGCGTATGAATTGGAAAAATCGTTAGCCAGACCTTTAGGGAGCATTGCAAGTAAAACGGTGTTGCTATTAGAACGCCTTATAGATGCAGTCGAACAAGAGTCATCTATAGAGCCGAACAAAGACCTACAGGCCAGGCGAGAAAATTTAAACAGAATGGCAGAAGACGTAGTGGAAGTAGAGCGAGAGATAAATGAGGCCGTATTAGAAACGCCAGCAAATGACGAAGACAGTTTAAGAGTTTTCGGTGAATGTGGCAGAGTAAATAGCGAGATTGGGCATAACATCGGGCGATTGCAAAATAACTTGACGCTTGCTCAAACTAACACGGAACTTTCTCAAGTTAATTCGGGCCTTGTTCAAACCGTTGAAGAACTTTCTCAAATTAATTCGAGCCTTGTTCAAACCGCTGAAGAACTTGCATCTGAAAATCAGTCTCTTATAGACCAGTTAAATTTTACGCGAGCTAGACTTCGGGATGCTTTAGTAGATGAAAATAATACTGATCATACAGATGTTATTTATGAGGATGAAAATGATAATGATAATGATTTCATTCCCCCTGAATATTTTCCTTAAATCACTTTATTTTTTAAATAATAAATTTCTATTTAAATAGCAATGCGACCTATTCTAATTTCAATAATACTATTTATTTCTCCTCTTATAGGTTGTGGGAGTGATACTCAGGAAATTGATAACTCTAATTTTCCAAGGCAGCCGCTTGCGATTGAAATTAATAAAGGGTCAGCAAAATCTTTAGAAGATATTAAAAATGATTTAGCCAAAGTAAGAGTCGATTGTTGGGATGAGGTATGCGATGAAATAGATTCTTTAGGAAATATTGCGCTTGATTTTGAAAAATCACTTGTAAAACCGCTTGGGGAATTTGCAAGTAGAGTTGTTCTTCTGGATAAATTATTAATAATAGTCCTTAAGCGTGGCTTGTATATACAAGACAGTGAAAACATTGTAGATAAAATATTTGATGATGCGCATCGGCTCAAAATAGAAATAAATCGAGCCATATCGGTAACGCCAGAGATTGAGGTAAATATTCTAAATTTCCTAAATAGACTGAGCATAACTGCTGATGATATTATCAATAATGCAGAAAACCTTTATAAAATAAAAATAGATTTTATTAAAAATCGAAGTAAACTTCTTGGAAGTAAGGCATACCTTACTCGCCGTAATTTGCAAATTTATAAAGGGAACATCAATCTTGTGCGCGAGCAAAAAAAACTTAGATATGATTTAGATTTGGCGAAAGCTCAAAAATTATTGCAAGAACTTATAAATTCGTTTAGTTAAATATATATTTTGGACGGCATGACATTAAATCAATCAGTACTCTATCCACAGAAGCGTTGTATTACTTTAAATCATGATTATGCATTGCGCAGGAAATGCCTTCTTAAAAAGAAATTTTTGCGCAATGCAAAGGTATGTATTTAAATGGATTTCAAAAGCGTGTGAGCATAATTAGATATCTGCTTCTCAAATATGCGTTTAGCTTCATCTGCACAAATAAGAATTTGCGCATCATGGCTTATTTCAGCGCCATCTTTTTCTGCTTCTGCAAGAATATTTTTTATTTTTCTAATAGAGGCACACAAACGATGAGTAAGCGGTAGTGCTTTTCCATAATTAATCATCTCGCCAGCCTGTGTCAGTTCAATGGATAAACTGTGCCTGAACTTTTCTAGGTTTTCTATTTCTTCGGGGTTTAATGCGTTCATGCTGTTCTCCTTGTGAAAATTATTTTTACTTTTTTCAAGGAGAGAAGAGTATGTGCTGTGGGTCTGACTACACAATATGCCTTGTGGCATAAGGCTTTGCCTTGAGGGTTTACGAAAGGTAGCTCTTGTTTGAGATGGCGATCAAATGCTAACTCGCATACTTACTAACAATTTTGGCTTGATCAAAAGGCAAGGGGCTTTTCTAGAAAGCTTTCTTTGACCTTGCCCCCTTTTGGCATATCCCTTAGTCGAATGGATTATGCTGCCAGCACTACCTGCACCACCTACACAATGGAAGCCACCCCTTTACGCAGACCTCAACCCAGCGACTGTGAAGCGCATTTTCAACGGTGCCCTCGATGGTCAACAAAAGATAAACAAACTCCGCAGGCTCCAAGATTACTGTGCACAGTACAACCAGAAAACACTGATTACCAGTGAATTTGTCCGTCGCTGAACCCTCCTAAATTTCGTTCCGCAAAAATAAAAGCATCTAAGCACAATAACGGTTTGCCGGTCGGTCTTTCCTTCGTTTTGCGGAACAAATTTAGTTAATCTTGACTTGCATTCTTACGCTAGAAGCCATACAATTAAAAACTTCTTTGGCTACCCGACTAGGTAGAAAAACAAGGGACTGTTAATCCGCAGGTCCCAGGTTCGAGCCCTGGTCGGGGAGCCAGATTCTA
>JASSUB010000077.1:0-2966 GCA_031963205.1 Mycoavidus cysteinexigens
CAATCAATTCTCCGGGTAAGAGCTTGTAATAAACAAGGCATGATGGAAGAAAGATTGTGACGATAACCGGCCCACCAACTTGGCGCAGACCGGGAAGCCGTGCGCCCAATTCGGCGCAGGTGAAGCCGCATACAGTAAGCAGCGCAATCATGATCGAAATGTCGCCAGAGATTTTTCCAAGCGCTAAAAGCACACCTAGGCAAGCAAGGGTAACGAAGTACACAGGCAGGGGAATAATGCCGATGCTCTTACTCATGAGCTTTTGCCAGTTGTCTCCACTGAATAAGGCACGAAGCTTACCCATTTGATTCTGCCGTAGAAAATTCCGCCGCCTTTTACACGCTAAAACACTGCTATCAACAGAGTGGGTATTCATTCGCCTGTATCCTCTTGATATAAATATTTATTTATCGATCACTACCTAAAGCAGTCTCTAAGAATTTTCTTAAAATCTATCGCTCAGAAAACGCCTAAAAAAAGCAAAAGTAATTACATATCGCAGCCTAGTATGGTCGACAGAGAATATTCCTCGAAATAGCAATTTCAAGCCTCATTGCTGCCCGTCTAGTAAAGAATGAATTCCCTATTGATCTATGAGTAAGCCATAGATCATAGAAATATTTGATTCTGGAGTCTGAGACTTTTTATTGGCGTAGAAAGATCGCGGCCTATTTTTTGCACATCGGCGGTTTCAAGAATATGCAACCGGATTGTTGCTTATAAATCACTGTATATTTAACCAGTTCTTGGTTGTCCCTTCTTCAAAGTACACTTTCCGTTGCTTGTCGAGCAGCGCTAAAAAATAAATAAGCAACTCTAACCTTTTAGAGTCTGATCTATAATTTTCTAGACGTTAAGTGGTAGCACTTTTGGAGCGGAGACGATGATTATCAATCAGCAGCGATTGCGCTATTTTCACGCCGTGTATACCCACGGAAAAATTCGCAAAGCTGCTGAATATTTGAACACTGAATCATCTGTTATTACGCGACAAATTAAGCTATTAGAAGGGCAAATAGGATTTAAGCTATTCGAGCGTCATTCCCGTGGAGTTGCGCCAACTGAGGTAGCAGAATTATTGCTTGAATATTATCGTCGGCAACGTGAGGTAGATGTATTTTTAGAAGCGGGGTTACAGGATTTTCGCAATATGCGGCGGGGTAGTGTTCGTCTTGCTATACCCGCTACTTTTGTCGAGCCGCTTACAAGCGTATTTGAGGAATTTCGTCGCCAGCATCCTAGCATTTATCTTCATATAGAAGAAATATTTGAGTCCACTAAAATAATTCACCAAATTCTCGGAGATATTTCTCATATAGGTGTCGCCCATATTTGCCCAGAAACCCCCGATATTAGTCATTATGCGCGTGTGCCTCTCCCTTTATATCTACTCGTAAATAAAGAGCATCCACTAGCAGGCAAGTGCAAGGTAACCCTTGCAGAAGCACTCAGTTTAAGTGGCTCCTTATCATTACCAGCACCAGACATATTACTGGGAGATATTGAATCAATAGCGCTCTCAGAAAAAATTAAACTTCCTCCCTCTGTGTTTGTGAGCAATTCAACAATGGCTAGAAAAAAATTCGCCTGCGATGGATGTGGTGCCGTTTTTATGTCTCTTTTTTCAGCAAGACAAGAAATCGAGGCGGGAAAACTTATTCCTGTTGAGGTTGATCATCCCACTTTTAACTCAACTGAACTTGTTGTAATCATCAGGCGAGGTAGAACACTTTTTCCTGCTGCTAATGAATTGCTCAGAATGATCGCTTCAAAATTATCTATTTTTACTCATAAACCAACAGCTAACGAAGGCAATCGATTGATAATATAAGGAGTGTTGTATGCAGGATAAGAACCAGCCAGATCAACCTGGCCGCAGAAATTGGATCAAAAAAATGGCTGTTTGCAGTGCAACAGTCATCTGTACCCCATACGTTATTACCTCCTCCAGAGCAGCCGCCAAAGAAAAGAAACCACAAAGAATTGTCATTCGTACTTCTGGTGGCAATGCGCATAAAGCCTATACAGAAATACTATTTGAACCCTTTAGGAAAGAAACAGGGATTGAAGTAGTCGGCGTTTCATCGAAAGCAGAACCTACTGCAGAGATTAAGACCATGATCGAAACAAAGACATACACATGGGATATGGCATGCCTTAGTCATAGAGCGATCCATTTCTTAGGTTCTGCTTATTTAGAACCCCATAGACTTGAGCACGATCCTGTCGTCTCAACCATTTTGCCGCAATTCATGACGCCTTACGCTGTGGGTATCGATGTATTTACCACCGTGCTGGCCTATCGGACAGACGCTTTCAAAGGGCGCGCCGTACCAAGAACGTGGAATGATTTTTGGGATGTAAAGAATTTTCCTGGCCGCCGTGGCCTGCGTAAGATTCCTTTCGATACGATAGAAGAAGCGCTGCTGGCTGATGGTGCTCTTCCAAACGAAGTCTACCCTTGCGATCTTAACCGTGCGTTTCACAGCCTCGATAGAATCAAATCACATATTGCTGTTTGGTGGCAAAGTGCGCCAGAGGCTGAACACCTATTGAAGTCCGGGGAGGTGGATTTAATACCGGCTTTCCATGCGAGTGCTTTATCCGCTATCGCTGCCGATGCCCCGGTAGCATTTTCTTGGGATCAACAAATTTATGGATATGATAGTTTGGCTATTTTGAAAGGCGCGCCTAACGCTGACGTGTGCCGTCAATTTATCCAATTTGCTAGCGACCCAAAGCGACAGGCGCTTCTTGTGCCTTACGGAATTGGACCGACCCAGCCTGAGGTCTTAAGACCAGGCTACATTGATCTAAAGCACGCCAAGCTTATCCCAACCTATCCAGACAACATCAGAAAAGGCATACCTAGTAATGGCCTATATTGGATGAGTCATCAAAATGCAGTCATCGAACGCTTTAATCAGTGGATGCTAAGTTGACTCAACGCTTAACTTATTTGGGCT
>JASSUB010000025.1:0-31430 GCA_031963205.1 Mycoavidus cysteinexigens
CTCATTTTATTTTCAATGATTTTTTTAATGTCTACTTTGATGGGCTGTGGTGGTGGTAATGTCGGTACGCCTGTAAAATCCTTCGCAGAGATAGCTACTGACATGGAAAAAGTAACGATTGATTCCTGGGATGCTGTGGTAGGCGAGCAGGACTCTTTAGGAAAAATTGCAATGGACTTGAAAAAATCACTTCCAAAACCTATAGGTGACTTTGCAAGTAGAACTATATTTCTGCAAAAAGAATTGATAATCTTACTTCATCGTGACATGGATAGAGAAAACAGGAAAAATATTATAAATAAAACTTTAAGTGATGCAAATCAGTTAAAGAATGAAATAGATGAATCGATATGGGTAACTCCTGAAAATGAGATAGTTAACTTAAAACGTCTAAATGGAATTAGTAAATCGACTGAAGAAAGTCAGGCTCAAGCTGAAAAGATTAAAGTTCAAATTACAGTAAATAGTGCTGAAGATGATGATGAGGAGGAACCTCTTATTGATCGTAGGAAAGAGATTGCTCAACGTAATAAAGAACTTAAGCTTAAGTTGGAGGTGGCGAGCGGCATGGGGCTACTGAAGGAGCGTCTAGAAGAATAGTGTGGCCCCCGCCACTGTATCTCCTGGGTAGTATTTTTTATAAGAATAGTCCTAAAAATAGGACATTCCTAGAAAATAATGCCGCTGCCTATGCAGACCTCGACCCAGCGACTGCAAAACGCATTTTCAACGTCGCTGCCGATGACCAACAAGAAATAGATAAACTCCGCACACTCCAGGGCTACGTGTGCGCAATACGGCCAGAAACTGCTGGCTGTCAGTGAGCGCGATTGAGTGGAATAAAAAAGAGGGTAGGCAAGAGAGATAAAAGGAAGTGTCATAGCGACAAAAAAGCCCTTTAACGAAGGGCTTTTTTACTGAAAAATAAATTCAGAATGGCGCTCCATGTTTTAAATGGAACACTAATTCAAGAAGCTATTTAAGGTAGGTTTAGATAACCACCATTTTTCAAGTTTTCAAACATTTGCTGCGCAGCAAGTTTCGCTATTTCTTGTTTTTCTTGGGCATGTTGCTCCTTCATTTCAGCAATAGTTTTACTAAACTCTGCTCTCAACTCTTTGATTTCTGGGCTATTAGATTGAGCGCGTAATTGTTGCCCAGCGGGCATATTTTCAGTAATAACCGGACTAGTAGAAGCTTGATTTCGCTGACCATGTAGATTAATTGGACTTCCTGTTCTAGACAACCCGCCAACAGCAGAGTCAATTGAGCCTCTACGACCTTGGGCAACATTGACTGCGTAATCAACTTTCTTCTCTAATGCTTCCAATTTACTGAGAATAACGTCGTTACTATTGTTAATACTTTCCATCGCTGCCGTATTCTGTCTCAGCGTGCCATCTAACGCGCCTGCCGCATAACCTGCTGCCGCAGCGGCTGCCCGGGGTATTTCCCCTGTACTGTACATATTAACCTCTTTAAGAGCAGAATTTATAATGTCTTTTAATTGCGTCCTAAACGCGTTCTCGTATTCTACCTGACGAAATGACGCATCCAAATACATGATTTCTTTTATTATCGATTTGATAATGGTAAAGATCGTGTTGACCAAATAACCACTGCCAGGGCTAGCCGCATGAAGTGCAGCGCTACCGGCTATGACCGCTTCTGTCATCACCTCATGATTAACAAAATCGTGAGCTTTTTTAGCCAAATTTGAATCAGGCGATTTAATTTCAATTTGTTGAGAAAAGCTTTCTAAGCACTTTAATGCTCTATCAAATTCACCAATTTTTGCGATTCTCTCTCCCGCAAGCGCGCTGGACGTTGATCTGCTAGAGGAGGCGCTAAGCACTTGGGAAGCCCCTCTAGCGTTTACCCCCTCTGCGATGAGTACCTGTTCATTGGCTCCGCCGGGTGAGCAGGTTTCAACAGAACGACTGGTCGCCCCATACGCTTCCATAAAAATAGCCGCATTGGCAGCCTCATCATTAATCGCTCCACTTTCTTGAGATAACGCTATTTCAGCAAGACATGTGTTGTATGCTTGTTGAACATAATTTTTTGCCGATAAATAATAATCGTGATCTATTTTTCTGGCTTCTGACGTAATTCTCTTTTCGTTATATAAGTGCTTTTCGTGTAATGCTTCTATATCCTCGCTTAATTTCTCAAGTCGGGCTTTTTTTAGCTCGAGATTAGAAAGACGAGAGCCTTCACCTTTTTCATCAGCTTTTTCTACAGGGGTTTTCTTAACGATATGCAGCAGGGAATTTAACCCCGCTAAGATGACTTTCCCATGCCACCACGATGCGGGTTTAGCCTCACGAAAAGCCAAAATAAGCTGCAAATCGTTCCGTACGCTATAAGGCTTCTCCACCTCTTGAACGAGCGCATTAACCTGGGCGCCGGCTTTATGTTGGATGAAGGGGTCAGCGATTCTATCCTTAGTAAGGCTTAGGCGAGCCATCAGGCCTGGAGTTGTCGGGGCTTGAATAAAGGCACCTAAAAAATCCCTAGAAAAATCAGCTTCTTTTACGCTTGAGTGCTCATAAGTGTAATGTGTCGTTATCTCGCCTTTGTAAGAGGGGCTATAGGCGACTGACAAACTGGCTGGACCCGTTAAACGCATAGTTTTTCCTTTCTCACTCGCTCAATACAAAAGCGCTTACAGAGACTTTAGTCTGGCAAAGATAATAAGAATATTCCCGGATACCCATCAGTAAATTACCTGAATATTTACTACCTAGAGATAAATCAGCAAAAAGCCTTACACACTTAAACAAAGTAACTCAAAACTGGAATGAACCCCTGAGCCTAGAGCTAAAGCCGGATTTGAGTGATATTTTCTAGGGATGGTTTCAACTGGTAGAAAACTTAAAAATTTGATTTATTTGTGTTGAGTGGCTGCCCTAGATCAAGCGCAACAGCTTGGGACAAATGAGGGGGAAAGCAGGGTGCTATAAGGGCATAGAGCCTTGCAAAATCAAGGCTTTAAGCCCTTGCTACCCCCCTTATTCCCCTATGTCGTGGGTTCGAGCCCTGCCGCTGCCAAACTCTAAAAGTTGTAAATTAATCTTACTTTTTCAAGCGACCTCTTTTATAAGAATAATCCTAAAAATAGGACGCTCTCAGAGCTAAATTTTGCTGATGCAGGATGACGACAAGAGCATCGCCTACCCAAAAAAATATAGAAATTGCACAGCAAAACAAAAACGCGCAGCGCTGCCATTTTTAGAAAAATCTCCATAGACACTCTAATTAGTCCGCTGCTAACACCCCTCAAATTTCGTTCCGCAAAAATAAAAGCACCCAAGCAAAATAAGGGCTTGCAGAGAACGCTCTCCGCCGTTTTGCGGAACGAATTTATTTAATTTCGGCCTTGTTTTAATAAGAAAAGCCCTATATAATTCGGTCCTCTTCGGGTCGTTAGCTCAGTTGGTAGAGCAGCGGACTTTTAATCCGTTGGTCGCTGGTTCGAACCCAGCACGGCCTACCAAAAAATTCTTTAGAATCAAAGACTTACGCCGCTCTTGCCAGCGGCGTTTGTTTTTTCTGCTCGCGCTGTGACCAAAACGTGACCGTTTCAGCGTGGTGTGCTAGGTGCGATGGGGCTAAGTGTGCGTACCGCTGCACCATCTCCAGCGTTTCCCAGCCTCCCAAGTCTTTTAGCACCATCCAGCGTAATATGGTTATGGCATCGATAAGCGCCAATATTACAAATTGAGGTACCCAGCTCACACGCTTGTCCAGCTCCTTAAACTTGCTAAACTTCGGGGCCTTGGTCAACCAGCTCCACTCGACGAAGAGAGAAAAGAGACGCAGGATTGTCGCTAAATAGCGGTTCTTCGTAGCCGACGAAACCGACTTTGACTTGTGGTATTTGTGCGTCGTATGCGTCGGCAGCTTCTGCATGATGCTGCCTGCAGCAGTTAAAGAGCGAATCGGGATTTTTGCGGATTGGCATTCATTTTCTCCACCGACCCGCAGCGATAGCCGGGGCACACTGTTGCGTTTTTCTTTCAACTCCGCAAGACTTGACGGCTATACGGTTCCCCCTAATGCAAAAACCTTGCTTTTTTATCGTCTTTCGCATACAAAAGGGAATTGTCGCTTTTGACAGCGACCTAGATAGATCGCTTCCTTCCGCGCGGAAAAGACTACTATCTAGCTATAGATAGATTGATTAAGGCTGAGATTTCCTACAATTCTTTTCAAGAGCGCCCTAATCGCACCGTTGGCGACTTAATTTCGCTATTTTTCAATATGCCACCTACTCTTGATACCGTCGATATTTCTAATTTAGCTGACAGATTCAAGCAATCTTTGCCAGATAGCTTTCTATCACTTGGCCCTGATTTTTATACAAAGGTGCCAGCGACGCCTGTTCCTAATCCTTATCTCGTTAGCTTTTCAGCAGATGCCGCAGCACTATTGGGCTGCACAGCACAGATTGCGCATGATCCCGCTTTTGTTGCCTGGTTCGCCGGCAACTCCTTGTCTACGACATCTGAAAAAATGCCCTTTGCAACTGTGTATGCAGGCCACCAATTCGGTGTCTGGGCGGGCCAACTTGGCGATGGCCGTGCGCTGACCTTGGGTGAAATTAAACAGGGTCAAAGCCATTATGAAGTTCAATTAAAAGGGGCTGGACCTACGCCCTATTCCAGAAGGGGCGATGGACGTGCAGTGCTGCGCTCTTCTATCCGTGAATTTTTATGTTCCGAGGCAATGCATTATCTTGGTGTGCCTACTACACGTGCACTGTGTGTCATCGGTTCAGATTTACCGGTGCGTCGTGAATGCGTTGAAACAGCCGCCATTACCACCCGCCTTGCCCCAAGCTTTGTGCGCTTTGGCCATTTTGAGCATTTTTATGCACGTAACCGTCCTGATCTGATTGCACTGCTCGCCAAACATATCATTACGCGTCATTATCCTGATTGCAACAACACCGATACGCCCTATCTCGCCTTGCTTAAAGCAGTCACACGGCGCACGGCAGATCTGATTGCGTACTGGCAGGCCATTGGCTTTTGCCATGGTGTGATGAACACCGATAATATGTCGATACTGGGTTTAACCATTGATTATGGCCCTTATGGTTTTATCGATGGCTTCAACTTTGAGCATATCTGTAATCATTCAGATACAATGGGCCGCTATGCTTATCAAAAGCAGCCAGAAATCGCCTATTGGAACCTATTTTGCCTAGCACAAGCATTATTACCAATCATCAGCGTAGAAGTTCAGAGTGCTAGCGGCAAGCAAGATGCTTTCGAGGAAATAAGAGCTATTCTTAGCGAGTTCAAGCCTCGCTTCATGCAAGCATTGCAAACAAGAATGTGCGCCAAACTGGGCTTAGCGCATCAGCATGATGGCGATGCTGCATTAATCGATCAACTGCTTAAAATAATGCATCAGAACCGCGCAGACTTTACGTTGACCTTTCGCCGGCTGGCTCAAGTTTCTCAACACGATACCCACGATGATGCAAGCGTAAGCTCTCTTTTTACTACTGATTGCACAGCTTTTCATGCCTGGTTACAAACCTACCGTACGCGCCTCGTATATGAAGGCCGCGATGATAGCGAACGCGCTAGCGCGATGAACTGCGTGAACCCTCAATATATTTTGCGCAATCATTTAGTCGAGCAGGCCATCGAGCTTGCTCAAGCAAAAGATTTCTCTGAAGTTGAACGATTATTGAATGTCCTGCGCCGTCCATTCAATGCCTTGCCAGAGTATGAGGCGTATGCGCAACTGCCTCCTGCCTGGGCGCGCTCGCTGCAAGTGAGCTGTTCGTCCTAAAGCGTCAAGAGGAGCAAAGTCTGAAAATTACCCACAATTTGCACTGGCTGCGCCTTGCTAAATTTTCTCTCATAGTGGCTGTGTCAGCAGCATATTTAGAATAAATCAAGCTTTTAGAAAAAATAACAGCGGAATGTCGGCTATTGAGGTCTGGTGAGGTGGATTTAATACCGGCTTTTCATGCTTGTGCATTATCGGCTATCGCGGCCGATGCCCCAGTAGCATTTTCTTGGGATCAACAAATTTATGGATACGATAGCCTGGCTATTTTGAAAGGCACACCTAACGCTGACGTGTGCCGTCAATTTATTCAATTTGCTAGCGACCCAAAGCGCCAAGCGCTGCTTGTACCTTATGGCATTGGACCTACCCAGCATGAAGTCTTAAGGCCAGGCTACATTGAACTGAAGTATGCCAAGCTTATTCCAACCTATCCAGACAATATCAAAAAAGGCCTGCCTAGTAATGGCTTGTACTGGATGACTCATCAACATGCAGTCATCGAACGCTTAATCAGTGGATGCTAAGCTGAATAGATAGCCGAGTAGCCCGAAGTCAATTGGCTCCCAAGAAGCATAGTGGTTTGCGCTTAAAACCCTTTTAAACGCCCCCGCTGGCCCAATCTGCCGGACTACCATCGTCGGATTGAACTGGAGTGTCCGCAGCGGGTGCTCCGAGGATGCTGATCTGGAAAATCGGTTTGGCGGCGAGCGACTGCAACGCCAGATCTTCAGGAATACTTTCGAGCAAAGGTTGGATCAATGTGCCACCGATGATCGCCCGCCAGCTATCGTCGGCCGGGCGCAGCCCCCACACACCATGATAGACCACCGGCACGGCTTGAGCGCCGTGCGTGGTGTTGCCGAGATATAGCATTACATGGCCGTTGATATAAACCAGCGTGCGCATCGGTTGACCGTTGCGTGCGAGGTAATCGAGCCGCTCAGCCGGCGTGGCGATGGAGAGATCGGTTATTTGCCCAGCGGCCATCTGGTCGAACGAATGGCGTTGCAACCATATGCCGAAGGCGGCGAAGATGTTTTTCAGTTCGGATGAACAGTCGTTATACAGCCCCATGTTGCCCCAGCCATACGGACGCCCAATCAGCGCTTTGAGCAGCGTCGCGAGATGGCGCGGCGTTGCGCTCCACGGCGCCGGTACGATCTGCGTGTCGCTCAATTGTGCGGTGCTGATAACCGCCCGGCCGTCGACATTGCGGGCAGGAACGAGGACCTCGCGCATCCCGGGTGTCGTGCCAGGTCGGAGTGGTAGAACCGTGCCAGCCGGCGCGTCGAAGCGAAATGCCCCGTGGCTGTCACGAACCGGCGCCGAAGCGGTAATGACTGCCCCCAACGCCTGACGTGCGGTCTTCTTCCAGGTATCGACGAACATGTCGTCGACGAAACCGAGGTTGTCGCTGCGCACCCAACCGTGCACCTCAGGCGCCTGCACATAACACCAACCGCCGTCCAGGCTGCTCCCCCGCACGTAAAGCGGTGTACCCGGCAGAATCGCCGAGATTTGTAGACTGTCGAACGGATAACCTTGGCCCGCAAGACGGTGGGAATAAAAAAAAGGGTCCATGGTTGGCAGTTCGCGCACGAGCAGGTTGCCGGTTGCAATCGCGCGGCGCCCAGGTGTGTAGGGTGCCATGCGCTCGAACTGCCGGACGTTCATGTTTTGAGCGATTGCATCGATCCACGATTTCGTCTGAGGCCTGAAGTTCTGACCATAACCGATATCTCTACCGGGCTTGCCGGTGTTGTCGTAGTTGGCGATCCGCCGCAGCAGCAAGCCGGCGATATCGCCATCGCTTTTGCCGTGCGCGGGCGTGTCGATGAAAGCGTGGTTCCAGGGCGAAGCACTGTTCGCACCGGTGCCGAAATAGCGCGAGTAGAGCACTTCGAACTGGGCGTGCTGATCAAGTGTGTTCAGGAACGGCGTGTCGTAATCGGGGCCAAGTGGGTCGATCCAGTGGTCGACATCCTGACTGTAGTCGGCCACCGGAAAGAGGCTTACCGGATCGACCACCGCAGGTGGCGCGGGCGGCACAGGAAGAAAGGCCGCACACCCGGCCAGCACGACGCACAGCGCGGTGGCCGGAATGTGCAGCCAAGCGAGCGCGCGGGATCGAAAGGACACGGGGACGCCGGGCACGTGCCTTGGCGGAGTTGAGTTTTTTTTACGCGGCGGAACCACTGAGGACATAATGTTTGATCGTAAACGCTCGAGGCGATGATTATATGTTGTGCGCTTCGCGCCAGGGCCTTCCTTCAATCGAATCCCCATACTCGGAAGCTTCATTGAGCAGCGACGCACCGTAGCAGGTTCATCGGGCGAGCCTTTCGATGACTTGACAACGTGGCTGTGGTGCTCGCTTACGGAGCAACCAAGAATACTTTCCCTTCAAGCCACAAGTCTGTGGTTTATGGATATCTTACAGACTCGACACACCTAGGCGTCAATGATGCTATCCACTAGCAAGCATCCAATGTGGGTGGCCCAATAGGCGGGGCATTTGGATTGACAATGAATGATCGCCCGTCACTATGGACGCTGGATGCCTTCAGCAGATGATAAAGCGGGAGAAAAAGCCATTGAACTTTTCGACCGAAAAATGTTGTCATTTCGATCCGAAATCAGGGGTAAAAATTGACTTCCAAAAAAATCTAATTCTTTGATTTATAAGGAATATTATGGTGCGGGGGGCGGGACTCGAACCCGCACACCATTACTGGCGTCAGGACCTAAACCTGGTGCGTCTACCAATTTCGCCACCCCCGCATACTGCCCTACTTCGACGGCTAAGCCCGCTATTCTAACTGATTCATCCCTCTTCCGCTACTATAACTAGAGCAGTTGCATTCACCACCGCTGCAATTCTGCCTACATCACGCAACTGAGCTGTGCTCATGCCTTCTTTAACCAGCGTATCAAAGTGCGCTTTGACACAAAAGTGGCATTTGCCTATAATCGATGCGGCCAATGCATACATTTCAAACCGCCGCTTATCCACGCCGCCATGCTGCGCGTAAGCATTCATTCGCAATCCTACTGGCTGCCCTTTTAGCTCGGCATCACCAGCCATTTCCAAATACGGATACCAGGTATTATTCATGCCCATCAATGCCGCAGCAGTTAATGCGCCATTTTGTTCTTCAGCAGATAGTTGGCCCGCACGTTTGATGATGTCGACGAGTTTGCTGCTTTTTGCGGCAAATGCGGCCGCTAATGCGACGCCAATCGCGTCATTGCCTTCTAGCGAAGAGCGCGCAATCGTCCCGTCAATATTTAAGCGAATATCTTTCGCGTAGTCTGGAATTAAATCCTTGATTGCATTTAAGAATTCCATTGGGTGTCCTTATGCGTGGTTAAAAAAGCCCGTTGCTGCGGGCTTTTTTGTAAGTTCACGTTACAGCGTTGCGCCACCGACTGCCCGATTGCATGGACACAGCTCATCAGTTTGCAGACCATCCAAAATACGCAGAATTTCTTGCGGATTGCGACCCACATTGAGACTGTTGACCGAAACATGCTGAATCACATTATCTGGATCCACAATAAACGTCGCACGTAGTGCTACGCCGGCTTCGTGGTCACGAATCCCGAGTTGGTCAATCAACTCTCCCCGGACATCACCAAACGCGTAGTGGTTAAGTTTATTCAGATCTTTGTGCTCCCGACGCCAAGCCAGTTTAACAAATTCGTTGTCGCTGCTGCCACCGAGTAAGACCGCGTCACGATCGGCAAAGTCCTTCATCAGTTTGCCAAACTCAACAATCTCAGTCGGGCAGACGAAGGTGAAATCTTTCGGGTAGAAGTAAATGACTTTCCATTTGCCTGGAAAGGATTGCTCAGTGATATTTTCAAATGCCGATTGCCCATTCTCTTCATGGTGGTTGAAACCAGGTTTCGCGGCAGCGACGGTAAAGGCTTCTAGTGTGTCACCAATGGTTTTCATATAAGGGCTCCTGTGTGTGGTTAGAAATAAATTGGAACTTAAAATGTAGCAAGCAACTAAGTTAAAGTTTAAACCTATTAATTATAAAATCCAATAGAATTTAACTAATATGCTAAGTGACTTTAGCTATCAGAGGTGAATTCCACAGGAGGTTACGTGGCGGCGGTAAATTCAAGCCAGCGTTCCCCTGCCTCAGCTCACGCTAATCAAGGCCGCTATCAGAATCAGTCGTTTATTGATTAGCAATCAGCCGCTCCGGCGCTAATATGCCTTCGATTAAACGCGCCGTCCCTAAAAATTGAGAAGTCTCGCCATAGACCCGCACCAGTGCCGTGTTGAGCACTTCAGGTAGCGTGATAGGAACTGGCTCTAGTGATACTTCAGCGGGCAAGCGTAAGCGTTGCCCTTGCTTAAAACGGTGCGTTAGGTCGGCTGCCAGGCGCACAGCTGGGTAGGTTGAAAGTAAGGTGTCAGCGGGCTGCAAACACGCTAAGCGCGCCGTATGAGAAGCGCTTGAAAGCGCATCCAGGGCCACCGCATCGGTGAGTTGCAATGAGCCTACTCCGGTCCGGCGCAGCGCGCTTAAGTACGCTCCGCACCCGAGTGCTTCGCCAATGTCTTGCGCGAGCACGCGTATATACGTTCCCTTACTACACTGCACGCGAATCTGCAGGGTGCCTGTTGCGATTGGCATTGCGTCTGTGGCGATCGGTAATGAACTTATTTGAGCGGATGCAGGTAGCCTACAATCGATCAATTCTAGCGCCTCAATCGTCACTGGACGCGCATCACGCTCAAGCGTGATGCCTGCACGCGCATATTCATACAGTGGCTTGCCATCTCGTTTAAGCGCTGAATACATGGGCGGCACTTGCCATATTTCGCCGCGAAAGCGGGCTAGCACATCATGGACTGCTTGCAGTTCGCAGCGGACTGGTCGAGTCTGCACTATTTCGCCTTCGGCATCCGCCGTGGTGGTACAGATGCCGAGTACGAGCGTGGCTTCATAGAGCTTAGTTGCGTTCAGCAGATCGCTGGAGAATTTTGTGGCCTCACCAAAACAGAGTGGCAAAAGGCCGGAAGCAAGCGGGTCAAGCGTGCCAGTGTGTCCGGCTTTTTTCGCCAAAAGCAGCCGCTTGGCGCGAATTAACGCTTCATTGCTAGACAGGCCGAGAGGCTTGTCAAGCAGGAGTACGCCATCCAGCGCATGCCGGGCAAGCTTAGTAGATTGGGCATTCGCCATAACTGTATGGAATTTATAGCGTCGTCAACTGACTATCATGCGGCGCGTTAATCCTTCGCGCGCACTGTATTGGCTTCATCAATTAAACGTGACATCTCCGCGGCTTTTTCAAGCGTCTCATCAAAGAGGAAATGGAGCGTGGGTACCGTATGGATATGCAAGCGCTTAAACAGCAGATTACGCAAATGCCCGGCAGCATGGTTTAACGCTGTACCCGAGGTTTTCGGGTCCCCTGAGAGCGTAGTAAACCACACTTTGGCATGAGCATAATCAGGCGTAAGCTCCACGCTTTGCAGCGTGACAAAGCCAATGCGAGGATCTTTCACTTCACCGCGCATGATCATTTCAGACAAATCACGTTGGATTTGATCTGCGATGCGCGTGATGCGCTCAGGGTTAGTCCGTCTTTTAGGCATAGTCAATACAGCTTTTATAGTGTCCGTGCGACTTCCGTAATCTCAAAGGCTTCAAGCTGATCGCCTTCAAGGATATCGTTAAAGTTCTTAACGGACATACCGCATTCAAAGCCAGCCTTCACTTCACGCACATCGTCTTTGAAACGCTTAAGTGACTCAAGTTCACCGGTATGGATCACCACATTGTTGCGTAATACACGGACCTGAGACGAGCGTTTAACCCAGCCTTCGAGCACCATGCAACCAGCAACCGCGCCCATCTTAGGCACACGAAATACCTGCCGCACATCGACCAGACCAGAAATCACTTCTTTTTTCTCTGGCGCAAGCATGCCTGACATGGCCGCTTTCATTTCGTCGACGGCGTCGTAAATGATATTGTAGTAGCGAATATCAATACCGTTAGCTTCGGCAAGTTTACGCGCTTGCGCATCAGCACGCGTATTAAAGCCGATCACCACCGCTTTAGAGGCAGTCGCCAGGTTTACATCCGATTCACTAATGCCGCCCACGGCTGCATGCACAACTTGTACCCGCACTTCGTTGGTGGACAGTTTTGTCAGCGTGTGCGTGAGTGCTTCTTGCGAACCTTGCACATCTGCTTTGATGATCAAGGAAAGGTTTTGGACCTCACCTTCAGCCATTTGATCAAACATGTTTTCAAGCTTCGCAGCTTGCTGTTTGGCTAGCTTAACATCACGGAATTTACCTTGGCGAAAGAGTGCAATCTCACGTGCTTTACGTTCGTCTGGCAAGACGATGACTTCTTCGCCAGCGCGCGGCACTTCGGATAGCCCTTGAATTTCAACCGGAATGGAAGGACCTGCTTGCGTCGTTGGCTTACCATTTTCGTCCAGCATAGCGCGCACACGGCCATAAGCCGCGCCCACGAGCACAATATCGCCACCTTTTAAGGTACCTGACTGCACTAAAATCGTCGCTACCGGTCCGCGCCCTTTATCCAACCGTGCTTCAATCACTAACCCCTTAGCCAAGGCTGTGACGGGTGCAGTTAATTCAAGTACTTCAGCTTGAAGTAAAATTTGCTCAAGCAATTCGTCAATACCCTCTCCCGTTTTAGCGGAAACGCGCATAAACGGAGCATCGCCACCGTATTCTTCGGGAACTACACTTTGGGCAACCAACTCTTGCTTGACACGTTCTTCATTCGCGCCAAGTTTGTCGATTTTATTGATCGCGACCACAATCGGCACATTGCCTGCTTTAGCATGAGCAATGGCTTCTTTGGTTTGTGGCATCACACCATCATCGGCCGCTACGACCAACACGACGATATCCGTAGCCTTTGCGCCACGTGCGCGCATGGCGGTGAAGGCCTCATGGCCAGGCGTATCAAGGAAGGTAATAACCCCGCGTGGCGTTTCAACATGATAGGCGCCAATGTGCTGGGTAATGCCCCCGGCCTCGCCGGAGGCGACCTTAGCGCGGCGAATATAATCAAGCAGTGAGGTTTTTCCATGATCCACATGGCCCATGACCGTCACGACCGGCGGCCGTGGCAATCTCTCCGCATCATATGAATCGCCTTCTGACAGCAATGCTTCTGGATCATCAAGCTTAGCCGCTAGCGCATTATGGCCCAACTCTTCAACCACGATCATTGCTGTTTCTTGATCCAGCACTTGGTTGATGGTCACCATCTGACCTAGCTTCATCATGACTTTAATCACTTCAGAAGCCTTCACGGACATCTTATGCGCAAGTTCTGCCGCGGTAATGGTCTCAGGCACATGAACTTCGCGCACAATAGGCTCGGGCGCTTGAAAAGACGTACGGTCATCATGATGATGCTTGCGCCCGCCTTTAGGGCCTCCACGCCAGCCACGGTCGACACCACCGCTAGCATCGCCTCGAGTTTTGATGCCTCGGCGCTTGGCCGCATCGTCTTGCCAACTCGATGTTTTGGCCGGTTTCTTTTTATCTGTGGTCGCAGTGACACTGACTGGTTTTTTAACTTCTTTTTTGGCCACTGTTGCACCTGCTGGTTTTGCAGGTTTATGCAAGGTCCCTTTAGCAGCAACCGGCGGTGCTGCCGCTGGCTTTGGTTCTGCTGGCTTTGGTTCAACCGCGCGCATCGCTTTACGCGGCGTGCTCATCATTTCTCGAATGGCAAGTGCCTCTGCCTCAGCAGCAGCACGCCGGCGTTGGATTTCCGCTTCATCAACGGGCGCTTTTGCGACCATTTCATGTGCGCTAGCGCTGGCTTTTCTAACTACATAGCGCTGCCCAGTTCGCACGACAGTGGTTTGCCCATTTTGCGGTTTTTGCTCTGTGACTTGCGGCTTTTGCTCTGCGACTTGCGGCTTTTGCTCTGCGACTTGAGGTTTTTTCTCTGTGAGCGGCGCCTGCTGAGTCGATTGGCCCATTACCTTTGCCAAGGGCTGCGGCGGAGTCGGTGTCTCAGTTGATGACACTGCTGCTTGAGCTACAGCGGCAGCTTGTACCGCAGCGGCTTGTTTGACAGCCTCTTCTTCGGCACGACGGCGCTCAGCTTCGGCGACTTCTTCGCGGAGCTTGCGCTCAGCTTCTTCCTGTGCAAGCTGTGCTTGGCGTTCCTGCTGTTCCTGCGCCTGGCGAGCAAATAGTTCAGCTTGCTGGCGCGCTTCATCTTCACGGCGGCGCTCCAACTCTGCCTCATTCACTTCGTTGGGCTCAGCCACAGGAGGCTCGCTAACCCGGGGCTCGCTCACATTTTCGTCACGTTTAACAAAGACACGCTTTTTCCGCACTTCAACTTGAATGGTACGAGCTTTGCCCGTAGCGTCAGATTGTCTAATTTCCGATACTTGTTTACGAGTCAGCGTAATTTTGCGTTTTTCCGCATCATCCGCACCATGGGCGCGGCGCAAATGCTCCAACAGACGTGCCTTATCGGCCTCCGACAGCGAATCATCCGTGCTTTTTTTATCAACGCCCGCTGCGCGTAATTGCTCTAGCAACACACCAGCAGGCATTTTAAGCTCCGCGGCAAATTGAGCTACATTATTGCTCGCCATTCATTCCTCATTAATTTCTATTTCCCGCCTAAAACAGGCTCTTTCATGCTCTTGCTTGGGCTAAGCCAAGCGCACATCAACTCGCTACGCTTATTCGAACCAGTGTTCGCGTGCTTTCATGATTAAAGCTTTCGCAAGTTCTTCATCCATTGCAGCGATCTCAATGAGCTCGCTGGTATCCAATTCCGCTAATTCATCACGCGTTTGGATCTGGTGCGCAGCTAGTTTTGAAAGCAAGTCGGGATTCATGCCTTCAAGCGTTTTCAAATCAAGGGCGATATTTTCAACTTCCTCTTCGTTTGCAATCGCCATGGTCAACAGTGCATTACGTCCCCGGTTACGCAACTCATGTACCGTAGCTTCATCCAATGCCTCAATTTCAAGCATTTCGTTTAGCGGGACATAAGCCACTTCTTCGAGGCTCGCAAAGCCCTCATCCAGTAAAATATCAGCAACTTCTTCATCGACATCTAAACGGGCCATAAATAGGTCACGCAAACCCGAACGTTCCTGCGCTTGCTTGTCAGCCGATTCGTCTGGCGTCATGATATTGATTTGCCAACCGGTAAGCTCACTGGCTAAACGCACATTCTGCCCACTACGGCCAATTGCAACCGCCAATTCAGCATCGTCTACCACCACATCCATTGCATGCTTTTCTTCATCCACCATGATCGACTGCACGACCGCCGGCGCCAAAGCATTAATGACAAATTGGGCTGGCTCTTCCGACCAAAGTACGATATCGATATTTTCGCCGCCAAGTTCATTACGCACGGCTTGCACCCGCGAGCCACGAATGCCAACGCAGGTGCCAATCGGGTCGATTCTTTTATCATAGGCAACCACGGCGATTTTTGCACGTGTGCCTGGATCGCGCGCCGCCGATTTAATTTCAAGCAAACCTTGCTCGATCTCAGGCACTTCGATATCAAATAATTTCATCAGAAATTCTGGTGCCGTGCGCGAGAGTTCGATCTGCGGGCCGCGGGCGGTGCGGTCAATCTTAAGCAACCAAGCCCGGACACGATCACCGACTCGGAGATTATCCCGTGGAATCAGTTGATCACGACGCAACACCCCTTCAACACGCCCCGACTCAACAATCAAGTTGCCTTTATCAAGCCGCTTGATGGTACCGGTCATGATGACTTCGCCGCGCTCCAGAAAATCATTCAGAATCTGCTCACGCTCGGCATCGCGAATCCTTTGTAGGATAACTTGTTTGGCCGCTTGTGCGCCAATCCGGCCAAAGCCAATCGATTCAACCATCTCTTCAAGATAATCATCGACTTCGATATCCGGGATTTGTTCAAGTGCCTCGAACAATAGGACCTGTTTATCGGGCTCTTGCAAGCCTGCCTCATCCGGCACCACCAGCCAACGACGGAAAGATTCATAAGACCCATTGCTACGGTTAATCGCCACCCGAATCTCTACATCTTCATTGTAAAGCTTCTTAGTGGCCGAAGCGAGAGCCGCCTCAAGCGCAACAAAGACAACCTCTTTACTCACGTTTTTTTCGCGGGCGAGCGCATCTACCAGCATCAATACTTCGCGACTCATTGCTTTTAGCTCCTAAAATTCTATTTGCGGCACAAGGCGAGCCTTATCCAGGTCAGCTAAGGTAAAATCTAATACCGTTAGCCCTGCTTTGCCTTCAAATTGCAACTTCATGGTTTCACCTTGAGGTTGCTGCAAAATACCTCGGTATTGCTTACGACCATCCAGCGTTCTTTTCAGTGTGACGACTGCCTCGCTGCCCGCAAAACGCTCAAAATCAGCTAATTTTTTTAGTGGCCGATCTAATCCTGGCGAGGACACTTCAAGGCGCTCATAATCCACATTTTCAACCGTCAGCACATGCTGCAGTTGGTGGCTCACTTTTGCACAATCCTCAATCTTAATCCCCGCTGCTTGATCAATAAAAACACGCAACACACCACGCGCGCCATACTCAATATCCACCAGTTCATAGCCCAGTCCATTGACTGTAGTTTCTATCAGTTGCACGTATTGACTCCACCCAAAGCTGCCTAAAAAATGGCTTAAGCGGCCTTTGCAGCGACACTGATCTGCTGCCAAAAAAAAATGGGCTCTATGCCCATCTGTTTTGCTAGCCACATGCTTTACCTTGCGTTGCCGAGCTTAAGCTCCCATTAAGTTTATAATTCTATACTTTTTTCAGCCCAGCGACAATCTGAATCTAAAAGCCGGGAATCTAGGCCATGCTGAAAACGTTCAATAATCTGAAGTTTAAAGCAAATAATGCAGTTAAATTGCAACGCCCACAAATAGTCCTTTGCGCGCTGCCAATGAAGCTGTAAGCTTGCGGCTTCAAGTGAGTCTGGGTCCTTCAAGAAACGAATTCGCACATAACTGCTAACTGGAGTGCTATTGTGACAACGACGAATGCTAAACCAAAATTCATTTCCGCCACCGCGCATGTCGATAATGCGGCGATTGAGGCTTTGCCTAATTCGACCAAAATTTATGTGACGGGTTCACGGGCCGACCTGCGCGTACCCATGCGCAAGATTGCACAAGCCGATACTCCAAGCAGTTTCGGCGCCGAAAAAAATCCACCGCTGTTCGTCTACGATACCTCAGGCCCCTATACTGATCCGCAGGCCAAGATTGATATCCGCTGCGGTTTGCCGGCCTTGCGCGACGCTTGGATTGAGGAACGCGGCGATACCGAAGCGCTGCCGCAACCTAGCAGCCGCTTTGGCCGCCAACATACGATGGATAAAAGCCACACAGAGTCACAATTTACTGGCTCCAAACGCCCATCGCGGCGCGCCAAGGCAGGCGCCAATGTCAGTCAGATGCACTATGCGCGGCAGGGCATTATCACCCCTGAAATGGAGTTTATCGCCATCCGCGAGAACCAATGCCGCGCCGAATATCTAGCTAACCTACGCAGCAGTGGCCCACAAGGCGAGCGGCTCGCTGCCTTACTCGGCCGCCAACATCCAGGGCAGGCTTTTGGTGCGGCCCTGTCGAGCCAGCCAGGTTCAGTTAACAACACCTATGAAATCACGCCGGAATTTGTGCGCGACGAAATCGCTCGCGGCCGAGCCATCATCCCTGCCAATATCAATCACCCCGAACTCGAGCCAATGATCATCGGCCGCAATTTCTTGGTCAAAGTCAACGCCAATATCGGTAATTCAGCTCTGGGCTCATCAATTGGTGAAGAGGTCGATAAAATGACCTGGGCCATCCGTTGGGGTGCAGATACGGTGATGGATTTATCGACCGGCAAAAATATTCATGAAACCCGTGAATGGATTCTGCGCAACAGCCCCGTCCCCATTGGCACCGTACCCATTTACCAAGCACTTGAAAAAGTCAATGGCAAAGCCGAAGACTTAACCTGGGAAATTTTTCGCGACACCTTAATTGAACAGGCTGAACAAGGGGTAGATTACTTCACGATTCATGCCGGCGTGCTACTGCGCTATGTGCCAATGACCGCCAAGCGCATGACCGGCATTGTGTCGCGTGGCGGCTCCATTATTGCCAAATGGTGTCTGGCGCATCACCGCGAAAGCTTTATTTACGAGCATTTTGAAGAAATTTGCGCGATCATGAAAGCCTATGATGTCAGTTTTTCGCTCGGTGATGGGCTGCGTCCCGGTTCGATTTACGATGCTAATGATGAGGCTCAATTAGCCGAATTAAAAACGCTTGGCGAACTCACCCAAGTCGCCTGGAAGCATGATGTGCAAGTCATGATTGAAGGTCCAGGCCATGTCCCGATGCAGTTAATTAAAGAAAATATGGAGTTGCAACTCGATTGGTGCGACGAAGCGCCCTTTTATACCCTGGGACCGCTCACCACCGATATTGCGCCAGGCTACGATCACATTACGTCAGGCATTGGCGCCGCGATGATTGGCTGGTTTGGCACCGCCATGCTCTGTTATGTCACCCCCAAAGAGCATCTAGGTCTGCCCAATAAAAATGATGTAAAAGAAGGCATGATCACGTATAAACTCGCGGCTCATGCCGCAGATTTGGCCAAAGGGCATCCAGGCTCACAGATTCGCGATAATGCGCTGTCGAAGGCGCGTTTTGAGTTTCGTTGGGAAGATCAGTTTAATTTGGGCCTAGATCCCGATAAAGCACGTGAATTTCATGATGAAACACTGCCTAAAGACTCCGCCAAAGTCGCGCATTTCTGCTCAATGTGCGGGCCACACTTTTGCTCCATGAAAATCACGCAAGATGTCCGTGAATACGCTGCCAAAGCTGGGATTTCGAACGAACAGGCACTGGCTCAAGGCCAAACCGAAAAAGCGATTGAATTCATGCGCAGCGGGGCAGAAATTTATCAGCGCGATTAAGCGCAATCACTCAATCATAGAAAGCACAGCGAGCGGATACAAAACCGCTCGCTGCTCAACGGCAAAGGTGCGGCTAAGCGGGCGTATCACGTCCTGTTCGGGCAACTGCACCAGTTCTTGCATCCTTACTATTAGCCTAATGGCCTGCGACAGCACGACAATTCACCGCAATAGCTTGATTGGCGTAGGTATTGGCAGCATTACTGAGACAGCGCTTGACGGCAACGCACTCAGCACACTGGGCGCCGCCGCAGCGGACGGGCCTAATGGGCAATCAGGTGGAGAAGCAATCTGACTCATGCGATACTCCGCAAGCAGAGAAATCTGCTTGCATACTGTAGCAAAATCCAAACCACCGCCGAATAAAAACTCCAAACCAAAAAAAATAATAATAATTTACTTGCGTAACCTAGAACATTTTGCTATAGTTCTGCTCTTACCGGACGCGGGGTGGAGCAGTCTGGCAGCTCGTCGGGCTCATAACCCGAAGGTCGTAGGTTCAAATCCTGCCCCCGCAACCAACTTAGCATTGCCTGTATCTTACAGGCAATCGCATCAAATGTTTGATTTTACCTAGTTGCCCTCACCGTCAAAATTGTTCCATCCGTCAACTTGATTGTTTTAGATCCGCCATTCGTTGGTAATGTAAAGCGCACAATCTGGTGATGCATGCGATCTTTCGGACAGCGCACTTTCTGGCCACTTTTCTTTGTTTCAACATAAGTCCCCTGAGGCGCGTGCGCCCGAAACCCTAATTGAATCGTGGCAACGCCGTCGTGACCCACAATTGGAGCCAGCCGCACTTTGGTCTGCCGCAGCATTGCATGCTCGCTATCGCGTGGCATATCTTCCCAGTGCGAGCATTGCCGGTCAATCGGCACGGCCCCTGTAGGCGGCACTGTTTTCCAAGTAAAATCATCGACTTCGCCTGAAGCAATCAGGCGCGTTTCTTGTGAATTGCCATACAGCTTAGAGACGACTTTGACGGTATAATGAATCGGTCCATCAAGCGATTTTGGCATTTGGCCTAGCGCCAACCTACTGGCGCCGACTAAAGCCAGGACTGAGAACATGAATCCAACTTTGACTGCTGCCGTTATCTGGTATTTCATCTGCCACTCCTGCTATTTTTATGACCCGTTTAATTATCTTGCGCCCTGTCAAAATACAACTTCCTGGATGATCGGCGCCGCCTCCTAAAGCACTCACCAAACATTCATTCAAATAAGCGCAAGACCCCTTCTAACCCCGTAAAATTCAATGATACACGTGCTGCCTGCTGCACCACTGGCTTCGCCCGAAAAGCGATAGATAAACCCGCGGGTGCCATCATCAGTAGATCATTTGCCCCATCGCCGATCACAATCGTACGGGAAGCTGTGATGCCCAACTCAGCGCAGACCTCATAGAGCCGACGCCTTTTTACCTGAGCATCAACAATCTCACCGACCACCTCACCGGTTAGCTTACCATTACTCACGCCAAGCAGGTTCGCGTACGCATAATCCAATCGCAGACGAGCTGTCAGCCGCTCTGTAAAAAATGTGAAGCCACCCGACACTAACAGCGTATGTTTGCCCGCGGCTTGCACGTCGGCAAGCATCCGTTGCGCGCCTAACGAGAGCTTTAAGCGTTTACGCCATACTTGCTCCAGCACACTGGCATCAACCCCCTTTAGCAAAGCGACCCGGCGCCGCAGGCTTTCACCAAAATCGCGCAGCTCGCCCCGCATAGAAGCCTCAGTGAGGGCCGCGACTTTAGCCTTAAGCCCGCAAAAATCAGCAATTTCATCAATGCATTCGATGGTGATCAGGGTTGAATCCATATCCATCACGACCAAGCCAAAATCAGCCAAAGGCAGTGGTGGCAGGTAAGCAGCGTCCAACTGGTGCTGAGCGCACCATGCGGTGACTTCTGAGCGCAAAGCTAAATCTACGTCGAGAATACGCCCAGCATAGCCGTCGAGACGAATGGCCGCCACGCCACCGGCAAGTGCACGCGCTTGCTCAAGGTGGGTACTGAGCAGTGGCTGTGCGCTCTGGATAATAAGATTCACTGAGATTTAGCCTAATAATAAGATGCACTGAAATATAATTACGCCGACCAAATGAGTCGCAATACTTCGTTCAAAAAATGAGTAGTCATCGACAACTCCTACGTTAACTCGCTTTGCTACAGACTTCGCCCCATAAATCATGCCCTTGGGCGCCGGTAATTTTTACCTCAACAAAATCACCCGCTTGATACGCTTGAGATGCTTTGGAAATCGGCTGAATATAAACTACACCATCAATTTCTGGCGCATCTGCAGACGAACGCGCCACCCCGCCGGCTTCATTCAGTTCATCCACTAAGACACGCAATGTCTGCCCCACCTTACGCTTGAGACGTTGCACCGAGACCGTCTCGGCCACTTCCATAAAGCGCGCGCGCCGCTCATGGCGCACCGCATCGGGCAACGCCCCGGGCAATTCATTGGCAGTCGCACCGGTTACAGGAGAGTAGGCAAAGCACCCTACCCGGTCCAGTTCAGCGGTGCGGATAAAGTCCAGCAAGGTTTCAAACTCGACCTCCGTTTCCCCTGGAAAGCCGGCGATAAAAGTACTCCGAATCGTTAATTCAGGACACATCGCGCGCCATGCTTGCACCCGCTCAAGCGATTTTTGCGCGTTGGCGGGACGTTTCATCCGTTTTAACACCGCCGGGTGCGCATGCTGAAACGGTACATCAAGGTAAGGCAGGATCCGTTGCTGCACCATCAGCGGAATCAGTTCGTCGACATGCGGATAAGGATAAACATAATGCAGGCGCACCCAGGCACCATACTGAGCCGCCAACTCGCCTAACGCCGTGGCGAGCTCAGTAATCCGGGTTTTGATCGGCCGGCCATTCCAAAAACCCATACGATATTTGACATCAACGCCATAAGCGCTGGTATCTTGCGAAATTACGAGCAATTCGCGGACCCCCGCCCGCAACAGATTTTCTGCTTCCAGCATAATATCCGCGACCGGCCGCGAGACTAAATCGCCCCGCATTGACGGGATGATACAAAAGGTACAGTGATGATTACAGCCTTCAGAAATTTTCAGATAGGCGTAATGACGAGGCGTTAACTTCACGCCTGCGGCCGGCACCAGATCAGCAAAGGGGTCATGCGGCTTTGGCAAATGCTGATGCACCGCCTGCATAACCTCGCCCAGCGCATGAGGCCCGGTGACAGCGAGTACTTTTGGATGAATGTCTTGAACCAAAGAGGCGCCGCTTGCGCTTTTTTTCGCTCCCAAGCAACCCGTGACAATAACTTTACCGTTTTCATGTAAAGCTTCGCCAATTGTATCTAGGCTTTCCTGCACCGCTTCATCGATGAAACCACAGGTGTTGACCACCACTAGATCAGCGCCAGCGTAGGTCGCAGAAATATCATAGCCTTCGGCGCGCAATTGAGTCAAAATATGTTCGGAATCGACTAGGGCCTTTGGGCAACCCAGTGAAACAAAACCAACCTTAGGTGTAGAATGGGTAAGCGGCATCGTATAGAATCAGGAGTAAAGAGGTAAACTAACAAGAAGGACGCAGGATACAACAAAGAAAACATTAAGCCAAACTGATCAGTTCGAAGAATTGATGGAGCCTAAAATTTCCACTATTTGGTATAACCCCCCTTCCCTGTTAGAATATCTCTATCTAATTAGCAGCATTGGATTTATTTGCTTCTTTCGCTTTTGCAGTCCTCATGCAAGAAAAACCTACCCACATAACAAAAAACATTAAACTGCCCTTGAATAAATTTCCTTATCCCATTCCAAGTCGCGAAGACATTCTTGGTGTGTTGCGAGCCACCACTGCTCCACTCACTGCCCATGATATTGCTCAAGCACTCTCAGTCAACCCCTCAGAAGAGGAAGGGTTTCTGAAGCGGCTAACCGCCATGGAGCGTGACCAGCAAATTGAAGCCAGCCAAGAGGGCTATTTTCAACTGGCTTCCTCCTCGACTTTTGTGGCCGGCCGCATCCAAGGTCACCGCGATGGCTATGGTTTTTTAATTCGTGACGATGCGCAAGCCGATCTCTTTCTATGCAATGCTGAAATGCAAAAGGTCATGCACAATGACCGTGTGCTCGCGCGTATGGTTGGCTATGACCGCCGTGGAAGGCCTGAAGGGCATATTGTTGAAGTCACCAAGCGCGCCAATACGCATGTCACTGGCCGCTTGCTGAACGAAAATGGCGCCCTGGTGCTGGTGCCAGAAGATAAGCGCATTGGCCACGATATTGTGATTGCTCCGCAGGCCCATGGTCAGGCTAAAGCCGGTCAGGTGGTGAGCGTTGAGCTGATCGAATTTCCCAGCCGTCATGCCGCCCCCTTAGGGAAAGTTGTCGAAATCCTCGGTGAGATCGATGATCCTGGCATGGAAATTGAAATCGCCGTACGCAAACACGGGGTCCCTCATCAATTTAGCGAAGCGGCACTCGCTCAAGCTAAGAAGTTACCCGAAAAAATACGCCCAACCGATCTGCACGATCGCGTCGATCTACGCGATCTGCCACTCGTCACCATCGACGGTGAAGATGCGCGCGACTTTGACGATGCGGTCTATTGCGAGCCGCTCAAAGTCGGCCGCGGCAATGGTTTTCGGCTGCTGGTCGCGATTGCGGATGTCTCCCATTATGTCAAGCCAAACGATGCGCTTGACATCGATGCGCTGGAGCGCAGCACCTCGGTTTACTTTCCGCGCCGGGTGATTCCAATGCTGCCGGAAAAATTATCGAATGGGCTGTGCTCTCTGAACCCAGGCGTAGATCGTTGTACCCTTGTGTGCGACTTAGTCATCAGCGCTCAGGGTGAACTCCATGCGTATCAATTCTATCCTGCCGTAATTCATTCAGCAGCGCGCTTAACGTATACTGAAGTCGCCGCCATCTTAAGCAACACCAACAGCCTAGAAGCCAAAAACCACGCTGCCTTGCTGCCGCATTTACAACATCTGTATAGCGCCTATCAACTGCTGGCAAACGCGCGTCATCAGCGCGGAGCAATTGATTTTGATACGGTCGAAACCTATATTGTGTGTAATGCGCTTGGCAAAATCGAGCAAATTGTCCCCCGCACGCGCAATGAAGCACACAAATTAATTGAAGAGTGCATGCTAGCCGCTAATGTCTGCGCGGCTGATTTCTTAAAGCGCCATAAACACCCAGGGCTATACCGCATCCATGACAGCCCGACCGAAGAAAAGCTCGCCAATCTACGGAGCTTTTTACGTGGCTTTGGGCTCTCGCTGGCAGGCGGCGATAAACCCCATGCCAGCGAATATGCTGCGTTAATGGCACAAATACGTCTGCGGCCAGATGCGCACATGCTGCAAACGATGCTGCTACGCTCCATGCAACAAGCCGTCTATAGCCCAGACAATATTGGTCATTTTGGCTTAGCCTATGACGCCTATGCCCACTTTACTAGCCCGATTCGACGTTACCCCGATTTACTGACGCATCGCGCCATCCGAGCTGTGCTAAGCGGCAAACGCTATCAACCCGCCCTGTTGCCGGGTGTACAGCTCAATACCGCACTGAGCAACCGTGCTCGCGCTTTACAAAACGAAGCCAGTACCGCACCGAAACCGCCACGCCAAGGCAAGGAAGCGATTTGGGAGTCGCTTGGCCTGCACTGTTCAGCCAATGAACGACGCGCAGATGAAGCCTCGCGCGATGTTGAAGCCTGGCTTAAATGTTATTTTATGCGCGATAAACTCGGCGCAGAATATGGTGGCATGGTCAGCGCAGTGACTTCATTTGGCATCTTTGTGCAACTCGATGCGCTGTTTGTTGAAGGTTTAGTGCATGTGACCGAACTTGGCTCAGATTATTTTCAATATGACGAAATCAAAAACGAATTGCGCGGCGAGCGCAGCGGCACTCGCTACCGGCTGGCCGATCGCGTACGCGTACAGGTAGGTCGGGTTGATCTTGACACACGTAAAATTGATTTCACTCTGGTGCAAGATCAGCCAGTTAAAACTTCTCGCAAGCTGCCAGCAGGCCAAACCACCAAAACGGTCCCTGCCAAAGCCGAGAAAAAGCCTAAAGCAAAAGTAACCCAGCCGGCAAAAAAACAAGCCGCTGAAACACCTCGACGTGCACCCCGCGGCAGCACCCAGGCTAGCTCAAAACGCTCGCGCAAAAAAACTTAATTTCTTTTCTACAGCATGGCTCATCTCAAACTTCTTTACGGTTTTCACGCAATCACGGCACGGCTGCGGCATGACGCATCCACTATTACTGAAATCTTATATGATCCAAACCGCCGCGATCGGCGGATGCAGGATTTTTTAAATACCGCCACCGGCGTGCGGCTGATTGCAGTTGACGAAGGTAGATTGCAAGGACTCGCCGGCACTGACCGCCACCAAGGCGTAGTCGCCCGCGTCACAGAAGTCTACCTGGCCCAGAATCTGGCCGAACTCCTCGATGGCATTAGCGGCTCAGCGCTCTTATTGGTGCTTGACGGCGTCACTGATCCGCATAATCTTGGCGCCTGCTTGCGCGTGGCGAATGCAGCTGGCGCACAGGCGGTAATCGCCCCTCGTGATCGGGCGGTGGGACTCAATGCAACCGCCGCCAAAGTCGCCAGTGGCGCAGCCGATATAACCCCTTATATTACGGTCACCAACCTAGCACGTGCCTTACGTGAATTAAAAGACGCCAATATTTGGGTGACCGGCACCGCGGATGACGCCCCCACCAGCCTATATGAAACCAAACTTGCCGGTTCGCTGGCGCTGGTCATGGGCGCAGAAAGCGAAGGCATGCGCCGCTTAACCCGCGAAACCTGCGATGAAGTGATGCACATCCCAATGGCCGGCACAGTTGAAAGTCTAAATGTATCGGTAGCCAGCGGGATTGCCTTATTCGAGGCGCGGCGGCAACGGATCATGGTGAACTCGGTACCCAAGCGCTAAAAAAACCATGGCTAATTCAGCTCCCGTTAAATTATTTTAATTCTCTTTTTTTGATCTACCTCAATGTCCCAGGACACCTTAAAACTTCTCGTTAGCCAAGCGGCGGCGGATTATGTCCTCGCCCACACACCAGAAGGGGCCGTGATCGGTATCGGCACAGGCTCAACCGCCAACTATTTTATTGACGCTCTGGCTGAGCGCAAAGTGTTTGGCAGCCGCTTTTCGGGGGCTGTATCGAGCTCAAATGCGAGCACCTCGCGGCTGCAAATGCATGGGATTGAAGTACTCGAACTCAATCAGATCGAAACCTTACCGGTGTATATCGATGGTGCTGACGAGATCAATCATCATGGGCATATGGTTAAAGGCGGTGGAGGTGCGCTGACGCGCGAGAAAATTATTGCGATGGTAGCCGAGACATTTATCTGCATTGCAGACGTCTCTAAACGCGTCGATACATTAGGTCACTTCGCGCTACCGGTTGAAGTTATGCCTATCGCACGCAGCGCACTCAGCCGCAAGTTCCTCGCCTTAGGCGGCATGCCAGTATTACGCACCACCTCAAATAGCACGCCTTATCTGACGGATAATGGCAATCAAATTATTGATGTTCAGCACTTAAATATCACTGACCCACTGACCCTCGAAGCGGAGATTAACAGTTGGCCGGGGGTCGTGACCGTGGGACTTTTTGCCAAACGCCACGCCAACTTATGCTTATTAGCCAGCGCAGCGGGCATTGAGACCATTCAGTACCCTTAAAGGAGCGCTAGCGGCGACGGACAACCGCTAGCCAATCCATACGCGTCATGAGTTAATCTTCAACTTGCTACCGCTATCGCGCAGATAACGGCTCGCCGGGAAAGAGGCCTGTAAGACACGCTCAGCATCGTTAGCCAGTTTTGTTTGGCCAAGCGCGCGATAGGACAGCACCATAATATGCAGTGCATCTTCGGTAGCCGGCGCGTTTTCGTATTGCTTAAGCGCTGCTTGCGCGCGATTCACCGCCGCAATATAAGCGCCCCGCCGATAATAGTAATCAGCAGTATGCACTTCGTGGGCCGCCAGGGCATTGACAATATAGCGCATCCGTTGCGCGGCATCTTGCGCATACGGGCTTTGTGGATAGCTCTCAACCACTATTTTGAAGGCGCTGTATGAATCACGCATCGCCTTTGGATCACGCTCACTGATGTCTTGTCGGCTCAGGCGGCCGAATAAACCAAGCTCGTCATTAAAATTGATGACGCCCTTTAGATAATAAGCATACGCAATGTTAGGATGATTCGGATGCAATTGAATAAAACGATTAACGGCCTGCAAAGCAGCCGCCGTTTCGTTATCTTTCCAGTGGCAATAAGCAACATTAATTTGAGCTTGCTGCACATACTCGCCAAACGGATCTCGGCCTTCTAGCGCTTCAAAGTATTTCGCGCAACGAGCCCAGTCACCACCGGTTAGCATTTCCTGGGCCTCCGAGTATAATTTTCCATGAGACCAGGTTGTTGTTTCATCAATCTTTTCAGGTAAACCGCTACAGCCTGTCAAAATGGCCGCGATACCTCCTAAAAGAACCACTATTTTAAATTTATTCAGTACTTGCATTTGTCTTTTCAATCTCAATGACTCGTTTTCTTGTAGAAGATTATAGCCCAAGCCTCAACTCTGCCGCTGGATTTGACGCAGATATACTTGATGATGATGCTCTCGCGCTGTGTGCAAAGCCCACTGAGGGTGCGCCAGCAGACGAGTTGCCTCAACTAATGGCCCAGATTCCAGCCGAATTGGCAGGCCAACGTCTGGACAAAGCACTCGCTCGCCTGTTCCCAAGTTATTCACGCAACCGCTTGCAAAGTTGGATTGACACCGGGCGGGTACAAGTCAACGGTCTGCCTGCCCGCATCCGTCAAGCCGCGCCACTGGCCGCATCGATCGTGATCGCCCCCGAGCGATTGCCTGAGGAAACCGCGTTTACAGCTGAGCCCGTGCCGCTTGAAATAATTTACGAAGATGCAGCACTGTTAGTGATTAATAAACCCGCCGGGCTGGTGGTCCATCCGGCCACAGGTAACTGGCAGGGCACCGTGCTCAACGGACTGTTGCACCGCTATGGCAAAGCCGCCGCCGGACTGCCCCGCGCCGGCATTGTCCATCGCCTCGACAAAGATACGTCTGGCTTAATGGTAATTGCACGCACGCTGACGGCGCAAACTCACCTGGTCCGTCAGCTACAAGCGCATAGCGTCAAACGCCGTTATCTTGCCTTCGTTTGGGGTATGCCCAATGTCCATGGCACGATTAATGCTCCGCTTGGCCGCGACCCGCGCAATCGCATCAAAATGGCCGTGGTAACGGGTACCGTGGGTAAACCCGCGCGCACCCATTATCAGCGGATTGCAACCGGCACCCTAGCGGGCCAATCTTTCGCGGTCATACAGTGCGATCTCGAAACCGGGCGCACCCACCAAATTCGTGTGCATTTGGCCCATATTGGCCACCCGCTCATCGGCGACCCCCTGTACTGTAAAATCGCCCCCTATGCGCAACTCCTAGCCACCACCCGGGCCGCTGACTTTGCACGGCAAGCACTCCACGCCTGGCAACTCAAGCTAGAGCACCCAGTAACCGGCCTCACCTGCGCATGGCGCACGCCTGCGCCCGCTGACATCTTGCTACTGGCAGAGGCATTAGGCCTAACGCCGACCGTGATGAGCGATACCACTGAAGCTGAGGGTATAGAGCATAACCACCCACAACACCCACTGACATGAAGCCAGACACAACAGCATACTCGCCATTATCGCTAGCAGCGTGCCTCATGCCTAATTGGCCGGTCTCATCACGAGTGCGCATACTCTTTACCACCCGTATCGGCGGCGTGAGTCTGCCACCCTATGGACAATGGCAGAATGGGATTGAATCTGCGGGAGGCCTTAACCTAGGCTTGCATACAGGGGATCAAGCAGAGTGCGTTGCCGCAAACCGTCAACGTCTAGCTACCCTTACCGACACCCGTATCGCCTGGCTTGAGCAGGTTCATCAAACCAACGTAGTGCGCGCAGAAACTGCGCTAGAGGCACTTCACCCGCCACGCGCAGACGCCAGCGTCACAACGCAGGCCGGCATTGCCTGTACCATCATGAGCGCTGACTGCCTGCCAGTACTCATCTGCGATGGCGCAGGTCGCGCAGTGGGGGCCGCTCACGCCGGCTGGCGCGGCCTCCTCGCCGGTGTGCTAGAACGCACCGCCGCTGAAGTTGCAGCCCTAACAAGCTCAAGCCAAGAGTTATATGCATTTCTTGGGCCGGCGATTGGCCCGCACGCCTTTGAAGTGGGCGACGATGTGCGCGCTACCTTTCTAGCAGCGGCCACCGCAACTGAACGCGCGGTCACTGCTACCGCCTTCCTGCCCCGCCTAAATACACCAGGAAAATATTTCGCCAATTTATTCACCTTGGCACGTCAGCGACTGATCCGCGCTGGCATTCGACACATCAGTGGCGGCACCTGGTGCACCGCATCCGACCCTACGCACTTCTACTCATATCGACGACAAACGTTAACCGGGCGTCAAGCGGCAATGATCTGGCTTGCGCACTAAATCGAAGATGAGTGGCGTATCCGCGTAATTTAGTGAATACTATAGGATAGTAAGCCAACCAGAGCAAAAATGACCAACGAAACAAATCTGCGCTTAATAAAAAATACCCGAATCGCCGACTCTACGACACACAAACGAGCATGTACATCACGCTAGCCGATGTAAAACAGTTGGTGTTAGACGAGCAAACATTTAGGGTAATAGATGCCAAAACCAACGAAAATCTGACGCGCAGCATCTTGCTGCAAATCAGCTTCGAGGAAGAAAGCATTGGCGCGCCTATTTTTTCTCATGAAATGCTATTGCAAATCATCCGCTTTTACGGCCACCCTATGCAGGAAATGATCGGCAACTATCTACAAAAAAATCTGCAAGCTTTCATCGATATTCAAAACACTTTCACCGAACAATTGAAAGATATTTACGATAGCAATATCTCTGCTGATATGTGGTCGCAATTTATCAATATGCAAGCGCCTTTAATGCAAACCATGATGACCGGCTATCTCGAACAATCAAAGAATTTGTTTATACAAATGCAAACGCAAATACGGGATCAAGCAAAAGATATGTTTGACACGCTCACGCTGCAGCCACAATTGGATGCCAACCAAGAAAATTAAACCTAAAAAACAATAAATTAAGACAGCACCCCCATCGTTCTGATAGAATCTGCCCTCATTGCTATTCGCTGCGACAGCAGAAAATCTAGGAAAGGTGGCAGAGTGGTCGAATGCGCCGGACTCGAAATCCGGTATACGGGTCTCCCGTATCGAGGGTTCAAATCCCTCCCTTTCCGCCAATTCCCTTTATTTATAAGGGTTTTCAATTTCAAACCGCCGCTTCTGCGCCGGTTTTTGCTTCGGAATGCCTCTTCTAATCCCTTGTTTGGCCCCATCGCACCAAGCCCTGCGCCGGTTTTTTGCTTCAGAATGCGGTATTTCGGCTGTTTCGTGGGCGGGCTGATCGCAACGATCAAGACTCAGAAAAACAGTTGAGTAGGGTCGGGCTGGAGAGGAATTTTTATCGTCTTGTGCTTTGCTGTGGAGAACAGCAGAGCAAATACACACCGGAAAAATTTCTGGATGCTTTAAGATGGAGAGAAGCTAACTGATCTGTTTGTTGGCTTCTTGCGCTACGACAATGCTGACTTTGCCAACGAACTGGCCGGAATTGTCACCGAGTCTGACCGAAGACCCGCCGGCATGAAATTGCCGAAAACAATGCCTTCAATGCTAGGCGCTTGGACTAAAGGACTTCTATCGGCGATTACGGCACGCCGTTTAGATCAACGATGTTCTCCAACAACCTCATTAAAAAAAATAAGATCACCCATTTTCAGTTTTTATCCCAACTGATCGTATAGCCCCAATCAATTAAACTTTTCAAATAAAGTTGCGAAAATTGAGAAGCATTGCTAATCGCATCGATCGGATTATCTGCATAAATTGGGAGAGATTTTTCTATAAGTGGTAACTCTACATGGCAAGCATAGCTGCCTGTTAATTGGCCCTCCATAATTTTTTCGGGAGGGCTAATGGTTATGTATGCTATTTTATTTTGGTCAGCCCCCTTTTTTTTGAGTAAAAATGATATTTTTAGCATTGAGTATTTCTCCAAGTTATTAGCACCCCCTCATGCAAGCGGCGTAAACAGCCATTGCACCGGCATAACAAGCGGCTCTAGCTGCGAGGTGTGGCAGCCCTGTGCAATAAGCGCAAGCTGAGTTATAGGCTGCCGTACACGCTGCGATGCAACCCGGATCTGGGCAGGTGAACGGATATATATCACTTTTACCATTATTTGCCGAAATATCCACAGCGGCTTCAATGGGTTGAGCACTTGATGATTGTGCCAGTTGTCTAATAATGACCCTGAGGGCATGAGGCTGTCTATCTGTAACAAAATTCAACTCCTTTTCACCCAAGGCGTGCAAATAAGCATGTAGTTGACGACGCGCATCGATATAGCTCTCTGCAAATCTCTGGGCAATAGACTCTAGGTCTTTTAAAGCACCCCATTACACACATCTCAAATCAACCCTACGAACTGCGCCCCTTCAATAGCT
>JASSUB010000026.1:0-31410 GCA_031963205.1 Mycoavidus cysteinexigens
ATATATCAATGGGTTAAAAATCCTGCTTTTTGAAGGCAGGGTAGCGGAATGTCGGCTTTAAGCTCTTCTGCCCGGATTTGCAAAAATGCCATTTCCGTCAATACATGATGGAACCCGGCTTTATAGCTTTCCTCTTGCGAAAATTCTCTGACCACCTCACGTATAGCCACCGCGCTATCTTGCTCACTATCTTTCAGATACGCTTCTCGATCTTTGCGATAAGCCTCTCGCAGTTTCTGATAAAAATGGCCGTAATCCGACCACTTCAGATAATTTCCCAATACCTCAGAACAACACACCGTGACCTTATCGACCGGGGCCACATCGCCTCGCAACCGCCCCGGTAATAGACACAGCTGATTAGTTAAAATATCTTCTAGCTTGCCGTCCTTTTTCAGATCTCTCGAAACACTTGAATACGGTTGCCCCATCGGCGTTTGATCCGAATACAGAATCACTTGAATTTGAGAGAGCTTTTCAATTAAATATTTAGATGTCGAGGCCTCAGCCTTTCCGTGGGCTGGATTGTCATGCGCATACACCAAAAACAGGCTGGGTTTATTCGCGACCTTTAAGGCACCCAGCGTCGACAGCGCCTTTCCAAACAGGTAATCCATCCGCTTGCTTTTTTCTTGGATAGACACATCAACCTGTTGTTGCAGAGGCGTTGGACCCAGGTTTGAAGGCCGCGCATTTGCAACCAACTCTTTTGTTGGATCCAGTTGTTTTCTATTCCCCTCGCTCACACTCTCATTTTTGATTAAAAATGAGCAGTACCGTGCGCTTATTTGTTGATGCAACATTCGCGCTCCGGTTTGCTTCATATCCATATGAGGCGCGTACTCTAACGCCTTTTTATAATTCTCCTCAGCGCCGAATTTATCGCCTTTGCGTAAAAAAGTGCCATAGTAAAAATGGCTTGCGGCAAGTTGCTCTTTTATTTTTCTTAATTCAGACTCATTTTGAGTGCTTTGCAGCAAGTCTTCTGCTTTGCGAATGCCTCCTTCAAAACAGTCCTTTGCTTTCTCTAGATCTCCTTGCTCCTCATAGCGCGTTGCTTCCTCTCGAAGCTTATTGGCTGCTGATAAGCCAGAAACTGAAATGGGTGTTGTATTAACTCCTCTACTCCCAACCCCCATCAATGCATTCAAATTAAACATTTTCTTCCTCCTCTTATAACTTATTTAGAATTGCGTGGATAAAAAACGCTGCTTACCAGAATAAAAGCAGCGTCTTGTCTTATCTCCCCCCTTATAGGCACCTCCTTACACACAAGTCAGAGCAGCCCAGCTGATTTGGCTGCCTCAATACCCAAGATGGCATCAAAGACGCGCTGCAAGCCAATCCACAAAGTTTTAGCCCCCGGTTCACCATCCGACTTACGGCCAAGAAAGCCGCCCAGCATGGCGATGGTACGAATCACCGTATTGAGCGTGGGCGGGTGAGTTGGAGTTTTTTTCTTCAACAGGGCAAAAGCCACTTTCCATTCGATGGGTTCAAAGAACAACTCTGCATCCAGATCAGGACACGAGCGTCCTAAACGCATCAAACGCACGATGCGCCAGGCCACGATCATAAAAAGCGCTAACGCACGCTCAAGACGTTCTTGATAAGCCAGTTGCAAGGCTTCGACACGACAGGCATTTTTCAATACATCAAAAAATCGTTCAATCTCCCACCGTGTACGATACCATTCGATCAGGGTCACCGCCTCCTCGAGCGTACTCACAGGACAGTTGCTCAATAAGCGCCAGATAATCGGCTGAGTACCACTCGGCGCGTCATGCTCTTTAGCAACCACGCAGGTGGTCTCAAGCGTACCGCCTCGCCCATTCTCAAGCCTTACCCGCTGCGCATAGACTGACTGGCGCACCGCACGGGGTTTAACACCGTGGCGCTTGGGTAGCATAAAGTGTATTTCTCCCAACGATTCGCTCACTTCGACTTTTGCCCAAAGCAGTTCACCGTTTGGCAAACTTCGGTTATGCTTGGCCCGAATCACGTAGTCTAGCGGCTCGCCTAAATCATGCGCTTTGACTAATAGCGCTAGCATGTCGGCCTCTCGATCAGCCACATACACCAAGCGGGTCTCGCTCAGCTTTGGCGCCAACTCCGCTAAACGCTCATAGCCTTCTATCCAGCGCGTGCTTTCCACGATGCCCGCTCGCACACCGTTGGCATCTTTGAAGGCACGCGCCCACATCCATGCATCCATCACGCCTAGTGACTCACGATCTGGCGTCACCATATAGGTTGGGTGCACATACATCCCTCGTTGGCTTTCGTAGCTCAACGGCCCAAGCCCCTCTATCTCTTGGCCATTGAAGTTCAGCTCGGTGGTATCCTGGATACACAGCACTCGCTTATGCTGGCTCATCCGTATTTGCGTTTGTTCCCAATGCGGCGCCAGTATCTTCTCCCAGCTCACCGATTCATTCGAAAAAAATCGATACGCCGCTTGCGTTTCCGACCACCCTCGGCTCGCATTAGGAATGCTGGCCGTCGGCTTCTCCGAAAACCGCTCCAGCAGGCTCGCCGCTCGACGGTTTAGCCTCTTGTCTCCTAACTCAATTCCTTTTAACTCTTCTTCTGACCAGCTCATCTCGGCGAGTACAACCAAAAATCAGATACTCTACCAAATACACTCAAAATGCGCTGACTTATGTGTAATGGAGTGCCCTAATGTCCATGCCACCGTTAAATTGGAATCATAAACATTGGATTTCTCATGATTTTATGAAAATTTAATTCAAGAAGAAATTTTTTCATAAACATTTTATTTTCCTCCCTCTAATTTCCTAAGCCTCATTTTTTCCTCATGAATTTTCTCATATACTATTTGGCAATAAATCCAACCTGCATTATCTGACCTAAAAAAACGATAGAAAAATATTCCCAACAACCAAACAATCGCCAACCAAACATGGTGCTCTGACCCAAAATATCTTGCAAGAACTACTGAAATAGAATTTTCTTTATTTTCCCCCAAAAAATAATTCTAGCACAGCATTGACGCACAATAAAAAGAAAACATTGCACACTCCATTAAATCTGCTCTCTTTTCTTTATGCTCCCTATAAAGATCAAGAAAATATTTTTCTTTCGTTTCATGCGCCTCATCCCTAACTTTTCCTGCTCTAACATAACCAGGGACTCGATACATCTGCGACTCTCCAACATCAAATATTTTATCAAAATATAATTCCAAAATAACATATATTCTCCCTATCGTGAATATATAAAATCCATCCAATATTAATGCCAATACAGGAAAAATAACAGAGGTTAGAAATGAGTATAGAACAAAAATTAATATAATACTTACAATTAAATTTGACTTAAAAATCACCTCCTCACTACAGGACAGTTCAAATATCCCCGGCTGATGAAGAGTTAAAAATACATTATCTATTAATAAAACAAATGTGGCCGAAAGGAGAAAGAATTTTAATTTAGTCGCAGCTCGAAGGATTGAGAATATACCCAAACCTTTTAATGCGCCCTCGCTAGGATCGCTCATTTTATTTACCCCCCCCTCTTGATTTTCGTACTTCTAGCTATTCAAAGATTGTGCCAGTAATGTCCACTGCGTGGCATAGTGCGAGATGTTAAGTTTGGCCTTGTGCCATATGATCTAGTTAAAACTCCACTTCCTTTTGATGCCGGATAGCTACAATAACTACTGATTGGCTATCATAGCGACATAGTACTCAAGTTGACATGGTGAGGCGTCGGTAGACAGCTTCCGTCTCTTGCACAAACAATGTTTTCTCAAAATGCACCTCACTTTTGCGCCGGGCGGACGCTCCCATCGCGCGCAAGGTCTCAGGCTTGCCTGTAATCTCCCTCAGCAAACTCGAGATCGCATCGGGATCGCGCTGCGGGACAAGCCAGCCATCTTCGCCATCAGAGACATTCTCTGGTAAGCCCCCGCAATCCGTCACAATAACGGGCTTCCCCATCGCCATCATTTCGCGACAAGCAAAAGAAATCGCTTCTGCATAGGAAAGCACAAAACCAATATCGAAAGCTGCAATGCATGGCCGTACATCCAATAAATTCTCAGCGAAGGTAACATGCTCGGACATGCCGAGTTGAGCAACTTGCTGTCGCTGTGCGGAACTCGGACTTTCACCCGCAATCAAGATATGCATCGTTGCGCGCACCCGGACAGGCAAACTCGCGATTGCCGTCACCATATCGATCCACCCCTTGTAGTCAGCAGTACCAGCAACACTCCCAACAATGAATTTACCCGCATGTTCAGGACCAACCATACGCACACGTGCATGCTGCGAGGCTTCGTCGTTAAAAGGGTAAAAATGCTCGACATCTACACCATTTGGAATCACCGACACCTCACACTTAGCATAGGGTGTACCATCAAGCAGACGGCTGGTGTGACGGGATACCACAATCACGTGATCGGTTGCATATTTCACTCGGAGCTGACTGCCGAAATGCTTTCCGACAGGTAGCAAGTTATGTTTTGTATACACTACCCGCGGCCTTTTCCCATGCAAGCCGAAGATAGCGTACATGACCAAACGATGGTCCGGTGAACCGTTAACGTGCACAATGTCAAAACGTTCTTTTTCGAACATCGTGCGCAACCGTTTGCGCGTACTGAATATCTCCCGCCATTCCCGCGGTTTACTCGGAAAAGGCATATCAACAACATTAATGTTAGGGATAGATTGGCAAAGCAGGTAAAGCTTGCTGGTGGGTGGAGCCGCAACCCATATTTCGTGATGTGCTCGTAGCGACTCGGCCAGAATGGCTATATAGGTTGTATGGCCGCCACCATAGCTCACATGGAAGTTTGTGTACAGAATTTTCATTGATGATTCTCAAATTTCCTTGAAATATCTATTTCATTATTTAGATCATTTCTTATTGATTATTATGGGATTTTAACCTAGACTGATTATCGATGTAATTTATATTAGCGAAATTTTATGATTGAAATACTCGAAAAATATCAACATTCAATTGCTGGATTAATTGCTATTACGGGATGGATTGTGACTTATCAATTCGGTGTTCTTAGAGACCGCAAGAACAAACAACGTGACCTTATTACCGACTATTTACTAGACGCCTATCGGAAACTAGAGTCTGCGTCTAACCGAGAAAAATTGACGGATAGTCAAATCACTAATGTTGAATCTGCCATAGCAGATATTCAGATTTTTGGTTCAAAAGAACTCATCGCCACCATAGATAAATTCATGGAAGAATTTGTTGTGAATAAAAACGTCGATTTAAGCAGAATTTTATCACTGTTGCGTGAAGATATACGGCATGCACTTCATTTACCCTGGACCAATAACACATTGCGTCATTTCCGACTATAAATATTGGGTTGCACAATACAGGCAATGACTGGCTAGCTGACTAAGCCAGCTTTGCCTCTAATGCCCCATGTAAGGCATTACAAACAATCATCTTTTCTGCCCGATATAAATCATTGAGCGTAAGCGCACGCTCAGTGGCATCCCAGGTTGCATCTTCAAGTAAGGCTGCGCGCATGATGCCAGGCAAAAGCCCACTTTTAACCGGCGGGGTCACCCAACGATCTTTAAGTTTAATAAAGATATTACTGCGCGCTCCTTCAGTGACCTCGCCGCGGGTATTACAAAACAGCAAATCAAATGCATTAAGGCGCTTAGCTTCAGTCTGAGCACGCTCATAGCTTGCGCGTACGGTTGTCTTATAACGTAACCATACATCGCCTGCCGCCACAGGCGCAAAACCCACGTCCGCCGCAAGCAGCACTTTGACGGGTTGATGCAGTGAAACAAATGGCATATTTGTGATTTCAATCTTGCCATATTTATTTAAGGTCAGCCGCAGCCGCTGGGCTGAGTTTGCTGGCAAGGTAGCGATCGTCGCATCGAGACTCGTGCGCAAGGCGTTAATATCCCAGTTAAAACCAAAATAATGCGCAGCTTCACGCAAACGCTGCCAATGCTGCGCAAGATGGCGCACGCCGTGCTCGCGTGTGGCGTACATCGTCTCAATCAGCGCAAAACCTGGATCCATCTCAGTTAAAAAACGGGCTTTTAATCTACATTCAGCGGATTCATCGGCCACGACGCTATCGTATACAATTCCTGCCCCAATCCCTAGACGGCCATCGCGCAGGCCGTCAGAGCGCCGCGCCTCGAGAGTCAAGGTGCGAATTGCCACCGATAGACAGAAATTGCCGCTGGCCGGCATGGATCCATTAGGCACCGCTGGCAGAGAGGGCAAAGGTACTGGACTGAAGGAGGTCGCAACTGACGACGATGACGCTCTTAACGAAGGCGCATCAAGCCAACCAATGGCTCCGGTATATACGCCACGCTCCGTACCCTCAAGTGCATGAATCAATTGCATCGCACGATATTTGGGGGCGCCCGTAATCGAGCCCGATGGAAAAAGCGCACGCATAATCGCGGCAAAATCAACCTCCGCACGCAATTGCGCGGTTACGGTCGAGGTCATTTGCCAAACCGTCGGGTGTGGCTCAACCGCAAATAAGGCGGGTACGTGCACCGAACCAGTCTGTGCGATACGACCAAGATCATTGCGCAGCAAATCAACAATCATTAGATTTTCTGCGCAGGTTTTCGGGTCAGAGGCTAACGTAGTGGCGGCAGCGGTATCTGCTAACGCTTCTTGCATGCGGGCAGCCGTGCCTTTCATCGGCTGGGCGGTGATTTTTCCTGCTTGGTGACGCAAGAAAAGTTCCGGCGAGCAAGAAATAAACCAGCGATCATTGGGCAGCGCAATAAGTGCGCCGTAGCGTACCGGTTGACGCTCGCGTAAGCGCCGATACAAACCAACGGGTGAGCCGAAAGCTTTGAAATTCAGCCTATATGTGTAATTGATTTGATATGTATCCCCGGCACGCAATGCCGCCTGGATAGATGAAAGCGCCTGCTTAAAATCAGCTTCATCGACACTAGCGTGGAGATCGGCAATACCGGCCACACTCGGCTCAAGAGCCGCGGCATCACGCATGACAAGCCATGCGTCAGCTTCATGCCGCGTCAGATGTGCGCACTCACGAAATAACAAGAACCGAAATGACGGCGTGGTTGCGCTACCCTGGCTTGATTCAGCCCATTCTGTTTGCTTGAGCAGCGCCCGCACACCCCATTCATAGTCAGCTAGTGCAACCGCATGCAGCCCAGCGCGCAAATCAGCGTCTACGGCATGACACACAGCATCCCAATCGCCTATCTCAACACATATACGTTGATGCGCTAAATCTGTGTACAGGCGACTCATAGGGGCTATCTCGCTCGCGTCACAATCATCGAGCAAGGCAAAGCAATCAGCGTCTGTTAAATCCGTGATTGCCATCATCTCACCTAAAAAACCCCCTTAACGTCACGGCATCCGTCAATATTAGGTCTGCGCAACGTCAAGGTTTGAGGCTTATTCGAAAAAGCTTTTGACGCGATCGAACCAACCTTTGCTTTGCGGGTTATGCCGCTCGCCGCCATCTGCTAACGATTGCTCAAACTGCTTAAGCAATGCTCGTTGGTCGTCGGTGAGTTTAACTGGGGTTTCAACTTGCACGTGCACATAGAGATCACCCGCCACATTGGAACGCACACCTTTAATACCTTTACTGCGCAAGCGGAAAGTTTTACCTGGCTGCGTGCCTTCCGGTACGTTAAAGTTCGCGCGTCCATGCAGAGTGGGTACTTCTATGTCCCCGCCCAGAGCCGCCGTGGTAAATGGAATCGGCATCTGGCAATGCAAATCGTCACCATCACGCTCAAAAACGGAATGCGGTTTGATATGAATTTCTACATACAAATCCCCCGGCGGACCACCATTTAGGCCAGGCTCGCCATTACCTGATGAACGGATGCGCATGCCATCATTAATCCCGGCGGGGATATTGACGGCCAGGGTCTTATTTTTTTTGACTTTACCGGCACCGTGACAAGTGTTACATGGCTGTGCAATATAGCTACCGCTACCATGGCATTTTGGGCAGGCTTGCTGAACGCTGAAAAATCCTTGCGACATCCGCACGGCACCCGTGCCTGAGCAACCTGGACAGGTCTGTGGTTTTGTGCCGGCCGCAGCCCCCGAGCCACTACAGGTTGTGCATGACTCCCAGGAGGGCACCCGAATTTGGGTTTCGTAGCCACGGGCAGCCTGCTCAAGTGAAATTTCCATGCCATAGCGTAAATCGGCGCCTCGATACACGCGCGAACCACCGGCCTGGCCACGTCCTTGGCCACCGCCAAAAATATCACCAAAGATGTCGCCAAAGGCATCCGCAAAACCACCGAAACCTTGCTGTCCGCCCCCCATATTGGGATCAACGCCAGCATGACCGTATTGATCATAGGCTGCGCGTTTTTGCGGGTCGGAGAGCATTTCATAGGCTTCTTTGACCTCTTTAAAATGCGCTTCTGAGTCTTTATTATCTGGGTTACGGTCCGGGTGATGCTTCATCGCAAGCTTACGATACGCTTTCTTGATTTCGTCATCGCTTGCGTTTTTGGTAATCCCCAAAACGTCGTAGTAATTCCGTTTCGCCATATTGATTCAGGATTCGCTTAAATTTTTAGCGAACCGCTCCATGTCTACAAATAAGATTTGCCCGGCGAACCGAAAGGTTCACCAGGCATTGTTGATGTGGCGTTCAATTAAAGCACGCGCTCTTTCAGCAAGCTTTAGTCTTTCTTAACTTCCGTGAAATCAGCATCAACCACATCTTCTTTCGAGCCACCGGCCTCTGCCTGAGCCGCTCCGGCTGACTCACCTGCCGCCTGATCTGCTTGCATATTGGCATACATTTTTTCACCCAGCTTTTGTGAAACTTGGGCGAGCGCTTCAATCTTTGCGTCGAACTCCGCTTTATCCGCATCGCTACGCTTTAGCAGTTCTTCAAGCGCTTTTAATGCGTCCTCAATGCTAGTCTTCTCGCTAGCATCAAGCTTATCGCCATGCTCAGCCAGTGCTTTCTTGGTGCTATGTGCTAAGGCATCGCCCTGATTGCGGGTATCGGCCAGTTCGCGCAGCTTCTGGTCTTCAACAGCATTGGCTTCAGCGTCTTTCACCATTTGTTCAATTTCAGCTTCAGACAACCCTGAGTTAGCTTTGATCGTGACCTTGTTTTCTTTGCCAGTTGCCTTATCTTTAGCCGACACATGCAAAATCCCATTGGCGTCAATATCGAAAGTCACTTCGATTTGCGGCAACCCACGCGGCGCAGGAGCAATTCCTTCAAGGTTAAATTCACCCAGCAATTTATTCACCGCAGCCATTTCACGCTCGCCCTGGAACACTTTGATGGTCACGGCGGGCTGATTGTCATCGGCCGTTGAGAATACTTGTGAATATTTCGTAGGGATCGTGGTGTTCTTTTTAATCATCTTGGTCATCACGCCGCCCAGCGTTTCAATCCCAAGCGATAACGGCGTTACGTCGAGCAATAGCACATCGGTACGATCCCCCGACAATACTTGGCCTTGAATCGCGGCGCCTACAGCGACAGCTTCATCTGGATTGACGTCACGGCGAGGTTCTCTACCGAAGAATTCTTTGACCTTCTCTTGCACTTTGGGCATACGCGTCATGCCGCCAACCAAAATAACGTCGTGAATCTCGCTGACTTTCACGCCCGCATCTTTGATCGCGGTACGGCATGGCTCGATCGTGCGTGTGATCAACTCCTCAACCAGCGCCTCAAGTTTGGCGCGCGTAATCTTCATGTTCAGATGCTTAGGCCCGCTTGCATCGGCCGTAACATAGGGCAGGTTAATTTCGGTTTGCTGCAGACTCGAAAGCTCGATTTTGGCTTTTTCAGCAGCTTCTTTTAGGCGTTGCAACGCCAGCACATCTTTCGATAGGTCAACGCCCTGCTCTTTTTTAAACTCGCCGATAATGTAGTCAATAATGCGCTGATCAAAGTCCTCGCCACCCAGGAAAGTATCGCCGTTGGTCGATAGGACTTCAAATTGCATTTCGCCATCAACATCGGCGATTTCGATGATCGATACGTCAAAAGTGCCGCCACCTAAATCATAAACGGCGATTTTACGATCCCCTTTTTCTTTTTTGTCCAAGCCAAAAGCAAGCGCTGCCGCAGTAGGCTCGTTGATGATGCGCTTGACTTCAAGCCCAGCAATCCGACCGGCGTCTTTGGTTGCTTGGCGCTGACTGTCATTAAAATAAGCAGGTACGGTGATAACCGCCTCGGTGACTGGCTCGCCGAGATAGTCTTCCGCGGTTTTTTTCATTTTGCGCAGGATTTCAGCCGAAATTTGTGGCGGCGCAAGTTTTTCGCCACGCACGTCAACCCAGGCATCATTATTATCTGCTTTAATGATTTTATAGGGCATTAAGCTAATGTCTTTTTGCACTTCTTTTTCTTCAAAACGCCGCCCGATCAGACGCTTAACTGCGTAAATCGTATTACGTGGATTGGTCACAGCTTGCCGCTTAGCCGGCGCGCCGACAAAAATCTCACCATCTTCCATATAAGCGACGATAGAAGGCGTGGTGCGAGCACCTTCTGAATTTTCAATCACTTTGACCTGATTACCTTCCATCACTGAGACGCAAGAGTTGGTGGTGCCGAGGTCAATTCCGATAACTTTACCCATTTAATTCTCCTAATCTTTTAAAGCTTTGTAAGCGTATTACTTACCCGTTTATGCAAACTAAATTGAAAATAAGTACGATATGCTTATTTTCAAGGTGTATTTTTACGCAAGGCCAGCATGAGGCACAGGCGTTGGCGTAGAATTCTTAAGCTCGCAGACCGTCACCAGCGCCGGGCGCAGGACACGCTCAGCAATCAAATAGCCTTTTTGCAAAACGGTAACGACGCTATTGGGTTCCTGCTCAGCACTGACCATTGAAATGGCTTGATGCAGATGCGGATCGAATTTCTCGCCAAGCGCTGGATTAATCGCCACGACACGTCCTTTTTCAAGCGCGTGATTAAACTGGCGTAGAGTCAGCTCAATCCCTTCGCGCACTTTGGCGATATCGCTTGAAGAATCGGTCAGAGCGGCTTCAAAACTGTCCAGCACAGGCAAAAGATGCTCAGCGAAACGCTCTATTGCGAATTTATGTGCTTTTTCAACGTCCTCTTGGGCGCGACGGCGCATATTTTCGGTTTCAGCCTTTGCACGCAGGTAATTTCCCTCGAGTTCGGTGATTTTTTCCAGCGCCTTGACAAGCGCCGGGTCAATCAGCGGGGTGCTTTCTTGCGGTATGGCCTCAGTCTTTGGCGCATCATGTGGCTGAATCGTTTGGTCAGGCTGCTTTTCTTCCATATTTAATCTGCTTATCCAGTTTAAAAGAATAATTTTACACAACGCACGTATCCCGTTAAAGGAAGTTTTACGGGATACAACTTTTATAAAAACTTATATTTAGGGCCAAACCCTTTATTTCAAGAGGGGGCCAACGAATTTTGAGGCACCCAACCTTGCAGGTGCACTCTGACCAATTCTGCTAGGCTAGCGATAAACGACGGCGCAGCATTCAGACATTGAATGTAATGATATTCCCCGCCCCCCGCCTGCAGAAAAATATCGCGCCCTTCCATGCCGATTTCTTCGAGTGTTTCTAAACAATCTGCCGGAAAACCAGGACAAAATACATCAACCCGCTTTACCCCTGCCGCCCCTAGCTCCTTGAGTACTAATGCAGTATCAGGCTTGAGCCATTCGGCACGACCAAAGCGCGATTGAAACGTTAACAGAGATTCAGTTTCAGATAAATTCAATGCTTGCGCTAACAAGGTTGCGGTTAGCTGACAGTGCATATAGTATGGATCACCTAAATCGATGATGCGCTTCGGCACTCCATGAAAGCTCAGCAGCAAGCGGCCCCCTAAGGCAAAATCCGGCTTGCCATGCACCGCCCAATGAGCGCGTACCTGTGCCGCAAGTGCCGCAATATAAGGCGGAAAATCCGCATAGTGCCGAATCGTTCGCAACTCAGGCTGGTTGCGCATATGCTGCAAAGCAGTAAACGCGCGATCAAAAGAGGAGGCGGTCGTGGCTGCGCAATATTGTGGATACATCGGCAGCAACAAGATACGCTCGATCCCTGCGCGCTTTAATTGGGTCAGCATAGCAGGGATATTGCGCGCGCCATAGCGCATCGCGTATTCCACGCTGATCTCGTCACCTTGCGCTTTAAGTTGCTGTTGCAATGCTTTAGCCTGTTGTTCGGTATAGACTCGCAAAGGCGAGCCTTCCGGCAACCAGATTGACGCATATTTAGCCGCCACTGGGCGCCCGCGCAAGGGCAATATAAACAAGCGCAAAATCCATTGCCAGATCAATGCTGGAATTTCAATCACACGCGGATCAGATAAAAATTCGGCCAAATAACGCCTAACGGCGCGTGGCGTTGGCGCATCCGGGGTACCAAGGTTAATCAACAACACTGCCACACGCGATAAATGACTTGGGCGGGTCTGTGGTTCAAGCTCAAAATGCATCGGGACAGACCATAAGAAATAAGGAAATAAACAAGCTCAGCAATGATTTTTTTGAAAAACTGAGACGATCGCAAGATTTTTATATATAGCCTATTTTTCTATTTACGCCTCGCATAAATTGGTTTACATTTATACTTAATGGTATAAATTATGGCTTGCTTCAAATCAAGTACTGAGTGTGTACGAATACGCGTCAGTCAAGGCAATGCCAATAAATCATTAGGCTCACTATGCTACCTATGTTAAATTTGAAACGACTGAGGAACTACGTCATGGCTATCGCTATATTTGACACACTAAAATTTGCTCAACGCCTGAAAGATGCAGGCGTTGCAAGCGCTCACGCAGAAGCTGAGGCAGAAGCCTTCTCGGAGATATTTGCCGTCAACTTTCAAGAACTGCCCACCAAACAAGACTTGCAAGCTGTTAAAGAAGAATTACAGCATGAAATAAAAGAGGTGCGCACTGAGATAAAGGATGTACGCACCGAAATAAAAGGAGTGCGCGATGAGATGCGCACTGAAATAAAAGGGCTGCACGCTGAAATACAAGAGGTACGCGTTGAAATAAAGGATGTAAGAGTTGAAATAAAAGACCTGAAAAAAGATCTCTTGGGTTACCGCATCGAGGGGGACTCCAAGCTGGAAAAACTCGAACTGCGCTTAACCATTAAACTTACATTTATTATGGCGGCTCTGCTTGGCGCTGCGGCGGCACTGAGCAAATTTTTCAGTTGATCCAGGCCACCAAAGCTTACGATTAACGCTGGCTCAGTGCTTGTGATAGCAATTTTGCGGTGATATCAACAATCGGAATCACACGTTGATACGCCATGCGCGTCGGACCAATGACGCCGAGTGTGCCGACAATTTTGCCATCGACTTCATAGGATGAGGTGACAACACTCATTTGCTCAATCGGTACGAGCGTTGATTCACCGCCGATAAAAATTTGCACGCCTTGCGCATGGCTGGAGACATCAAGCAATTGTAACAAACTGGTTTTTTGGTCAAATATATCAAATAGCTTGCGCAAGCGGTCCATATCGGATGATAAATCCGCGACCTCAAGTAAATTCCGTTCGCCAGAAATCAATACGGCTTCGCCCGAATCAGAAACCTCGGTACTTGCGACAATCGCGGCTTGCATTAAATGAGTCATATTGCCACTCAATGCTTCGATTTCTTCACGTAAGCGTTGGCGGACTTGATTAAAGCTTAAACCTGCATAATTCGCATTAATATAATTTGATGCCTCGATCAACTGCGCCGGCGAATATTCCTTTTGCGTCGCCATGATGCGGTTTTGCACATCGCCTTCAGGGGTCACAATAATCAGCAGGATGCGTTTTTCCGAAAGCCGCATAAACTCGATCTGCTTAAATATATGGCTGCGGCGCGGCGTCAAGACAACCCCGGCAAATTGCGACAAACCCGATAGCACACTGGCCGCAGCCGCCACCAACTTGGCCGGCTCACCCGGCTGTAGCCGGGTGCGGACCATACTTTCAACCTGAGCATCGTCGGTCAGCGGCTGAGCCACCAGCATCGTATCAACGAAGAGCCGGTAGGCGCGTGGCGTAGGGATGCGTCCTGCCGAGGTATGTGGGCTCATGATAAGCCCACATTCCTCAAGGTCAGACATGACATTACGGATCGTCGCGGGACTCAGCTCAAGGCCAGAATATTTAGAAAGCGTGCGCGAACCCACCGGCTGACCTTCGGCAATATACCGTTCAATCAGGGTGTTCAGCAAAATCTTGGCGCGTGGGTCTAACATAGCGTCAAATTGTAGCGCAATCGTTACAGTAACAGCGTATTTACCATCCGTTTTTGGCCCAGTTGGGCGAAATAAGATGAACTGATTAAAAAGCAGTATGGCCTATTCGGGCAAACATGCTATGTTTCCTTTCCGTGCCATTCATAACTTTATCTCAGATTTTCGCGCCGTTTTTTTCAATCACGGTGTAAAACTATGCAAAACAACGCTCCTTTTAAAACGATCGCTCTTATCGGCCGCACCGATGCTCTACGTATTGGAGAGTTATTGGCGATCCTCGCTAACCGCATTCAACAAGATGGTTTTGAAATCGTATTCGAGGCGAACACGGCTCAGGTGATTGATTTAGCCGCTTATGGTTTAAGCAACTGCCCAATCCTGACCCTGGCTGAAATAGGTGGCCGCGCTGATGTAGCTATTGTACTAGGCGGTGATGGCACGATGCTGGCCATTAGCCGCCAACTGGCGCCTTACGGTACGCCATTGATTGGCATTAATCACGGGCGACTAGGTTTTATCACCGATATTTCAATTAGCGAGATGCAACAGGCGGTCCCGGCCATGCTGGCAGGCAGTTTTGAACGGGAAGAACGCGCCCTGCTTGAAGCGCGCATCATGCGCGCTGGCGCGCCGATTTACCATGCCCTCGCTTTCAACGATGTGGTGGTCAACCGGAGTGGCTTTTCCGGCATGGTCGAATTACGGGTTCAAGTGAATGGTTGTTTCATGTATGAGCAACGCTCTGATGGCCTGATTGTCGCTACCCCAACCGGCTCAACGGCTTATGCCTTATCGTCGCAAGGGCCGATTTTACACCCCCAACTAGGCGGGATCGTACTCGTCCCCATCGCTCCTCACGCCTTGTCAAACCGGCCAATTGTCTTGCCCGATGATTCAGAGATTGCAATTCAAATCACGAGTGGCCGCGATGTTAATGTGAATTTCGATATGCAATCATTCACCGCCTTGGAATTGGAAGATACCATCGAAGTCCGCCGCTCAAATCATACGGTGCCTTTTTTGCATCCGCTGAATTATAGCTATTATGCAACGCTGCGCAAAAAATTGCATTGGAGCGAGCCACCCTCGTATGGCTCCCATCCTGACTTTAATTGAACTGCCGACCAAATGATCGAGTTCCAGGTGACAGCAAGCTAGCTGTAAATTAGGTTTTAGGCTACCCTCAAATTTCTTGCTGATTTTCATGTGTTTTTTATTGGTCTGAACTTAAAATGCTACGCCATTTGTCGATTCGCGATTTCGTTATCGTTAGCACGCTTGAACTTGAGTTTGAACCTGGATTCACCGTGTTTTCCGGTGAAACAGGCGCCGGCAAATCGATTTTGATTGATGCGCTGGCCTTGACCCTCGGCGCCCGCGCAGATGCGACCATTGTGCGCGCAGGCCAAGCACGCGCAGAGATTACTGCTGAATTCACTTTATCAGATCATGCCCGTCACTGGCTCGCTGAGCAAGCGCTCGATGATAGCGAACATGATAGTGTGCTGTTACGCCGGCTGATTGACGCCAGTGGCCGGTCACGCGCTTTTATCAACGGCACACCAGCGACGCTCGCGCAACTGCGTGAAATCGGCGAAATGCTGGTTGATCTGCATGGCCAACACGCCCATCAATTATTAATGCGTCCACAGGCACAACGCTCTTTATTTGATCTACATGCGGGTCTTGCCCCGCTGGCGAATGAAACGGCGCAAGCATGGCGCAGTTGGCGCGACGCCATGAATGCAACGCAAACCGCAGATGACGCAAACCGAGAGATGCAACTCGAGCGCGAGCAACTGATCTGGCAATTGGATGAATTTGACCAATTGGCCCCTCAACCTGGCGAATGGGAGGCGGTCAACGCAGAACACCGGCGCTTAACTCATGCGGCCAGCTTAATTCAAAGCGTGCAAAATGCGTTGGAAATATTATCTGAATCCGATCAGGCGATGCTGCCGCAACTTGGCGCACTGATTGCTCAGCTTCGCGCACAAGCACAAATTGATGACCAGCTTGCCGATGCGCTAGCGGCCTTGGAGCCGGCTGAAATCCAAATCAGCGAGGCTGTGCATACGTTAAACCATTATGCACAGCGACTCGAACTTGACCCCGGCCGGCTCAGCCAGACTGAAACACGGCTGAATGCATTGCATAGCAGTGCTCGTAAATTCCGCGTCTCCCCTGAAGCATTGCCCGCCGAACATGCCGCGCGCCAGGCCCGGCTAGCAGCACTGGATGCCGCCACCGATGCGGAGCGACTCCATGCCGGAGAAACATGCGCTCGAGCCCATTATGAGAAATTAGCGCAACAGTTATCGAAAGCGCGCGCGCAAGCCGCTCAAACGCTTAGCGCAGCAGTCACGGCAAGCATGCAAGATTTATCGATGGCGGGTGGGCGCTTTGAAGTGGCACTCGTGCCACTGACGCAGACGGCACCAGAAACAACCTATCCATTAGGCAGTGCCCACGGCTTCGAGCACATCGAATTTCGGGTCTCGAGTCATGCGGGCGTGCCATTACGACCGCTCGCAAAAGTTGCCTCAGGTGGAGAACTAGCACGTATTAGCTTGGCGCTTTCGGTGATCACCAGTACCGCTAACCCAACGCCCACGCTCATCTTTGATGAAGTCGATAGCGGCATTGGCGGCGCGGTGGCTGAGGTCGTTGGCCGCTTGCTGCACCAACTAGGGCAACAACGTCAGGTGTTATGCGTCACACATTTACCGCAAGTGGCGGCGCGAGGTGATGCGCATTTGCGGGTGAGCAAACAGGCCTCGTCTGCTCAGCAAGTCGTAAGTTTGGTGACGTCACTCGATCAACATAGCCGCGTCGAAGAAATTGCGAGGATGTTAGGCGGCATTGAAATCACTGCGACCACACGCCAACATGCGCAGGAGATGCTAGCCGTTTAGGTCATGTGGCCAGTACCGCGTTAATTTATGCAGCGTTTTTAAATACGCGAGTCCACAGCGCCAACACTGCTTCACGCTGAGTTTGCGCCTGCTCGGCTGACACCCGCATATGCTGCTCAATGCCATCAAGTTGCAACCTATGCTGCCAGGCACGGTAGAAACGATAAGCACTGCCTACGGCGTCAGCCTCGCTGGCGGTAATCGCCGCGTAACCCGCAACCGTGCGGAGTAAAGCAATATTACCTGTATTACGAATCAATTCAGGGCATGAGCCAGCGTAAAGCAGCACAAAATATTGCACCATAAATTCAATATCGACCATGCCCCCCCGATCATGTTTAAGATCGAAAAGCGGACTTGAATTCGGGTGACCTTCTAAGACGCGGGCCCGCATCGCCACTATTTCCTGAGCCAGCGTGGGCGCGGCACGCGGTAAAATCAGCACCTGCGTCCGAATGGCCTCAAACGCCGCGCCAATACGTGCATCGCCGGCACAATAGCGGGCTCGGGTTAGCGCTTGATGCTCCCACATCCAGGCAGCATTGGCGGTGCCCCCTTCACGCAATTGATAGCGGCGAAACGCATTCAGATCAGTCACTAGAAGCCCAGATGCGCCATCTGGCCGCAGCCGCAAATCAATATCAAACAGCTGGCCGGCGCCTGTCGAACTCGTCAACCAGCTGATTAAACGCCGGGCAAAACTTAAATAAATTTCTGGCGCAGCCTCATCTGGGTCATCATATAAAAATATCAGATCCAAATCGGAACCATAAGCCAGTTCTTTGCCACCTAACTTGCCATAGGCAATCACCGCAAAACGCGGAATCGCGCAGTGACGGCGCGGCACTTGCTGCCAAACGGCCTCAAGCGTCACGTCTAACATCGCGTCTGCAAGCTCAGACAGTCGATCGCTGACGTGCTCAAGCGTCATATGTCCGGCCAGATCCAGTAAAAGAATGCGGAACAGTTCTGCATGGTGCGCATGGCGCAGCAGGTCCATCTGCTGCTCAACTCCATCGGCTGCAGCCAGCCGCGCGGCCAGTGCAGCTTTAAAGGCGGGCCAATCGAAGGTACTCACTAGCAGTTCATCATCGAGCAATTCATCTAGCAGCTGTGGATGGGAACATAAGTAATCCGCCGCCCAGCGCGAAGCACCTAAGGTTGATAGCACCCGGGCCAGGGCCGCTGGATATTCGGTTAATAATGCCAGGTAGGCGCCGCGCCGATTAATCGCCTCGAGCAGATCAAGGAAACGCAATAGCGTTTCATCACGACGCTTCGCGGCAAGTTCATGCATAGAATGGAGTGCCCGCTCGATGAGTAAATCAAAACGCATGCGGCTTTTTTCGGGCAAGCTGGTATGACGCACGGAGCGCCAGACGGTGGTTAAACGCGACAAAACCTTAGCGGGTGCGTTAAAACCCAAAGCCACCACGTATTCGAGTAATTGAGGCGTATTTTCATCATCCAGCGCCTCACTCCAAACCAGTGCGGCAGCTTCTGCCACTGCTATGGATTGTGCCGTAGCGCCTGCCGTGATTGCGCTAACGGTTTCTGCAACGCCTGTGATGGCCGCCGGCATAGGGTGGGTGGCACGATTCGCTGTACTACTCAGCCCATAATGGCTATCGTTTTTATCTGCAAAGATCTCGTTAAACTGCCGCTCAACGTTGGATAGATGCTCGTCTAATGTTTGCCTAAGCGCTGCATAGTGAGCAAATCCAAGCGAAGCGGCTAGCCGCGCGCGCTCAGACTCAGCCACGGGCAGAACATGGGTTTGCGCATCATCGGCATACTGCAAACGATGCTCTAACTGCCGCAAGAAACCATAAGCCTCTGCCAGTTGGGTGGCCGCCGCCGGCGCCAACAAGCCTTGCGATGCAGCATACGCTAAGGCTTGCAAGGTTGGGCGTACGCGAAAGCCTGCATCTTGGCCACCTCGGATCAATTGAAAAACCTGCGCGCAAAATTCAATTTCTCGAATGCCTCCGCGCCCAAGCTTAATATCGTCGGCTTTATCGGGTCGCATAGAAGCACGACGCATCGCTTCTCGCCGAATTTGCGCATGCAGCGCACGCACCGCATCAATCACCCCAAAATCAAGATAGCGCCGGTACACAAAGGGTTGGACCAGAGCCTCAAGCTGCGCGGCTAGGTGCTTAGCGGAGTCACTCTCGGTCTCGCTCACTAACCGACTTTTAATCCAAGCATAGCGTTCCCATTCGCGCCCTTGAACATAGAAGTATTCCTCTAGCATAGGCAGACTGCAGACCAGTGGCCCGGCTTCGCCGTTAGGCCGCAAACGCATATCCACGCGAAACACATAACCATCGGCGGTGAATTCAGACAGCGCGCCAATGAGTTTTTTACCCAACTTTGAAAAATATTCATGACTTGAAATGGGCGAGCGCTCACCGCCGGTGGTTTCACCTTCATCGGCATAAACAAAAATTAAATCAATATCTGATGAGACATTGAGCTCATAGCCACCCAACTTACCCATGCCTACCACACCAAGCGTTTGCGGTAGAGGGTCATGCGCGCCATAGGGCGTGCCATATAATGTTTCTAACTCGGCATTCAGTACCGAGAGCGAGCATTGAATCGTTAGTTCAGCCAAATCGCTCATCGCGCCGGTCACCTCGGTCAGGTCAGCTGTGCCCGCAAGGTCACGCTCCATCACCGTACAAAATACTTCCGTTCGCAGTTGACGCAATGCACTTTTGAGCAGCGCTTCAGGGGGGCGCACCGCATCTATTGATAATAGTGTCGCAAGCCGCTGCGCCATGTCTGCGCGTGACAATGGAACGACACACGCTTGCGTGACCAAACCAACCAACTCAGGCTGAGCATGCATTATGCGCTGGCTATAACGAGAATACGTAACGCTTCGCAAAATAGGTTCCATCGTTAGTCTAGATTAAGAAAAAAATTGAAGTACACGTAAGCCTCTACCCTGAAGCGCAACTCAAGAGCGCATTGCGTCAACTGCGAATGGAATTAAGGATAATACGGCCAAGCTTGAACTGCGGATCGTGTTACATTCCCGCATAAGCCGATTCCTTCAATTTTACTGTAATTTCATAGCCCCTTAGCCGCTGCATGCCCGCTCGCACACCCGCCTCTAAGCCAACCCACACGCCACGCACAGCCAAGGGCAGAGGCCGTTTTTTTAAACCATGCTCATGCGTCAAGCTCATATTTACCGTTTTCGCAGGACTGGCGCTGTTACTCTTTTTCGGTATGGCAGCGGCAGCACTCACATTACGCTATGGCATTTTGCCAAAACTTGACACCTTCAGGCCCCGCCTTGAACAAACTGCCTCGCACGCGCTTGGGATGCAGGTTTCAATCGGTCAACTTAGCGGACACTGGCAGGCACTGCACCCTCGTCTTGAAATTTCTCAATTGACCCTACGCGACGCCACCGGCCGCGCCACCCTCAGCATACCGCGCGCCAGTGCCGCCCTAGCATGGCGCTCTTTGCTCTGGTTCAAACCGATATTCGCGAGCCTAAATATTTACGCCCCAGAAATGACCGCCCGGCGCACTGCCGATGGTCGGTTATTGATTGCAGGCATACCCGCTAAGATTCCGCTCACGGACCATCACAACAGCAAGCACGCGGGGTTGGGCTGGCTGCTCTTACAAAAAACCATCTCTCTACATAACAGTACCCTCCATTGGCAAGACGAAGCCCAACCAAACTTAGCCCTCACGCTAACCAGTGCGCAATTCACGCTATTTAATCATGGCGACCAACCACGCCTGCCACCCGATATATCGGTGCACATTCAGCAGCTGTCGGCTCGTCTGGAGCAAACATCAAGCTTAGCCGATGCGGCTCATAACACGCCCGTCAATCTAATTGGGCGTTTCAACGGACGTTATTGTTCGCCCCTGACAGGACGTGGTGAGCGCATTACCCTGCACGGCGATCTCGTCGATCTGCGCTTATTGGGTAAATTCGCTCAGCTATTACCCATCTCACCCACACTAACCCACCAGATCGCCCTTATCAAACCACGTGGTGTACTGCGTGATTACGCCATAGAATGGGAGCAACCCCCGCCCGCCACTCACGCTGATGCCGCGATTGCCGGCTCAAATGAAGCGGGCAATACGCCCATTGCACACTACCGTTTTAAAGCGCAACTTGAAAATATTGGCATTGCCGCACCCACATCCGCTCTAGCCAACACCAGCGCAGGCCAGTCACCCCCCGCTTGGTTTGGCTTGACTAATCTTTCCGGTTCAATTGATGCCAATGAGACTCGCGGCACACTGACACTGGCGTCAAAACAAACGTCAATCACTCTTAAGAGCCTATTTGATGAGCCAACGCTCAATTTCGATAGTCTCACTGGCAAAATGCATTGGCAGTTTAAGCGTCTTGACTCAAGCACGCTCCTTCAAGTCCAGCTTCCTCGCCTCAGTTTTGCCAACGCCGATGCCGCTGGTAGTGTGCATGGAGCTTGGTCAAACAGCGCCTCCAAACAAGGTTATTTAAAGTTGTCGGCAAATTTTAAGCGCCTGCTAGTTGCCCGTGTGCCACGCTATCTGCCCACCCAGATTAACCCAAAACTGCGGGCTTACCTCAAACATGCACTGATTGGCGGAGTCTCACGCAAAGCGGTCATCGAGGTACAAGGAGCGCTTGATGATTTTCCATTTGAAGCCCCACAAAAACCCGGCGTTTTTTATGTTTTAGCGCCGTTTGAACATGGCCGCTTTGACCCTTCGTCTTATCCCGCAACAGATCCCAGCGCTGCAGCGATTACCCAATGGCCTGTGCTGGAGAGTATCCGCGGCCGTTTTGAGCTAGCTCGCAGTCGACTGAGAGTAACCGCCGACGCTGCTCGCTATCGGCATGTCATGCTTAGCAAGATCAAAGCAGATATCAATGATATATCCACCCGCACAGACAGCTTAGTGATTAGTGGCCTAGCCCATGGACCGCTTGACGATATGCTGCACTACCTCAATGCCAGCCCAATTCCAGATTGGACTACCCACTTGACTGACCGGTTGCGCGCCAGTGGCAACGCACGACTTAAGCTGCGTCTTGAGGTGCCGCGCGATGGCCGAGAGCATACAGGGGTTAACGGGGCGTTGAATTTTGCCGATAACGGCTTAAACTGGGGATCTTTGCCACCGCTTACCGCCCTCACCGGCCAGCTTGATTTTACTGAGCGCACGCTCACGCTGGTCAAACCTCAAGCGCAATGGCTAGGAGGCAGAATAAGCGGCACCGGCGGTGTCAAAGCAAGCGGTTTCACCGCCATCGTGCTCAATGGCCAACTATCCGCTCAAGCACTGCAGAAGATCTCGCATGACAGTCCACTCGCGGCGCTAGCTCACCACCTAAATGGCGCCGCAGACTATCAAATCAATATACAAGCCCCTAAACACGCCGCCACGCAAATTACCGCAATCTCTGACTTAACTGGTTTAAGCCTTGGTTTGCCAGCGCCATTTGCCAAAGACGCTAGTACGCCCATGCCACTTCGCTTGGCGCTGAAACCCGCCGACCCCATCCGAGCGACTCAATCAGCCAACGCCAGCCGCGCGAGTACCCACCCAATACCCAAGCCCTCGACGCTTTCCCAGCGCCGCCTTAATCTGCAAATTGGTCCGCTGAGCGCAACTTATTTACTGCGTAGCCACCCACAACCGGCCGTAGTCGACGGCCAAATTGCTATCGGCGGGCCTGTTGCGGCCAGAATTTGTCCAAAACAGCGCTTGCCAGCACGCTGTATCACCGCGACCGTGAATCTCAAACAGCTCAATTTGGATGCGTGGCTGACCACCCTGAGCCCGCTTTTCACGTCTCCTGGTTTGACTACCTCCACGCCACTGAAAAATCACGCACAAGCCAATCTAATGACAACTTGGTCAGCTTGGCTACCGACCCATCTGCATGCTCAGATCAAAAAACTGACAGCGGCTAACCGGCATTGGGAAACTCTTGAACTTAACGCAAATCGCACCGGCAGCGGCTGGCAAGCTCGCCTCGTTTCGCCTCAAGCTTTAGGCGACCTGAACTGGCAGCCTTTTTTATCCACTCCAAGCGGCACGCTACGGGCGCGCTTTAAATATTTCACCCTGCCCGCCTCAATAACTACTGACGAACCTACGCTAACTAGCAAAAAGCTCGAAGATCAGGCCAACGCGCTGCCGGCAATTGATTGGATCATTGACCAACTGACCGTACGCGGCCATGCTCTGGGAAAAGTTGAAGTGGCGGCGCACAATACGACCGATGGCAACGGCGCGCCAATTTGGCAACTCGACAAATTACACATTCTGAATCCCGCCGCAACTTTAAACGCAACCGGCTACTGGAGCCTGCCGCGCCACCAGCAGATCGCCCAAGCCCCAACGCTGGGGACACATAACAACCGCCGCCAGACTGCCCTCGAGTTCAAGCTCGCAATCAATAACGCCGGCGACCTATTAGATCGCTTCGGGCTGCCACGGACCCTGCGCAATGGCAGCGGCACCTTGGTTGGCAAGGTGAACTGGCAAGGCACGCCCATCACCATTGATTACCCAAGCTTGAACAGTTCATTATCATTTAATTTACAGCGCGGACAAATTCTGCAAGTTGAGCCGGGCATAGGTAAATTGCTCGGCGTCTTGTCGTTGCAAAGTCTAGCGCGCTTTCTCATGCTCGATTTTCGTGGCATATTTGGCTCAGGCTTGACCTTTGACCAAATCCAGGGGACTGGAACAGTCAAAAATGGCATCGGTTACACTGATAATTTTGAGATATTAAGCTCCAGCGCACGCATCACTATGAGCGGCAGTACCCACTTTCCGCAAGAAAAGCAAAGTTTACTTGTTACCGTAGTACCATCGATTGACGCAGGCTCCGCCGCATTGGCTACTGCCGCGATTAATCCTTTACTCGGCTTTAGCAGCTATCTAGCGCAATTAGCCCTATCGGCCGCCATCTCACACAATTTCTCGCACCAATATGCCATTACCGGCTCATGGGCCAACCCGCAAATTGAACGAATTCCAAGCGAAGCGAGTAAAATTGATCTTCCAATCGAAGCGGCTCCTGCACAATGACTGCATGGTCGCCCTTAAATGACGCTTATGAATACTATTGAAGCCAGCTTTAACTCTCTTGCTATTGCCAAAAACTCTCTCGCTATCGCCAAAGAGACGTTGCTGTCTCCTTATGGATTTGACGAAGCACTGCTCGCGCGCACGCTCGCCGACATTTTTACGCGCCGGGTTGACTATGCGGACGTGTACTTTCAAGCAACCCACAGCGAGTCATGGAGCCTTGAGGAAGGTATTGTCAAAGCGGGCTCATTTAGCATTGACCAAGGTGTCGGCGTACGCGCGGTAGCCGGTGAGCGCACCGCTTTTGCGTACTCAGATGACTTGTCGTCAGCCGCACTCAAACAGGCAGTCGCCACCACGCATGCGCTCGGCCAGCAAGGCGGAGGCCACGCCCGCGTTGGCGCAGTCAACTCGTTACATAGCGTCACAGGACGCGAGCTTTATGTAGGCACTAACCCGCTCACCTCACTCAGCGCTCACGAAAAAATTGCCTTGCTTGAGCGCATTGAACAGATGGCGCGCAGCCGCGACTCACGCATTAAACAAGTGATGGCCAACCTAGCCGGAGAGTACGACGTAGTGCTTATCGCACGTGGCGACGGTGCGCTGGCTGCTGATATACGGCCGCTCGTACGGGTTTCTGTCACGGTCATTGCCGAGCAGCATGGCCGTCGTGAAATCGGCAATGGTGGCGGTGGCGGCCGTTTCACTTATGATTATTTCAGCGATGCCGTGTTGGCCAGCTATGTTGATGATGCGGTGCATGCAGCATTGGTCAATCTTGACGCCCGGCCGACGCCTGCTGGCGTCATGAGCGTGGTTTTAGGTCCTGGCTGGCCTGGTGTTTTATTGCACGAAGCCATTGGCCATGGCCTCGAAGGCGATTTCAATCGGAAGGGCGCGTCCGCCTTTGCCGGGTGTGTCGGCCAACAAATTGCCGCGAAAGGTGTCAGTGTGGTTGACGACGGCACCTTAGCCAATCGGCGCGGTTCGCTGAATATCGACGATGAAGGTAATCCAACCCAATGCACCAGTTTGATTGAAAACGGCATCTTAACTGGCTATCTGCAAGATACCCTGAATGCCCAGTTAATGAACATGCCCATCACCGGCAATGCCCGCCGTGAATCCTATGCGCACCTACCGTTACCGCGCATGACCAATACGTATATGCTAAACGGTGATAAAGATCCAGAAGAAATCATTGCTTCGGTTAAAAATGGTTTATATGCGGTCAATTTTGGTGGCGGTCAGGTGGATATTACAAATGGCAAATTTGTTTTTTCAACTTCCGAAGCGTATCTGATTGAAAACGGCAAGATCACGTCGCCGGTCAAAGGCGCCACTTTGATTGGCAGTGGTCCTGAATCGCTTAAATATATCAGCATGATAGGCAATGATATGGCCCTTGATACCGGCATTGGCGTTTGCGGCAAAGAAGGGCAAAGTGTTCCAGTCGGGGTCGGTCAGCCAACCTTACGTATTGACCAGATGACGGTTGGCGGCACAGTTTAATCAAAATACTCACCGATTTGCAGGAGAATTTTATGTCCCCGCACAATACTGACGATGTCCGTATTCGCGAACTCAAAGAACTCGCGCCGCCTGCGCAACTGATCCGAGAATTTCCATGTACAGAAGCAAACTCGCAACTCATCTTCGATAGCCGGCAAGCGCTGCATCGTATTTTGCATGGCATCGAAGATCGGCTGATTGTAGTGATTGGCCCCTGTTCAATTCATGACTCACAGGCGGCCATTGAATACGCTCATAAACTCGTGGTTGAGCGCACGCGCTTAGCGAGCGAGTTGGAAATCGTGATGCGGGTCTATTTTGAAAAACCTCGTACCACCATTGGCTGGAAGGGCCTGATTAATGACCCTGACCTAGACAATAGTTTCAGGATCAATGACGGTCTACGCACGGCGCGCGAGTTACTGGTAAAAATTAACCAACTGGGCCTGCCAGCTGGGACTGAATACCTTGATTTGATTAGCCCGCAGTACTTGGCAGATCTCATTTCATGGGGGGCGATTGGGGCGCGTACCACAGAGTCTCAGGTGCACCGCGAACTGGCTTCTGGTCTTTCCTGTCCGGTGGGGTTCAAGAATGGCACGGACGGTAATATCAAAATTGCCGTCGATGCAGTTAAAGCCGCCTCGCGGCCCCATCATTTCCTATCGGTTACCAAAGGCGGCCAGTCAGCCATTGTTTCTACCACCGGCAACGAAGATTGTCACTTAATTTTGCGCGGTGGAAAAACGCCTAATTACGATGCAGCAAGCGTGGCTGCGACGGCCGCGGAAATTGCCAAAGCCGGCCTTGCTGCGCGCGTCATGATCGACGCCAGTCATGCCAATAGTCGCAAACAATACGCAAACCAAATTCCGGTCTGTGCTGATATAGGTAAACAAATTGCTAACGGCGATGAGCGGATTGTTGGCGTCATGATTGAATCGCACTTGCTTGCAGGCCGGCAAGATCTCGAAGGGGATGGGCCGCTAACTTACGGGCAAAGCATTACCGATGCTTGCATTGATTGGAACGATAGCGTGACAGTACTAGAAGGCTTGGCGGAGGCGGTCAGACAACGGCGGATTGCGCGCAGCCGTAGCAATTAACCCATAGTGCAAAACGATTTCCGCTGCCTCCATGTCCGCTATTGCTAACCAACTCAACACCATCCGCCAGCGCATTGCCAAGGCGGCGCGCGTAGCGGGCCGGAGTGAGAATGCCGTAAGCTTGCTAGCTGTTTCAAAAACCTTTTCTGCCGAGATGATTCGCGCCGCTTATGCTGCCGGACAATCGTCATTTGGCGAAAACTATATGCAAGAAGCGCTAGAGAAAATCAAGGCGTTAGCAGATTTGCGCGGGCAACTAGAATGGCATTTTATTGGGCCTTTACAGAGCAATAAAACAAAATCGGCGGCGACGCATTTTGATTGGGTGCATTCCGTGGATCGCCTTAAAATCGCCCAGCGGCTCTCCGAACAACGTCCCATCCATCTGCCGCCGCTCAATATCTGCCTACAAGTTAATCTGAGCGGCGAAGCCAGTAAAAGTGGCGCCTCTGCCGCCGATGCAGTCTCGCTAGCACATGCACTGGCAATCCTACCGCGGCTCAAATTACGTGGCTTGATGACCATTCCAGCCCCGACTGATACTCTTGATGCGCAGCGTTTGGCATATCGCAAGGTGTCTGAGCTGTTTGCTACGCTACGTAACGATGGGCTCGCACTTGATACTTTATCAGCCGGCATGTCGGCTGATTTAGAAGCCGCCATACTCGAAGACGCAACACTGGTACGCATTGGCTCAGCGATCTTTGGTACCCGCGTCAGAGATTAATTAAATTTAAGAGGATAGTATTCAATGCATCAGTCAGCCAACGAAGCCCCTATGAAAATTGCTTTTATTGGTGGCGGCAATATGGCCAATGCGCTCATCGGCGGGTTGGTTAAAGATGGCCTATCTGCATCGAATTTATATGCAATTGATGTTAATAGCGATGTATGCGCGCGCCTTGAAGCGCAATGGCAGATCCGCACCAGCACCATGATCAGTCCAGCTCTGCATCACTATGACGCGCTCGTCTTAGCGGTTAAACCACAGCAACTCAAAGAGATTGCTCACGCAATCGCCCCATATCTAAACAGGCAAGTTGTGATTAGCATCGCGGCGGGTATTCGTGCGGCAACGATACAGGACTGGCTAGGCGGTTATACACGGATTGTGCGTGCCATGCCCAACACGCCAGCCTCAATTGGCATGGGTGTGACAGGCGTTACTGCATTGAATAGCGTGAGTGCACAGGGCCGTCAGCTTGCTGAAACCGTGTTAGCCGCAGCAGGGCAAGTCATCTGGTGTGAACATGAAAAGCAAATCGACGCTATCACGGCAATCTCTGGCAGCGGCCCGGCTTATGTATTTTACTTTATTGAAGCACTTGAAGAGGCAGCCCGGCAACTTGGATTTGATGCCGCTCAAAGCCGCTCGCTGGCGCTTGCAACCGTGAATGGCGCTACCCAGTTAGCTATGCAATCGAATGAATCCGTGAGCACACTACGAGAACGCGTCAGCTCAAAAGGAGGAACGACTGCCGCAGCGCTTACGTCGTTTACTGCGGATGGCGTAAAAGAAGCCATTATGCGTGGCGCATTTGCTGCCCGGGCGAGGGCGGAGCAAATGGCAGATGAGTTTGGACAAACTTAAACTTTAGACAACGGCCGTTTAGAGAAGTTTGCTGAAGGCAACTGCCGCACTGAGCAAGACCCCCATGATAACGGTGAGTTTGACAATCATGCGCAGTTCAAGCCGCTCCAGTTTGGCGTCTATTTTTCTATCTTAAAATCTAATCCACTTATCTTTAGATCCATATCGCCACATTTAAGCCAGCGCATAATGCGCAGCAATACCCGCAAACAATAGTCCGCCAAGCCAGTTATTGTGTTTGAAAGCGGCAAAACATCCAAACCGCTCGCGGCTACGAATCAAGGTGTAATGATACGCGGCACATAGCATAGCGCCTAGCAAGCCGAGCCAAAATACCAAGGTATAAGCAAGTGCAATCCCTATTGCCGCGTAAATAAGCAGAAATAACCCATAACACCCCATAATCGCCAGCACATCGTATTGACCAAAGGTCAGCGCTGAAGTGCGGATACCAATTTTTCGGTCATCTTCACGATCCACCATTGCATATTCTGTGTCATACGCAATTGACCAAAATATATTGGCAGTCAGCATAGCCCACGCTAGCGGCGGCAGTTGGTTTTGCACCGCGGCAAATACCATCGGGATACCAAAACCAAAGGCGCAGCCTAGATAAGCTTGCGGTAATGCGAAAAAGCGTTTGGTCAAGGGATAGCTGGCCGCAAGCAACACCGCAATCAGTGCGAGCCATTTGGTCATTGCATTGAGAGAGGCAATTAACAGAAAAGAAAATAAGCTGATGGCGACTGCCAACACCAGCGCCCGCCAAGGCGCAATTTGGCCAGAAGTAATCGGCCGCTCACGCGTGCGCTCAACATATCGGTCAAAATCCCGATCAGCATAATCGTTAATTGCACAGCCAGCTGAACGCATCAGAATCGTACCAATCACAAAAATCAGCAACAGCGACAATGACGGCGGGCCATTCGATGCAATCCAGAGCGCATTCAAGGTTGGCCACAGCAATAACAAAATACCAATCGGTTTATCCAGACGCAGCAAACGCCAGTATGGTACAAGCCAAGCGATTGTGTGAACGGCCATTTGCTTATGCCAACATAGAACGTAACATCCAGGCGGTTTTTTCATGGGTTTGCATACGCTGCGTGAGTAAATCCGCAGTGGGCTCATCCTGCGCATCGTCGGCTACTGGAAAAAATTTGCGCGCAGTTCGTGTTACGGCTTCATGGCCTTCGACCAGTTGACGAACCATCTCTTCAGCCGCCGGCACGCCCTCCGCCTCAGGGATAGAAGAGAGTTTTGTGAATTCACGGTAACTGCCAGGCGCCGGAAAACCGAGGGCCCGAATCCGCTCGGCAATCTCATCCACCGCAATAGCAAGCTCAGTATATTGAGTTTCAAACATGAGGTGCAGGGTATTAAACTGCGGACCGGTGACATTCCAATGGAAATTATGGGTCTTTAAATATAAGGTATAGGTGTCCGCCAATACGTGACTTAAACCCTCGGCAATGTGTTTGCGATCTTGATCGCTAATGCCAATATTGATATTCGTTGCTGAAACTTTTTTAGTCATTACATGCTCCTTAAAAAAGAATTACTGTGGTACATGAGTGGATTCAGTATGCGGCATTTAGGCAACTTAAATTAAATGCGTTTTATGCTTGCTTAGCGGGTAAATCCAGTTTTTTTGCTCCCGGTAAATTGCAGGCAGCAACGGCTGAACAAATCACATCAATGGCGGGCATACGCGTAAAGCTCTTGCGCCATGCCAACACCACCCGGCGGTCCGGTGCCGGTGCTTTAAATGGAATATAACTCAGCATAGCATGATCAACAGCATTCTTATGATGCGTTATCTTATGCTTGCCAATTTGCTCAGCCGGCACGGAAGTGCACGGCAGCACGGTAATGCCAATTCCGCTTGCGACCATATGGCGGATGGTTTCAAGCGATGAACCTTCAAAGGTTTTCTGAATCCCATCCGCATTCTGTGAAAAACGCATCAACTCTGGACACACGCCGAGCACATGGTCTCGAAAACAATGTCCATGACCAAGGAGCAGCATGGTTTCTTGCTTAAGGTCGTGGGCATCAATCGAAGTCTGTTGTTGCCATGGATGCCCTTTAGGTAAGGCAACCACAAAGGATTCATCATACAGTGGCCGCATGACCAGCCCAGTTTCAGGAAATGGCAAGGCAATCACAGCCACATCAATTTCACCTTGCTTAAGTAATTCAATTAGCTTCAAAGTAAAATTTTCTTGCAGCATCAATGGCATTTGTGGCGCCATCTTGATCATTTGCTTAACCAGCGAAGGCAGCAGATAAGGCCCGATTGTATAAATCACACCAAGGCGTATCGGTCCTATCAGAGGATCTTTGCCTTGTTTAGCAATTTCTCTAATTGCCTGGGTTTGTTCCAAAACACGTTGTGCCTGCGCAATAATTTGTTGGCCAATCGGGGTTACGCTGATTTCACTGGTACCACGTTCAAAAATTTGCACATTCAGTTCATCTTCGAGCTTTTTGATTGCGACTGATAAAGTCGGCTGGCTCACAAAACAAGCGTCAGCCGCACGACTAAAGTGCCGTTCACGAGCAATTGCAACGATGTACTTGAGTTCGGTGAGGGTCATGTATTTTCAGTATACCAAAACAACTGCCCTATACCAGTATTGCATACGAAGCTTTGCTATTGTAGGTGATGGCGCTGAATTATATTAGTTTTATCGAAATCTAGATGAATATGATTCATTTAGACGTTATTTTGGTCGAGTATTATAGGGCTGTAGCTACCCAAGGAGGCGAATAATCAGAAACGGTGCAGCAGAAATGATCTAGAAAGGAAAACGACTCAAAAGAATAGAGGGCTGGATAGTGCGCTCAAAACCGCTGAGGAAAGGCAAGCGACTCAAAAGAGAGGCCTAAAGCACAAAAAGCCTCCGTTGAGGGGAGGCTTTTTGCTTAAATAGAGAAGCCTGACGA
>JASSUB010000044.1:0-2592 GCA_031963205.1 Mycoavidus cysteinexigens
CAAGCAATTCCAGCGAACTGAGCCCCATCTCCATCAGCGGCGCTTGGGGATCATAAGCGGTGGCCCGTTGACTGCCCAATACCTCTATCACAGCGTTGCGCAGGATCGGCTCAAGCTGATTGACAACTAGCTTAGTATCAGTGGCTACCGCCTGTGGACCTGCGGTTTCAACGACCGTCTGCTGCTCAGAGCGCAAGCGATATTCAATTAAAACCCCGGCCCCTTCGTTATCTGTGTCTCCTGGCCTAAACCCCGGCAGCACTTCGCGTATCACCGCACCATGCGAAGTATGGAAATGCAGCATCGGATCGAGCAATTGGCCCTGTTCGTCACATAACTCAATATACTGGTCAAGGCTGCACTCTGCCTGATACAGACTATAGTGAGCGCAGCGTGTGACACCTACGATAGCCTCTACACCGTCAAGCAGCGAGCCATAGACCAGCATCAAGTCAAGCAGCGCATCACTGAACCCTCGTCCATGCATCTCGGGCGCAACAAATAATCCTAACAACTGCACATAACGGCCTTCTGCTTGGCATAAACGTCCGACTTCAGCATAGTCTATGCTGCGCAGTGCTTCAACAGAATCAATGCGCTGTGTATACAATACAGCCGCAATCTGTCCGCCAAACTCCAACACCATTTGCTGCTGCGGATCATCACACACGCGCCGTTTTATTTCCGCTGTAGAGATACGCATGGCGCTGGGCTCGCACATTTGGTTAAGGTACTTGAGGCGAGATAGATCGGCTCGTACTGGATGACGAATCGTATAAAACTGGGGGAGCAAACGATGCAAAGAGAGACGGGTAAAGTTTAGCCGCTCGGGAAACGTGCGCGATAGACCCGGCTCAGGAAATAAGCCAACTTCAGCCGCCGCCATTAAAAAAACCGAAGCTTCGACCAGTTGCTGACCAGAAAATGCTTTAACAGCATCAAAATGAGCGCTTTCTGTCGTATTGCCCAAGCGTTTAACGGTATTCGGCCGCAGACAATGCCCCTCCAGTAAAAGCAATCCAAAGCGAGAAACTGCCATGCGCCAGCGACGCAGATGCTCAACTAACCCCTGTACTGCCTGTGCGGGCTGGAGATCACTGCCGTCGCGCGCTACGTACACGCCGGTATACTCCAATCCCTCCCGTCGCTGAGCCGCCTTCTTATCCTCAATCGGCCGGAACGGACGCTCATGGTCTAAAAATGCACGCACATGCAAAATGTTTTCTGAATCTTCGATGCCTGCCGCGGCTAAATCAGCAATCAATTGTTGCGGGTCGCCGATACTTCCCCGCACCAGTAAGTAGGGTAACCCCGCCAATGTTTTTGCTGTGGCTTCGAGTGATAACGCGTTGTCATCCACGCCGATCAGAGTGAGTGGATATTCCGCCAACGCCTGTCCCCGTGCTGAGCGCGTTTTGATAAGTTCGTAAATTCGCTGCAGCAAACTTCCGTCACCACATCCCATATCTGCGATGTAACGAGGTTGCGTGGCTAAAGGAGGGTGATCAAAGATGCGTAGAATGAGGGTATCAAGCTCAGCAAAATGACTTTGGTGTTGCATGCCACTGGCGGTGACATTGACCGTACGGTTCAGATGCAACTCATGTTCCGGCTCACCCTGGCCAAAGAAGGCCTGAGCATCGCCGAACAATAAATCATCCATATGACGAAGCATCGGTGTGTAGGACAGCACCGTACCCAAAGCGTCACTATCCGCCAGCAACCCCCGGCCACTCGGCGTTAACTGAAAACCTGCCGCCTCAATGTGCCCCCAACCACGCTGAATGAATAAGGTGTGCAGCGCGTGTAACGCAGCCACGGAGATATCACTTGGCTGCGTTTGTGCCAATATGTCAGAGCCCAATCTGGGCAGGTACGCGAGCAATGGCGCCAACAAAGCACCGTCCAAGAGACTCGCCACCCTGGGCTCGACTCCGGGCCAACTCGCATTACAGCGATCCAGCCAGCGCAGTAAGCATTCGGACTGCGCGGATTGTTCAGTCGCTAGCGCTTGCGCCACAGGTAATTGCGCCAACTCCTCCAGATCGTTCAGCAACTGTCGTGCCAGACCCGCACCTGCAACCACTCCATAGCGGTCCGCTTCATCCCACTCCACCCAACCTAATTCATATAAGAGCCGCAGACCCGCATGCAGATGCCCAGCATTGCCTCGGTAGCGTGATGCCAGCTTCTTAAGCGTCATCGGTCGGGCTGACATCGCCTCCCAAACTCCGTGCCGGACGAAGCTACCCATCACATGTGAAGCAACCCATCCATTAGCCAACCCATTGATGACATCTAGCATAATGACTCCCCCTAAAACGTTATATTTCGTTATATGTCGCCTCGCCACATAGGTGACGGACTAGGTTAATCTTAAGACTTGAAAGCAACGGATATCATAAGCAAATTCTATCCGGCATGCATCTTTTTATTATTTTATTGGCCCCAGCCCTTTGCTCCTGCTGGAGATACATGCCGCATAGCCCTACGCAGTTTCATCAAGCTAGTTCGAGAATCTTTTTTAAAATTGAATAGTAACTCCCCAGGTATCCCAGCCTTATTCAGGACCAGAAGCAATCCGAAGTCATA
>JASSUB010000078.1:0-2552 GCA_031963205.1 Mycoavidus cysteinexigens
TTGATGAATAGGCCCATTGCACGGTCTGCTCCTTCACCTCCTTGCATTCGCCCCAATAGTACAGTGCCAAACACAACCCGCCGCTGAGAGCTGGTACGTGCCAAAACCTGTGCCCACGCCAGATGACATAGACTAGCCAAGCTTACGCCGAGTCGCCTCGCCTGAGTGCGCAGACGATCATTTAGCTCCTGGGACAACATCCGGTGTGACTCAGTCACTTGAGCACCATCTCGATGAACTTCAGCCAACCCAAAAGGCAGTGTCGGTTCATCCACCTCCGCGAGCATCTCCCTAAAAAAGTGCTCGTACGCCTCTTGGCTGACTCCTAAACGAGCCTGTGCCACCAGATTACGGAAAGGTTGTGGCGGGGCCAACATATCACCTTGGTCATCAAGGAAAGCCTGTATCTCACTCTGTAGCACTTCCAACGTCGAGTGATCGCCGATCAGATGATGAAGTAATTCAACCAGTCGCCAGTGACCATTCTCATCTTGCGCAATCGCCAAACGCAACAACGGCGCTTGCGTCAAATCAATGCGATGCTGACTAAGATCAAAGCGGCGCAGGAGTTGCTCGTCAAAAGTTCCAGCGGCTGGATCCAAAGAAAGCTCTTCGATTGACAACGGCGCATGACGCCAAACCACCTGTGCAGGCGTGGACAACCCTTCCCAGATAAACGCCGTGCGCAGTATGTGATGACGATTCACCACCTGCTGGAGCGCCTCCAGATAACGATCGAGCAAGGCTCGGTTGTCAAACGACATCTGCGCAATTAGCAGATAAGGATCCCCTTTCGTTGCCAGCAAGTGATGGAACAAAATACCGTCCTGCAAAGGCGATAGCGCATAAATGTCTTGAATATTCGCCACGCCACCGGGCGTCTGCTCAACGATCCGATCGATGTCAGCTTGGCTGAGATCAATCAGCGGCAACATAGCTGGCGTTAAGGTAGTGGTATCGATCGTAATCAGATTGGGGGGGATGTCCACTTCTCGATGCTGGCCTAGCGATTGCGCCAACGCTTTGAGCGTAGGTTTATCGAATAGCACTCGCACGGAAACAGTCAGACCTAAGCGACGCAAACGTCCGATCATCTGCACAGCAAGCAGGGAATGCCCTCCCAGTGCGAAGAAACTATCATAGCGACTGATTCGTTCGACCTTAAGCAACTCAGTCCAGATGGCCGCGAGCGCTTTTTCGACCTCTCCCTGTGGCGCTTCATATGCCTGGCGAGCAACGGCCTCATCAGATGGGGCGGGTAATGCACGTCGATCCAGCTTACCATTCGTGGTCAGCGGCAACGCATCCAGCCGCACAAAAGCAGCGGGCAGCATATATTCAGGTAGCCTAGTCGCAAGGTTCGCGCGCAAGGTAAAGGCCAGTTGCTCATCAGCTTCAGCGACCACATACGCAATTAGGCGCTTATCGCTTTCTTCACCCAGCGCAAGCACTACGGCTTCACGCACCTGCGGATGTTCGATCAGGCACGCCTCGATCTCGCCTGGCTCAACTCGGAATCCGCGGATCTTGATCTGATTGTCATTGCGGCCTAAATACTCCAGATTTCCATCGGGCAAGTAGCGCACTAGATCACCTGTTTTGTACATCCGCGCATCTTCATCTTCTCTGAACGGATCAGGCAAAAAGCGCTCAGCGGTTAATTCAGGACGGTTCAGATAACCACGCGCCACGCCAGCTCCGCCTATGTACAGCTCTCCCACGGCACCCATTGGCGCCAGCTGACCATTTGCATCAAGCACATAGAGCTGGGTGTTCGCGAGTGGTCGCCCAATAGGGACGACAACCTCTTTATTAAAATCAGATGGGCAACACCACGCAGTCGTGCACACTGTTGCTTCTGTTGGACCATAAGCATTAAAAATAACACCTTGGCTGGACAAGGCTTTAAGCAATGCTGGACTGGGTTTTTCACCCCCCAAAATCAACGTCAGAGGCGTCTTCAGATTGGGGAAATCCTCGTCCCCCTGAAGCAGCGCAGGGGGGAATGCAGCATGAGTGATCGCATGTTTTGCAAAATAATCCCACAATTCATTTCGGTCACGACGGACACCATCGAGTGGCAAATATAAGCTTGCGCCGCTCCCTAATGCTGTAAAGATTTCGCCAATACTGGCATCAAAACCAAAGGAGATAAATTGCAAGACCCGACTGGATGAACCTATCTCAAAATAAGCCTGTTGCGCCCGAGCAAGATTGACAATACTTCGATGTTCTACCATTACCCCTTTAGGCGTACCGGTGGAGCCGGAGGTGTAGATCACATAAGCCAGACGATTTGAACTCAGTTCGGGAATATGTGGATTGGTAATAGCCAATGTCGGCAATTCATTAGGATCGAGTGCGGTTATTGAGGATAAGGTTGCTTCACCTAATGCAGCGCGCCCAGCCGCATCAGCTAGCAGCATTTTCGGCGCTGCGTCAGTAAGGATGTAGGAAAGGCGCTCACTCGAATAGGCTGGATCAAGCGGTACATAAACACCGCCCGCTTTTAAAATCGCCAGCAGTCCCACCATCATTGCAGGACTGCGCTC
>JASSUB010000079.1:0-2534 GCA_031963205.1 Mycoavidus cysteinexigens
TCTTTTTGGATCAAGCCTTTATTATCGCTTTTTTAAGAGACTCCAAACAGGCTCTTAGAACAAATCATTCGTGTCATCATCGATGACACCTCCCATCAACACGCGGCGTGCGACGCCAGCGCACCGAGAACTGCCCGACGCGCGTGATCTGGCTTAGCGGTGTGATAGCTGCGCCGCGAGTACCGTGGCGATCTGTTGCAGCGCTTCTGGTGTCATCATCGCGTCATGCTCACAGTCGACCGGATGCACATTGATATTTCTCGTCACATGAGGTCGCCATGTTTCGGGTTCGGATTGATGTTTTAGCAGCCCCCGCGTGGCTTTGAAATACAACAAGTCGCCGTCGAACACCGCGTTCGGGGCATAGCTTGACATCAATGTCGAGTTGTATTCCGCGGAGGCCATCAGTGCTTCGAATTGTGTCTCATTAAATGCCGCGTAGGGGCTCGAACCCCGTTGTAAGATATCCTGACGCTGCGCGAAGGTCAGTGGCGGCATGGGCGCGCCGTCCGGTATTTCGTATCCGGCATGCTTGAGCAAAGCGGAGATGATACTTTGCCGGTTAAACGCGTAAATCGGATCGTCACTGCTATCCAGGCGGCTATCCAGTAGCGCGAGGGAGGAAACTTGTGCGCCTTTGCTCTGGAGCTCACACGCCATCTCGAACGCGATGACGCCGCCCAATGACCAGCCCATCAGGCGATAAGGACCCGCGGGCTGAATGCTGCGGATTTGCTTGACGTAATCCAACGCCATGTGCCCGATGCCGTCGGGAACATAGCCTGGCGTCGACAACCGGCGCGCTTGCAGGCTGTAAATCGGGACACTGCGATCCAAGTGCCGCATCAGCCCGGCGTAGCACCAACTGAGTCCGTTTCTTGGATGGACGCAAAACAACGCCGGTTCTTCACCTCGGACCCGCAGCGGCAGCACGACGCGAAACGATGCGTCGTTGTCGTGCGGCTCGCCCAGTTGTTGTCCGAGTCCAGCCACCGTTGGTGCCTTGAACAGGTCTCGCATGAACAGTTCAATGCCAAGCGTTGCGCGAATCCGGTTGCTCAACTTCGCAGCAAGCAGTGAATGTCCACCAAGTTCGAAGAAGTCATCGTCGATGCTCACCGGAGCGGTGGTACCCAACACTTCCGCAAACAGTTCGCATAAAAGCTGTTCGCGTGGCGTACGCGGCACTCGCCCGCTGGATGCAACCGGAATGACTGGTGCGGGCAGCGCGTGGCGATCCAGCTTGCCGTTCGGCGTCAACGGGAGTGTATCCAGTCGCACGAACGCGGCAGGCATCATGTACTCGGGCAATGCGGCTGCGACATGCGCGCGCAGCGTGCTCGCCAGCGTTTCATCCGGCTCGGCCACGACATAGGCAATGAGCCGCTTGTCACTGTCCTCGCCCCGTGCGAGCACCACGGCCTCACGCACCTGCGGGTGGTCAGCGAGGCACGCTTCGATCTCACCAAGCTCGATCCTAAAGCCCCGAAGCTTGACCTGATGGTCGTTGCGACCCAGGAACTCGAGATTGCCATCGGGTAAATAACGGGCCAGGTCGCCTGTCCTGTACATGCGAGCATCGGGCTCGGCCGAGAACGGATCGCGAACGAAGCATTTGGCCGTCAGTTCAGGACGATTTAAGTAGCCACGCGCCACGCCTGCACCACCAATATACAGTTCCCCGATTGCACCTAGTGGCACCGGCTGGCCGTGTGCATCGAGCAGATAGATCCGCGTGTTCGCAATCGGACGGCCGATCGTGGGCAGCGCCTGAGCAGGGTTCAGCACAGCAAGCGTTGCATCCACCGTGCATTCGGTTGGTCCATAAACGTTGTACACCGTCAGGTGTGACGCATTGACCAGTGTTTGCCACATAGGTAGCGCAATCGGTTCGCCACCGACGAGTATAGCCAGTGGACGGCAGTACTTGAGCAAGTCCGCTGACAGCAACATCCCTAGCTGGAGCGGAGTGCAATCCAGCACGTCAATGCTGGTAGTTTCCAGTAATTGGAGCAGGGCTGCGCCATCGGACCGGACAGGCTGCGGAATTAGAACGAGCGTACATCCGTTCAGCAGGCTGAGCAGGCTTTTCAGCGATGCATCAAATGCAAAACTGGCATTCAATCCCACCTTAGCATGGACAGGATAGTGAGCGAATACCGCGTGCTGCAGTGCGCCGTATAGATTGATTAATGACTGGTGTTCGACCATCACGCCCTTGGGCATGCCGGTGGAGCCAGAAGTGTAGATCACATAGACGAGATGGTGAGAGGTGAGTTCAGGCACATGCGGATTGGTTTGCGCCTGTGCTGACAACTTATTGGGATCGAGTACCATCAGCGAGGCGAGGGCGGCCTCGCCCAGCGCACTGCGGCCAGCCGCATCAGCCAGCAGGATCGACGGCGCCGCATCGGCGAGAATATGCGCCAGGCGCTTTCCCGAATAAGCCGGATCAAGCGGCACATAGGCGCCACCCGCTTTTAGAATCGCCAGCAACCCGACTACCATCTCCGGCGAGCGTTCGACGCAAATCG
>JASSUB010000080.1:0-2434 GCA_031963205.1 Mycoavidus cysteinexigens
TGCCCCTAGAGGTAGATGTCGCCACTAAATCTGTTGTTTTGCCCGGCGAATTTCATAATGACCCAGCGGATCGCATGATTGTGGCAACAGCGCGTAAATTCGCCGTACCACTGGTGACAAAAGATGAAAAGATACGCGCTTATCCGCACGTAAAAACTATTTGGTGAATGGTGATTACACCAGACACGAATTCTGAGAAGACCCTAGACAATTTAAGGGCTATAAGGAAAAGGAGCCTCGAGCTACTGAGCCGCCTGCAAGAGCAAGCCGCGCAAATTTTATACGATGCGGGTGCCACCGTTTCCATTGTCAATTCAGCTCAGATTAAAGTCTTGGAAAATACCTGAGCGATTCGCACTAAAACCGACGGAGCGGATAGTTTTTTAATCGCCGCGCTTTGGTCTTATGTACCAGCCCGCCAAGAAGTTATTGCTGAAGCCTGACGGCGTGAGTTTAACCGTCAGGAAAAAACTCGGGTTGCAACCTGAATGTGTTCAAAAATCGCTCGATGACAGCATTACTTTTTTGCAAACGCAACTAAAATAACTGCAGCAAGATATTGACGATCATATCAACCAACACCCTGCTTTGAAACAAGATTGGGACCTATTGAAAAGTATTCGCGCTATCGGTCCGCAAGTAGGCAAAGCAATACTCGCTGCGAGCAAACGCATTCTTTTAAGAGTGCTGAGCAGCTTGCTGCTTATCATGGGGTTTCATTCAGCGTTTTCGCACGCAGTTCTTCCACCGCCATTTGCACCGCCATTTGCTCCGACCGCCTCTCTAATCGCCGATCTTTAAGTGGAGCATCATCTTCATTCACGAGCACTTTGTACATACCCGCATCGCACACTCTAAATACAGCCCACGAAATCTTCTCATTGTTAAGTTGGTGCGAAGAAATCTCTCCATATTTTTCTTCAGGCTCAGTGCTGAGCGTGGGTGCTGATGATAAAGAGTTATTTATGTGCGCTGACTTATCCAAATCTTCAGTACACACATATATACTATTAATTCCAATTTGCTCGATCAGCTCATTTACTTTTTTAAGAAATACATTTTTAGCCTTCGAATCAGACCCTCTTTTCTGTTCAGCACTAAGCTTTATTGCTAAATAATGCTGAGAAGTTGTTTGGCTATTATTAATTCCTTCAATTCTGTATATATCGTTTTCTGCTTTATCTCCGCCGTCCATTAAAATGAGAGAAACTGGTTGCTCTGAATCCCGCGACAGCGTAACCAACATAGCGCGCTGATGTTCAGAAAAAGTCACAGTACCCGGGTCCCCGCCTTCAAGCGACACCATACCTTGTCCAGTTCGAGACCACATTACTGTTATTTTTCGGCCATGTTCTATTTCAAAATTAAGAAATCGTTGTTGTTCAGACATAGGGTTTCTGCCTACTTCAGAACCGACACTTGTAGCCGATTTTGACAAAATACTAGAACTTCCAGCAACGTTATTATTATCACCGCCACCACACCCCCCGATCCAGCTTCCCATCGTTAACAAACTTATTAAGGCCAGTTTTTTCATGCTTATTCCCGTAAAATTTAAGCGCTTGTCTTTATGACTAAAAGATAGTATTTAAAAAAATGTTTAAAAAAAAATTATTAGGGCTGAAAGTAAAACCAGAGATCAAAACTATAGTAACTCCACTTAAAAAGTGAATTGCTCCATCACTTCCCCAATCAATTTCCATCTATCATAAAATTTGTACACTAAATTTACAAGAAATTATATTTTAATTATCAGAGCGAGTTGACGCACACGGTAATCCCCCCACAAATTGATAGGATTTGAAAGTAGAATTTTCTCCAAACGGAAAGAGGAAGTCTTACGTGAAGAAATCAAAGTTTTCAGAAAGCCAGATCATTAGTATCTTGAAGCAAGCAGAAGCAGGTGCGCTGGTACCAGAGCTATGCAGCGAGCATGGAATAAGTTCGTCGCTATTTTACAAATGGCGTAGCAAATACGGAGGTATGGATGCGTCGATGATAGCGAGGTTGAAGGAGGTTGAAGAAGAAAATCGTCGTCTGAAAAAGATGTATGCGGAAGAAAGATTGAAGTCAGAAATTATCCAGGAGGCGATGCAAAAAAAGTGATAAAGTCATCTTGCCGGCGCAAGATGGCGCAATGGGCAGTGGAGACTAAGGAGGTGAGTATCGGGCTGGCTTGTAAGGTGTTTGCACTGGCGTTCTTCTTCCGTGAAGGCGACTTCGTCGCGGGCGAGTCTCGTGCAGCTCTGTTTCACCAGCCTACTGAGACTTTCCGCATAACCGCTAGGCCGGATCCCTCAAGACTTGGTTGAGAAAGCTGTCCATAGTTTGATAACGCCGCTCTTTAGAGGCTTTGACGTAAATCGTGGTCGTATTCAAACTCGCATGGCCTAAATTCTCGCGTATGATTTCAAGGGGCGTGCCGGCTGCGACG